>CAYVMC010000005.1:0-95992 GCA_964452495.1 uncultured Muribaculaceae bacterium | reverse complement strand
CTGAATTTGATACGCATTAAATTTTATATCTGGAAACTGTGCCCGCAGATAGTTGAGTGTTTGGCTGGAATTAATTATATTCCTTGTATACATATCTATCTCAGAAACACCGAGTTCCGCAAGTCCGACTGCTGCAGCACGTGCCGCACCACCTGTACCTAGAATTGAAGCATTTTTATTTTTGAGATTGCATTCAAGAGGGATTGCCATCTTAAAACCGTAAATATCGGTGTTGTATCCAAATAATGTTTTATCAGCATTAATTTTTACCGTATTAACACAACCTGCAATATTAGCGTAATCATCTATTTCATCCAAAAACAAAGAAACCGGAACTTTAAGAGGAATGGTAACGTTAAATCCAGTGTAATTCTGAGTCTTTAAAAACTTAATCCTTGATATCAAATCTTCGGGCGGTGTTTCAAGAACATCATAAACACCTTCAACATCAATACTTTTCATTGCTGCACCATGTATTACTGCAGATATAGAATGCCCTAAAGGATAACCTATTATTCCTAATTTAAACATTTTCCACTCCGAATATAGGTCTATTGTATCATATTTTTCGTTATTTTCAAAGATATTTTTATACTGTTATCATAGTTTGATTTATTATTTCTGGCACTTTTTTCTTTTTTCACTTTAACTTTTCTTACATTCTGTCTCCATTAGGAGTATGGATTTATTATTTTTATAAAATTATAATGACAAAGATGGGGGATTAATTAATTTTTGTAAAATTAGGGCATTGAAAAATTATTTTTGCTAAAATTGTTATGGTGCAAAATGAAAAGACTGATTTTAACAGTATTATTTCTTATAATAAGTTTAATTTTTAATATAATAGGAGCAGTACAAGCACAAGACGTGCTTAAAATTGATTCCATTCATTTTGATAACTCGGACAAACTTATCTTTATATCAGCCAAAGCACCTGACGGCGGAGAAAGAGATATTAAAGTAAGCACTCTTAAACAGCCTAATAGAGTTTATTTTGATATAGATAATGCAATACTTACAGGACCTAAACAAAACTATGTGTTTGAAAGAAGTCCGATAATGGAAATTGTCTTATCACAAAACACTGTTTCTCCTTCTGTTGTAAGAGTTGTTATTACATTAGAAGAAAATGCCTCACCATCTGATGTTAAAGTATCACAGATTGACGGAAATATTATAATCAAATATAACGAAAGCAAACTAAATATTACCGGAAATTATTTTCGGACAATATTCAGGGATTTTAGAAAATCAAAAAATGATTATTATGAATACATGAAAATATACTCTAAAACAGTAGAAAGAAATACAATTCCAATAGTAACACCGGATGCTGATAAAAAAGTACTTGAAGAAATCCAGTCATCAATACAAAATACAACTCTTGCAAATACAGACGGGATAAATTATGACACAGTAAAAAAAACAATTATTGATACTAATCTTAAAACAGGATATTATCTTAAACTCGTCAAATATCAGAATAACGGAATTCTTATACAGGGACTCGGACACGCAGAGATTGAAGCACCGGCTTTTTTGTCAAATCCATCAAGACTAGTTATTGACATGCCGAATACATATGTTGAACCTTCTATAAGAAATAAAGAAATAAAACTGGGTAATACGGGTGAAACAATTAAAGTTGGACAATTTGAGGTTAATAAAGCCCGTATTGTAATTACAACAAATGAAACCTCAAAATATTTACCAATATTTTCACCGGATAATCAGTCTTTGTTTATTATAAATACCGATAAACTTAATTCTGCGTATATTTCACACACAAAAACAAATATAAACGGATATTTCAACAAAAAAATTGATCGTTACACAAATGAATTTGTTCTATCTTTTACTAAACCCGTGATTGTAGGTATAAGGAGAAATCCGGATTCTTTTACTGCATATTTTCTAAATGCCGTAGGTTATAACGAAAAAGAATTTCAAAACGCACTGGCACAGGCAGGATTAAAAGACATCAAGCTTTCTTTAATGTCTAACATAGGTATAAGAATGACCTGCCCTTTATCAAGAGACAAGGTTATAAGGTTTGACGAAAGTCCTGACGGAAAAGCAGTAAAACTGGTTGTAAGTTCTCCAACCCCTGCACCAATATTTAGAAACAAAAAACCAAAAGGTTCTGTAGTACTTGATGCCGGACACGGAGGTACAGATTACGGCGCAATAAGAGCAGGTATTAATGAAAAAGATATAACTCTTGACGTAACTAAAATGGTTGAAGCAATTCTTCAAGAAAGAGGCTATAAGGTTTATATGACAAGAAGTGATGACAGCGGTCCATCACTACAGGACAGAGTTGACATCTGTGAAAACAAAAAGCCTGATATATTTGTAAGCATTCATGTAAATTCATCTGTTAAAAATGATATTTACGGTATTGAAACACATTGGTATCATGACTATAGTCACGAACTTGCAGAAGTTGTCCACAAACATCTTATAAAAAATATTCCAACTACAAAAGACAGAGGATTGTTCCAGTCCAAATTTTATGTTATAAATCATACAACAGTTCCGGCTATACTTGTAGAAATGGGATTCATTTCTAATGATGCGGAACGTACACAACTTGTAACAGAAAAGAGAAAACAAACAGTAGCCAAATCAATAGCTGAGGGTATAATTGAGTACATTAATTCAAAAAAATAACAGAGATTTGCCCGTTGGATTTTGTGACTCGGGAGTTGGCGGTTTATCTGTATTTGCAAAATTTAAACAAATTATGCCTGCAGAAAATACCATTTACTACGGAGATTTAAAAAATGTTCCTTACGGTTCAAAATCGAAAGAAGAAATTATCGAGTACCTAAAAACAATTCTCAATTATTTCAAGTCAAGAAATGTAAAAGCAGCAGTACTTGCCTGTAATACAACTTCTGCCGTAGCATACGAAGAGTTAAAAAATAATTATGACTTTCAAGTATATCCAATTATCCAATCATCAGCAAAAATTCTTGCAGGATTAAATATAAAAAGTATGGGCATTTTTGCAACATCAGCAACAGTTAAATCAGGTGTTTACGAAAAAGAAATAAAAAAGTATAATCCGGACATAAAAATTTATACACAAGCATGCCCCGGATGGGTTGAAATTGTTGAAAATAAGAGTTTTGAAAATAAGGAAAGTATAGAACTTGTAAAAAAATACTTTGATAAACTTATGGTAAACAAACCAGAAAAAATAGTTCTTGGCTGCACGCATTATCCTTTCCTTACAGGCATGCTTTCTAAACTCGCTAATAGCAGTATCTTTATAGACCCAGCTATGTTTTTTACAGAATTTATAAAACAAGATTTGATAGAAAAAGAACTGAATAATTTATCAAAAGATGAGGGAAATGAGGAATTTGTAGTAAGTGCAAATCCCGAACAATTCAAGGTATCAGGTAATTTATTTTATAATATAAAAAATAATCCGATATTACTATAAATTCAACTATATAAAAGTTAATAATCTTTTGCATGATAATTATGATTTTAGTATCATAAAGTATATGGGAACAATAGTTAATGAAGCAGTCGAAATTTGGGATAGTGTAAAAGAGGAATTAAAGAAAACAGTTCCTGAAACATCTTACCCTTGGATAATGCCTCTTGAGCCTGTAGGATTTGAGGATGATAAAATTACATTTCTGACAGGTGCATCTTTTGCTGTACAGATAATAAAAAAACACCATTATAAACAAATAACTGATGCGTTTAAAGCTGTAACAGGCAAAGATATAAAATTTGATATTATTGTTGATTCAAAAAAATCAGAAGAACTTAAAAAACAAACAGAAAAGCTTAACAAAAAATATTTTGATAAAGAGACACGCGAACGTGCAATGGACAATCTTGCAATAATGCAATCAGCAGCCAACTTAAATCTTAAATATAAATTTGAAAACTTTGTAGTTGGTGAAAATAACAAAATGGCACATGCTGTTGCCTTTGAGGTTGCAAAAGATCCCTGCAAAAAATTTAATCCTTTATTTATTTACGGCGGTTCCGGATTAGGCAAAACCCACTTAATGCAGGCTATCGGGCATTATATTATTACACATTACCCTAAAATGAAAATAAGATACATAAAAACAGAAGAATATGTAAATGAACTTATAAACAACCTGAGAATGGGCGGTAATGCAACGGAACGAATGTCAAAATTCCGTCAAAAGTACAGAAATATTGATATTCTTCTTATTGATGATATTCAATTTGTTGAATCTAAAGAAAGAACAATGGAAGAAATTTTCCACACTTTTGATACTCTCTACAATAAGAATAAACAAATTGTTATAACCTCGGATCGTCTTCCTAAAGATATTCCTACACTCACAGACAGACTGCGTTCCAGATTTGAAATGGGAATTATAGTTGATTTACAACCTCCTGACTTTGAAACAAGAGTTGCTATATTAAAAAATCTTGCTTCAAACGAAAGAATAGAAATTCCGGATGATGTTTGCGAATACATTGCAAAAAATTTCTGTGATAATGTACGGGAACTTGAAGGTGTATTCAATAAAGTATCTGCTTATGCAAACATAAGTAATGTACCTATTACTCTTGAGTTTGCAAAGTCAACACTTAAATGCGAAGAAAACAAAAAGAAAATAACTATTGATGAAATAGCTAAAGTTTGCGCAGATTACTATAATGTAACATTAAAAGATTTAAAAAGTACACAACGTTCACAGACTATATCACTTTCAAGACAAGTAGCAGTCTATTTAACACGAGAAACTACCGGAATGAGTTATGTGAATATTGGTGAATTTTTTGAAAAAAAACATCCTACAATGTTATTTTCTTATGAAAAAATAAAACAGGAACTTGTTACAGACCGTCGTTTAAGAGAAGATTTAAGAGAAATAAAGCAAGTATTAAAGCTTGAATGTGTTTAAAAAAGTACTGTATTAATAAACCATAGATAAGCTGCAATAATTACTAAATACTATTACTGGATAAAAATAATGAATAATATATTTATTATGCAAATTAGTTGATAAAAAATTACTTAACTTAAAAGATTTTTCTACATATATTATTTATTATTTAATTATTTAATTATTTAATTAATTAATTATTTAAAATAATAATCGTCATAATAAGTAAACATTTTTTGTAGAATAAAGCCTTAAATTAAGTAATATCAATAATTTTTATTGTCAAAAGATTGTAGAATTTTGTATAAAAAGATTGTCAAAAGATGTCAAAAACATGTTAAAATTTTCCTATTTTTAAAATAAAACAAAAGTTCTCTACATTATAAAACAACTTATAGACAATTATTTACATTTTTTCTACAATAATAATTGATATGGCAAATAAAATACTGGTAGTAGATGACGATAAAGCAATAAATGAGCTTATAAAAATAAATCTTGAACTTGCAGGTTACAATGTTATTCAATGTTTTAACGGTATAGACGGATTTCAGACTGCAAAACAAGAAGAACCATCCTGTATAGTTCTAGATGTAATGATGCCTGAAGTAGATGGATTTACTGTTGCACAGCGTATCAGGCAATGTCCGGAAATAGCTGATACACCTATTATTATGCTTACAGCTTTGTCACAATTAAATGATAAAGTAAAAGGTTTTGATACAGGTGTTGATGATTATTTGTGCAAACCATTTGAGATTGAAGAATTAATGGTTAGAATAAGAGCGCTCCTCAAGCGTTCAGATAAAATACCTAAATCAGCAGCAACAAAAGAACTTTTAACTTATAAAGAAATAACTATTTTACCTGAAAATTACAGTGTAAAAATTAATGATAAAATCCAAAAGCTTACACCAATTGAATTTGATATATTTAATGTACTATTTCAAAATCATGGAACTATTGTTGCCGGTGCAAAACTTCTTAAAGATATCTGGGGATACGAGCCTGACGATAACCTTGAAACAATAAGAGTACACATAAGACATTTAAGAAGTAAAATTGATAAAGTATCTGATGGTAAAAAATATATTGAAACGGTTTATGGAGGCGGGTATAAATTAAACTTATAGTATATTTTTTAATTTTGTACTATAATTTATTAAGTAAAAAAGGTTTGAGAAAATGCTAGATTTGTATTTTCGACCTTACGTATAAAGGGGAAGTGATTTTTCCGTTACAGGGATAAAAATCTGGTAAGTGGATAATTTAATAGTTTCCAATCATAACAAGAATTACAAGTTTGATGAAGGAGTATAAGTGATGAAGTTTTCGGTAGAGAAAGATGTTATATTAAACGGTCTTAAAATAGTTGAACGTGCAACTGTTCCGAAAGGTTTACAGCCTGTTCTTGCAAATGTACTTATAGAAAGTGTTTCATCGGATGCTCTAAAACTATCGGCAACAAGCTTTGATTTAACAGTTGTTACAACTATAAATTGTCAGGTTGAAAAAGAAGGTAAAATAACACTTCCTGCTAAAAGACTTTCAGATATTATTTCAAGACTGGGTAACGCACCTGTTAATTTTGAAATAAATGAAGATAATATAGCACTTATTACAAGCGGAAAATCTAAATTTGATATTATAGGTATTTCAGCATCAGAATTTCCTGTTATAGAAGATGAAATTACAGAAAGTGAATCTATTGAAATAGAAATGAAACCTTTTGTTACTTGTGCAAAAATGACAAGTTTTGCGGCGGCTGGATATGAAACTAATAATCTTTTATCAGGTGTAATATGTTCAATAAATGATAAAATTCTTGAAATGGCCTCTACTGACGGCAACAGGCTGGCAAGGGCAAAAGAATTTGTTAAAAATGATGAAAATAAAGATTTTTCTATGATAGTTCCGTCCAAAATACTATCGGAGTTTATCAGAATGACATCTTATGTTGAAGATGAAAATGTAACAATTTCAAAAGAAAAATCAAGAATAATATTTAAAACATGCACTACAAAACTCATATCAAGATTAATGGAAGGTCAGTATCCTAAGTATAATCAGTTAATACCTGCCAGTTTTACTAAGCAGGCATTAGTCAATCGTGATAAGCTTATTTCTGCACTTGAAATTGTATCGACTATGATTGATGAAAAAACAAGTATAGTAAAATTTGAGTTTACCGACGGGATTTTAAAAATGAATGCAGATACACCGGATGCGGGTGCAAGTGAGGATAAAATAGAAATATCTTACAGCGGAGAAGATATGCTCATTGCTTTTAATTATCGTTATCTTCTTGATTTCTTAAAAATTGCGGAAGTTGAAGAAGTTTTGATACAAATGAATACGAATTTATCTGCAGCTGTACTCAGACCAAAGAGTGAAGAAGATTACCTGTATCTGATTATGCCTGTTCAACTCAGAGTTTAACTTGTAATTATAAAAATTAAAGTTTATCAAAAATAAGTTAAACAATTTGTTTTACTGTAATATAATTGATAGGTAAAGAGAGGATTAAAAATGGGATTAACCGGTAAAGCTTTTAAATTCGGAGATGATATATCAACAGACCACATAGCTCCCGGACGTTTATATCATTTACGTTCTGACTTAATCGAGTTTGCAAAACATGTGCTGGAAGATGCAGATGAAAATTTTGCGAAAAACATGAAAAAAGGTGATTTTGTTGTTGCCGGTTCAAATTTTGGGCTTGGTTCTTCACGTGAACATGCCCCGCAAATTATAAAAATTGCTGGTGTAGGTGCCGTACTGGCTAAAAGTTTTGCACGAATTTTTTATAGAAATGCAATAAATATTGGTCTTCTTGCTATAGAATGTGATACTGATGGTATTGATGCAGGCGATGAACTTGATTTGGATATAAAATCCGGTGTAATAAATAATCTTACCAAAGGTACAATTATTCAAATACAGCCGCTGCCTGATGTTATGGTTAAACTTCTTGATGATGGCGGTTTAATTGAGCATATAAAAA
Organism: uncultured Muribaculaceae bacterium; assembly: GCA_964452495.1. Lineage (GTDB taxonomy): Bacteria > Cyanobacteriota > Vampirovibrionia > Gastranaerophilales > Gastranaerophilaceae > CALUTH01. The sequence goes on along the minus strand of CAYVMC010000005.1, from coordinate 88,090 downwards.
AACATGGTGATTTTGCACTTTAAACATTAAAATATAATATATATAATTTTAACTGCATGTTTGATAACTATAAATATTAAAAGTTGTTTATTTTTAAATATATTTATAGTATAGTATTATTTAGTCAGCCGAAAGTGAGAGGATTTAATTATGACAAGAGCAGCATCTTGTGAATTAGAAAATGAACTGTTTAAAAGTGTGTTTGATAAAACACCTGATTATGTTAAAAAACTTGATATTATTGATTTTAGCAATAAAGGTGAATTTGTTTTTACACTTAAAAAAGAGTATTTATATCCATACGATGCTAAGAAAAATCCCAAAGGGTTGAACTTAAAAGAATGGTTTGAGAATTATGCGAAAGAAGCACGTGTGTCAACAGCAGGAATAAGAGGACCTCAAAATATACTTTACCCGCAGGATACAAGATTTCCTATAAATCTTGTAGGCATTGTACTTGCTACCTTAGCTAAGGGGCTTGTGCTTAAAGAAAAGTATCCTGATAGCCAAATTGTGAAACTTGCAGGAAGCGAAGTCAGATATAATTCTGCGCTTTATCTTGATGCTATTGCTAGAATACAAGCTGCTCTGGGAATAAGAACATTAACAAATCAGGATAGAAAAACAATGCCAATTTGGCTTGCGTCATTTTTAGCGTTCAAATTGGATCTTGCGGGCGGTGAATATATAACATCAAGCCATGGTATTTCAGTTAAAACTGCAACAAAAGATCTTAATAATCAAGGCAGTCAGTATCTGCCTGATGAATCTGTTGAATTTGTCAATAAAATTCAGGAAATATTTGATGAGGTTGAAAAAAAAGGTTCTTATAAAATAAAGGTTGCTGCAGAGAATAATCCGCTTATTGATGAGTTTGTGCTTACTAAACTTAATAACGGTATTGATTTGTATGTTGAATACCTTAAATCTGGCGTAGCTGCTAATCTTGAACACTTGAAAAAAATGAAAAATAAAATAATGATAGAGTGTGTTGGCGGATGTGCTTATAATACGTTGAGTAAGGTTCTTGATGCGCTTGAAATAGAAGATAAATTTGCATGGAATAATACGGAAGAAGACCCATTTTTCCACTCAATAGGTAAATATGACCATGACCCGAAGGGCAACAAAGTTTTTTATGATTACTCGGTTGATGCAACTGTTGTTGCACAAAAATCTAATGGGGAAAATTATTTTCCTGTAATAGAAACATTACATTATCCTGAAATTTTAAAAACTTATCCATTAGGAACAGTTGTTTTAATAACTGATCCAGATCATGACAGACTTACTGTTTGTCAGATAGAAGCAACAGGAAATATTCTTGCTCTTGATGAACTTGGTATTTCATATATAAAACTGGATGAAGATAGAATTTTAACAGTTTATACTGCTAATCAGTCTTTCTTAATGCTTATGGAATACCGTATACGTCAGCTTAAGTCTAATGGTAAATTAAATGATTATCCAAGGTTTATGATTAAAACAACAGCATCTGCGCTTTCCTGGGATGAATGGGGCAAACATCATAATGTCAGAGTGGTTAATGTTCCTGTAGGGTTTAAAGAAATTGCCAATATTATGAAAAAAGTTGAACTTCAGATTAAAAATAACCCAGAATCAGAAGTTATTGTTGAAGATGTATTTGGTAATAAAATAAATCTGGGTGTTCAGCCAAGGCTAATATTCGGTGGAGAAGAATCTGGCGGAATGATTATGGGTGCAGAAGAACTCATATCATCAAAAGCAGGAAGAAAAGCAATTGCAATGCGTGAAAAAAGTGCAACAGAAGCTATTATTGTTGCATCCTGTCTTGCTGCAAAACTTGAAGAAAATAATGAAACAATGTCACAATATTTACAAAATATTTTTGAGTCCGGAAATCTTAAATCAATTTATGATGTACGTGAAGATATTTCTTATTATAATGAATCAGAACCTGATATTGAAAAGTTGAAAGCTGATAAATTGGAAGGTGAAAAACAAAGAACTAAAAATGATTTGTTTTATTTATCACTTGCTATAGGATATAAAGAAGGAATTATTACATTAGATAATGTAAAAGAAATTCTTAACGATGCATTCTTAACGCTTGAATTTAACAATCTTAAGACAATCAAGTTTGTAGGTGATGGAACTTATCTTGAATTTGACAACAAATATGTGGAAATTCGTCCGTCCGGGACAGATGCAAAAACAAAAGCGTACGCAGGTGGTGATAATCTTGAAGAAATTACAAAATATGCTAAAACCCTCGGTAATTATTCCGGTGAAAGAACACTTCTTCATAAAAAGTACCTGCCTGAAGAATTTTATGAAAAATCAAAAGAAACAGCAATGGAATACTATCTGAGTTTTGTAGACAAAGGCGCTAATAATGAACCTTTTGTAATTCCTCAGTACGATTTCTAAAAAAATAAAGTTAGGAGTTTATAGCCCGCTGTAATTAGTCAGCGGGTTTTTTTTATATTTTGTTTTTTATTCTATTGCTCTGAATTGTAAATTTTTGTAAATTTTTTGACTTTTTTTGTAAAAATGTGGCAAAAAATTTTTTTACAAGTTTTATACCAGAATATAAAGCTCTCTCTTCTTATTTAAACGGACAGACCTTGGTTTTTAAATTATACAAGGTCTTTTTTTTATACAATTTTGCGATAGTTTAGTGTAGTTTTTACAGGAAAGCATTATAATAAAAAAAATATGCAGGCATGCTTAATATAGAGATGAAAATTTGTTAAAAAGCAATAATCATACAATTGGCTGATTACTTTTGTTTAGAAAAATCATAAATTTGTAATTATGGATATAGATTATAAACAAATGTTAGATATAGCCAAAGATGTATCCCAGAATTCGTATGCTCCATTTTCAAAATTTCATGTAGGAGCATGTGTTATGGGTGCCAGTGGAAATTTTTATAAGGGATGCAATTTTGAAAATTCAAGTTTCGGGCTTACTATCTGTGCTGAACGCTGTGCAATAGGTAATGCAATATCAAATGGAGAAAAACAAATACTTGCTGTTGCAATTTTTTCGCCTGAATCCGATGAATGTTATCCCTGTGGTGCTTGCAGGCAGGTAATTTATGAATTCAAAGAGGATTTTGATACGGAAATAATAACTGAAAAAAATGAAACCCCAAAAATTGATAAAATTTCAACGCTTCTCCCCCACGGGTTTAGAATATAGTTATGTATATTATTGAATTAATCATAAAGTTTATTAGTAAACACCAGAATAAAAATGATGTACAATATTTTCTGACTGGGGAAAATACAACGCAACAGGAAGAAAAATGTGAACATGTATTGAGACCTGTTGATAGTACCGGTATGATTTTGTCTTGTATTAAATGCGGGTTTGTAGTAAACATGAATGATAATCAGAATGAGGATAATTTATGACTTATAAAGAAAAAGTTTTTAATTTTTTTAAATCAAATATTTTTAAGAATTTCCTTATGTTTATGTTGTTTGCAATAGCAATGACTATGATTCTGTCTTCACAAAACTTCTTTTTTCAACAAATAATTGAAAATGGTGTAAGTAAGCAGGATATTGTTGCTCAAAAAAATATTACAGTCATTGATACAATTAGAACCGAGCAGCATAAAAAAGAAGTTGCACGTAAAGTTGAACCTATTTTAACTCAGGCAAATGATGATTTTATAAAAATAAACCTTACAACTTTACGAAACACCATTTTAAAAATTCGTGAATCACAAATTTCTGAAGATAAAAAGTTTAATGAAATTTCTGTACTTTTTGATTCTCCACGCTCTTCACAAAAAACAGCACTGATTGATTTTCTTCTTCACTCTGATTTAGATTCTTTTAATAAAATTTTCAGCAGAGCGCAAAGTACTCTTGATACAGTTCTTAATATAGGTATTACAGCAGAAGATTTTGAAAAAGATAAAATTTCAAGCATAATAGAAAAAGGCATGTATCAATCAATACCACGCGCTCAAACATACATGATTACAGCTATACTTAATCAAGTTATTGTTCCTAACCTTATAGTTGATGAATTTGCAACGGAAATTGCAAGGAGAAATGCACAAAATTCGGTTAAACCTTATGAAGTAACTTTTAAAAAGGGTGAAGCAATTGTTTTTGCTGGAGAACAAATTACAAAAATTAAAAGTGATGCTTTAAGAGAAGCCGGATATAATGTACTTGAAATTAATTATATTGGAATTGCTGGTATATTCTTCCTTATAGCACTTTCTACAAGTATGTTTTTATTGTATCTTAAAGGGTTTGAAAAAAATTATCTTGAATCAAATTATCTAAACCTTTTTGCATTTCTTTCACTCTTTATTTCACTGTTTCCGGTTGTTCTCCCTACAGGTTTCTCACCATACATTATTCCTTTTCCAGCATTTATGATTATAATGTCTATTTTTGCAAATCCCAGAGTTGCATTGCTTGCAGCTAATCTTATACTTGTAAATATTGCAATCAGTATGCATTATGGTGTTGAAATGATTGTTGTTTTCATGCTGCTCAATATATTTACGATGATAACTGTTTACAATCACAAATTTACCAAACGTAATGATATGATTATTATTGGATTAAAAATAGCATTAACCGGCGGTATAATTCTTGCATGTGTATATTTGCTTGAAAAATTCCTTATGAATATTGATAATGTATTAATACTCACTGATATAACATACATAATGCTAAATAGTTTTGTAATTGGCGGACTTTTAACTCTAGGATTTATGCCTGTTCTTGAAAAGTTGTTTCAAATGATTTCTCCGTACGGTCTTGTAGAACTTGCAGACCAAAATCAGCCGCTTTTAAAAGACTTACAATTGAAAGCTCCCGGTACATATAATCACAGTGCGATGGTAGCATATCTTTGTGAGGCTGCTGCTGAAGCAATCGGAGCAAATCCGCTTCTTGCAAAAGTTGGCGCAATTTATCATGATGTTGGTAAACTTAAACGCCCGATGTTCTTTGTAGAAAATCAGTCAAGCTATGGAATAGAAAATCCGCATAATAATTGTTCTCCTAAATTTTCAAAAATGCTTATAACTGCACACCCGAAAGATGGCGTAGAGCTGGTAAAAGATAATGGTTTACCTGCTATTATAAATAATTTTATATTACAGCACCACGGAACAGGACTTGTAAGCTACTTCTACAAACAGGCAGTAGCACAGGAAGGTGTTGAAAATGTTCCAGAGGAACAGTTCCGTTATCCAGGTCCAAAACCTAATTCCAAAGAAACAGCAATTTTAATGATAGCTGATGCTGTTGAATCTACGGTACGTGCTAATAAAGCTTCTTCTATAGAAGAAATTGATGCTATAATAGATAGAATTATTAGAGAACGTTTAAATGATGGACAATTATCAGATGCACCAATCACATTAAAAGATCTTTCAACAATTGCTTCGGTAATGGGTCGTATTCTTCGTGGTATTCATCATGAAAGAATTAAGTATCAACAAGATCTTGTTAATGAACTTGACAGAAATAAAGCAGCGGTGCAAACTATTGATAAGGATTTAGAGGCAAAAATTCAAGAACTTGAAAACAAACGTGATGAACATTAATATTTTTAGCGAAAATATTTGTAATGAATATAATGTTGATGAAGCAAAAGCAATAGCTATTGCAAAACGGGTTTTTGAATATTATATATCTCATATAGGTGATAAATCAGCACTTAGCGGGTTTAAGTATGATACAGTAACATTTGATATACTTTATTGTGACTCTAAGAAAACTCATGAGTTAAACAAAGAATACAGGAATAAAGATTATCCTGCAGATATTATTACTTTTGCAATATTTGCTGATGATGATGATAAATTTATATTTGACGGTGAAATTAATCTTGGCGAATTTATAATAGCTCTTGATAAAGTTAATGAAGAATCTGAAAAAAAGGGTAAAAGTTTTGAAGAAGAATTATATTTTTTAATATCTCACGGAATAATGCACCTTTTAGGATTTGACCATCAGACAGAAGAAGACTACAATTTTGTTGTAGAAATGCAAAATGATGCCTTGAAAGTTGTGGAGTATGACAAAGTTTAAAACAAAAAATTTTAACAGTTCTTTTAAGCATGCCAGAAAGGGTATGCGGCTTGTACTAAAGAGTGAGCGTAATATACGTGTACACATGGTTCTTGCGGTAATTGTACTGTTTTTATCATTGTTATTTGGTTTTCGCCCGATAGAAATATGTATACTTCTATTGACTATAGGTATGGTAATAATTTCAGAAATGCTTAATACAGCAATAGAATTTGCACTTGATGCAACTTTTAGAAATAAATACAGTATTCTTGTCGGGATGGCAAAAGATATTTCTGCCGGAGCAGTTATGGTGGCAAGTTTTTTAAGTATTATAATAGGTGTTATACTTTTCGGGCAAGCAATATTTAGAATGTTTTAAAGAACCATACATAATACCATTAAAATCATTGCTCCAATCTGCATTGCTGTGGATAATCCTTGTTGAAATCTGTTAGAATCGTATTTATTCATTGATTTTTGTGCTTTGTAGGCACTATTTAAACGGTTGATACGTTCTTCATCCGTATCGTAATTATATGATCCGCCAAGCATCTGATTTTCCAGACTTGATAATCGGTCTTCAAAAGAAGTTTTGCCTCTTCCTGTAAACAAATTTCTGTTTAATCCGCTCAAATCTTCGCTTCTCATACCTGAGCCGTATGATAAATCATCATAATAGGCATTTTGTGATGCCATACGGTAATCTTCTTTAAATACATTGTTTTTAATTCTTTCTACGCGTTCGTTATAACTATCTTTATCATAGGTTTGATTAAATAAATGTTTTTCTATTCTTGCAAGTCTATTATCTAAATCATTTTTTTCATAAGTTTTGTTAAAAAGCTTTGTCTCTACTCTATCTAAAGCCGGATAACTTACTGTTTCATCTGCAGCAAGTTTTGACTCTTCTTCTGCCATAAAAGTATCTTTGCAAGGTTTTATTTTCTCATTTATAACATCGGCACACAAATCATCTGATATTTTTTTTACTCGTTCGGCTATACTATTTTGGGATACTGTTCCGTAAACAGATTGTTCAAGTCTTGCAAGCCTTGTTTCATCATTCTGGTCAGCATAGTTTATTCCGTATAGCTCTTCTTCCATTGTAAGTAGTTGTGTATCATATTTCCCTGCTAAAGCAGGTGTAAATGTTAAAAATACAATAATAAGCATGTACAGAAATCGTTTCATAAAAATCTCCTAACCTAATATAAAGATTTTTACGGCAGTTTCCTATCTGACAGTGGCTGATTATAAAGAGTTTTTTTTTAACCGGAAAGTAGTACTCCATAAATCAAAAACGGACGATAATTCATTCGCCCGTTTTAGTCATATAAACCCATAATAAATTGCATATTAATTATTGCTTAATACAAGTCTTAAAGTTGCTAAATTCTTGATTGAAAGCATTCTATGTTTGTTTTGCTGCTCATTAGCAATATTAAATATTCTTATAATTCTTTGAATTTCTTCAATGTCCTGTCTGGTTTCTAATTTATAAACATTTTTAACCGGATCTGTAATAACTGACATTGCTGCGTTTAATTCTTGTTCTTTCATGGGGTAACTTTTCTCCTTACTCTTATATAAAGTTTTTGTGGTCAAAAAAATTGCCATGTTTATTACATATTGTTAAGAAATATTTACAAAGTATATATTTTTTATAACAAAACTTAATGATTAATATCAGGAATTGTTGTAAATGCTGTATTATACAAATTGTGTAAAAAATTGGTGTAAAATGTAATTTGCAGGTATAAACTTAATGAAAATTTACAAAAATATTTATTTACCTGTATTTCTGCTATACTATCTTAAGTATGAGGAAGTTATGAGAGAAAGAATACTTCTGTTAACAATAGTCGCATTTTTAAGTATTTTTCTATACGTATTCCAATATCACGTTAACACAGGAATAGGATTTGTCATTTTGTGTGCATTTATGGTTGTGTATGGGATTTATATGAATCTTGCAACCAAGCATAAAAAGCGTAAACTTCAAAAACAGCCTGTTATAATTAATGAAGATTACAAGCCTTTTGTTTCTATTTTAATACCTGCACACAATGAAGAGGGAGTTATTACCCATACGGTTGAAAATATTCTGGCAATGAATTATGAGAGGTTTGAGGTTATTGTTATTGATGATAGAAGTTCTGACAAAACACCTATTGTAATAAAGCGTCTTGAAGATAAATATAAAGGAAAAGTTATTGCTCTTATCAGACCGCATAATGCGTATCCTGGAAAGTCAGCTGTATTAAATGATGCAATGAAATATGCCAAAGGTGAAGCTGTTCTTGTATTTGACGCGGATGCAACGGTTGAAAGTGATTTTTTAAAAAAACTTATTCCTGAGCTTGAACCGGCAGATGTTGGGGCTGTACAGGCAAGAAAAGTTATTAGAAATAAAGATGTAAATTTCCTTACACGTTGCCAGAATAACGAATATACTTTTGATTGCAATATACAGACTGGCAGAGATTCAGTTAAAGGTGCAGTAGAACTTCGTGGTAACGGGGAACTTATTAAGCGTTCGGCACTTGAAGATATTGGCGGATGGAATAATGATACCATTACGGATGATTTGGATATGTCGACAAGACTTCATATAAAAGGCTGGGATGTGCGTTTTTGTGCAGATGCAATTGTTTATGAAGAAGGTGTAATTTACCTTGTGCCTTTATTCAGACAGCGCAGAAGATGGCTAGAAGGCAGTATCAGACGATATTTGGAATATTTCTGGGATGCATTTAATTCAAAAAAAATGTCGTTGAAAGCACAGACAGATATGTTTATATTTATTCTGCAATTTATTATGCCATTGTGGTTTTTACTTGAAGTGGGGTTTAGAACGATAAAGTTTCTTATGGGAAAAGTCGGCCCTAACGAGTTTCTTTCTTCAGGCGTTATTGCGGTTATAATGGCCTTTGGCTTTTTTACTGCCATACGGTATAGTTTAAGGCGGTATGATAATGTACCGCGCCTTCAAGCTATAAAAGAAGCTTGTGAAACTACTGTTTATATGTTAATAATATGGTTTCCGATGGTGTTATTCATTCTCGGTAAAATAGTGTTTCTTAAAAAAGATATGAAATGGGGTAAAACCACTCATGGTTTGGTTATGGAAAAAGAACGCTCAATATTATCAAAGTTAAAGAAAATAAAAAAAGAATTACAAGAGGTATAAAAATGCTTACATCTGTGAAAGAAAAAATAAGAACAATTCCTGATTACCCTAAAAAAGGTATTTTGTTTTTTGATATTACAACAGCAATAAAAGATGCTGAAACCCTGAATAAAATGATTGATTTTTTGTACAACACATTTAAAGATAAAAACATAGATTATGTTGCAGGTATAGAATCACGTGGATTTATTTTCGGTGCGCCTCTGGCTTGCAGGCTTGGTGCCGGTTTTATTCCAGTTAGAAAACCCAATAAACTTCCTGCAAAAACAGTGAGTGAAAGTTATGAACTTGAATACGGCACTGATTCAATAGAAATTCATGAGGATGCAGTTGAAGCAGGGAAAAGGGTTCTTGTTGTTGATGACCTGCTTGCTACCGGCGGAACTGCTGCTGCTGCCTGTAATTTGTTCAAAAAAGTCGGCGGAAATGTTGTTGCTTCAGCGTTTATTATTGAACTTGACGGACTTAACGGCAGGCAAAAGATTGAAAATACAGGTATAGAAGTTGTTTCTATGCTTAAACTTTAAACAGGGAGTTGATATAGAGTGAAAAGAGCAATTATTGTTGTTATTGATTCTATGGGAATTGGTGCTATGCCTGATTGTAGGGAATTTGGCGATATTCCGGAATGTAATACTCTAAAGAATGTATGTGAAGCAAATAATGGGCTTAAACTTCCTGTTATGGAAAGATTGGGACTTGGAAATCTTTGCGACTTGAAAGGTATTAATCCTGTAGCTAATCAGCTTGGTATAACAGCTGTTTTAAAAGAAGAATCAAAAGGGAAAGACACTACGACCGGTCATTGGGAGATTGCAGGACTTGTTTCTGAAAAAAAATTTGAAACATTCCCTGATGGTTTTCCTGAAAGACTTATTGATGAATTTATTAAAAGAACCGGCTGCGGTGGTGTACTTGCAAATATTCCGGCAAGTGGAACTGTTATTATTGAGCAGTTGAATGATGAGCATCACAAAACAAAATATCCTATTGTGTATACAAGTGCAGATAGTGTGTTTCAAATAGCTGTTGATACAGATTTAATTCCTTTAAAAACATTATATGAATGGTGTGAAATAGCCAGAAAAACACTTGATGATATGGGATTTTTTGTTGCAAGAGTAATTGCACGTCCTTATAAAATTATAGATGGTAAACCTACGAGAATATCTGCTGACCGGCGGGATTATTCAATGGTTCCGCCTTCGGACACGATTTTAAATACGATAAAAAAACTTGGTGCGGAAGTTATTGGTATAGGAAAAATTGAAGATATTTTTGCTAAATCAGGTATTACTCATGCCATTCATACGGGTTCTAATAAAGAAGGACTTGAGTTAACTCTTAAAGCCGTAAAAGGTGAACTGGAACTTGATAAAATAGCTTATCCTGATACAGTAATAACCAATAATAATATCGGTATAATTTTTACTAATCTGGTTGATACCGATATGCTCTACGGGCATAGAAATGATTATAAAGGATACGGCAGAGCGCTTGAAGAAGCCGATGTTTATCTAGGCAAAATTATCAGCGAATTAAGAGATGATGATTTACTCATAATAACTGCTGATCACGGGTGTGATCCTACCGTTTCGGGTACTGACCATACGAGGGAAAAAGTTCCGGTACTAATGTATAAAAAAGGTATGCAGTCTGTGAACTTTGGTGAAATGACAGGGTTTAAATTTATAGCCCTTTCTGTTGCAGTTCATCTATTGTAATTTTATTTTTTGTTTTTTATAATATATATGGTTGAATAAGCCGTATGTAAAAATAAAAAAGGAGAATAAAAATGAACGTAACAGTTAATGATTCTTGCATAGGATGCGGAGCTTGTGAATCAATATGCGATGCTGTATTTAGTGTAGAAGATATCGCAAAAGTTAATGAAGATGGTATTGCAGGCAATGAAGATTGTGTTAAAGAAGCAGCAGATTCTTGCCCTGTTTCAGCAATTGAAGTAGAATAATTTTCTAAAAAATAATCATGAAATCTGTCCTTTTACTTAGGTAAAAGGACAGATTTTTATTGTTTATATCTAGCATTTTTGAACCTGATTAGACTCCGATTACACTTTATACATTACGCCTTACCTCTTTTCCCCTTTGTCACTTGGATTGAAAAGTTATAAAATAAATATATAATGTATATATAGAGATAATTATTATGAATAAATTAACAGTTCTAATGTGTCTAATATGTTTTGTAGGTTCATTTCTTTTAACCGGCTGTGTAAAAACAAATAGCGGTGATGATGTCTTTCAATATCAACGAAAATTTAAAAATTTGAATGTCCCCCAAAAAAATGAGCCTAGTGGTATTATTGATTTATCTGACGGAACAAAAGTTAATTTTGATGTGATGCCAAATTCATCAGGAGTAGATTTTGGTATAAAATAGCAGTATGAGTTTAGAAAACAGACGCTTGTGTGCTAGATTAATTGATGATGTACTTGCGGGTCGGCGAATTACAAGAGAAGCCTTATTAAGGTTTCCTAAAGGAGACCATGATAAGAGTGTACTTGCTGCATATCATGCACTGGTTCATTATGAAGCTGATGAAGATTTGCGTAAAATGGATGAAGAATATCGTAAGGAACAGGATTTGTATTTAAAATCTATTTCTGAAATACTTTTGAGCGGTAAATCACTGCCGGTTAATATAATAGATAATTATGAGCAGTTTTATGCGGGAACGGTACTTCCTGAACAAAAAGGAGTTAAAGGCTGGTTTAAATCACTCTTGAGATTTATAACTTGAGTATATATTTCCCGGAAAAATCAATATTACTCTATTACAGCATTGCCTTTGATTACTTGACTTGATAAAATTAATATATGTTTAATATTATACCTGATAACTGTAAAGATTTTTCACTTGCGCTGGGATTTTTTGACGGGGTACACAGGGCGCATAAAAAAGTTATTTTAAATGCTGTGGATTATGCAAAACATAACGGGGTAAAATCGGCAGTTATAACATTTAATGCTCATCCTGCAGAGGCTGCGGGGAAAGAAGTAAAATATATTACATCCCGTCAAACACGGGATAAGCTTATTAAAGAATTGGGTATTAATTATATTTTTAGCATAGATTTTGATAAAAAACTAATGGAAGTATCTTGCAAAGATTACCTTGAAGCACTCGTTAAAAAATTTGCACCAAAAGCTATAACAACAGGGTTTAATCATACTTTTGGGAAGTCAAGGCTTGGAACTGTAAAATTTCTGAAAGAACAAAGTATTATTTACGGTTATGAATACTTTATGATAGAGCCTGAAATAATTGACAGTGAAATAATTTCATCTTCTGTAATAAGGCAGAAATTGAGCAGTGGAGATATAATTGCGGCAAATAAAATGTTGGGACATTCGTTTTCGTTTGATGGATATGTTATACACGGAAATCAAATAGGCAGAACAATCGGTTATCCTACGGCAAATGTTATATATCCGGAAAAGCTTGTAAAAATTCCTTATGGAGTTTATTCTGTTAGAATTAACATTAGAAATAATAATTATAAAGGTATGATGAATTTTGGAATAAAACCGACTGTCAATGAAAACAACAAAACACCGGTTGCCGAAGTTTATATTCTGGATTTTAGTGATGACATTTACGGAGAATTTGTTAATATAGAAATAGAAAAACAAATACGTTTGGAGCGGAAATTTGAATCGCTTGATAAATTAAAAGAGCAAATAAAAAAGGATTTAACAAAATGCTGAGAGTAATAATTGTAGGATATGGCGAAATGTTTACAAACCTTATAGCAGGGACACTTGATGCAGGTTGTGAAATTGTAGGGGTTTTACGCGGGGACAGAAAAAAATATTCGTCATTTATCCGCAGGATAAGAGATAGTATAATCCCATCGCTCGACTATGCGTATATAAGAAGTTATAATTTGCCGGAGATTAAAGCAAAAAGTATTAACAGCAAAGAGTTTAAAGAAGCTGTTTTAAAACTCAATCCTGATGTTATTCTTGTAGGTTCCTGGAGTGAAAAAATAAAAAAAGAGATTTTTTCAATTCCACGGCTTGGAACAATTAATGCACATCCATCGCTATTACCGCTATATCGTGGTGTAAATCCGTATTATCAGGTTATTAAACATCGGGAAGATTTAAGCGGAATAAGTCTTCATCTGGTAGATGAAAATTATGATACAGGGGCTATTTTATTTCAGCGTGGAGTTGAAGTCCTGCCGGAAGATACGGGTGAAAGTCTTAAAAAACGTACAGTGCTTGTTGCAAGAGGAGCTGTATTTGAATTGTTGAATAAATTGCAGGAAGATGTAATTATTCCTCTTACACAAATAGAGGAACGTGCAACTTATTATTCATCTAAAGATATGGAAGTAATGCTTGATTTCAGAAAACCGGCGGAGGATGTTTATGCACATATTCGGGCTATTTATCCGTGGGGCAAAACATTTTTTGCAACTGGTAAAGAGTTCTTGTCACCAAATCCTCACAAAACATATATAATTGATAACAACACTCCTTATCATCAACCGGGCAGTATTGTGGAAATTGCGCCGCATTTGTCCGGAGTTACTGTTGTGTGCGGGGATAACAAACTTCTTAAAATGGAAGATGTTAAACTGTATAAAAAACCTCTACTTACAAAGTGGTACCTTAAGTTTTTGCAAAAGAAATTTAATAAAAACAGATAAAAAGATATATTTTCACTTGCTGAATTTGTAGAGCAATAAAAGAGTATATTAATAAAATGGTTGTTCATATTAAAAAATCTGCTAAATTTTTTAATTGCTGTAACTGACTTAAACAATATTATTAACTGCAATTTAACTGTCACCCGGCTGGTTGAAATCCGCAGTGTTTATAGTACAATAAGTATAAATGAATATTTAGAAAGAGGAGTGTCTTAGCGATGATTAGATTGAGCTGTAGAAATACTGATGCCATGATTATCGGAGAAAATGACGGTTTGAACCTTGATGAAGAGTTTAGTAATTATAAAGACAGGATTGCAGAAATAATTGTTGATCTAAATAAGCGTAAAGATAAACCGGGACAATGGCTCCAATGGATGAATCTCGGGTATAATGAAGAAACCGTCTGGTATGTTAAAGAATTTGCATCAATGGTTACAGGCAGATTTGAAAATGTCCTCGTACTTGGCATCGGCGGTTCGGCACTGGGCGGGCTTGCAATGTCACATGCACTTCTTAAGCCATACTGGAATGTGCTTACTCCAGAGCAAAGAAACAATTTCCCGCGTCTGTTCTTTATGGACAACATTGACCCTGATTATATGAACGGACTTTTAGACACTCTTGATTTAAAGAAAACGCTTGTGAATGTTATTACAAAATCCGGTTCCACAGCAGAAACGATGTCTCAATATATGATTATTAAAGACAGACTTGAAAAAGAGCTGGGCGATGATTACAGGAAAAATATTGTTGCGACAACTGACAAAAAATTAGGTGTATTAAGACAGCTTGCCGATCAAGAAGGATATAAAACTTTTGTCATACCTGATGATGTCGGCGGTAGGTTTTCTGTATTTTCGGCGGTCGGTCTGCTTCCGCTTGCCCTTGTTGGTATTGATATTGAAGAAATTATGAATGGTATCAAAGATATGGATTTAGCACTCAAGAATACTGATATCCATCAGAATATTGCGGCACAGGCTGCACTTGTCCAATATCTTCTTGATACTAAAAAGGGTAAAAATATTTCTGTAATGATGCCATATTCAAGTCGTTTAAAGTATATTTCTGACTGGTATGTGCAGCTCTGGGCAGAGTCACTGGGTAAAGAAGTGAATAATAATAATGAAGCAGTATACAATGGTCAAACACCGGTTAAAGCCCTCGGTGCAACGGATCAGCACTCTCAAATTCAGTTGTATAATGAAGGGCCAAATAATAAAGTTATTACATTTATCAGAGTAGAGGAGTTTGATACGACTCTTGAAATCCCGAGAATCCTTGAATATACGGGTATCGGATACCTTGGCGGGAAAACGGTTAATGACCTTATAAATGCAGAGGCTGATTCTACAAGGGTTGCACTGGCTGACTACAAACGTCCTACAATGACAATAACCCTGCCCAATATTAATGGTTATCACGTAGCCCAGCTTTTATACATGTTAGAAGTGCAAACAGCTATTGCCGGCGAATTGTATAATATAAATGCTTTTAATCAACCTGGAGTAGAGCAGGCAAAAAACTATACTTATGCACTTATGGGGCGTGCGGGGTTTGAAGAATCTGCAAAAACTCTTCAGGAAAAACTTATAACTGTTTAGAGTAAATGTATGTTATAAAGCTATAAGTTTGACTAAGTGGGGGTAAATGATTTTCTTTATTAGAAATTAATTTTTAGTCTATTGAGAAGAAAAATAATTGCTTTATATTGAAAATAAAAAACTGTCAGGAGAAGTTTAAATCAAATGTTAAAAAAAAGACTGTGGCAGAACAAGTCTTAAAATGTTTCTAATGAGGAGTAAAAATATAAACAGACTTTTCTATCCTTATTTGTGGAAAAAGTTAACAGAAAGTAATTATTTCCAATATTAAAGAGATACGGTAGTAAAATACGGCACGGTTAATCAGACAGTAATGTGATTAATGTTAAAAGGATAAAATATCAAATGAAAAAATATCTGCAGATTTTATTTATAGGTTTAATAATGGCAATTACTCTTATACCTGCGATTGCTGAAAGTACTTATACTTTGCAAGCCGGAGTTTCGATTGATGAAGTTCCGAAAGCTATTTTTGGAAGCTGGAGTGTTAAAGCAGAAATCGTTGATGCCAGTAATTACGCACTGTTCAAACCTAAAAGTACAGATTTGTGGAACTTATCCAGAACTGGTAACGTCTTAAATTTAAGCAACCCGTTTACGGGTGCGAGCGCTGATGTTTCAATAAACGCTGCTCAGGGTAATGTTGTTTCGTTTACTAGAAAGGTAGATTTTGATAACAAAGTACTAACAGATGTGGTGACAATAAGATTAAATGAAAATACTTTTTCTGGTATTAACGATATTAAACTGGAACAGGTTTCAAATGTGGATGGACATGTGATGAAGTCCGATACAGCTAAATATGAAATCCGCGGTGAGAAAATCTCAGGCGAAAATGTTTTAAGATAGTTAGAGGATGAAGTTTATATGAGTAAAAAAGTATATGAATATGATATTGTTATTCTCGGCGGCGGGCCTGCGGGATTAAGTGCCGGCGTTTATGCCGCAAGGAGTGCGCTTAAATGTGCTATTATTGATATTACTATGTTTGGCGGACAACCTTCAAATTATGCAGATATAGAAAACTATATGGGGTTTCCGGAAATTAGCGGATTTGAATTATCTGAGAAATTTGAAGAACATTGTGATAAGTTTGGTGCTGATAAATTTCCAATGCAAGAAATTGTTTCGATAGATCTTATTTCAAATCCTAAAATTGTTGAAACCAAAGAGTATATATTCAAATCTCAGGCGGTTATTCTTGCGATGGGTGCAGCTCCTAAAAAATTAGATATTAGTGGAGAAAAAGAATATACAGGTAATGGTGTAAGTTATTGTGCCGTATGTGATGGTGCGTTTTATAAGGATAAAATAGTTGCTATTGTAGGCGGCGGCAATACTGCAGTTGAAGAAGGGATTTATCTTACAA
The DNA here is from genome assembly GCA_964452495.1 of uncultured Muribaculaceae bacterium. GTDB lineage: Bacteria > Cyanobacteriota > Vampirovibrionia > Gastranaerophilales > Gastranaerophilaceae > CALUTH01. Next base: position 71,201 of record CAYVMC010000005.1, on the reverse strand, counting down.
AATTTGCAAAGAAAGTATACATAATTCACAGGCGTGATACTTTACGGGCGGATAAAATACTTGTAAACAGAGCGGCAGCAAATGAAAAAATAGAATTTGTATATGATACAATTCCGCTTGAAATACAGGGAGAAGCAAAAGTTAAAAGCCTTGTACTTAAGAATGTAAAAAGCGGACATGTTACAAACCTGGAGGTGGATGGTGTATTTCCGTTTATTGGAGTTGTCCCCAATACGGAACTTATAAATGGACAAATACAACAGGATGAATACGGATTTATAATAACTGATGAGAGAATGGAAACATCTGTTACCGGTGTTTTTGCAGCAGGAGATATAAGAAGAACTCCTTTAAGACAGGTTATTACAGCAGTTTCTGATGGTGCCGTAAGTGCTGTTTATGCTGCAAAACATATTGAAAAAGCGGCTGTATCTGTAAAATAATCTTGTAAGAGTTATCTGTTTTGTAAGTACAAATTTAATACACAAATATTAAATATTAGAATAATTAATAAGGTTTATAGTGTAAATAATGCCTTACCTACTTGAAGTTTTGCGTTATTTTTTGTAACATTATAATAGCTGTTTAATAGAGGAGAAACTAATGTTTGAACGTTTTACCGAAAAAGCAATTAAAGTAATAATGTTGGCTCAGGAAGAAGCCAGACGTCTAGGTCATAACTTTGTAGGTACAGAACAGGTATTACTTGGTTTGATTGGGGAAGGTACGGGAATTGCGGCAAAGACTCTTAAATCAATGGGAGTAAACCTTAAGGATGCAAGGATTGAGGTTGAAAAAATTATTGGCAGAGGGTCAGGATTTGTTGCAGTAGAAATTCCGTTTACTCCTCGGGCAAAACGTGTGCTGGAATTATCATGGGATGAAGCACGGCAGCTTGGTCACAATTATATTGGAACTGAACACCTTCTTCTCGGATTAATACGTGAAGGGGAAGGTGTAGCCGCACGTGTACTTGAAAATCTTGGAGTCGATTTAAACAAGATTCGCAGCAATGTTGTAAAAATGCTCGGTGATACAAAACCTCAAACGACAGCATCAGGTAATATTTCTACCTCTTCTTCTCAGGCATCAAAAGTTAAGACTCCAAGTCTTGATGAGTATGGTACTGACTTAACATTAGCAGCAGCTGAAATGCGTCTTGACCCTGTTGTTGGACGTGAAAAAGAGATTGAAAGGGTTATTCAAATTCTTGCAAGAAGAACCAAAAATAATCCGGTTCTACTTGGTGAACCGGGGGTTGGTAAAACTGCAGTGGCAGAAGGACTTGCAATAAGAATTGTAAATGCAGAAGTTCCTGATATTCTGGATGGTAAAAAGATTATTCAGCTTGATATGGGGCTTTTGATTGCAGGAACTAAGTACAGAGGCGAATTTGAAGAACGTCTTAAAAAAATTATGGATGAAATTCGTCAGGCAGGTAATGTAATTCTTGTTATTGATGAAATGCATACACTTATCGGGGCAGGTGCTGCTGAAGGTGCTATTGATGCTGCAAATATTCTCAAACCTGCCTTATCAAGAGGTGAAATTCAGGTAATCGGTGCTACAACTTCTGATGAGTACAGAAAATACATAGAAAAAGATTCCGCTCTGGAAAGAAGATTTCAGCCGGTTATAATTGAAGAACCTTCAATTGACGAAACGATTGAGATTATCCGCGGGCTTAAATTTAAGTATGAAGAACACCATAACCTTATCATTTCAGATGAGGCTATAGTAGCGGCTACAAAACTCTCAAGCAAATATATAAATGACAGGTTTTTGCCTGATAAAGCTATTGATGTACTTGACGAAGCAAGCTCAAAAGTTCGATTAAAAGTAAGTTCATTATCTCCTGAAGGTAGAGAACTTGATAAAGAACTTCGCAAAATCATCAAAGAAAAAGAAGAAGCTATAAGAAATCAGGAATTTGAACTTGCATCTTCATTGAGAGATGATGAAGCGAATATGAAAGATAGAATTCGCGAGGCAACCGAAGAGTGGAAACGTGATAATGATATGAATAAACCTACCGTAACAGAAGAGGATGTTGCGGAAGTTATTGCAACAATGACCGGTGTTCCTGTTACAAAATTAACAGAAGGCGAAACAGAACGCTTGTTGAAACTTGAAGATACGCTGCATGCCAGAGTAATCGGTCAAAGCGAAGCAGTTACAGCTATTTCAAAAGCAATAAGGCGTGCAAGAGTAGGTTTAAAAAGTCCTAACAGACCAATTGGAAGTTTTATTTTCTCCGGACCTACAGGTGTTGGTAAAACAGAACTTGCAAAAGCTCTCGCAGAGGCTGTTTTTGGTTCTGAGGATAATATGATTCGTGTAGATATGTCCGAATTTATGGAAAAACACTCTACTGCAAAACTTATTGGTTCTCCTCCGGGATATGTAGGGTATGATGATGGTGGACACTTATCGGAAATTGTCAGAAAGAAACCGTATTCGGTAATCCTTTTTGATGAAATTGAAAAAGCACACCCTGATGTATTCAATATTATGCTTCAAATTCTTGATGATGGCCGTCTGACTGATGCAAAAGGCAGACATATAAACTTTAAGAATACAATTATTATTATGACATCAAATGTTGGTGCCAGTATGATTGCAACTCAAGGCAAACTCGGATTTACAACCGGTGAAGATGCTAAAAAAGATAAATATGAAAAACTTAAAGAAACAGTTAATGAAGAACTTAAGAAAGCTTTTAGGCCGGAGTTTTTAAATCGTATTGATGATATTATTGTATTTGCACACTTGAGTAAGGAAGAAATCAGACAAATTGTAGACCTGATGATGAAGGACTTGTTTAAACGTCTTACAGAACGTGAACTCTCTCTGGAAGTAACAGATGAAGTTAAGGATTTTCTTGCAAAAGACGGATATTCAGAAGCCTATGGTGCAAGACCTTTAAGACGGCTTATTCAAAGGAAGATAGAAGATCCGCTTGCAGAAGAAATACTTACAAGTACTTATCAACCCGGTGATGTAATTGTAATGAAGCTTGCTGATGAGAAAATTGTGTTTGAAAAAAAACAAAAAGAAGATAGTCAGCAAGAAGAAACATCTGCAATACAGTAAAGCACCGGTGCTAAAATTTTGATGTTTGTAAATCTTGAATTTTGGCAGGTATGTGCTGCGTGTAAAACAATAAATTGATTGCAGTTTCTGTACAGAGGGACTTAATACTATCTGTTGTCTGTTAAAGATGCTTCTGTTGTGAATTTCAATGGCAGCAGAAAGGTTATCCGAAAATATAGGTATTTTAAGGTGAGGGTGTATAAGATAACAGCTGATGTTTTTAATTAGCTGTAAAGTACAGTTCAAGCAAAATAGTCCTAGTCAGCTTTTTACTGTACATTTTCTGAAAATAATATATAATAAAAAGTTGTAAATGGAGTTTAGCAATGGAAATGAAACCGCTTATAAGTACAAACCCTAAAATTATAAATAGTGTTTCGCTTGTGCCTACAGCTAAACAGGATGGTTCTACAGTTTCGGGTGGTGGAAATTCGGCTAAAATAACAGAGGAGCTTGATAAAATGAGTGAATTAAATAAGTCTATTGTTAATTATCAAAAAGATTATGAATTAAATCTTTCGCATGATGAACTGGTAAAACGTATAAATAAAGAGTATATGACTACAAAGAAAATGCTTGCACCGGATGCAGAAGAGTATACATCACTGGCTGACGGTGATAAAAAGGCTCTAAAACACCTTGTAAAAGCAGCTTATATTCTAGAAGAAATTAATCTTAAATTGGATAATCATCATAATCTTGCTTTTAGAGAGTATTTAAACCGTGAAATAGCAAAAAATAACGATGATGCAAAATTAACCCGTATTCTTTTTGATGCTCAAAAGGGAGTATGTGCTATAGATACAGAGTCAAACAAAATCAACCTTGCCAAAGGGGTATCTGAAAAACTTGGTAAAGGGCTTTATCCTGAAGATTTGAGTGTTGAAGAATTTCATTCAATCATTAAAAAAATGTTAGAACAGAATAAAATCGAGGAAGTCAGAACAATCCTTAACCAGCGTAGTGTTGTGGAGCGTGATGGTGATTTGCTTAAAGGTACTGACTACATTGACAAATATAAAATAGAGTTTGAAATGATGGCTGCACAGCTTGAAAAAGCAGCAAAGGTTTCTACAAATGCTGATTTTAATGAGTTCCTTAAATTACAGGCAAAAGCTTTAAAAACAGCAGATCCTATGCTTGATGCGTATGCTGATAAAAAATGGGCAGAATTACAGGATACTCCATTAGAATTTACCATAACACGTGAAAATTATTCTGATGAAATGACTCAGACGGTTATTGAAAATAAGGAGCTAATGGAACTGCTTTCCAAGTATGATATCAAACCTGTTTCTAAAGATATGCTAGGCGGCAGGGTTGGTATCGTTAATAAAAAAGGTACTGATGCGATATTGAAGGTAAAAGAATATTTACCCTTGATGGCAAAGAACATGCCTTTTAATAATGAATATGAGCAGAATATTTCTCCGGACAAAGAGTCAAAGCAGACAATGGTTGATGTTGACCTTGTGGCTGTGACGGGTGATGTCGGCGAATACAGAGGCGGTATTACACTAGCAGAAAATCTGCCTAACGATGATAAATTATCGCTTACAATAGGAGGGGGCAGAAGAAATGTCTATCACCGTCAAATACGTTTAATAACTAGCGAGGATGGAAAACAAAAACTACAAAGACGTCTTGATGCAACATTAAACGCTGACCAGCACAGGTATTATAACGATGAAGCTGATCACTGGTTTACAGTAGGACATGAAAACGGGCATTCTCTTGGACCGAACAAAAATCGTGAAGCTTTAGGAAAATATCAATCAATTATTGAAGAAAACAAGGCTGATATGGTTTCGCTTGCAATGCTTGATATATTAACTGAAAATGGACTTTATACTCCGGAACAAAGAGAACAAATTATTGTGACCTTTGCGGCGGACAATATGCTGAAATCCAAGCCGAATTTAAGTCAGGCACACAGAGTCAGAACCGTTATGCAAAATTACTATTTCTTAAAACACGGAGCTATTGAGATTTCAAAAGACGGAGTATTAATGGTTAATATCGATAAAATGGTTCCAACTGCAAGAAAAATGCTTGAAGAAATTATAAGAGTTCAAATTGAGGCTGATTTTGACAAAGGCGAGAAATACGTTCTAGATAATTTTATCTGGACTGATGAAATGGAAACTGTTGCACAAAAACTAAAAGAAGTTTCTAAAACATTAAACGGAAAAGTTGAAGCTTCTCTTGCAATGGAACTTCTGGAAACTGAATAATTGTTTAGAAAACAAGGCGGGATGGTTATACCATCCCGCCTTGTTTTTTTTGTTCATGTTTATTTACCTTTGAACCTTTGTGCAAGTTCCTCCATATACTTGTCACAAGTTAACTCTTGAGCGTTGTTTTTCTTTAGAAACTTTAAAAAGCTCGGGAGCGCATAATCTGCATAATCGTTTGCAATTTTAATCGTTCTTAAATGTTCAGGTACTGATAAATTTGATGATTTTTTTATTATAGTCTTTATGTTTCTTATCAAACCCATAATCATATATAATTTGGTTTTAGAAACGTCTTTTCCGCTTATTTCAAAGAACGGTGCAGTTTCTATATCCGGAAGATTAATATTATTTAACTTACAGTTCATCCGCATCCAGTCTACTGATTTATTTAGTTTCGAAGCTGTTTTCTTAATTAACATATCGGTTGTGCAATCGGTTATGGAGCGATTTTTGAATACAATATACGGTTTTTCATTAAAAAATTTGCCATAAGTTTGCATAATTTTGTTATATTCTTTAGTATTACACTTAACCATTTTAATAGCTTTGAATGATTGTTGTTGTTGAATATTTGTTTTGAGATTCATATTATATACTCCTTATTTGTCTATTATTGTTGCTTGAAACATTTTGTTCTTAGGAGCATTATTTCCCAATTTTATTATAGTTTGCAGGGCAAACTTTAGGGGATTCATTTTTTTGCTTGATTTAAAAGTTATTTGCTTTACTATATTATAGTCATTGCTGTTTTGTGGGAATGAGATATTTTCTTTTTGTACAAAACGTGTAATATTAACACATGGTTTACCGGTAGTACTTTCTCCAATATCAAGTAAAAGTCTTATATTAAAATGTGAGGCAGAGATATTTTTTCTCGCTTTGTTTAATTTTTCAAAGTGGTTAGTAGTAATTGCATAATCCACAACACTTTTGAGCGCATCACTATAAAAGAAACGTGCTTGAAAGGCTGGGGATGTATTTGTTGTATTGTTTTTAATGTTCATGTTGTACCGTCTTGTGTAAATATTTTTGTGTTAATTCTTTTAAATAATCTTCATAGCTTAATTCTTGAGCATTATTTTTATGTAAAAACTTTTGGAATTTAGGTAGAGATTTTTCTGCATGATTGTTGAGCATTTTTATTGCCTGTAAATGTTCTGGATATTCACGAGTAGTAGAAAGAATGCAAAATGCATTTTTTATTTCACTAAAGATATCTTTGATTCGGAACTTTAATAAATTGAAAATATCTTTTTCTGAAAAAACATACATTGGACTGGTATTTATGTCAGGCAAATTAATGTTATGCTGTTTGCAATTTGCAATAAGCCAATCTTCTGTCATGCTTATACGTTCAGCAATTGTGTTAAGTGTATTAAAAGTTGCACAGTCGCCGGTTGAACGGTTTTTGAAAAATATATACCCGCTGTCAGTTAATTCTTTTCCGAACTGCTTAATAATTTTTGCATATTCTTCGTTAGAACATTTGACAATTTTTATACACTTAAAAGATGTTTTTGAATTGTGATTGCTGTTAATTTGCATGACTAACCTTAATATATTTTTTTATGTTAAAGTGTATAAATTTGAAAAATTGCCTGATATTATTTTTTTGTAAACAAAATGTTACATACAAAATGATAATGTTGGTTTGTGAACCATAATGTTTTACCAGAAATTGTAGATTATACTTAAAGTCTGGCATGCTTGATTGTACATTTTTTTTGGTTTAAAATCTATTCGTATACAAAATTTTTTAAGGAGAATATTATGTCAAGAAAACCGATTATTGCAGGAAACTGGAAAATGAACCTCTTACAATCAGAAGCTAAAACGCTTTTTGATGGTATAAAGAACTTTGCTAAAGGTTTTTCTGAATCCCAACTGCCGGGTATTGTTATAGCACCTACGTTTACATCACTATCAGTTGTTGCAAATGAAAAAAGCAGCTGTGAAGCTGGTTGTGATAAAATTGCAATTGCGGCTCAAAACTGTCATTGGAAATCATCAGGGGCTTATACCGGTGAAGTTTCTGTAGAAATGCTTAAGGATGCAGGATGTGATTATGTTATAATCGGTCACTCTGAAAGAAGACAATATTTTTCCGAAACGGATGAAATGATTAACCTAAAAGCAAAAGCAATTCTTGCAGGCGGTTTAGTACCAATTATTTGCTGTGGTGAAACTCTTGAACAAAGAGAAGCCGGGATTACTGACAGCCACATTTCATCCCAAATAAAAGCAGCATTAGACGGTATTTCATCTGAAGATGTCGCAAAATCAGTTATCGCTTATGAACCAATCTGGGCAATCGGCACAGGAAAAACATGTGATGCTGATGAAGCAAACAGAGTAATCTCAATGATTAGAAGCGTTGTTAGAGAAACTGCAGGCGCACAAGCAGCAGATTCTATTAGAATTCTTTACGGCGGTTCTGTTAAACCATCTACTATTGAAGAGCAGATGTCAAAATCTGATATAGACGGTGCATTAGTAGGCGGTGCAAGTCTTACAGCCGAAAGTTTTAACGAAATCATTGCAAACACAATGAAAGTATCTGTATAAGGATTATAAGGAGGTTCATATGGCACAGCAATATCCCCCGCCACAACAGCCACAGCCACCGCAGCAAACAAGAACAGCTCTGGTACTCTTTTTAAAAGGGTCTGCTACGCCCGTGGTTTTGTATTTTGAAAATCCTCAGGCTGTATATGCTGAACTGAAACAATTAATGAAGTCACCAAATCCGGTTCTCGTAGAAAAAGAACCTATAGGACCTGTTAGAAAGCTATGTTTTGTATCAACACAAATTGCAGGCTTGATACTTCAAGAGGAACCTTATGTATAGTGTAAAAATTAAGGACATTGAAAAAGAAGACAATAAAGTCCTTACAAAGCATTATAATTTTGAGATTGAGGAATTATCTGCCAAAGTGGATAGTTCCTTAACCTTCAAATCTTTAGGCGAGTTTATTGAGGTAGTCGGTCACGTAAATGGTGAAATTAATCTTGAATGTGATATCTGCCTTGAACCATTTGTACAGAAATTAGATTTTGATATTGACGAAACTTATGCCAGAACAACGCTCTACGGCGAGTATGGCAACGAGGTAGAACTTAAAAACGGACAGTTTATAACGGACTTAAATGGTGCGGATGAAATTGATGTTTATGACTTATTGTATCAATCTGTAATATTATCTTTACCAAATAAAAAAGTTTGTGGTATAAATTGTAGTGAAGGTCTTTTTATAACAGATGAAGAATATCAGATGACAGACGAAAGACTCGATATATTTAAAAATGTAGAATAAAATACAACTAGTCGAAGTAGAAAAAGCAAAAAGAAAGGTATAGAAAAATGGCAGTACCAAAGAAAAGAACCGGGCATAGTGCTCAAGGAAAAAGAAGATCAAACTGGAAGGCAACAAAGCCGGAAACAGCTAAGTGTCCTAATTGCGGCGCAACAGTTTTAGCACATACTGTTTGTATGTCTTGCGGGCAATACAAGGGGAAAGTGGTAAGCATCAAGGCTCCGGGTTATGTTGAAAGTGGTACGGAAGAAGTAAAATCCACTAAAAAATCAAATAAGTCTAAAGCTAAAACTGAACCAAAAGTTGAAGAAACAAAGGTTGAAGAAGTGAAAACTGAAACTTCCGAAGAAGTTAAGGCTGAAGCTGTTGAAGAAACCAAAGCAGAGGAATCTGAAGAAAAAGCAGTTGATGAAGTAAAGGCTGAAACTGAAGAAAAGACTGAAGAATAGTTACTTTACATAAATAAGAGGAAAAGATGACAAGAATAGCTATTGACGCAATGGGTGGGGACTACGCACCGTATGAAGTAATAGCAGGAGCTGTATGGGCGGCTCAGGATTACGGTGTAGAATTAGAACTTGTAGGAAATCAAGACAGGATTGAGCAGGTTCTTGAACAAATTGCTAAGGAAGGATTTTTATCCGAATGCGGCAGACCTGGCAGAAAGCGTAGAGTACGTGTTGATGTAAAATCTCTGGACATAAAAATAACCCATGCATCTGAGGTTATAGAAATGGGTGAAGCTCCCGGGCAGGCTATTCGTAAAAAGAAAAAATCCTCAATAGTATTAGCTGTAAACTCAATGGCAACAGGAAGTTCTGATGCTCTTGTTGCCGCAGGTTCTACAGGTGCGGCAATGGCTGCAAGTTTATTCGGGTTAGGCAGAATTCACGGGATTGACCGTCCTGCGATTGCTGTTACTCTTCCTACAATGAAGAAGCCAATTGTGGTTATTGACGGAGGTGCAAACAGTAATTGTACGCCGGAGATGTTAAGACAGTTTGCTATTATGGGACAGACTTTCTCTAAAAATGTTTTGGGGATTGAAAATCCTCGTGTAGGTGTTCTTAATATCGGTGAAGAAGCAGGCAAGGGGAATGAACTTGCACAGCACACGTATAAACTTCTGGAAGAAGAACAGGATAAATTTAATTTTGTTGGCAATATTGAAGGGCGGGAAATTTTCCTAAATCTGTGTGATGTTGTTGTGTGTGATGGTTTTGTAGGAAATGTCGCGTTAAAAATCACAGAAGGTACCTCTTCTATGTTATTTAGAATGCTTAAAGAACAATTCAAATCAGATTTTTTGGGTATGATAATAGGTTTTCTTGCAAAACCGTTTATGAAAAGAATTTACACAAAAATTAATTATGAAGAATTTGGCGGAGCACTTTTACTGGGTATTAAAGGTATAACGGTAATATCTCATGGCAGAAGTAAAGCTTACGCTATTAAAAATGCGGTAAGAGTTGCTAAAGAAGCTGTTGTTAACGGTGTTAACAGGCAGATTGTAGAGTCAGTTGTGTAATCGGGTATCAGAGGAGTAGAGATGGTAGAGAACAGAATTCCGTTAAGAATAGCAGGTGTTGGTTACGGACTACCGGAGGCGGTTGTTACTAATGATGATTTAACGCAGTTGTATGAAACATCTGACGAGTGGATATATACAAGAACAGGTATTAAAGAAAGAAGAGTTGTTTCTGGTAATGAAACAGCAATCGATTTGGGGTTTGAAGCTGCCAGAAATGCTATTGCTAAATCCGGAGTTAAGGTAGAAGATATTGATTTAGTACTTGCGGCTTCTTCTGCACCTCCGCAGTTATATCCTGCAATTGCCTGCCATATTCAATCAAAACTCGGTATTCCAAATTATGTACCAGCATTTGATATTACAGCTGCTTGTACAGGTCTTATTTATGGTTTACAGATTGCAAGGGGATTAATAGGTTCAGGGCTGTATAAAAATATTCTTATTGTAGCAACTGATAATAATTCAAAGCTTGTTGACTGGACTGATCGTTCAACTTCAATACTTTTTGGTGATGGTGCAGGTGCTATGGTTGTAACACAAGCAGAAGATGGTATTGATGATGTTTTATCGCTTGATATTAGAGCTGATGGTTCTATTGGTGAGTATATTCACATGGATATGCCCGGACAAACCTGTCCATTGGTTGAGCCTGCAGAACAGAAGGACTGTCATATTAAAATGAATGGTAAAGAAGTTTATAAATTTGTTGTAACCATTTTACCTAAATATATTGAAAAATGCCTTGATGAAGCAAATATGAAAGCTGAAGATGTTGATTATCTTATACCGCATCAGGCTAATCAAAGAATTATTGAAGCAATGCAAAGCCGTCTCGGGTATGATGATAGTAAAGTTATTTCCAACATACGGTATTATGGTAATACGTCGGCTGCATCTATTCCTATTGCACTTGCTGAAGGGGTTGAAAATGGTAAGATTAAACTTGGTACAACAGCAATTTTATGCGGTTTTGGTGCTGGTATGACCTGGGGTGCTGCAATTGTAAGACTTAGAGAAGGTATTTGTTAAACAGTAAATGAAAATAGGTGGAATAAAAAATACAGAAAAATATGGAATGCCTTCAAAAGTATTTGGCAAAGTAAAAGATGGTGTAGTAGCTCTTGGATTTGTTGCACTTGCGACTGGCGGGATGCATGCAATAAAGCAGACAGAGGAGAATAAAGCATTTGTTAAGCAAAATAATCGTGCTAAATACGAAAAAATGGTTAAGGATAATGCTGCTATATGGGAGTGGTCTAAGGCAAAAGTACAGGTTCGTGATTCTCTAATGGCTGATAGTATTGCAAAAACTAACTATGCAAAAGGTTTGCAGGCAGTTCGTGATAGTTTAAAAAATACAGAACAGTAAGGAATAATGTTGGATTTATATCCGGCAAATAAGAAAACAGTGTGATTAAGTTGGGCTTACCTGCCTGACGCCAGAAAAGGAGTATAGCATGGGAAAAAAAATAGCTTTTATGTTTCCAGGGCAGGGAGCACAATCAGTTGGTATGGGAAAAGATTTGTATGATAATTATGATGCAGCAAAAGATGTGTTCAATGCTGCTGATAAAATTTTGGGAAGAAGTATTTCATCAGTATGTTTTGCAGGTCCTGAAGAAGACTTGAAACAGACATTTAATACACAACCTGCAATAGTTGCAACTTCAATTGCTGCACTTGAAAGTTTCAAATCGCAGTTTGATATTAAGCCGTCTTATACAGCAGGGCATAGTCTTGGTGAGTATTGCGCGATGTATGCATCGGGCGTTATGGATTTAGAAGTAACAATGAAGCTTATTCAAAAACGTGCAGAGCTGATGGGAAAAACAGAAGGCGGTTCAATGGCGGCTGTATTGAGTGCGCCTGATGGGGCTGTAGAAGAAGCATTAAAGGAGGCGTCTTCTGTAGGTTATGTTGATGTGGCAAACTATAATTCACCGGCACAGGTTGTTATAACCGGTGACAGCGCTGCAGTGACTAAGGCTGGAGAAATTTTGACAGCCAAAGGGGCAAAAAGGATTGTTCCACTTGCTGTATCAGGTGCATTCCATTCAAAATTTATGGAACCTGCAGGGAAAGAATTTGCTGAATATTTAAAAGATTTTTCACTTAGTGATGCATCTGTTCCTGTTGTTACAAATGTTGATGCGGAATTTACTACTTCAGGTGCGGAGTTTGGAGTAAAGATGCCTAAGCAGATTTATTCGTCAGTGTATTGGACACAGTCTATTGAAAAAATGGTTCAGGATGGTGTTGAAATATTTATAGAAATAGGTCCGGGAAAAGTACTTGCCGGATTGGTGAAAAAAATTGCACCGCAGGTAAAAATATTTAATATTTTTGATAAAACCTCTATGGATGCAACTATAGAAGCATTAAAAGCAGAATTTTGCGGAGTTTAATATGCTTAAAATTTTTCCCAAGGTTAATAATGCAGCACGGCAGTATCAGCATCCTGATTTAACTCCGCGGAACGTGTATTTGCGCGAGGGAAGAATGGCTGATATGAATAAAGCTCAAAAAACAATTGATAACTTTGGGAAAGAGAGTTTTTCTGAGAGGTGTGACAGAGTCTTTAAAAATATCGGCAAAAAAAACTCTAAATTTTTTAGTGGTATATTGAAGGTTCAAAATAAAGAATACACCAAAATATAAAAAATAAGCAAAAGAAACAGAGGTTTCTTATAAAAATAAGGAGAAGAACAATGACAGAAAGAAAAATTGCGTTAATTACGGGCGGATCACGTGGTATTGGTCTGGCTTGTGCTGTTGAACTTGCAAAAGCGGGCTGCGACATCATTATTAATGATATATGTGATGCAGAAACTGCAAAACCTGCATTAGATGAAATTAAAGCTTGTGGTGTAAATGCTTATTTTTACAGCTTTGATGTATCGAATGATGCAGCTGTTCAGGAAAATGTCGATAAGATGATTGCTGAACACGGCAAAATAGATATTCTTTTAAACAATGCCGGAATTACAAAAGATGGTTTGTTTGTAAGAATGGACATGGAACAGTGGGAAAGGGTTATTAAGATTAACCTTACAAGTGCGTATTGTGTAACACATGCAGTTATCAAGCATATGATGAAAGCAAGACAAGGGTCTATTATCAATATGTCAAGTATTGTGGGACGTCATGGTAATGCCGGTCAAGCAAATTATTCTGCTTCTAAAGCTGGTTTGATTGGTTTGACTCAAACTTTAGCAAAAGAATTCGGGTCAAGAAACATTAGAGTTAATGCGGTATGTCCGGGATTTATTCAAACAGCAATGACTCATGACCTTGCAAATATTGATGAGTATTTAAAGGCTATTCCAATGAAAAGGTTAGGAACACCGGAAGATATAGCTAAAGTTGTCAAATTCTTAGCATTGGATACAGACTATGTTACAGGGCAGGCTATTGAAGTTGCTGGCGGTTTGATGATATAGCAGCTGTAATATTTTTTGAAAATAAGGCAGAACTCATAGTTTTGCCTTATTTTCTGCTTTATTGTTATGTTCTTCAATTTGTTCAAAATTCAGTGGTTCTGCAGAAATATTTGCTCTTTCAATTTCTCCGGAATTGATATTTCCAAGTACGTAGGCGAAGCCATTGTCTATTTTATTCCATTTTTCAACTAGTTCTATTATGTTATCGGTTTTGTCACCGTATTTTGTTTCTAAATCTTCTCTTGAAAGTGTATTTACGTCATTTTGATATTGTTCTAAAAGAGTAAATAACTTGTTGGCTCTGTGTTCTTCACTTACTTCATAAACAGTGTTTAAATAATAGTCTGCAAATAATTCACTTACACTATCAAGTGAATGAGTTTCAACATCAAATCCTAAATCTTTGGTAATACTATTTTTAAAATCTTCAAATTCTTTTTTATACCATTTAGTGGCTTTTCCGGTAATGCTGCAATTTGTTTGGTCAACCAGATGTCCATTTTCATGTACAAGCGTTTCAGCAAATCTTTCTTCTGACAAGTCTTTCATTTGAGATGCAGACAAGAATATCTGATTAAGCGGTCCTATAGCAAGAGCTAGAGCATCTTTATTGTATATAATGTTATTTGTTATAAGTATATGTTTACATTCTTGATTAAGATCCTCCAATACTTCCGGCGGAAGATTAGAAATAGTATCAACCAATTTCTGCTTGATTTTTACAATATCTTCTTTTTTTATGTTGTTTGCAGTAAACAGATTGATTGTAATATTCTCTTTACCAGGCACACTTATATCTATTTTCTGAGCGGTAAATCCAGGGACTTGGAATTTGGAATCGGAGTCTTTTAAAGTAACTTCAGCATTTTTTCCATTAGAAGAAATGCTTATATCGTCTGTATTTTCTGTTACTGACGAATTTGCAAGGTAATCACCGATGGATTTCTGGTTTACCTGGGCATCATTATTAGATCTTATATATAATGGTACATTGCTTATGTTATTACAATTCATACTTCTATATAACGGAAAATTACAGAAAAACTTTAATTTATTTTATTAAATTGTTACAAAAATTAATAAGATGTTACAATTTTTATATTATATTGCAAAAATATCTTTAAATAGTATAATTTTGTATGACAGTGTATTATACATTAATAAGAGGAAAAGATAAAGATGAGTACATTAGAAAAAGTTAAAAAAGTAGTAGTTGATCAATTAAGCGTTGATGAAAGTTTAGTAACTCCTGAAGCAAGCTTTACAGCTGATTTAGGTGCTGATTCATTGGATACAGTTGAGTTAGTTATGGCTTTTGAAGCAGAATTCGGTTGTGAAATTCCTGATGAAGAAGCTGAAAAAATCCAAACTGTTCAAGACGCAGTTAACTACATTGAAGCACACTCATAGTCCGAGAAGGGCAAACAAAGTTTTGAGGGTGAAAAATTAAATATTTAATTTTTTACCCTCTATTTATTAAGGAAAAGAGAACATGACAAAACGTAGAGTTGTAATTACCGGATTAGGAGCTGTTACTCCTTGTGGGATTGGAGTAAGTGAGTTCTGGAAGAATATATTAGACGGGGTTTCCGGTATAAGTCTTACTGAATCTATGGATACAGAACGCCATACAGTAAAAATTTCAGGTGAAATAAAAGATTTTGATCCGGAAAAGTATCTGGATGCAAAAGAAGCTAAAAGAATGGATAGGTTCACACAGTTTGCAATGGTTGCAGCTGATGAAGCTATCAAGGATGCAGGTTTACAGGAGGGCGATTACGACCCGTATAGAGTGGGTGTAATCGTTAGTGCCGCAGCAGGCGGATTTAAGACTTTTGAAAAAAGCCACAAAGATATTATAGAAAAAGGGCCTACAAAATGTTCACCGTTTACAATTCCTATGTTAATTGTTGATATGCCATCCGGTAGAATATCAATGAAATATGGTTACAAAGGTGTAAATAAAGCAGTAGTTTCTGCTTGTGCTACAGGTTCTCACTCGGTAGGCGATGCATTCCGTACCATTCAGTATGGTGATGCGGATTGTATGATAGCAGGTGGCTGTGAAGCTACCATTTGTGATGTAGGTATTGGTGCTTTTACTGCGGCAAGAACTTTGTCTAAGCGTAATGATGAACCCAAAAAGGCAAGTAGACCTTATGACAAAGATAGAGATGGATTTGTAATGTCAGAAGGCGCCGGTGTCCTTGTGCTTGAAGAATACGAAGCGGCTAAAAAGCGTGGTGCCCGCATATATGCAGAAATTGTAGGTTACGGGCAATCTGCTGATGCTTATGATATGGTTGCTCCATGTCCGGACGGTAAGGGTGCAACAAAGTCAATGGAACTGGCACTTGCAGATGCGGGTATGAAGCCTGAAGATGTTCAGTATATTAATACTCACGGAACTTCAACAGGACTTGGTGATGTTGCTGAATCTAAAGCCGTAGAAAGAGTTTTTGGTGATAAAGATCATAATAGTTCACTATATATTTCATCAACCAAAAGTATGCACGGACACATGTTAGGTGCTACAGGTGCTGTTGAAAGTATTGTTTGTGTAAAAACTATTGCTGACAACATTATTCCGCCGACTATTAATCTTGATAATCTTGATGAAAATGTTGCAAATCTCAATTATGTTGCAAACAAGGCTTTAAAAAAGGATGTGCATGCTGCTTTATCAAATTCTTTCGGGTTTGGCGGACATAATGCGACATTGTTATTTAGAGAAATTTAATAATTTGTAATGTTATATCATATCAGCGGAACGTATGACTGTTCCGCTTTTTTCTTAAAGTAAAGATAGAATAAGTTGTTATAAGCTTTAATTTTTCTGTACGGGGTTAAGTATATGGGGGGCAAATGGTAGAGAATATAATTATTTTTTCCGGAAAACAATATTCAGGAAAGGATACAGCATGCGATATTTTTCTTGAGTATCTTGATGGTTACAAGCGCTGTGCAGTAGGGGATATAATAAAACAGGAATATGCATTGCGTAACGGGATTAGTGTAGAAGAAATAGAAAATAATAAGTCAAAATACCGTCAGGGGCTTATAGAACTTGGTAATTGGGGGCGTGCGCAATCTGCTGATTACTGGCTTGATAAAATTGTTTCTCAGAAAGGTAAGATTATTGTAACAGATGTACGTGTACCGCATGAGTATGAAGTTTTTAAGAATGCGGGTGCAATTGCCATAAGAATTGAAGCCTCGAGAGAAACAAGAGCTTTAAGAGGCAGACTTGTCGGTGAGGATGATATAACAGAAACAGGGCTTGATAATGTGCTTGGTTGGGATTATGTTGTTGAAAATGATTCTGATATAGAAAGTTTTAAGCACCGGCTGTTGGATATTATTGTGGAAATAAAAACAGAAGTTATTGATTTTTAAAAATTAGATTTAGATATATAATATAATTATAGGTAGAAAATGATATGAAAAGAATAATTCCTGTTTTATTTATACTTTTTATTGGATTGCAAGGTTTTTGTACCGGTGCGGTGGAGTCATTACCGGCTGATGAGGCATTAAATAAATTGAAGGCGGGTAATGAACGATTTGTAAAAATGCGGGTTAAGCATCCTGATGAAACAAAGCAGCGTCGGGAAGAAATGAGAGCAGGGCAGCATCCTTTTGTTGCAATCCTTTCTTGCTCTGATTCAAGGGTTCCTCTTGAATTGATTTTTGATCAGGGATTGGGTGATATTTTTGAAATTAGAAATGCGGGAAATGTACTCAATGACCATGTCATAGGGAGTATTGAGTATGCTGTTATGCATTGCGGGGTAAAACTTGTTGTAATAATGGGACATCAAGATTGCGGTGCAATAGCTGCTACACTTTCCGGTAAATCGGAGACAAAATACATTAAAGCACTTGAGGACTCAATACAACCGGCAATTGATAAGTGTAAAAAAGATAATCTTGAAATAACTTCCGATAATGTGGTAAAGGAACATGTTATACAGGACATTGATGAATTAATGGCAGAAGATGATGCACTTGTTAAGTATATGAAAGAAAATAATGTGAAGATTATTCCTGCTTATTATAGCATTGATACAGGGAGAGTAGATTTTTTAATTAACTAAGTCAAGCTGAACCTACAGAGTAGTCTTAAAGGCGGCTGTTCTTAATGATGTCTGAGTTGTTTTTACAATTTTGCTTTAATTGAAGGTGCAATATAAGTTTCTTATTTACTTGTATCCCATAATTCATCGTCATAGTGAACAAGTTCAAGATGCCCTATAATGATTGTGTCACCGTTTTTAATTCCTTTGGCTTTCAGTTCTTCAAATACTCCCATTGCTGTCAGAATATTCTGAAGTCTTACAACCTGTTCGGTGTTTCTTGCATCGGTAACACCGGCAAGTCTGTTTATTTTCCCGCCGGTTACTATAAATCCGTCTTTTGCAAATTTTGTTACTTCAAAACTACTGTCATCATTATCATACGCACCGGTATCCTCTTTGACATCAATATCAAAATCCGGTTTGGGAATTTCATCGATTTTCTCATCTATAAAATATAAAAGTTCCTGTAGATTTTCTCTTGTAACAGCCGATATTACAAAAACATCATTAGAAATTTGTTTGAATTCTTTTTTAAGGTTGTTACATGTTGCCTCATCTACGGCATCAGATTTGTTCAAAACAGTTATTTGATAGAGATTTTTCAATCGTTCCGAATGTTTTGCAAGTTCATTATTTATAATTTTGTAGTTTTCGATTGGATTTTCAGCTGTCATGTCTACGATATGAAGCAAAAATCTACAGCGTTCAACGTGACGTAAAAATTCATGTCCGAGTCCTACTCCTTCACTGGCTCCTTCAATTAGACCCGGAATATCTGCAATAACATAAGCTCCGCCATCAGCCTTTTTTACAACTCCAAGATTTGGAACAAGAGTTGTAAAAGGATAATCAGCAATTTTAGGTTTGGCTGAACTTACTGCACTTATGAATGTTGACTTACCTGCATTTGGCATTCCAAGTAAGCCGACATCGGCTATGAGTTTTAGTTCTAATTCTAAAATCCTTTCAATTCCCGGTTCGCCCGGTTCGCAAAATTGCGGTGCTTTTCTGTTTGCTGTTGCAAATCGTGCATTTCCGCGACCTCCGCGTCCTCCTTTCGCAACCAGAAGTATCTGACCATCTTCTGTTAAATCGCCAATGATGTTTCCTGTCTTTGTATCACGAATTACTGTTCCGAGAGGTACTTTTATATATAAATCATCGGCACCTGCACCATGCATACCTTTAATACCGCCATTTTCTCCATTTGGAGCTTTGTATACGGACTTGTGTTTAAAGTCCATCAATGTGGAAATATGCTCATCAGCAATAAGATAAATATCACCGCCGCGTCCGCCGTCGCCGCCTGCTGGACCGCCTTTGTCAACATATTTTTCACGGCGCCACGCAACCATTCCGTTTCCGCCTTTACCAGATACTATTCTTATTTTTGCTTTATCAAGAAATTTCATGTTTCAATTCGCTTTTGTATTATAATGCTACTATGAACACGATAAAAAATACATTATTTTCTAATAGACCCGTTACAATTGATGAAAACTCAATTATTATGGCTCTTGAATCAAGTTGTGACGAAACGGCGGGTGCAATTGTAAAAGGCGGGCGTGAAGTTCTTGCCAATGTTGTTGCCTCACAAATTAAGACCCATGAAATATACGGCGGGGTCATTCCGGAGATTGCTGCACGTGAACATCTTGAGGCTGTTAATTCTGTTATTGATGAGACTTTTAAACAGGCGGGGCTTAAACCTGCTAATATAACGGCGTTTGCCGGTACAGTGGGGCCAGGACTTGTAGGCTGCCTGCTTGTTGGTTTAAATGCAGTAAAAACCCTTGCACTTGTGCATGATAAACCATTTATAGGTATTAATCACTTAAACGCTCATATTAGTGCCAATTTTATTGATACGGATTTAGAGCCTCCGTTTATTGCTCTTCTTGTTTCAGGCGGGCATACACAAATTATAGAAGTAAAATCGTATTCAGAAATGCAAATTATAGGTGAAACTATTGATGATGCGGTTGGTGAAGCCTATGATAAAGTTGCACGTTTAATAGGTTTACCCTATCCTGGCGGCCCCAAGCTTGATAAACTTGCACAGATAGGAAATCCGAAAGCTTTTCAGCTTCCTCAAGCAAAAGTTAATGAATATGATTTCAGTTTTAGCGGTTTAAAGACTGCTGTATTTAGATTGGTGAAGAGTTTTGATGGCAAAGAGCTACCGGTCAATGATATATGTGCATCATTTCAGGAGTGCGTGAGTGAAACACTGTTGAAAAAGGTTAAAAAAGCACTTGTAGATAAAGGGTATAAGACGGTTGTACTTGCAGGCGGGGTTGCGGCTAACAGTGAAATCAGAAGAAAAATTTTTAATCTTCAAAATGAAGGTTACGCAGTATATGCTCCGGCAATGAAATATTGTACAGATAATGCGTCGATGGTTGCAAGCTGTGCCTGTCTGTTTGAAAACTCAATGGATGATATTAATGTAGAAGTTTTTTCCCGTGCAAGTAAATAATACAAAAGATATAGCTTTTTGTTTCAATTGCAGGCATGTATTGCTTTATAAAAAAGTATTTGCCATTGTAAGTATGTTAATTTTTCTTCTCCCAATACATTAAACGTTTATTATTTTCTAGAGGTGTGAAACCGTTTTTTGTATAGAAATTTATTTTAGCCGGTGCTGAACGGACATTGATTTTTTTGTGCATTGTTTTAAAACAGTCCAGAATAGCACTCCCTATTCTTTTATAAAATGGTTGTTTGTGATATGGGTATATAAATTGCGGATGTATTTGCAGGTACTTTAGTTCTATTTCATTATTGCCTTTTGATGTAGTTTCGGCTATTCCGAGGATATCACCGGCTTTTAAGATTTCAAACGAATCTTTCTGTCTTGTGAGTGCAAAGAATTTTGTCTTGTTTTTATTTAAATAAATTGCATCATAGTAAATATTCCCTGCGTATGAATCATCTCCAAACTCGTATATTATTTCTTTGAGAGTTTTTAAGTCGTTCCGGACAGTTGGATTTAACTCCACAAAATTTGCACTGGTGTTTGTGTAGAGTTTATTCTCATAAGAATATTGTTTTATCGGGATTTTGCGTATAAAATTAGCACCGAATGAGATATTATTGTCCATTTGTTCTATAAAACCTCCTAAAAAAATTTTTTTACCAGTGATTTAATAAATTGTTACAATTCTTGCAATAGTATTAAAATATGTAACAAAGTATCTGATTAAGGGGCAACTTTTTAACTTTAGGCGGTTTAAATTCAGCAGCAATAGAAGGTAGAAATTTTTATGTCAATGTTTGGTGATTATAGTGCCTACAAAAAATATGAGCCTTTTTACGATGAATGGAAAAAGCAGCGTGATATTCAGGAAGCAAAAAGGCTTGAGTATCTGAAATCTAATCCGGATGCGGTTAATTCTGAAGATATAAAACGCGGTAAAACACTGTTGAGAGCTATTGATATAATGGACGAGTACTCCCAGAGAAATGCCGAAAATATGGAAGTTGCTACAGAAAGCGTTAGTAGTATGGCTTTTTCCTTTGCAGTGATGGGTGGTACGCTGGCAGGGTTTGTAATATCCAGAATCGGAAGGGTTAATAAATTCCTGATGTCAATGCTGGCCAAAATGAAACCTAAGAATGCACAAATGGTTGCAGCAATCATTCCATCACTGGGAGGGGTTATAGCAGCTACCGCCGCTGCTTTTCCTATTTTTGCACTTGCTGCTAAAGCCGAAATTGCTGCATCTAAAAAGGGCAGATTTGAGGCTATGAAAAATGAATTAAATGACCCGAGGGCATTTGCTATTCTTACTGATGAGCAGATGGCTGAAGTCAAAAGCAAGGCGGATGAAATTCCTGTTGAAAAAGTTAAACAAAAAGAGAAAAAAGGTTTCATGGAAGGCATGAGACTTATGAAGGGTACTATATGGGAATCTAAAGCGTATAAAGCACAGCGTAAAGAGTTTGAAGATAAAATTAATGCCCAGAGTAAGTATTTTGATAAAGATTTCACACCTGAAGAAATTGAAGATGCTAAAAAAGATCAGCAGCTTTTAACAAAACTTGTTGAAAAAATTGATATTGCATCGCAGGATTATACGGAAAATGCTGAGCTTGGTATTTCTGCACTAATAACAACAATTTTTGCATTTTCATCCTTGATGGAGATGGGGCTGACCAAATTAATGAACGCAATGAAAATTAAATCCGCATTAACAATATCTACTGCCTTAAAAGTGTTCACTTTTGTTGCGACTATGGGTGCATCAATCGCATCAGCATCTATTACAAAAGAGGCATCTAGAATAGGGCGATTTAAAGTAAAAGACCACCTTTCTAAACATCCGGAATCTTTGGTTTATGTTTCTGATGAGGCAACAGGAGAAATTTCCGATGTAGAAATAGAAGACTATCACAAACCCGGATTTTTCAATTTTATGCGGCATGTCTGGAGTGATAACAATCGTTATCAAAAATATAAAAAGAATGAAGCAAACGATGAAAAACGTTTCTATAAAGCACTGGAAAATATTGAAATTACACCGGAGCAGGAAAAAGATGCAAAGCGTCTGCAAAAGAATACGTTTATGACATTTAACAAGGTTGACCATAATTCACAAAAATATTCCGAAAGTGTTGAAGCTCTCGGACAATCAGTAACATATCCGATTATTCAGATAGCGTTTTTAATCGGTAGTGTAATCGGGTTACCATATATATTTAACATCGGAAAAAGTGGACTTCAGAAGGTTAAGAATCTTTATAAATATTTTTCTATTATTTTTCTGAGTACATTACCGGCGATAATAGCAAATGCGTATATTACCAAAAAGCAAAAACGAGCATCACGTGTTGCCGATATGCTTGCTATTCAGGAACTTAGCGATTATAGAAATTTTGCTGATTACAGTGAAGAATTGAAAGCGGCTGCACAAAAATAATATTCGTGGCTAATATTAGAGTTATTTTAGGGAATTGGTTTTCGCTCTTTCTTCACGGGCTTTTTTCCTTGCTTCTTCCTCTGCTTTTTTAGCATCTTCTTCTGCTTTTTTCAATTCTTTTTCAAGTTCGTTAAGGCACTCTTTGCGTGCCTGCTTAAACTCTGATTTATCGGGGTTTTTAGCGATTGCCTTGTCATACTCCCTTATCGCTTCTCGCCACATTTTTGCAGTTTTAAAATTATCTGCTGTGTATGCGTAAAGTTCGGCTGCTGCAGCATAATCACGTTTTGCGTAGTCTTCTTTGTTTCTGCTTTTATAAAAATCACCCCTGTCTGTATAAAAATCAGGCTTTAGCGGTTCTAATTCAATGGCTTTATTGAAATCCCATATCGCTAAATCATCTTTGTTGATTTTTGCATAGATTTTTCCGCGTGATATGTAAATCTCTGCTCTGTATGGGCGCATACCGAGAGTTTCAGTCAAATCTCTTATTGCAGAGGGGTATTCGTGTAATTGTTCATAGCAGGCTGCACGTCTAATTAAGAGTTCTGAACGTCCGGGGGCAAGCTCTATCGCTTTAGTGTAATCTTCAAGTGCGGACTTGTAATCTTTCTGCTCCTCGTAATATATCCCTCGGCGTGTGTATTCAAGACTGCTATTGGATGAATATTGGATAATTTTTTGAATATCAATACTATCCGGTCTGGGTTCTACTGCTTTCTCTTCTGTATCAGGCTTTACTGTAAGCGGTTTTGATGTGTAGACTTTATCATTCTCTGTATTTTCATCTAAATCTGCTGCTGGAAGTGTTTTAGGCGGTTCTGTTACGGACGGAGGTTGAGTATTGCTCTGACTATTTGCGGAGGGTGCTGCATTAATTTGTATTGGAGATACTCCATCAGATGCGGCATTGCTCAAATCCGGTGCAGCCTGCCCTATTGCAAATTGTCCGAGTATATAACCTAAAACCAGTATGCCAGTAATCTTTTTATACAAGTGTACAAACCTTTCTATATTCAGTTATACTATTATATTCCAAATTCGGGTAGGAATTGTGAAATTTTAACGCTCTTAAATAAGCACCGGCAGTATCAAGCGAGGTAAAACACGGTGTTGAATACATTTCTGCGATGGTTCTTATCATAAATCCTCTGTTTTCTGAGCCGATACGTGCGGCATTTGCATTGGTTGAAGGAGTGTTTATAATAAAGCAAAGCTGTTTTTTCTTCATGTGTGCCTGCATTTTCGGTATATCAAAGTATTCAATCTCTTTTGATGGAATACCGTGTTCTTTCAGATACTTGTGTGTTCCTGTCGTTGCAACTATTCTAAAACCAAGTTCTACCAGTGTTCTGGCAATTTCATCACACTGAGGTTTTGTATGATCATTAAGTGACAGCATCACATCTCCGTTAAGCCTGTCAAATTTGTACCCTGCCGCAAGAAATCCTTTTACGAGCGCCCTGTCAAATGATGTGTCTACCCCTAAAACTTCACCTGTTGACTTCATTTCTGGTGCAAGTGCAGGGTCTATTCTGTTTAATTTCTGGAACGAAAATACTGGAACTTTTACGCATACAAGATCTGTTTTGTCATACAATCCAGGTTTATAGCCCAATTCTCGAATAGTTTGCCCGAGAGCCGTACTTATACCGAGTTCCACCATCGGAATGCCTGTAACTTTACTCATAATCGGTACAGTTCTTGATGCTCGCGGGTTTACCTCTATTACGTATGCAACATCATCTTTTAAAACAAACTGGATATTCATTAATCCTTTAATTTTAAGTGCTTTTGCAAGTTTTTCCGTATAATCAACAAGAGTATTAATCATTGATGCTTTTACTTTTTGAGTAGGATAAATTGCCATGCTGTCACCGGAGTGAACTCCGGCACGTTCAATATGTTCTGTAATTCCCGGAATGAGTACATTTTCTCCATCCGATACCGCATCAAGTTCAACCTCTTTACCCTCTATATACTGGTCGATTAATACAGGGTGTTCATCCGAGAATTTGAGGGCTGAATTAAAGTATGTAATTAATTCTTCAGTATTATATACAACCTGCATTCCACGACCGCCGATTACGTATGAAGGACGAACCAGAAGCGGGTATCCCAGTTCTTCTGCAGTTGCTATTGCTTCTTCAACTTTTCTTACAGCTTTACCTTTAGCCTGCGGAATATCAAGTGCATGTAATAATGCTTCAAATTGTTTTCTGTCCTCTGCAAGGTTTATTGATTCAAGAGATGTACCTATAAGTTTTACTCCTTTTTTGTCAAGTTTTTCTGCAAGATTAATAGCTGTTTGCCCGCCAAATTGTACCATTACACCGTATGGTTTTTCATGTTCTACAATATTCATAATGTTTTCAATGTTCATTGGCTCAAAATAGAGTTTATCAGCAACGTCAAAATCAGTTGAAAGTGTTTCAGGGTTAGAGTTAACAATAATAGCTTCATAGCCCTTCTTTTTGACACCAAGGGCAGCATGAACCGAACAATAATCAAACTCTATTCCCTGCCCTATTCTGATAGGTCCTGAACCCAGAATGAGTATACTTTCTTTATCCGTTATAACACTTTCATCATATTCATTGTAGGTTGAATAGTAATATGGTGTGTATGCTTTAAATTCGGCAGCACATGTATCTACTATTTTAAAAGCCGCTTTTATGTCATATTCTTTTCTAAGTGCTTCTATATCTTCAAGATGTTTTCTTGTAATTACTGCTATTTCATTGTCTAAAAATCCTTTTTCTTTTGCCTCAAGATAGAGTTCTTTTGTAAGCGGTTCTGATTTTAGTCTTTGTTCAAACTCTACAAGGTTTTTAATTTTGTGTATAAACCACTTGTCAATTTTAGTTATGTAATTAATTTCATCAACCGAAATTTTCCTTGAAAGAGCTTCTGCAACTCTGAAAATCCGTCTGTCATCCTGAATTGTCAGTAGGGCTTTTAATTCTTCATCAGAGAAAGAAGTATATTTCTTTCTTACCAGTCCTGTATTTTTATCTTCTATTGATGTTATGGCTTTTTTGAAGGAGCTTTCAAAAGTTCTTCCTATGGCCATGACTTCGCCGGTTGCTTTCATTTTTGTACCGAGAAGTCTATCTCCGTAATCAAATTTGTCAAACGGCCATTTTGGAATTTTTGTCACAACATAATCAAGTGCCGGTTCAAATGCTGCTGCTGTTTTTTGTGTAATTGCGTTTTTAATTTCGTCCAGCCTGTATCCAATTGCGATTTTAGTGGTAACCTTTGCTATTGGAAACCCTGTGGCTTTTGAGGCGAGTGCTGATGAGCGGCTGACACGGGGATTGACTTCTATTACATAATACCGGCTGCTGGTAGGATCAAGTGCGTATTGAACATTACATCCGCCTTCAATCTTTAACGCACGTATTATTTTTAATGCAGAACTTCTCAAAGTTTGATACTCTTTATTTGTAAGAGTTTGGGAGGGGGCGGTTACAAAACTGTCGCCTGTATGTATTCCTATAGGGTCAATATTTTCCATGTTGCAAATTGTTATTGCAGTATCATTTGAGTCACGGATAACTTCGTACTCTATTTCTTTGTAGCCCGCAATACTTTTTTCTATTAAGACTTGTGAAATAGGGCTTCTTAACAGTCCGCTGTAAACTATTTCTTCAAACTCTTTTTGATTGGAAGCGATACCTCCTCCGGAGCCGCCAAGGGTGTATGCAGGACGGATTATCAGCGGGAAACCGATTCTTGTGGCAAATTCCTGTGCTTCTTCTATATTTGATGCGGTTATGCTGTCCGGTACTGGTTCGCCGATTTCTAACATAAGTTCTTTAAACAGTTCTCTATCCTCTGCTTTTTTAATTGAATCTATTTTTGTACCGAGAAGTTTAACGTTATATTTATCTAAAATTCCTTTTTCATGCAGCTTTAATGCCATATTAAGCCCTGTCTGTCCGCCCAGTCCTGCAAGAAGTCCGTCCGGTCGTTCTCTGTTTATTACGTATTCAAATGTTTCAACAGTAAGCGGTTCAATATAAACTCTATCTGCAATTGTTTCATCTGTCATAATTGTAGCGGGGTTAGAGTTTATAAGGATAACATTAATCCCTTCTTCTTTAAGCGCTCTGCATGCCTGAACGCCGGCATAGTCAAATTCGGCTGCCTGACCGATTACAATCGGCCCCGAGCCTATTACAAGAACCTTTTTTATATTGTCATTTTTTGGCATTTTCTTAACCTCTTTTAGTAAATAATTTTTTAACACTGTCTAAAATACTATGTTTTCGCTCTAACATTTCATGTACCCAGCCGTCAAAAATAATTTGAGCATCATTCGGGCCGGGGGCTGCTTCGGGGTGAAATTGTACAGCATCAATTTTTAGCGTTTTGCAGCAAAAACCTTCTAACGTATCATCATTCAGATTTGTATACGTAATAGTAACGTTATCAGGCAGTGAGTCTTTTCTTACTGCATAACCGTGATTTTGGGATGTCATAAATACTTTTCCTGTTTGTTTGTTTATGACCGGATGATTTCCGCCCCGATGTCCGTATTTAAGTTTATAAGTATCGCCTCCAAGAGCAATACACAGAATTTGATATCCAAGGCAAATTCCGTAGATTGGAATTTTGCCGATTAGCTCTTTTGTTGTTTTAATTGTTTCTACTGCGTCCTGCGGGTCACCGGGGCCGTTAGAGATTAATATTGCATCGAATTTAGATTTAAGAAGTTCACCGGCAGTAACATCGTTCGGGAAGATTGTTAATCCGCATCCGAGGTTTTTGAAACAATCTATAATACTTTTCTTTATTCCGCAGTCGATTACTCCTATACGTATTCCGTTTGCTTTCTCCTGTGGTGGTTTTATTTCTGTTATGGTTGTTCTGGATACTAATTTTGTAATATTTTTATCAATTGAAAAATTTTTGAGTTTTTCTTTCAGCTCTTCTGTTACTTCTTCTGTTGTAATTACACAATTCATTGCACCGGTTTCTCTTATGATTGTTGTGAGTTGTCTTGTATCAATTTTCGATACTCCTATAACATTTTGTTGTTTAAGGTAATCTTTCAGTTTTATATATGATTTATAATGGCTTTCATTTTCGGAATAATTTTTTACTACAAGTCCTGTTGCGGAAATCCTTGAACTTTCAAAGTCGTCTTTGTTAATCCCGTAATTTCCTATTTCAGGATAGGTCATTACAATAACCTGTTTGGCATACGACGGGTCGGTAAGTATTTCCTGATATCCTGCCATAGTTGTATTAAAACATATTTCGCCAAATGCGGTGCCTGATGCACCAAAGTTTTCGCCTTCTAAAATCATTCCGTTATCAAGTAGTAATGTGGCTTTCATTATAAAACACCTTCTATTTCTTCATAAATCTTTTTCATTGCACCAATCCTGTCATCGCTTGCAGTTACGGCTCTACCTATTACAAGATAATCTGCGCCCTGCAAAATTGCAAATGCCGGTGTGGCAATACGTTTCTGATCTCCTTTTACTGACCATTGCGGGCGTATACCGGGACAAAGTACTTTGAAATCATCACCACAGGCGGCTTTTATATCTGCACATTCGTGAGCAGAAGCGACTACCCCGCTCATCCCGCTTGATTTTGCAAGTTTTGCAAGATTAAGTGCGTAGTTTTTGGTACTGCTGGAAATGCCGAGTTCGTTGCTTAAGACATCATCCGAAATACTTGTTAAAAGAGTTACTGCAAGAATAACAGGCGGCTCCTGTCCGAGGTTTTTTGCCGTAAGATTTGCTCCCTCTGCTGCCTGCCGCATCATTTCAGCTCCGCCAGTGGCATGCAGATTAAAAAAAGATGCACCTTGAGTTATTATATTTTCTGATGCTTTTTTTACAGTATTGGGAATATCGTGTAATTTTATGTCAAAGAAGAATTTTCCCCCCTCGTCTTTTATGAATTTAAAGACTTCACTGCCGTTTGCCATAATAAATTGAAGTCCTACCTTAAACACCCCCGTATACTCATTTAGTTCTTTTACAAGTATTTTGGCTTCATCAAGTGTATTTACATCAAGTGCTAGAACTATTTTTTCTTTAATCTTCCGGTTTATATCCATTTTTTTTCTCCAATTTTATAAGTTATAAATATTATTCTCTATAATAGTTTGAACTACTTTGCCCGTGAGTTCCATTCCTTCGTAAGGAGTTATTTTGCATTTTGTTTTAAAATTTTCACCGGCGACGGTGTATTTTTTTGAAATGTCAATAATATTGAATTTTGCTCCGGCACCTTTTTGAAGCCCGTTAACATTTATTCCGGCAATTTTTGCGGGTGCGTATACTAATTTATCAATTAATTCGTCGATACTAAGAATGCCGTTCAGGACAAGGTTTGTATATCCGAGTGAAAATACTGTTTCAAATCCGGTAATTCCGCAGGGGGATTTTTCATAGGGGCTGAGTTTTTCCTCGTATGTATGCGGGGCATGGTCGGTTGCTATGATATCTATTGTACCGTCTTTTAATCCTGTTTTTACTGCACTGACATCCTCAGGTGTTCTCAGGGGCGGGTTCATTTTAAACCTGCCATCGGTTGTATTAATATCGTTTTTAGAAAGTGAAAAATAATGCGGGGCTGTTTCTGCGGTTATTTTCAGTCCTTCTTTTTTTGCCTGTCTAATCAGTTCTATTGATTCTTTTGTAGAAATATGTGCAAAATGAAGTTTGCCGCCGGTTTGTCTTACTGCTTCAATTTCACGTTTTACTGCTGTCCACTCAGAGCGGGGGTCTTGTGGCTGATATTCTGTATTTTCAGCATGGGAGATTATAAGTAGGTTAAGTTCTGCTGCTTTAGTGAGAGCTTTTTTAAGAACTTCCATATCTTCAACCGGTTTTCCGTCGTTAGAAAATCCTCCCGCGCCTGATACTGCTAGTTCTTTAAAACTGGTGATATTATTCCCGCAAAGTCCTGTTGTTATTGCACAAATTGGTTTGACTGTTAGATTATAACGGTTTTTAGAATGTGTCAGGATATAGTTCAAAGTATCAATATTATCGCAGACAGGATTTGTGTTGGGCATTGCAAAAATTGTTCCATATCCGCCGTAGAATGCTGATTCTATACCGGTTTTCAAAGTTTCTTTTTCTTCTTGCCCTGGTTCTCTTAAGTGGCAGTGCAGGTCAATAAATTGCGGGGAGATATAAAGACTGCTTTGCGGATTTCCTTCCTGAATATCCGTAATTACACCGTTTTTGATAGCTACTTTTAAGTTCTTACCGGTTATTTCCATCATTTGTTATCCTGCAGCGTTTTCAAGTACAGCCATTCTGACGTATACACCGTTTCTTGCCTGTTCTAATATGGTTTCACCTCTGGGTGAGTCCAGAAGTTCGGATGAGATTTCAATGTCCCTGTTTACAGGTCCGGGGTGCATCAATATTGCATTTGGTGCATATTTTTTTAATCGTTCTTCTGTAAGACAATACTTTTCATTGTAATGTTTTGCCATTTCTGTTTCTTCACCGTTTAATCGTTCTGTCTGAATTCTTAAGAGCATTACAACGTCGGCATCGGTAATTGCTGTGTTATAGTCTGTTTCCCAGATTACGTCGAATTCCTCTTTATTTTTAGGGGTAAAATACTCCGGTGCGAAGAAATGAACCTTTGCCCCCATTTTGTTGAGGAGAGCAAGATTTGATTTTGCTACCCGTGAGTGGCTTACATCACCGGCAATAACTATTTTTTTATCTTGTACGGTACCCAGTTTTTCAAGCATGGTCATATAATCAAGCAGTGCCTGTGTCGGGTGCGCACTTTTTCCATCGCCGGCATTTATAAATGACATAGGCAATTTTACTTCCTTTGAAATTCTATCAGTCATATCATCTTCGCTATGGCGTAAAATTACGGTATTTACTCCCATATAACAAAGGTTGTCCAGAGTGTCTTTCAGAGTTTCTCCTTTGGATAAAGAGGAGGTTTGTGCATTAAAATCAATTATATTCATTCCCAGTTTTTGTGCGGCTATAGCGAATGAACACTTTGTTCTTGTTGAATTTTCAAAAAACATCAGGCAGGCGGTTTTGTTGGCACAGGAATTTGCCCTGTAAATTCTTTCACCTAAGCGTGCAAAGTCGCTTATACCGCTGTTGTAGTTAATTTCTCCACGTGTCGGATCCTGTGATGCGGCTTTAAATTCTGCTGCACGGTTGATTATTGTATTGATATCATCTTTTGTAAGGCGTTTTATATCAATTATGTTTTTCATTTTAGAGTTTCCTTATGTTTACTTTTTCCTGAACAGCTTAGATTGCTTTGATTATGACAATGTCTTATTTATTCCCGCGGCTGCCCGGTTTTACTATCGGGATACCTGCGGCGCATAACGGGCATTTATCAGGCTCATAAGTTACAGGGTCGATTTGTAATACGGATTTTATATTAAGCCCTGTTTTTCCGCAGGTTCTGTCTACTATACAACCTACTGCCGCTATTTCAGGCTCAAAATCTTTTATTGCTTCAATAGTTTCTTTTATTGTTTTTGCAGTTGTTATAACATCTTCTATTATTACAACTTTTTCACCTTTTTTAATTGAGTATCCGCGTCTTAACTGCATAACTCCGTCTTTGCGTTCAACAAACAGATTTCTTTTGCCTGCCTGTTTTGCTGTTTCATAGCCGATGATAACAGCTCCGATTGCGGGGGAGATTACTGTGTCAAATTCGACATCTTCAAGGCTTTTGGCGATAAGTTTTGCTATTTTTTCGGTATATTCGGGATACTGGTACAGTTTTGCACATTGGAAATATATATCTGAATGCAGACCTGATGTTAAGCAGAAATGCCCTTTTAGCACACCTTCTGTTTTTTCCAGTAATTCTAACGCATCATTGTTCATTTCTTAGCGCTCCTTTCAATTCATCAAGGTTCTTAAACCCGTTATTATCCATAAAATTATATAATTCAGAAACGATTTTTCCGGCAATATCGGGATATGTAAAGTTTGCTGTACCGATTTGCACCGCTTCTGCTCCGGCTGCAAAAAATTCAAAGACATCATTTAGAGAATAAATACCGCCCATGCCGATTATCGGGATATCTAAAACCTTTTTTAACCTTAGTACAGCACCCAGTGCTGCCGGTTTAATGCCGCATCCAGAATATCCGCCTGTTACCTGTTCTTTTTTGAACTTTCCGTTTTCAAATGTAAGTTTAATTCCGGTTCCTTTTAGAGTATTTATTGCAGAAACAGCATCTGCACCGGCTTTCTGGCAGGCTATGCCGAGGTTTTCAATACTTGTAACATTCGGGGTAAGCTTTATTATTAAACATCCATTAAATACGTTTCTGACAGATTCTACAAGTTCTTTCAAAACTTCTTCATTTGTGCCGAATTCAAGACAGCCGTGCTGAACGTTGGGACATGAAACATTTAATTCTATCATTTTGATTTTGTTTTTTTCACAAATATCAGCAAGGGTTATGTACTCATCAATACTGCTTCCTGCTATATTTACCGCAAAATCTATATTGCGGCTTACAAGAACAGGAAGTTTTTCTTTCAAGAAACGTTCTATACCTACATTTTCAAGTCCTATGGAGTTAATCATGCCGCATTCTGTTTCAATAATCCGCTGCCATTCATTACCGCTGCGCGGGGTCAGAGTAATGGCTTTAGTGATTATTGCGCCTAAAGATGCCGGATTTGTAAAGTCCTCGTATTCCAGATTATAACCGTAAGTTCCGGATGCGGTCATTATCGGGTTCTTAAGCTGTAATTTTCCTTTTTTTATACTTAAATCAGGCATGATAAACCTCATTAAAGAATACTTTTCGGGCATCAAAAACGGTTCCTTCTTTGCAGACAGCGGCATTTTTAATTACACCGTTATCATTGATTTTTATAACACATCCGCGGCATGCTCCGATGGAACAAGCCATCATGCTTTCCATTGACACCTGACAATTAATATTTTTCTTTGCCGCAATTTTAGATATAAGCTCCATAACAATAATGGGACCGCATATACAGATATTATCAGGTGAGAATTTTTCTATACACTGTTCGGTAAGGGATACAATACTGCCATGGTACCCGTAACTACCGTCATCGGTAGATATAAAATCGATTGACTGGGACAAATCTTCCGGAATTTCGTCTTTTGTCTTAAACCCTGCAATAAGTTGGGCTTGTATTTTGTTTTTTTCAAGTTCCTTTTTTAAATAATAAACAGGTGCAAGTCCTACACCTGCCCCGATTAAAAGATTATTTTTACCGGCAGTAAACGAATTGCCGAATACTCCGGTAAAATTGACAGTATCTCCTTCTTTTAGTTCTGAGAGGTGTTTTGTACCTTCGCCCCTTACTTTGTAGAGTATTTGGAGAGAATTACCGCTGTTACCTGCAATACTAATCGGGCGGCGGAGTGTTTTATGCGGGATAAGTATTGATATAAATTGCCCCGGTTTGGAAAGTATTCCGTCCGGGGTCTCTAAATCCATTATATACAGGTTTTTACCTGTCGGTTTATTATATTTGACTTTGGATTTGAACTGTTTTTGTACCATTATCCCTTATCCTTTTATAAATAAAAAGAGAAAAGCAAAAACTTTTCTCTTTTTCATTAGAAGTAAACAAAAATTCCATCAAAATTACTTGTAAAACTCATAATTCCACCATCTTATTTATTATCTCAAACTTGCTTATATCAGTCAATAAAAGGTAAAGTTTTGTAAAGTATAGATTTAATTACGGGTAGAAATATATTATCAAATGTAAAGTTATGGGCTGCGGGTATTGATAAAACGGTTGAAGGCATGCCAGAATTAATGTTGGAAAGGGTAAGAGATATGGGTATCAAACCTTGGACTGAGTATTTTTTGGATCTGGCAAAAACCTGTGCGTCACGGTCAAATTGTCTGCGGGCAAATGTGGGTGCTGTAATAGTTGGCGAAGATAAAAAGATTAAAGCAACGGGGTATAACGGAACACCGAGCGGTGTTGAGTCGTGTTATGAGCGCGGTGAATGCTACAGGATAAAGAATAATATTCCGTCCGGTACAAAGTATGAAACCTGCCGTTCCATACATGCGGAGCAAAATGCGATAATTCAGGCAGGACAGGACAGATGTAAAGATGCTACTATGTATATCTGGGGGCATGATATTATTTGTATTCTCTGCAAACGATTTATTGTTCAGGCGGGGATTAAAGATGTTTACTTAAGGAAAGATGAAAATTCGCCTGTGCTTTATGTTTCTGCGGAAGATATAAAGCGGGAATTGGAAGAACAGCAATAAAAAACCTCAGGCTGACCTGAGGTTTTTTTAAGAATAAGGTTACTATTACTATTTCTTTTCATATAAATACTTGGTAGCAATAGAACCAGGATATGCTCCTATACCGTAGAGATATAAGGGATACTGGTCACGTGCATTAAAATTATCTTTAGAGCAAATGGTGGTGCTGTCATCACTATTACCATCAGTACTATATGTTAAATCAAACAAATCCTTACCAATATTTTTTGCTTTACCGGCTGTGCCATTACAATTAGATACGGTATTTGGTTTCTTTGTTCCGTTTACATCATACAGTACTTTGAAACAGTTTACTTCTTCACCTGAAGTATTTTCACATGTCTCGTCACCGATGGTAGCTTCCTTCTCAAACATAATGGCAGACCCGTCACGGAAGAAGATTGCAGTATCAAAACCTCCGGATGCATCCTCGTTATAGTTCAAACAACTAGCACTTCCTCCTGTTGCATTTTCTGCGCATACATCATCACCACTCATATCGGCAAGTTTTTCTGTTTGCATTCTAGCGGCTAAAAGTGCGTACAGTGATGCTGCTTCTGTACTAAAGTCACTCGTTTCACCGTCTTGTGTTGTTGTGGATGACGCATCAAACATCTCATCAAAACTTACATTCTCCAACGCTACCTGCATTTGCACTGCTTCGGTTAATGCACTTATTCCTTTCTTTAACGCTGTTGAATACTCACGCTCTGCTGTGTTTGACATCAATGTCGGTAATGTTAATGTAGCGATTACACCTATAATACCCAGGGTTATAAGTACTTCCGCTAATGTGAATCCTAGTTTTCTCATTTGTTATGTTCCTTTCTCTTCTCGATTACTCGGTTATAATCTCTCTATGTGTTGATTATATGAAATTTTTTTTATAGGAATTATGCTAGGAACCGCGCCGGAAGCGGCTTACAGGCGGCAGGGCGCCCCGTGCAACGGGGCGCCCTGCCGCCTCTTCACGACCTTGAATAGCATGCCGGAGATTTATGATAATATTAATACATGCTGAACGATGGAAAAAATTCGCTGTATTCTGGCAGAGATGTATTGATATTTATTTCACCGGCTGTCGCCGGAACCTTTCTTTTTATTTTAATTCCGACGCTTCTGTCCTTTGGAATCAGCTTTTTCGACTGGGATTTTCTGTCAAAACCTGTATTTGTCGGACTAAAAAATTACTTAGAAATCTTAACAGGCACAGAATATATTAAGATTTATTACAATACGATAGTGTATTCATTATCGGTTACGATATTTGGTGTTATATTGCCGCTTATACTTGCCTATATGGTGTTTGTGGCAGAAATGCGGTTTCAAGAGTTTAACTTTATTTGCTTTTTGCCATATATAACTCCTATGATAGTTATAGGAACCGTTTGGTGTTGGATTTTTGATCCTTCCGGCGGGCTTGTCAATAATTTGCTGCATATAGACTGTAAATGGCTGTATGACGAACATTTAGCCATGGGGATTTTAATTTTTGTCTCTGTATGGAAACTCCTTGGATATAACATGCTTTTGTATCTTGCAGGTTTTGCGGGACTAAACGGAGCCGTTATAGAAGCTGCAAAAGTAGATGGAGCGGGTGATTGTGCAATATTATTTAAGATAGTACTCCCCATGCTTCTTCCTGTAGTGGTGTTTGTCGCTGTAACTACAGTTATATCATCATTTCAGGTATTCGACTTAATTTATACAATGACACAGGGAGGTCCCAACGGGGCAACAAATGTTATTGTGTACAATGTTTATCAAGAAGGTTTTGAGTATTTTCAAGCAGGAAAGTCATGCGCACTGGGTTACGTTTTATTTTTCCTGCTTTTGCCTATATCCCTTGCAGGACGTATGTTCAAGACCAATTTAAAAAAAAAGTGATATGAAATTTTTAATGTGTGGTATTTAGTTTATATGGTTTATTTGTAAATTCTTGTTGACTAAATAAAAAAAATTTCATATAATCAACACATAGAGAGATTATAACCGAGTAATCGAGAAGAGAAAGGAACATAACAAATGAGA
Source organism: uncultured Muribaculaceae bacterium (assembly GCA_964452495.1). Classification (GTDB taxonomy): domain Bacteria; phylum Cyanobacteriota; class Vampirovibrionia; order Gastranaerophilales; family Gastranaerophilaceae; genus CALUTH01. The sequence goes on along the minus strand of CAYVMC010000005.1, from coordinate 35,288 downwards.
AAACTAGGATTCACATTAGCGGAAGTACTTATAACCCTGGGTATTATAGGTGTAATCGCTACATTAACATTACCGACATTGATGTCAAACACAGCAGAGCGTGAGTATTCAACAGCGTTAAAGAAAGGAATAAGTGCATTAACCGAAGCAGTGCAAATGCAGGTAGCGTTGGAGAATGTAAGTTTTGATGAGATGGTAGATAGTGGTGAGGGAGATACCGAGGTAAACTCATTCTATGCATTTTTGTGCAACCGTATGCAAACAGAAAGGTATGCGGCTTCTGCTGAAGAAGCTTGTGATGATAGCCTTAGCAGCGATTCCATCAGCGGTGGTACTGCGACTGCCTGCCTTGGATATGGTAATATGATGGATGGTAACGTAGCAATGTTCTTCCGTGATGGGTCTGCTATTATTTATAATTCAGAAGCAGTTGTTTCAGATGATAATTGTGTGACCGCTATGGGCGAAACCGTTAACTGTTTTAAAATGGTATATGATACAAATGGTTTCAAGAAACCAAATATGCTGTCTAACTGTCAAGGACAAACTGGTAGACAAAGGGCGGCAATAACAAACGACACTGAAACAGAGTGTAATAGTAAAAACTTTGTAGCCCGTGACCAGTATGCTATTAAATTATATGATGTAGGCGTTTATCCAAACTCTCCATCTGCTAGATATATTTTCAACAAGAAATAGTTTATGTTAGTTGAGAAAACGGTAAAAAATAATTTGTCGCCCCGCATCGCGGGGCGACAAATTATTTTAGGTTTAATTTCTATAATATAAAACGACAGTGGTAGCATTGCCACAGCCGTTTTATTAAATTGTATTAACAAAAAAGTAACAAATTATTTTTTATTAAATATATAATGTGCAGCGGGTGAGTTGGGGTATACACCTACACCATATAATTTGATAGGATATTGGTCACGGGCTACAAAGTTTTTATTTGTACACTCTGTTGAAGTGTCATTTGTCACAGGGGATTTTGTTTTATCATTCATGCAGTTAGCCAGCATATTTGGTTTCTTGAAACCATTTGTATCATATACCATTTTAAAACATACAACATCTTCACCCATTGCATCTTGACACGTAATCGAACCTTCGTCGCCGCCACCTACAGGAAGAGTTGCATCATAAATAATAGCAGACCCATCACGGAAGAACATTGCTACGTTACTTTCCATCATACCGCCATATCCAAGGCAGGTAGTCGCATTACCACTGCTGGAGTCAGCAAGGTTATCATCACAAGCTTCTGATGCACTAGATGCATATCTTTCTGTCTGCATACGGTTGCACAAAAATGCATAGAATGAGTTTACCTCGGTGTCTACGTCTGTATCTACCATCTCATCAAAACTTACATTCTCCAACGCTACCTGCATTTGCACTGCTTCGGTTAATGCACTTATTCCTTTCTTTAACGCTGTTGAATACTCACGCTCTGCTGTGTTTGACATCAATGTCGGTAATGTTAATGTAGCGATTACACCTATAATACCCAGGGTTATAAGTACTTCCGCTAATGTGAATCCTAGTTTTCTCATTTGTTATGTTCCTTTCTCTTCTCGATTACTCGGTTATAATCTCTCTATGTGTTGATTGCCTGCTGCGGGGCGAAAGAGAAAAAGGATTGTAGAGAATTGTATGTGCTGCTGCATTGATACAGCCAGATAGTAACTTGAAATACATAGGGTGCCTGCATATTTTGATAGCAGCATGGTCAGGTGAAACGGGCAAAAAAGATGAAAAAATCCCACTATTAAAAGCGGGATTTTTTTCATCCTCATTGTAATAATATGATTAGACTTCTACAGTTTCCTGTTTTTTAAATTGCATTTCATAAAGTGCTTTATATTGTCCGTTTTCACGGGAAAGTAACTCATCGTGAGTACCGAGTTCTACCAGTTCTCCTTCATTGATAACAGCTATTCTATCTGCGTTTTTAATGGTCGATAGTCTGTGTGCTATAACAAAAACGGTTTTGTTCTTCATAAGATTATCCAGAGCCTTTTGTACAATAGCTTCTGATTTATTATCAAGTGCAGATGTTGCTTCATCAAGAATTACTATAGGTGATTTTCTTACCATAGCTCTTGCGATTGCTACTCTCTGCCTTTGTCCTCCCGATAATGTAGTGCCGCGTTCTCCAAGCATTGTGTCCAGCCCGTCCGGTAAAGATTCAAGCATTTCCGTTAAGTGGGCAGATTCAATCGCCTGTTCTAAATCTTCTTCTGTGGCATTATAGTTTCCCATCACGATATTTTCTCTTATCGTTCCTGAGAATAAAAAATTATCCTGAAAAACTACGGCAATATGTTTTCTGAGGCTTAATAGAGAAAAATCCCTTATATCTGTGCCGTCAATTGTAATAGAACCTGAATTTACATCATAAAATCTTGGCAAGAGATTAACCAGTGTAGATTTGCCGCCGCCGGAGTTGCCGACAATTGCCAGTGTTTCACCTTTTTTAACTTCAAGGTTAATATTTTTTAATACTAACTTTTCCGGTGTATAACCGAAAGAAATATTGTTAAATGTTATTGATGAATATACATTCTCAAGTTCGACCGGATTTTGTTTTTCCTTCAAATCGGGCTGTATATCAAACAATTCAAATACACGTCCCAGTGCTACAAAAATAGTTTGAAGCCCCGTAAGGGTATTCCCCAGTGTTTTTACAGGTTTGTATAGCAGAAGCAGAGATGTTAAAAAAGATGCAAAACAACCTGCAGTTATTTCGCCGGTTATTATAAGTTTTGTTCCATACCACAAAATGACTGCGATGCCAAAAGAGGCGATAAGGTGCATAATTGGAGACATCCAGCCCGCACGCTTAATCAGCGACATTGCAACATCAAAAGATTCATGAATTTGTGTTTCAAAAGCTTTTTCCTGACGGCCTTGAAGACAGTATGCTGTCATAACTTTGTTTCCTGAATAAGTTTCGTTCATATTGGTAGTTATATTTCCGCCGATAACCATACTCATATTTGATGTTTTTTTAATCCTTTTTCTTATAAGGGCTATAGGTATAAATGCGGCACATAGAACAAAAGTACCAATAAGCGCAAGTTTCCATGAGCCGTATAACATAACACAGATTAATCCTAAAGCTCCGCATACACTTGTAATTATGGTTTTTATATATTGGACAATACCCTTTGAAGCAGTGTCAGGGTCTGATAAAAATCTTGATAAAATAATACCGGAACTGTTTTCATCATAAAAAGAAGTGTCCATTTTTAAGAGGGTTTTAAATAATGAAAGTTTGATTGAGTTTGTAATCTTCTGGCTTGTCCACTCAGAAATATAATCGTTTAAATACTTCATAACTCCTTGAATAAGTGCAAATGCAATTACTGCAAACGGAATGAGAGTGCCAAGCAAAGTATAGGACAGAGTGTGTGTATCGCCCAGAAATTGAAATACCAGATCTTTCTGACCTATAACGTAATCCATATACGGCTTAAGGGAAAATGCCAGAACCCCGTCAAGCAGTCCGAGCGGAACAGCTATCATAAATCCTATGATAATTCTTCCCATATATGGCTTTATGAATGGAAAGACTTTGGATAAAAGCCAAAAATATCTATAAGAATTTTTTGCTGTTGTGTTGCTAAGTTTCATTTTTCTCCCTTTCAAAATAAATAATAGATATTGTACATTAAAAAAACGGATTTGCATATAAAATGTATCATTAGCACGGCAATTGTTACGGGTTTAAATTACCCTATTTGAAACATTTACAAAGTATTTAAAGAATTCCTTTGCAATTTTGTTGTTAAATGATATAATAAAAATGAGATTTGAGTTTTATTTATATATTTAGAGGTAGAAATGCTGATTGAAAAATATTTAGAGTTCGTTGTAAAAGCGAAAGGGAGCGACTTACATATCTCTGCTGGATTACCGCCGGCTGTCCGTGTTGACGGTATACTGCAACGTATGGATGTACCGCCTCTAAAACCGGAAGATGTAGAGTTATTATTATTTCCGATGTTAAGTAAAGAACAACGCAGAAGATTGGAGCAAGATTGGGAACTTGACTTTTCATACGGTATCCCGGGGTTAAGCCGTTTCCGTTGTAACCTTTATCGTGATAAAGGTAATTATGCAGCGTGTTTCCGGGTTATTTCATCAAAAGTTCCGTCATTTAAGGATTTGGGTTTGTCTGAAACTGTCAGGAAAATAGCAGAAAAACCGCGCGGTCTGGTTCTGGTTACAGGTCCGACAGGTTCCGGTAAGTCAACTACTCTTGCTGCTATGATTGACTATATTAATGAAACAAGAGCAGAACACATTTTGACAATCGAAGACCCTATCGAATTTATTCATACATCAAAACGTTCAATTATCCACCAGAGAGAACTCGGGCAGGATACACGTTCGTTTGCCAATGCGCTTAAGTCTGCACTCCGTGAAGACCCTGATGTTATTCTGGTCGGTGAGATGCGTGACCTTGATACAATTCGTTTGGCATTAACAGCAGCAGAAACAGGTCACCTTGTGTTTGGTACACTGCACACCTCTTCTGCTTCTCAAACAATTGACCGTATTATTGACGTATTCCCTGAAGGACAGCAGCAGCAAATTCGTGTACAGCTTTCAAGCTCTTTGATTGCTGTATTTGCTCAAACACTTTTACCGCTCCTGCAGGCTGACGGTTCTAAGAAAGGTCGTGTTATGGCTCAGGAAGCAATGCTTGTTATTCCGGCGATTGCTAACCTTATCAGAGAATCAAAAGCGGCTCAAATCTATTCTACAATGCAGACTAACGCAGGTTTCGGTATGCAGACTCTGGAAATGTCGCTTAAAGATTTGTATCTTAAAAAGAAAATTACTCTCGAAGATGCACTTGCACGTTCTTCCCGTCCGGAAGAATTCAAAAGAAGTCTTCAAGCGTAAGATTAGATGTTATAAAAAAATACCCTCCTCAATCAGGAGGGTGTTTTTTATTCTCTGATAAATTTTTTCTGTTTACTCTGCTATTTCCTTTAAACTGTCAGGGATTGGAATTTCTTCAAATTGGAGTTTTTTTAGTGCCTCATCTTCAATTTTAATTGCTATGTTTTTATATTTTTTAATATTTGTTAGATATTCATCACGAACGGCTTTGGCATAATCAAAAAGTTTCTGTGACTGCTGTTTTCCGCCGTGGTTTTTAATAAATACGGCTCTGTCAACCAGAATTTGAATATGTTTTCTTAAATTATCCAGCATATCTGGATTTGCATTGATTTGGTTTACAACAGGGGAATTAGAACGAGTGTTATTACAGCGCTGGCACTCCCATATAGTGACTTCACCGTTTTCGCTGTCGGGGGTAATATGTTCCAGTGTCGCAGCGGAATACATAAGGAGTCTTTCTCCGATTTCTTCAGGTGAACGGTCTTTGTACTTCATTATAAACGCTGATACAGAATCTTCCGATGTAGGCATTTTTTCGGCCGCTGCAAAAATTTTTTCACGTATTTTTTTATTTTGAATTTTTGCAGTATATTCTTCTATGTCCCCAAGAAATGTTTTACGTTTAAACTTTGTGGAACGTTTCTTGAGTATGAATTCTTTTGCGGTTCTGGTAATATCCAGAAGTTCCTGACGGTTTTGTTCCTCTACATCCGGAGCGATACTTTTTAATTGATTTAATATAGTAAGCTGTGTGCCGACAAGGCTGCTTTCATATTCAAAAGAGAGAAGAATAATAAGTTCTTGCAAATCTATACCGGGATATTTTTGTGCGAGAGGCTTTATTATCTGCATAATATTATATTCAACCGGCTTCATATAGTCTTCAAACTGTTCAAGGGTATTTACGGCAGTAAGACAGGATGCACTGAACAGTCCGGTAGCCGGAAGTGCCTTGACTTCATCCAGCGGAATCATTTGTTTACCACAACACGGACACGGGAGGTTTAGCTTAAGTAGATTTTTGAGCCAGTATTTAGGATATGTGTCGGCAAATCTTCCTGTAAATTGAGCCCCGTTCATGCTGTATGGATAGTAATCAATTTCTCCGTATTTTGCAGAATCATCGGCTATCGTCATGCTGTTGTTTCCTTTTAGCTTGGTAGCGGGAATTTGATTAAGCCTGTTTTGATAATGATTTTTAACCGCTAATACTTTCATACCACAATTTTATCATCTTTTAACAGAGAGAGTAAAGTTTTTATCATAGGTTTAAGCATGTGTTTTAACTAATATCGTTTACCGGACAGGTTTTTCATAATTTGGTTTGATAATTTTCCTTCTGCCGGTTTGTAATTTTTGTTTACATAAAATATTTCCTTGCATTTGTGATTTGTAGTTTAAAATACTTTTTATACATTTGTACCCCACTTTATAGATGAAATTTTACTTCTTACTTGAATTTTTACTTAAAAATCAGTATTATTGTAACTATGGACGATGAAGTAATATCCTTTGACGAAGTCAAAAATCAACTAATAGAGCAGCATTATAGCGAAGATGATATAAAAGAAATTGAAACCGCATTTGAGTTTGCTAAAAAACTTCACCACGGACAGTATCGTGTGTCTGAAGAGCCGTATATTATTCATCCTATTGAAGTTGTTAAAATACTCGTATCATTAAGAGCTGATAAACATACGCTTATGGCAGGATATTTGCATGATATTCTTGAAGATACTGCTACAACACCGGAAGAATTAAAAGAAAAATTCGGCGAGGATGTACTTAACCTTGTGCAAGGAGTAACTAAGCTTGGAAAGCTTCAGTTTAAATCGACAGAAGAGCGTCAGGCAGAGAATTTTAGGCGGATGTTTATTGCAATGGCATCGGATGTTCGGATTATTTTTCTTAAACTGGCGGACAGACTGCATAATATGCGGACGCTTAATTATATGACTCCGGCTAAACAGCAGAAAATCGCTCAAGAAACTCTGGATATATTTGCCCCGCTTGCAAACCGCCTGGGGGTTGGCAGGATTAAAGCTGAATTGGAGGATCTGGCGTTAAGATATCTTCATCCGGATAAGTATTATGAGATTGCACAGCTTGTTTCACAGAAAAAAACTGAACGGGAAATGACTGTCAAACTGCTTATTGAAAGTATTTCAAAGGATGTACAAAAGAGCGGTATAAACGCAAAAATTACCGGACGTGCAAAACATTATTATTCTATTTATAACAAAATGAAACGCTTAAATATCGCATTTCATGACTTGTACGATATAACAGCTGTGCGTGTTATTGTTGATACAGAAAAAGAATGTTACGAGGTTTTAGGGCTTATTCACCAGAGGTTTAAGCCGATACCGGGGCGTTTTAAAGATTACATTGCAATGCCCAAGAGTAACATGTATCAATCGCTGCACACCTCCGTAATCGGTCCAAGGCAAAAACCGCTTGAAGTTCAGATAAGAACATGGGAGATGCATGAAATCGCAGAATACGGGGTTGCTGCGCACTGGAGATATAAAGAAAAAGGTGTTCAGAAAGCAGATTCCAGTATTGATAGACAGTTCTCCTGGATGCGGAAACTGGTTGAATATAACAAAGAATCACAGGATGCAGAGGATTTTGTTAATACAGTCAAACTGGATTTATTTTCGGATCAAGTTTTTGCGTTTACTCCTCAGGGGGATGTAATTGATTTACCTGTAAATGCTACACCTGTAGATTTTGCATATCGTATCCATTCGGATGTAGGAAATAGAACAGTCGGAGCGTTAATAAACGGCAGGATTGTTCAATTGGATACCAAGCTTAAGAATGGCGATATTGTAGAGATTTTGACTTCAAAAGTTTCTGCACCAAGGCTGGATTGGCTTAATTTTGTCGTTACAAAACAAGCTATCTCCAAAATCAGACAATGGTATAAAAAGAATAAACGGGAAGATCATATTGAACTTGGCAGGGCAAATCTTGAGCATGAATTAACAAAGGTTGTGTTTGATGAGTACATGAAGAACGGAGAGTTTGAAAAAGTTGCCCATCAAATGAACTATATTTCTGTTGATGACCTTTTTGCCGCACTGGGATATGGAGAAACAACAGTAAATAAAATAATTAACAGACTAAGGAAACCTGCCAAACCTCAAGAACCAAAATTTTCCGGCAGGCGGCATAAAGCTTCGGAAAAGGATATTATAGGCTTAGAAGGTCTTTTATATAGCTTTGCCCGCTGTTGTTCACCAATCCCAGGAGAACCTATAGTGGGGGTTGTTACCCGTTCTAAAGGTGTTACGGTTCACAGGCTTGACTGTAAAACGCTTGATGATATTCCGACAGAAAGGCTGCTTGATATAAGGTGGTCAGGATACCATGTTGATAAAACGTATTCTACAACCATACGTATTGAAACGGCAGAAAAAATGGGACTCCTGAAAGATATTATTTCTGTTGTTGCAGATAACAATACAAATATTAATTATGCAAATTGTAAAACTCGAAACAAAGTTGGTATCATAGAGCTTGGTATAGAGCTTGATAACATTGATACGTTACGAAAAGTAATGACCGCAATCCAATCTTTGCCTGAAGTATACAGTGTACGCAGAATTCAAACATCTTTCAATCAGGCACCGCAGCAGTTCGGGAAAAAGAATGTCAAATCCCGTGGTACAAAATCCACTCCGGCAACCCCAAAGCGTAAAAAACAATAAAAGCCCGTACATTGGTTTTTTGAACGGAACAGCAGTGTTTTATTCTAACGGTATTTTACGATAAAATACTGTTATGGTATTACATAGAAAAAATTTTTACCGCCAGAACACTGTTACTGTAGCAAAAGAATTGCTGGGAGCGGTTTTGTGCAGACGTATTGGTGATAAAATCCTGCGGGGAGTTATTTGTGAAACAGAAGCATATACACAGGATGAACCGGCATGCCATGCTTATAAAGGCAAAACTGGACGCTGTGAAATAATGTTTAAAGAAGGCGGATTTTGTTATGTTTATTTTATTTATGGTATGCATTACTGTATGAATGTTGTTACAGAAAATGAAGGGCGCGGGTGTGCGGTTTTAATACGTGCATTGGAGCCGCTTGACGGGTTGACCGCAACTAATGGTCCTTCAAGGTTGTGTAAGGCTCTGGAAATTACCAGAGAACTTAATGGTATTGATTTACGTACAAAAAATTCACCGTTGTGGATTGAAAAGGGTACAAAACCTGTAGAAATAGTTACTTCAACGAGGATTGGCATATCTGTAGCCGCTGATTATCCATGGCGATTTTATATAAAAGGTTCAGAGTGGGTATCAAAAAAATAACACTGCTTATTTACTTTATCTTCTGGATTTTTTACAATATTAGCTATAAGAGTATAGAAAGGAGAATTTCCCAATGATTACAAAAATGAAGGATATCAAAACAACATTCACAGGTGTTGATTTTAGTAAATACTCCTCAAAAGTTTCGGAGTTTGTTAATGAATTTGCATCACGTGCAAATAAATCCGGACAGTTTTTAAACTGGGTTAACCTTCCGCAGGAACAGTTGAAAAGAGTTGATGAACTCTATGCAATGGCGGAAAATTTTAAAAATCAAACAGGTGCAGAAAAATTGAGTGTTCTCGGTATTGGCGGTTCAAAACACACTGTTGAGCACATGCTCTCAATCAACGGGCTGAATGTTCGTCAAGATGTTGCCGCATTTTATTCTGATGTTGATTCGGCAAGTCTTGAAAGATTTTTATACAGATTGGGTGATGTTACAAGTTCAAACTATATGATTGCATCTAAATCCGGTTCTACTTTTGAAACAAAAGATGGATTTTTAAGAATACAAAAAATGCTTGAAGATGCATATATTGCAAAAGGTCAGTCAACCGATGAGGCTAAAAAGTCTGTAAGTAAGCATTTTATAGCTGTTACTGACGCTAATGCCGAAAAAAGTGAACTAAGAAGAACATCTAATGAAAACGGATGGATTGGGGATTTATATATTCACGATGATGTAGGCGGAAGATTTTCGGCATTTGATGACCATGCAATATTTACTCTTATCTGGGCAGGAATGAAAAAAGAAGACCTTATTGCACTTTTAAACGCAGCGCAGGAAATGTCAAACCTTTCATTATCTGCTGATTTGGAATTGAATGATGCACTTAAACAGGGAATATTCTGGGCAGATGCAAAATTGAGCGGGATTGAAGCTTCTGTTCACCAGTATATGGGTTCTATTTTTGAAAATACGGTTTACTGGCATGCTCAAATGCAAAATGAGTCAGTTAAAGATACGTTAAAACAGGTCGCAAAGGTTCCTGATGCAATGCACCACAGTGCGGAAGCCCACTTTAATCCGGCGAATAAGCTTGCTTTTGCACTTACCGTACCTTGTGACCATGGAGTATGCAGAGAAAATGCAGAAGCTTATATCGGGGCTTTAAACAAGTCTTATGAATCAACCGGTGCATTCTTTAATGAATGTGTTGAAACAAGAGGCATGGGGCTTACTCCTGAAGCAGCAGGTGCTATGACTCAATTAAGAGCATTTGCTACGGTTTATCAGGAAATAGTTGAAAAAATTATGACAGGCAAACAGTTCCCTGAAGTTCTTGACAGTGTACTCCAGCCGCATGTTGAGTTCTATAAAAAGAACCTTAAAGGCGGTGTTGTTGTTCCGGGTAGAATTTCATAACGCATATCTTAAAAGTGATAAATAGGGCGGCAAGGTTTTATCCTTGCCGCCCTCTGTTTATTAATATACTTGAATAACCAACAGTTTACTGTCCTTTTCTGCTTTTACGAAATGTTTTTCATCCTTGTGAAACCTTAAAAACTCACCTTTTTTGATTTCAAATTCGTGATTTTCGCATTCTGCGATGCTGCAACCGCATTCAGAACAGGAAACTTCCCCGCTGTGATTTATGTTGAACTTAATTTTTCCGTCAATTACGTATACCATTGCATCTCCGTGAGATGTATGCGGCGGGATTTCATGCCCTTTTTTCAGAGCAACGAGTTTTACTTTTCCGCCGGAACTTTCCAGCAGATGTTCAGTCATAACAGCGTTGTCATCATGTTTGATAAAGTCTTCAAGATTGTGTACATGCAGATGCGTCATAATAAAGTTTCTCCTTTCTTTTTAACCATAAGATAAATCTGTTGGAGAAATTTTTAAATCGCCTTTCTAGGTACTTTAAACTCAAGATACCGGAGTACTCTTTTAAAAGACAAATAGCGGGATTAAATAACTGCTGTTTTTTTCTTTTCTTCAAGTATTGCAGTAAGACATTGTGCAAGCTGGTCAGGACAGCTTGTGGGTTTAGAGCCGCATTTTATACCTTTTAATTTTGCAATTACTTCTTCAATTACCATACCTTTTACAAGGTTTTTTATTCCTTGAAGATTGCCGTTACATCCGCCGACAAATTCGACATCTTTTATTACGTTGCCGTCCAGTTCTATGTTCATCAGTTTGCAGCAGGTGCCGCTTGTTGTATATGAAATTGTTTCTGTCATTTTTTATTACCTCTTACCCGAATATTATACAATTAAAATAAGTTATTTCTATAACCGTTAATAATAAACCCGTGCGGATAAATTAAATCTGTTCTTTTACCGGAAAGCAGTAGTTAAACAGGAATTATTACTGAAATCTTTATTTTTGAATTCATAGAAATATGATATAATAAATATGTGTTTTGGCACAAACAGGAGGAGATATGGATACAAAAGCACTCTGGAAGCTTTCATACGGTGTTTATGTTGTTTCAACCGTGGATGTTGATAATGGTAAATCTACGGGATGTATTGCAAACAGTGCAATGCAGGTTACTCATAACACGGTTGCTGTGAGTATTAATCATGAAAATTATACAAATCAGTGTATAAAAAAAAGCAGAAAGTTTGCTGTATCTATACTTGGCGAGAGTGCTGATGATAATATAATTGCAGTATTCGGGTTTCAATCTGGACGTAATGTCGATAAATTTAAAGATATTAAGACTCAGAAAATAGATGGTTTGGATGTAATAGCCGATTCAACTGCGTATATTATATGTGATGTTGATAATATTCTGGAAACAGAAACGCATACGGTATTTCTCGGAAAAATTAAGGACTGCGGTATGTTGAAAGACGAACCGGTAATGACTTATGAATATTATCATCGTGTTAAAAAAGGCAAAAGCCCTAAAACTGCTCCGACTTATATAGAAGAAACTGTACAGGAAGAAGGACTTGCGTATAAATGTACTGTTTGCGGGTACATATATAAAGGTGATTTAACTAAAGAACCTGATGATTATTTATGTCCTTTGTGTAAACAGCCCAAATCGGTGTTTGTAAAGCTTTAATCTAACGGTATCGGTACAAGTTTGCTGTAAAATTTATATTCCGGATACTCCTGGGGAAGTTTGTTCCAGTATCTTAAAATTATTTTTCCTTCTTTATTGAGTAAAGAAACTAGTTTTTCAGCCTGTTCTGTAAGACATGGATAAACAAAAGGAATATCATTAGCTGTAAGATTTATTTCAAGTTCGTTTATTGTTTTATATTTATTGTGGAGTTTGTAAAAATTTTCCAGTCTTTGTTCTTTTTTCAAATCCGCAGGAAGTTTTAATGAAGATGACATAAACAATGGTGGTTGCTTATTCAAATACTGTTCATTTGCTGCAAATTCTTTGTAATCTGGAAAGAAAAAATCTTTATAGACTGTAATGTCATCGGGATAGTTTGCATTATAAGTGTATTTTGTATAAAGATATGCGCCTGAAGGCAGCGGAAAAAATTTCCTTAAAGAGTAGAAGCTGGCAATGCCCGATGGTGGGGCAAAAAAAGCCTGTGCGTTATCAACAATAAGATTAGGATAAATGGCAGCAAGTTGTTCTACATTTTTCCAGTTGATTCCAAAGTAATTTGGATAAACAATATAATCTTTTTTGTCGAAGCATGCCAGAGGATAAAAGTTGTTATCTATGTGATAAAATTTTATCCGGCATTTTCCTGTACCGCGTTTAATATTTTGCCAAATAGTTGGACAAATGTAGTATGGAATATAAAGTTCCTTGATATGACAGGCTTCTATTAGGTAATTTAAACAATGTCTTGCAAGGTTAAGTTTGATGATACTATATTTTGTCTGTTTGTCCAATGAAAGTTCCTTAAACGACGTTACACTTGTAGTATGGATAATATGACATGGTATCACAGTTTGGCTAAACCTGCATTATGCCCCCCTGATTGGCTTTTTGCACCGGTGTGGACAATTCTTTATATAATGATGGCTGTATCGCTTATTATTTTCCTTAAAACCAGAGGGGAAAATAAAACTGTCTCGATAATTTTATTTTTATCTCAACTTACGCTGAATCTGCTCTGGGCACCCGTGTTTTTTGGTAATATGAACCCTAGAGGTGCATTTATTATTATCCTGTTTATGATTATTACACTTTTGATGACAATAATTGCATTTTATAAGTATTCTAAAACCGCAGCTATAATCCTTCTCCCGTATTTAATCTGGATTTGTTTTGCAGCGTATCTTAATTTTGAAATTATAAGGCTTAATTTATTCGTGTAATTTAGCTTTCTGCAACAACGGTTGATACAAGTTCTCCGTAACTGTTGAAGTGTCCGTCGGTTTCTTCAACAATATAGTTAAGTTCGGAATTCTCTTCAATTGCTTTTTTAGCGCAAGCCATTGCTTCATCAAGATTCATGAATTCGCCAATCAGACTCTTTGATAATTCAGAATAGTTTCTTTCAGTATAAACGTGGTACATACAAGCCTCCTGTCTGTTTCATTAAATATTATTACATAAATATATGCATTATTGTACGGTATTTTTCTGGTATAAGACAGCTGATTGTGCATATTTGTAAGTCTATATTGTCTATGATATTATTAGCTTATGTATCTGGGGGATGAAATTATGATTTATGAAACCGCATTTGGCAAGAATGATATACGTGGAATTTATGGTGAAGATATTACCGAAGAATTATTTTTCTATACAGCACGCGGGTATTTAAGATTTATTTCGGAGAAAACAGGTAAAAAAACGGAACAAATTCTTGTTACTGTTTGCAGAGATGCAAGACTTCATTCTCCAGCTCTTTCAGAAGCTCTTATAAACGGACTTTTGTCACTTGGTGCCCGAGTTATAAATCTCGGGCTTGCCCCGACTCCAATCGGCTACTATTCAGAGGCAAAAGGCATAAATTCGGTTGTAACTTATAATCAGGATATAGATGGTGCTTTGATTATTACGGCAAGCCATAACCCGAGTCAATATAACGGACTTAAAATGACATTTGATAAACAATCTTTGAATGAGGAACAGATAAAAGAAGTTAAAAACCTTACGATTAAAGAGTACCAGAACTTTCCGCCTAATGTAACACAGCGTACGGTTATAGACAAATCAAAATTGCGAGAATATGATTTAATTTATGATTATATTCAGGATTTGTCTAAGCGTTTTGGTAAAATTGGCGCGGGGTTAAAAGTTGTAGTTGATTCAGCAAATGCAACCGGCGGGATTGTTGCCCCTAAACTTTACCGTTCTCTCGGGTGTGAAGTAATTGAATTGTACTCTAATCCTGATGGAAGATTTCCGCATCACCACCCGAACCCCAGTGATGAAAGGACATTAAATGACATAAAAAAAGTTGTTGTTGCAAATCAGGCTGATTTAGGTATTGCTTTCGACGGGGATAGCGATAGGATAGGAGTTATTGCCTCCGATGGAAGTTATATAACCGGTGATAAGCTCCTTTTGATTTATGCAATGGATTATCTGAATTCATTGCCTGACAAATCTTCTGCACCGGCTGTGGTTTCGGAAGTCAAATGTTCGCAGGTTTTGTTTGATACAATAAACCAGTATGGTGGAACTGCGATTATGTGTAAAACAGGACACGGGTATATAAAATCAAAAATGAAGGAAACCGGTGCACTTCTTGCGGGAGAAATGAGCGGGCATGTATTCTTTAAAGACCGCTATTTCGGGTTTGATGATGCTGTTTATGCAGGCTGTAGAATTATAGAAATTGTTGCAAAACACAAAAAAGTAAATCCGGAGTTTAAATTGGAAGACCTTCTGACTCCGTTTAAAAAGGTATTTACATCAAAAGAATACAGGATAAATTGTCCGAATGAGAAGAAAAAATCCGTATTGGACAGGTTTCAGGCTTATGTTGAAGAGCATCCTATGATGTTCTCTGACAAAATCGTAAATATCGTAACTATAGATGGGATGCGAATAATATTTGACGGCGGTTTTGCCCTTGTAAGGCAAAGTAATACAGAACCGGTTTTTACTCTTAGGTTTGAAGCGAAAACACAGACTTTATGCGAGGTATATATTAAGGCAATGATTGATAAATTGGAAGAGTTTATTCAAGACTAGCCAATCTTATTTCGTCATCGTAGTATTTAACAACACCGTTAACAATAGAATTAATGATATCTTTGCCCAGATTTCCCATAACAATATCTTCAACTTCTTTATTTTTTGTTATGTTGCAGTATTCAACCAGTATTGCAGGTTCATCTGCTGCGTTTTTTTTGTCCTTTTTTAAAATTTGCCAGTGTGAATTGTCAACAATCTTTGCTTGCATACTATCAATATTTTCATCATTTGTTTTCATATCAAGATTAAACGTTATTTCTTTCCTGCGCAAATCTTTGACATTTATGGCATTTTCGCTGTTAACAAATTCGTATAAAATCTTTTTTGCAAGTTTTTTATCTTCTTTATCTTTATCAAATGCATATAGTCGCGGTCCACTTGTACCGTCGTGTGCATCAGCGTGCAGGCTTATTTTCATATCTCCGCCAAAGTCGTTATAACTGACTGTGTTTATTTGTCCTGCGGTTAAAACTACCTCCGCACCGAGTGAACGTAGATTTTCTATTAACTGTTTTGCCATAAACCTGTTAAGCAGCCATTCATCAACACCGGTTTCGTTGTTTATTGCTCCTGGGTCAAACAATGGTTCTTTGCCGTTTTCACCGTTTCCGTATCCGCCGTGTCCAGCATTTACTACAATTCTTTTTCCGCTGAGTTTGCCATTTCCTGTTGGCGCGTATGTTTCTACAAATGGAATTATGTTGCCATTCTCATCAGTAAGTTTATCTAATTGTTTTGTTCCTACGGGTAAATTCAAGGCGCGGTAGACTTCTGTAGCCGCATTCCTGCCTTTTATTTTTCCTGAAATAAGTTCCTTAAAACTTTCTGATATTTTTGAGGTTCCTATCCACCAGGTAGTGGGATTCCATACCACACGTTCACGGAATTCTTTATTTACAAGCTGTAAAAACTCTTCTTTCTTTTTTGTATCAAGTGTGTAATTTTTATCAAGAAGATTAAATAATTTCATTATTTCAGCTTTACACGTTGCCCTGTCATTTTCTGCCTCACAAATTCCTGCAATAATGTCGTTTGAACGTAAAACTTCAAGGACATTACTTCCTTTAACACGTTGTATTTGGTATTTATAAAGCAATGAATTCAGGTCATCATCTTTATCCAGTGTGCGTGCAAGTTCTTTGCTTATCTTCTCCGGTGTATCTGCAAGAACATTGTTAAATACTTTTATAATATCGGAATATTTTTCGTCTTTTACAGCTTGTTCAAAACGGTTTAGGATTTCCGTATTGTTTTCATCTTTGTTTATTAGTGAATTTAGTGAATGTCTTAGAACATCAAAACCGCCGGCTTTTTTAATCATTTTGACAAATTTTTCTGTCCCGCCGGAGTGTTCAATTAATTTGCGGATATTACTTTCATTAATTTTTTTGTTAAGTACAAGCCCTGTGAATTTTTTTGCTTCAGACGATTCATCAATGGCTGTTTTGATTGCTTTATGTAAGTCTTCTGGATTTTGTGCATCAAGAACTCTTGCCATTGCACGCATGTTGTCTGTATCAACCCAAAACCATGAGTTGTATTCATCACGTGCATCTTTTTTGAATATTTCTACTGCCTCTTTAGGAATATTATAATATTTTGCGAATTTGTCAAATATTTCTTCGGTTTTCTTTAACCGTTCTTCTTTACTCAAATCAAGTTTTTTAATATTCTGAATTTCCTCAGAGAGTAGTTTATTGTTAGGTGGAGATACGGTTGTATTACCTTTTAACGGCAGGTTTAGCACATCGCCCGGACGAATTATCAAATCGGGTTCTAAATGCCGGTTAAGAATGCGTAACTCATCATAGTTTATTCCGAGTTTGCGGGCAATTGCAATTAATCCGGAATCACCTTCCTGTACTATATATTGTGATTTGGAACTATTGGTTTCGCTTTTTGAACTGTTTTCATTCCACCATATATTTAATTCTGAAAGATTAATCTTATCTTTGCAAGTTTTGTAGAATTTATCAATTACAGGTTTAAGTTGCTGTTGTGTGTCAGTATCAAAACTTTTGTAAACCATTGCAAGTCGTGCGAGTGAACGTTTATACAGCCCGTTCATATCCTGACCGGTTTTTATTGATTTTGTAAATATTAACTGTTCAAATGCTTTAGGTATGTTGTTAGAGCTAATGGCATCCGAGAAGGCTTTTTTATTAAGTGCCTCAAAACCTTTGTTGTATACTAGATCAATAACACCATCAAGTAATGGCTGAGGAATTTTGTTGAAAACTTCGTTGCCAAGTTCTAGCCTTATATCTTCTTTAATCTGCAGGTAATCTTTAGCAAGTTGCGTATTGGCTGCAGCTTTGCTCATCTGGCTTTTTGCATTTATTCCCTTTGTGTAACCGTATCCGATTGTCCATACGCCGTTAGAGTCAGGATAAGCTTCTGTATAGGGTTGAAAATCATTGGCAGGGTTACCTTCAAAACCTGTTATTAAATCTATAAATCTGTCACTCATTCCTGTGGCTTTTTTTACATCTGAAAGTGTTGTAATACCTTCAAGATTGCTTGTTACCGATGGTGGAAGTTGTAATTGTTCTCCTTTTTGAAGAATAACCTCTTTACCATTTTTTAGTACTCTAATTTTCTCTCCACGGGTATCTATCTCCCAGCCGTTAGCATTTGCAAGCTGTCTTATTGAAATGCCGTTCAAATCAGCAATACTCATAGGGTTGTCAGATGCTTTTACGGTATAAGTACCGTTGTCATTTTTGTTTGTTTGCTCAGGAACAGGTTTATTGTTTGTGCTTATATCGGGAATATTTATTTTCATACCTTCTTGCATACTTACAGGCTTGCCGTTTTTCTTTAAGATAACAGTTCCGTTCTTTTTTGTAACTTGCCAGCCGTTTGCTTCTGCAAGCTGGTAGATTGTAATATTATATTTTCGTGTAATCGCAAATGCAGTTTCTCCCTTTGATACGGTATGACTCCTTTGTCCGCTTTGCTCTTCTCCATAATTAAACAGAGTGCTGGTAGACTTTTGTTCTCCTTTTTTAAGTTGTCTGTTGTGGCTGATTTCCCGTGAACCGCCTGTACCTTCTACTTTTGACATTAAACTGCTCCGTTCAATCTCTATTGTACCTTATACATGTATTCCACATCTTTAAGGATTTATAACAGAAATATTGGAGCGTTTTTAAATATTATGTTCAGAAAAGTTAGTATGGGGTTTCAATTAAGTTGTCAGCCTTTGCTGCGCTAACTGCAAGTCTGTCACATCGTTCATTATATGGATGTCCTGCATGACCTTTTATCCAGACAAACTCAATGTCATGCGGTTTCATGCAATCGATGAGTCTTTTCCAGAGTTCTACATTTTTAACGGGTGATTTCGAGGCTGTTCGCCACCCATTTCTAATCCAACTTTCAAGCCATTTTTGATTAATTGCATCTGTCAGATATTTACTATCTGACGTTAAGGTAACTTTACAGGGCTTCTTGAGGGCTTCAAGTGCAACAATTGCAGCAAGAAGTTCCATCTGATTATTTGTCGTGTTGTTATATCCCTGTGAGAATTCTTTTTCGTGTTTTGTGCCATTGGGGTCGATATATACAAGAATAGCGCCGTAGCCGCCCTTCCCCGGGTTTCCGCTGCATGCGCCATCTGTGTAAATTTCTACTTTAACTTTATTTTCCGGCATTTTTTATGCTGCAACACCGGTAATTTCAGAGATTAAATACTTTGCAACCCATTCAAAATCTTTGTTGCTGCCTGCTGCTTTTTTAAGATATTCAATACTTGCATCTCCTATTCTGATTAAAGTCATTGCGACAACACCTCTTTTAATCCCTCTTACAACCTGCAATTGATTTACAAGTTCAGGAACAGCCTTAGAACCTATGCTTACTAATTGATTTTCAATTTCATTCTTAACAGTATTATCTGCATTTTCCAATTGTTTAAGCATTTCTTCTATAGATTGCATATCATTCTCCTTTTTTAATCTCTTTTAGCAATTTTATTATAGATTAAAAAAATACTTATCCTGTTTTTTTTAATATAATCTTTACATCGTTATAAAGATTGGTTAATATTTCTTAACAGAAAGTTTTGATGTGTTAATGATAATAGCAGTTAGTAAAAGATGATTATCAGGTACAAAAAAAGCCCCCTTAACAAGGGGGCTTTTTCATACTTCAGCTAGTAGTTAATAAATGCTCTGTTAACATCTGATATGATATCGTACGCACTAACTGTTTGAGGTGCAGCCTCTTGAGGCAATGTTGCAGCGAATGCTTTTTGCCCTTCATATTTAAGTTGTGCAAGGTAAGCCTGTTGGTCACCTTGAGCGATATCAGTCAGCTGTTCAAGAGCAGAATCAAATGAAGCTTTGTCTTCATCCAAATCCCCTGTTGCAGCAAGACCAATTTTTGCCATAACACTTTCCCAGGGATATTGGGGTTGGGTTGTGTCAGACTCTTTTTTTGCGATTTCCGATTGTGCCTGTTGGGAATAATCCCCGTACATCGCTTTGTAAAGTTCTTTGATGTCAGTGTAGGCATCACCTGTTTGACGGATGTGGTAATCCTTCATCAAATCGTTCAGCTTTTCATCGGAAATAGTGCTGCCAAAGAACTGACGCTGGTACGTCGCTCCATAGTCATAGATTCCGTTTACTGCTGTGATTGTCATGATACACACCTCAACATACAATTGTATATAAGTATATATAATATATATCGGCAGATTTTCAGAAAACTTTAACGTTTTTTGCCAAAGTTTTACAAATCTTTACAAAAATAGGCGCAAATGCAGTAATAACCACATTTCTTTGTGGGGATATTTTGTATTATTTTGTGATAAAATTTAAGTATGACAGTACATTTCTACTACGGGGAAGAAGATTACGATATAGAAAAAACACTTAATGAAATGCGCGCAAAGTTGGATAGAAATTTTGCAGCTATGAACTATCGGGTTTATACAAATCCCGGATTTGTTGAATTGACCCAAATATTAAGAACCCAGCCGATGATGTTTGGAAATATGCTTATTGTTGTTAATTGCGGCGGGTATTTCAGTGATAAAGGCGGCGGGTTTGATGATAAGCAGCTTGCGGAGATTGAAGAACTTGTGAAGGATTCACCGGAAAATGTTGATATTGTTTTTGTGTGGAAACTTCCGAGAGGCGAAGGGAAAAAGCCTGATACAAGACGGAAGTTATACAAAATTTTATCCAAGGCAGATAGTAGAGCTTTTGACGCATTGAAAACTTATCAGACAGCAGAATTGACAACAAGAATCAAGGGTATTGCCAAGGAAAAAGATATTTCATTGGATAATGCTGCGTGTAATGCTCTTATTGAGCAGATTGGAAATAACTTAAGAGAGTTTGATGCAGAATTAGAAAAGTTAAAACTTCTTGCTTATCCTGAAAAAAAGATTGGTGAGAAACTCGTGCGGGAAAATTGTATTTCCAATCAGGATTTGTTTAATCTGACGGATTACATAATGAAGAACGAGAAAGATAAAGCGCTTATGGAGTTTCGGCTATTAACCGATAAAAAATACCCGCTTGAGCTTCTGAGTGCAGTGCAGACTATGCTCAGAAAATGGATTATTATAAAGCTCAATGCTGCTTCAATGAGTACGTTTGAAATTTCAAAACTTGTAGGTATGCATGAGTTTGTAGTTAAACAAACGCTTGCAAAGCTTAAGAATACTTCATTAAGGGATATGGTGCGTTTTAAACAAAACCTTGTTAATGCAGAATACCGTATAAAGAACGGGATGAGTTATGATGTAGAATTTGAGGTTGAGAATGCTATTATCAGATAAATATCCGTTTTTAACAAATTATTTCAATCAAATGTTTAATACAAATCCGTTGAAAGCACCGCAGAGTATAATATTCTGGGGGAGTGATTTTAAATCGCAGTTTACTTTAAGCAGGGAGATTGCAAGACTTTTAAATTGTACTGGCGATAAGAGTGACGGGTGTACATGTATTAACTGTAATTGGATACGTGATAACGCACACCCCGCAGTACAGGTTATATCAAGGGTTGATAACAAATCTTCTGATGACGACTCTAAGACTGTAATTTCCATAAAACAGGCAAATACAATTAAGAGTTCGCTTATGACTTCATCTGATTTTTACAGGGTATTCATATTTTGTGATAGAGATGATGAGGGGAATATATGTGGTCTTAATCAGCAAAATTTTCAGGAGGAAACCGCCAACTCGTTGCTTAAGGTTATAGAAGAACCATCATCAAGGGTTATGTTTATATTTCTTGCAAGATATAAAGAAGATTTGCTGCAGACAATTATTAGCCGTTCTCAGTGTTTTTATGTTCCCTCTTACGAACGTCCGAATGAGGATTATTCGGTTATAGACGGAGTTTTTACAGGATATTACGAATTTAAACGCAAAGATGCCTTTAACGTTGCCGACGGTTTGATTAATCTTGCTAAAGAACACCCGCCGCTCGAAGTTTTGTGCGGGATACAGAATTATATGTTAAAGCTTTTGAAATCAAATCCTGACAATTTCCGGTTTATTAAGGATATTGAAACTGTTGAACGTGCAAAACGCCAGATTGTTTTGAATATGAATTCCCAAAATGTTTTTGAGAATATGTGTCTGGACATTATACATTAACTATTTTAAGTGTTCTTTTTATTGATAAAAAATAATTTTTTATGTAGAATAATGAATGTAGACATTGAGTCTGGGCGATTGGCGCAGTTGGTAGCGCACTTGAACGACATTCAAGGGGTCACAAGTTCGAGCCTTGTATCGCCCAGATTTTTTATATAATTTGAATACAAACATAACATATAGTAGAGAGTTTGCAGGAAGTAATTATTTACTCTGTAAGCTATGCTTTGTAAAATTATAATTTATAAGCAGAATCAATATTGTCTTTTATTACACCGTGACGTTTGCCGATTTCAATGTACTCTTGAATTTTACCTCTCAACCAGTCATGTCTTGCTGTATATGATGCCTTAATACCTTTAGCAAATGCTTTTTTATCTTTGAACCACTCTTGTGCCATTTCCATACCATCTGCTATTTTTTCACCATTATGGTTAATAGCTTCTTCATAAGAATGTGTTTCTTTGTCCATAAAATCTATGAAAATAGAATTTGCGTTTGTATTGTCTGCTCCTCGTTTGTACTCACGTAAGCCGTCGGTTAAACCGCCTCTTTTGTTTACAATGGATATAGCACCGCTGTTGTAGCCGATTTCTTTATGAACTAAACCGCATGGTTCGTCCCAGCTTGGCATTGCACAGAAGTCGGACATTATTTTACAGCCGTCGTATCTGCCTGCTTCAGAAAATACTCCTGCAAAGACCATCCGGTCAGAAAGTTTCGGATCTATCTTCCTTATCTCATTTTTAACCTGCATAAAGCGGTTTATATATGTCTCATCACCAATACCTTGTAAGTAGTTTACAGGCGGATTATTTTTATCATAGTTTCCGCGTTTGGCAAAGCGTAAGGTACCTTCTGCCCAGTTGTCAATACCTTTCTGATCAACAATACGTCCTGCCATTCCGAATACGAGTGTATTTTCGTCGGCACCGGTTAAATCTGTATGTTCAAAATCTCTTATTTTAAGCGGATTATTTTTACCGCCGGTTGCTTTCGCTGTATTAATATCCTCAATAACCCTTGTCAGATATATTCCCTTGTTGTGCTGGTGTGCTGCAAGCGGGTCAAGAATAGCTTTTTCTGCGGATATAAGTGAACCAACAGGCAGGTTTAAATCTTCTTCCAGTTTTCTAGCTTTTTGTTTGGTTAAGATATTATTTATCCGGTCACAACCGTTTGTAATTCCTTTTGCTGTAGGATACTTACTAATTTCATCTGGTTTTATGCCGCTTGCCATTGCTATTTGTTCCAGTTTCTGGTGGTCTTTATATTGCCAGGTTCTTCCCCGCAGGGAAGCTAGAGCATAATTTGTGCCGCCGAATTCACCTTTTGTGGTCATTTCATTAAAATTACCCCGAGATACGAATATTATATCATCAGCATAAGCCATAGCCATTGTTTGCGGGTTTATAGCCTTATCTGAAAATAATCCGTTCATAAGTTTTCCGGGCATATCTGCTTTTTGCGGCATCCATGCATTCTCTGCAATTTTTGCGGCATGTTCTCCAAACATTATATTCAAGATTTTACTTTGTGAGTGCCATATAGAGCCTTGTAACTTGAAGTTGTGCATTAGTGTGGTAATTGGTATATTGGCAATTCTGTCGGCTATTTCCGGTTCCATGCCCATTGCTTTTCGTGCCGGAGTCAGCAGTCTTACCATCGCGGCTAATGCACCTGTATGCCAATCATTACCGATAATCCAATCAGCTTTTAAAGCTTTATTTGAAGATTCATGATTATTTATCAGATTTTCATAGATAAACTTACATAAATAAATACTTCTTTCTGTTTCACCGGCCTGTGTTGTCTGATTATTGTAAATATTTTTTACAACCCCGTTTTGTACGGGACCGTCCATTCTAAACTTATCATTTTTATACAATAGTGTTTTGAATTTAACTTCAGCTTGAGCTTCTGTTGGCGGTACAAAAGTCATTTTTATTGTTTGGATACCGTTACCTAAAATCTTATTAACAGCATCTGCATCTTTTTCATCAAAAGGTTTAATTTTATTTTCGCCATTTTGTTCAAGAATTTGTTTGCCAAGAGTTATATTATAATTTTTTCCCATTTCTACAGCTTTTTGAATATCTTGTGTTATTTTATCATCAAGAGAATTCATTATGCTGTCATAGTCAAGATAAACATTTTTATTGTCTATTTTCATGTACACTCTTGCCGGTTTTGGTGCTATAAATGAAACTAATTGTGTTTCAAAATCTTTTCCAGCCTGCATTGCTTCTGTAACCTGCTTTGCAAGTTCAGATTCAAGCTGAACGAGTGTTTCTTCATAAGGTACAGGGTGGCGCATTTCATCAGATAAGAATATTTCCACTCTTTCTGTTGTTTTTCCTGCGTCAGTGTAAATTGGAATAAAATTTTCATCAATCTTGGTAAGACGTGTCATTAAATTACTTTTTCCGTCTTTCTTGCTGATATAATCATACTTTCCGTCAGCTCTTTTTACCAGACTAAAGAAATTAGAGTTTTCGACCTGACCGAGATACATAGGTGTATCAACAATTAGTTCCATTTTTTGTTTATTGTTTACAATAGCCCCTATATTTGCAACGAGTTCTCTTGGAACGGTAGCTAAGCCTCCTGTTTTTGCAAAGCCTTGAAATTCTATAGTTGGAACTCTTATCATCACCTCATCAGATAATGCGACAGGTTTTATGGCTCCTAATGTTCTTCTTGTTGATTCTGAACGTAGAGTTTCTGTTAATATTCCTTCTTCTTTACCATAGCCATGCATAACAGTTGCAAGGTTGAAGTGTTGTCCATTTATTTCAACGTTTCGTGTAAGCATGTTTCCTACAACCTGCGGGGCTTTAACAGCATTTCTCACTCCTTCTATTTGTCCTCTTAGGTCGTTAGTGCTTCCTGAAAACTCATTTTTTAATTCTCCTATATGTCTTTCGATATCGTTTTTGTTATTATTTATTGTTTCGGTTAATTCGCTAATCTTACTTTGAAGCTCATTTCGTGATTTTTGAGTATTCGATAATTCTTGAGAAACAATTTCAAGTTGTTTCTCAAGTCTTTTTACACTATTTGGTTTCCTTATCATTGCGTATGCTGCAGCACCTAGTGATGCAACGGCAATTGTAGATGATGCTATTATTAGTTTCCGGTTTAGGGTATTTGTATTTGATGCTGCCGTTGTAGTTTTACTATTTCCGGCACTATTAAAATGGGTTGTACTATAGCGATTTTTAACACCTTGATATAACGAAGAACCAGAACTGGTTACACTCAATGGCTTCATTTTAGCCTCCTAATATAAAACACTAACCTATTCTTATAATAGTACGTCAATATTTTTTTTGCTATTATGTTACGATATGTTAAGCTGGATGTTCTAAATTTGATTGTGGATATAAAAACCACTCAAGTATAGTATTTTTTCTTTAAAAACTGGATAATGGTTATAATTAATGTTACAATTTAATACGGATATAGGTGCATAAGAGAGGGACAGGATGCTTCAGGAAGCAACAAGAGCGATTAATTCCGCTTTTAATAACAGTTTTGTAAAAAAATTATCACTTTATCTTCACGATTGTATTCGTGAAGAAGTTAAAAGTTCTACATTCAGAAATCTTAAATCGGATAAAGAGAATAAATGGATTTTTTTGACTGATGAAGATGTACTGTTTACTCAAGGAGCAGAATATTTAAAACTTGACGGGAAAGATAATAAAATAACCGAACTTATGATTCAAAGCGAAATGAGTCAGCGTGATAAGTATCTGATTTACGGGTATCTTTTTATTGTCGGTAAAACAGGAAAATCCAGAAAACAAAATGAATTTTTAACCCCGCTTTTATACATGTCTTGCAGGCTTGAAAGAAATGGGATTAATATTAATTGTATTCCTACAGACGAAATCATATCTCTAAATACAGGGGCTCTTACATCATTGATGAAAAAGAGTGATGATGAGGATGAAATGGAGCAGCTGATTGAAGGATTGCTTGATGTTGTGCCGACAATTCCGGTTACGCAAGAAAAACTTGACGTGTTTTTAACAACACTGAAATCAATTATTCCAGAAATAGATATTTCGCTCAATCCAGCAATGACAGTTGAAGAGGATAATATATCAAAGGATTTTTATTCTGAAAAAATTACAGCAGAAAATGTTGAAGACATTGTTGAAGAAGAGCAGTCTGTAACTGCTGCTAAAACAAAATATGATACAATCTCAATAACAAATCAGTGTGCAATTATTCTAACAAAACGTCCATCGATAACTGCCGGTGTGCTTCATGAATTAAGTCAGATTGCAGAAAAACCAAGCGGATTGTACCGAGAAACCGTTTTAAATGTAATTAATGAAGAATTTATTCAATCAAAACCGACCGGTAATCTTGATGGGAAGAAATTATCTGACTTTTTTCCGGTTACACCTCTTTCATTGAGTGATGCACAGGAAAGTGTTATTAGAAATACTGATGCGGGGAAAATTGTATCTGTTTTTGGACCTCCCGGAACAGGTAAATCACAGACCATTGTTAACCTTGTAGCGCATCTTATTGCAAATGGCAAAACTGTGCTTGTTGCATCAAGAATGGATAAAGCGGTTGATGTTGTAGCAGACCGTTTGAACGAACTTGGGGCACCATTTTTGGCACTTCGTGCCGGACGGCAGAATTATCAGAAACAATTAAGTTTTCAGTTGCAGGATCTTCTTGCAAATAAAGTTGATTTGAATATAAAAGCGGAAAATTCTGTACTTGTAGATATTCCGGATATGAAAAAACTTTTGGAATCCATTAAGGAGTTGGAAAATAAAGTAGAAAAAGTGCTTTCTATGGAAAAACGCTGGACAGAATTGAGTTTACAGGTCGGGGATACTAAATCCATGTTTGGAGCCATGAGTTTTATAAAAAAAACGCTTAAACGCGATGAAATTAATACAGTGGAAAGCGTTGCGGACACACTTACTCAAACTATGGAAAAATCCGGAATTCTTACCTCATTTAAGAATTTTGCTTCATTGAGAAAACTAAACTCTATACTCGGAAAAGAATTTAGTGTTTCAAATGATAACCTCTCCATATTAAGAAATGAACTGGAATATACAAAGCTTGTATGTGAGCAGCGTGAAATTGAAACTTCAATTCAGGCAACAGGTAATATGCATCTGATGATGGGGCAGATTAAAACTCTAAAGAAAAAACAGAGGGAGCTTGCGATAAATATTCTTGTAAACAAACGCAGAGAGGCCTTAAAAGGCTTGATGCAGGATCAGGTAAAACGTCAGCGTCTTTTTGTTCATTCTAAATCACTTGTTGAACGTAAAAAGAATCTTCAGGACAGACTGTTGTCTAACGAAGATTTTAAACCGCTTCTTGAAGCCTTTCCTTGCTGGTGTGTAACAACTTTTGCCGTATCATCATCACTTCCGCTTAAACCGGGGTTGTTTGATGTTGTTATTATTGATGAAGCATCTCAATGTGATATTGCAAGCTGTTTCCCGCTCCTTTTCAGGGCTAAAAAAGCAGTTGTGGTCGGAGATGATAAGCAGCTTCCCCATTTATCATTTCTTGAAAAGGCAAAGGAACAATCTTTCCTGAGCCAGTACGGAATTGAAGATAAATATCAGTTAATGTGGCGTTTCAGGACAAACTCAATGTTTGACCTTGCAAACTACTATTCTATGCATCCGGTTCTTCTGGATGAACATTTCAGGAGTCTCCCGCCTATTATTAATTTTTCTGCAAATGAGTTTTACGGCGGACGTTTAAGAGTGATGAAGCGTAATAATGATACTGAACCGGTCTTGGAAGCGGTTGTTATTCAAGAGGGCAAAGTTGATTTTGATGCGACAAGAAATCTGCCTGAAATTGAAGCAGTTGTAAAACGCTTGCATGAAATAGTGTTGGATGATGAACGTAAAAATCCTGATAACCCGGTATCAATCGGGATTATATCGCCATTCAGGGCTCAGGTTGAACAGTTGAAGGTTTCTGTAAGCAAAGTTTTGTCTGATTATATGATAACCAAGCATAAGATTGAAATTGGTACTGCACATACTTTTCAGGGAGATGAAAAGGATATAATTTTGGTATCATGGGCATTTGCAAATAATAGTTTTCCGCAGAGTCTTACCTTCCTGCAAAAGCCTAATTTATTTAATGTGGCAATTACAAGAGCAAGGAAGAAAATGATTAATTTTATATCCAAAAATCCTAAAGAATTGCCTGATGGTTTGTTAAGATCGTATTTTTCATATATTGAAGATTATACTAACAGGTATAAATTAAAAACCTCGGATGAATTTGATGAAAATATTTATAAGAATAATTTTGAACGAGAAGTGGCAGAAGCGTTACGTGCTGTAGGGCATACAGTCAAAGCAGGTCAGGAAATATCTGGTGTAAATGCTGATTTACTTGTTGATGATAGTTTTGTAATAGAGTGTGACGGGGTTGAGGATAGCAAATCATCTAATGTTTCCGATACCAAAAAACAGGTGCTTATTGAACGCAGCGGTATTCCTGTAAAACGTATTACATACAGAGAATGGCAATACTCTAGTCAGGCATGTATTAACCGTGTTCTTAATACTTAATTTAATTTGCCTTTGAGAATTTTTGAACTTTACTTACAAAAACAAAGAAGTAAACTTTACGCTTACTTCTTTGTTTAATTATCTATTAAATAACCGTTTTGTTAATTATGGAGCGGGAGACGAGGCTCGAACTCGCGACATCCTCCTTGGCAAGGAGGCATTCTACCACTGAATTACCCCCGCTCGGATAATACTATAATACATGGCAAAAAAAAAATTGCAAGTTTTTTGTTTTATAACTATAATATTTTTATAAGAAGGAGATTTCGATGGAAAATTACAGTAAAATTCTAAGCTATATGCCGACAGTTATTGAAGCATCTTCCCGCGGCGAACGTTCGTTTGATATTTTTTCCCGCCTGTTAAGGGAGAGGATTATTTTCCTTGGTGAAGAAATTGATGATGAAATGGCAAATTCGATAATTGCACAGCTCCTTCTTCTTGATAGTGAAAATCCTGAAAAAGATATTATGCTTTATATTAACAGTCCTGGCGGTGTTATAACTGCGGGCATGGCAATTTATGATACAATGAATCTTATAAAAGCAGATGTATCGACTATTTGTCTTGGTGAAGCGGCTAGTATGGGTGCTTTTCTCCTATCAGCAGGTGCAAAAGGCAAAAGAATGGCTCTTCCCAGTGCAAGAATTATGATTCACCAACCGTTAGGCGGAGCAAAAGGTCAGGCTACAGATATTGAAATTGAAGCCAAAGAAATTCTTAGAATGAAAGAAATGCTTACCGGTATTCTATCTGAAAATTCCGGCCAGCCTCTTGAAAAAGTAAAAGAGGATTGTGAAAGGGATTATTATATGTCTGCTGCACAGGCTGTTGAATACGGTTTAATTGATAAAGTTATTTCTTCTCAAGATTAAGTTCCGGAACATTTATCTTTGTTAAATAGTTTTTGTGCTATTATTTGCACGTTGTATATGGGGTCTAGTCAAAGATGGGCAAATATGATATATTAATGTGTGTAAATTAGCTATGTCACAGGTATAGGTATGAATATTGATTTAGATTCCGAATTTTTAAACATTTTCTATGGTATAACAGATACTGATGTTCCCCCAAATCCGACACTTGAAACCTTAAAAGAACAGTTGGATGCCATCGTTAATCTTGTTAATCAATTGGATAAAAATTCAAGAAAATCAGTTAAATCTATTTTAAATCCGGAGTTGGATAAAGAAGTTTCTACAGCTCCTGCTATGCTTATTATTGATGATTTAGGGGTTATTACATATCAGTTAAAAGTATTACTTGAAAAATTCAAATATGATATAGATGTCTCACATGAAATCTACGATGCTGTTAATAAGTATCGTAAACGTAATTATGAATTTGTAATTATGGATCTTTTTATTCCAACGGACAGGGAAGGATTTATGCTTCTTTCTGAACTTCGAAAGATTGCAGATAATACGGGGCGCCGCCCGACAATCGGTGTGATGACTGCATCAAATAAAAAAGAACTTGAGCATATTTGTAAAAACCGTGGTGCGGACTTTTTCCTTGAGAAAAGTGCTGACTGGCAGCAAAGATTATATTCAGTAATAAATGAATTTGTAAACGGAGCAACGGAGGTTAGTTAACAGAATGGCGGGTAGAAAAACTCTTCTTGATGTAATTTCTCCCATTATGATAGGTCCCTCCAGTTCTCATACCGCAGGTGCTGTAAGAATAGGACTTATGGCGCGGGAAATATTTAATGCGGAGATTAATAAAGTTCATTTCAGGCTTTATAACTCCTTTGCAACAACAGGTAAAGGGCATGGTACTGATAGAGCGCTTCTTGCAGGTATTCTTGGCTGGGGTGTTGATGATATAAGAATAAAAAATATATTTGATAACGATTATGGTATTGAATATGAGTTTGAATTTGTAGAAGATACAAATAAGCCGCCAAATGCTGTAAGAATTACCATTAATGATAAAATGGTCATTCGTGCTGAATCTGTAGGTTCAGGTGAAGTTGCAGTTACTAATATAAATGGATTTAATGCGCATATTACAGGACATTATAACTCTTTGTTATTAATCTATCAGGATTTACCCGGAGTTATTTCTAAGGTTACTGATTTAATTCAAAGACGCGGTGTTAATATTGCCTCGCTGCTGTGTGACAGGGATATAAAGGGAGGAAATGCATCAATGTATATTGCACTTGACTCAGAGATTGATCCTGAGCTGGTTAATAATATAAGAAATATTGAATGTATTTATTTTACTGCCGGAATAAGGAAGCTGCAATCATGATTATTACAGAAACTTTTGAAGAATTATTATCCGAATGTAAGAGAAATAAAATTTCTATATATGAACAGGCACAGGTTGAAGAAGCTTTTGTACAGGATTTATCTGTTGAATACCTGCGGGATATAGTATATCGTAATATTACTGCAATGAAAGAATGTATAAAAAACGGGATTAACAGTAATGAACTATCAGCAAGCGGTTTATCTGGCGGGGATTGCAGAAAATTGAAAAGCCGTTACAAAAATAATCCAGCATTGCTTGGTAAAGTATTTGAAAAGATAACAGTATATGCACTTGCTTCTGCGGAAGAAAACGCAAGGATGGGGAAAATAGTTGCCTGCCCTACTGCTGGTTCTTGCGGGATTGTACCGGCAATACTTGTTACTATGATAGAGGAAGAAAATATTTCCAGAGATATACAGATTAACGGGCTTGTCACTGCGGGAAAGATAGGTCAGGTAGTATCTAATAAAGTCAGGCTTGCTGGTGCAGCAGCAGGCTGTCAGGCAGAGTGCGGGGTGGCTTCCGGTATGGCGGCAGGGCTTTTGACGTATTTTCGCGGCGGCAGCAATGAAAAAATTGTCAATGCTGCAATTCTTGCAATAAAAAATATTTTAGGTTTAACCTGTGACCCTGTTTGTGGTCTTGTTGAGGTTCCGTGTGTGAAAAGAAATCCGTTTCTTGCAATACATGCGGTAACAGCGGCTGAAATGGCACTTGCAGGGATTGAAAGTAAAATTCCGCCGGATGAGGTGGTAGATGTACTTGACAGGACGGGCAGACTGATGTCGCCTGTTTTAAAGGAAACTTCGCTGGGGGGGCTTGCTAAAACTAAGACAGGCATTGCATTTGAGAAGCAACTGGCAGATAAACTATGATAGAGTTATTCCGCCTGTGTCTATTGCAGGACGGTTAATAGTATCAAGTATAACAGACGGAATAAAACAAAATTTCCGGAGATAGAAATTACTGTATTTGATAAGAAAGAATATAAACGTCTTACTGAAGCCTGCTGGGTGATAGGTCGCAAAAACCACCACTCTAAGAAGAATGTTAATTATATATTTGATGTGGTATCAGGAACTGTGCGGGGCAAGATATAATCATCAGGCATTAGTAGAGATGTAACAAATATATTAAGAAATGTAAAAATGAATTTACATGCACCTCAAACTCAATTATAATCCCCTATATGATATGATATGATATGATGGGATGGGTGCATAGCAATTAATTTTCTCCAAAAAACTTTGTAATAGTGTACAAAAAATAGACACGAATACATAGGGAAAGGAGAAAACACATGGGAAATGGGATTGAAAGAGCAGCAGGGACTCCAACCAAACCGGTTGATACAAAGGCACATGTAAAAGCAGAAACGGGCTTACACCTGGCAGAAAGTACGGGCGGCGCGGGTTTGAAGGTCGGAGTTGATAAGAACTTTAAACTTAATGAGAGTATTTATTTAAAAGGGCAGGCAGAAGCTGGTTTATATTCAAATGGTAAGGATGCTGCAATAGGTTTAGAATTACATTCTCAAAAGAAAACAGTTTATCCGTTTGCAGGAGTAGAGGCACAGTATTATCAAAATCCTAAACAGAAAATAGATTTATATTCAAATTTGGTAATAGGTAATAGCGAAACAACTTCAAATGTAAATTTAAATTATAAAGAAGATCAACTGCATTTGAACGGAAAACTCGGTTTGCATGCTGAAACAAAGAACGGTCGGTTTACATTTGAAGGCGGTGTAAAAGTCGGTGAGAAATTTGCATTGGATGGCGGATATGATATTATTAGTGAATTACGTTATACGTATTCGGGAGCTGAAACGGCCGCAACCCGTGCTAATACAACGACTATAGAATCAGTGCATATAGATACTGGAACCGAAATTCGGCAAAAAAGCAGATACGCATATCAACCCGGTAATAGTGTTAATGTTGCCGGATTTGCAGAGGCGGAAATGAAACTTGGAAAAGGGATTTCGCTTATTGCAAACGGAGAATACGGTAACAATATGAAACAAGGAACTGTTGGTATCAGGTATACCTTCTAGAATAAAAAGCAGAGCAGAAGTTATATCTGCTCTGCTTTTTTTATAAAATAAATAACTGTGGGTATTGTGAGAGAGTATATTAAAGAAAATACAGAGAGGAAATAATATTGATTAAGTTATAGTTTCAGAGTATTAATTAGCAGCCGACACTTAATCCCGCACAGAGATTGATAGATTGTCCGGTTATGCCTTTTGCTTTATCAGAAATCAAATATTTAACGAGGTTTGCAATTTCAATCGGTTCAACAAAGCGTTTTTGCGGAATAGTATCAATTATTTCATCCCGTGAAAATCCGCTCTCTTCAATAGAATTACTTCCAAGTTCTGTTTCAACCCAGCCAGGGTTA
Organism: uncultured Muribaculaceae bacterium; assembly: GCA_964452495.1. GTDB lineage: Bacteria > Cyanobacteriota > Vampirovibrionia > Gastranaerophilales > Gastranaerophilaceae > CALUTH01. The sequence goes on along the minus strand of CAYVMC010000005.1, from coordinate 2,078 downwards.
ATTGTATTCACTGTAATATTAAATTCGGCAAGTTCCAGTGCGAGTGCTTTGGTCATGCCGATAAGTCCTGATTTTGCAGCAGAATAGGCACTTGCACCGGCTTCTCCCATTACACCGCTGATTGAGCCGATATTTATTATTCTGCCGAATTTCCTTTCTTTCATACCTCTTACAGCTCTTGATATGAGATATAAGGGTGCCATAAGGTCTGTATTTATTATTGTTTGTATATCTTCAAGTTTTAAGTTCTCTGTATCAGACCAGATATAAGCCCCCGCATTATTTATAAGTACATCAATTTTGTTTGTTTCAATGTAATTGCCAAGCTTTACAAGTTCTTCATTCTTGTTTAAATTTGCGGCAAAATGATTTTTGTATTCGCTAAGAGTTTCTTTATTTCGCCCTGTTGCGAATATTTCACCATCCAGTGTTTGTGCAATGGTTTTACCGATTCCTTTTGTTGCACCTGTTATAAGTATGTTCATTTATTAACCCTTTCTCTAGGTACCAGTTCGCAGCACATCTGGCAGGCTCCAAATACTCCTCCTGAGGCTTTTAAATTTTTACGGAAACAACAATAATGCGGTTTGTTGAATAATTCTTTTAAGCTGTTTTCTTTTACATTTCCTATTTTCATTGACAAACACGGATAAATATTACCTTCGGGGTTTATCATCATATTTGTATAAGGGTATTTACAGGGCTTGTAAATCTCGCTTACCGGTGTATCTGCCGGAGTTTTAAAAAACTCTTCTATTGTATTTAGTGGAGATTTTGTATATTCAAATTTTGGAGCAAAGCGGATTTTTACTCTGGAATGTTTACTCATGCTTTCCAATTCTTTATAAATCTCTTTAAATTGCTCCATATCAAAGTACGGTTCTATCGGGTAATTTTGTGTAAACTCAGGTATAAAGGAGTCTGCAAGTACTGCATTTTGTTTAAGGTTGTTATTTCTTAGAAAAGATATTGAAAAAAAATCAAACCCCATTTTGTCACAGAGTTTATAAAGTTTAGGCAGAGAGTCAAGATTGTCTTTTAGTACAATGGTTTTAATGTCTACCATCGGCGGTTTTTTAAGTTTCTGCACATTGTCAAGGTTTGTTATAATCTTATCGAAAATCCCTTTTTGTCCGCGATTGTTGTCATGTATTTCACCGTATCCGTCTAAAGAAACAGACAACAGCATTAGTTTGGAACGTTCAAACTCTTTTATAATTTCCGGTGTAATTAATACACCGTTTGATACAACGTGGGTTTTGCCAAATATTTTTTTTGAGAGATAGTTAAGAATTTCCGGAAAATCTTTTCTTATAAGTGGTTCTCCGCCAACAAGCGTTACTATTGCGTAGAACGGGAGCTGGTCAATTATTTTAAACCACTCTTCTCTAGTTAATTCATTTTTTTTTCGTTCATTTCCTATATAGCAATACGGGCAGTTTAAGTTACAGCGATATGTAAGTTCAAAAAAGTATCGTAAAGGTATTGGCACCCTGCCGTATCTGTTATTGTAAGAAAATGCGGTATACAACTCCCTTGCTGTATCAAAAAGATTTGAAAAGTTAACCATATTACTATTATATTGTCCTGATTTAGGAATGTACAGCTTATATTATATTAGAAGTAATAAAATATGCTGTAAGGTTTATTGATTAATATAAATTTAACTGGAGAGTTTATATTACAAATCCGGAATAATCATTCCGGATTTGTAATATATGAGAGGATTTAATTCCCTCCGTTCACCGATTGAGCAGTAGCATTATTTATTTTGTTCTCTGTATAATCATTAAGGAGTGTTCCACCATTATGTTTACCATTCATGTTATTATTACGCTCTCTGCTGCTATCCTGTAAGGCATTACCGGGATTACCGCTGCCGCCGCCTACAGAACTGGAGCTAGAGCTGGAGTTAGATGAGCTATTAGAACTGTTTGGTGTTTCTATACTGATATCTATTTTTTCAGGAGCTGCAAAACATTTACCGCCTTTCATTATTCCATTTTCGCAATCGTCATCGTCATCATCATCGTCGCCAACTTCTGGTTCTGGAGTTACAGGATCATCTATATCATCAT
>CAYVMC010000004.1:0-106597 GCA_964452495.1 uncultured Muribaculaceae bacterium | reverse complement strand
TGCCACTATCACCATTCCATCCTAATACTGTGTTCCCTCCGACAACGAGGTTTCCGGGGATATATACGGTAGTAGATGCGTTCCCGAGTACGATTTGGTTATTAGCTGTGGTTGTAGCATGGTATCCTATTGCAGTAGAGCGTGCATGATTAGCAGTTGCCCAATATCCAACAGCTGTACTATAATTACCAACATTAGAGCAATGTCCAATAGCTACACCGTAGGGGCCTCCAACATTAGCCTGATTGCCGATAGCAACTGAACCATAAGAGTTGAGTGATGCCCCATTAAGAGAAGCGTTAGCAAAGTGTCCAATAGCGGTAGCGTAATTACTAGCCTTAGCTTGATTACCGATAGCGATACCAGTACTACCTCTAACATTAGCTTGTCTTCCTATAGAGATACCGTTGGTCGCTGTAATTGTATTATTCACTGCAACATTAGCCATGTATCCAATGGCAACGCTGTACATCCCATAAGAGTTGGAATTGTTTCCGATGGCAATACTGTTCGCCCCGTAGCTATAGCTAGACTGACCAAGAGCTATAGAATTGTTTCCGTATGCATCGCTATCACATCCTATGGCGATAGCATTCATTCCGTAACTAATAGCATTAACACCAATAGAGGTACTATTCAAATTGTCAACATATGCATTATCTCCGATAGCTATATTAAGAACACTATTAGCAAAAGCATTATTTCCTATAACTATAGAGCGATCTCCAGCTGTATTTGCGCCGTCTACTCTACTATGCGCATTTTCTCCTATAACAATACTTATGCGACCTCCCGAAGTATTGTTTCCAATACTAATGCCGCCCCCGCTATTTGCATTGGCATTATTACCTATAGCTATTCCTTTGCCTGTAGCATTATACCCAATAACAACAGCCTCACTCCAAAGACTTTTAGCATTTGCTCCTATAGTAACAGCATTGTAATACCCTAGCCCACCATTAGGAGGAGTACCCAGAGCATTGTTTCCTATAGTAATACCATTCCATGATGCGGAGGTGTTATATCCTATTGTAATTGCTCCATTATAAACACCAGATGCATTGTGTCCAATGGAAATAGTGTTCGCATGATTACTCTGAGAATTACACCCAATAGCAATAGAATAGTGAGCATAGTCAATACACCGAGCATTACGTCCAATAGCAATAGAATTGTTTGCATAAGAGGGAGAACTGCTGCTAAAAGAATGTGCATTATGACCAATAACTATAGAATCCGGAGATTTGGCATTAGCTAAATAACCAATAGCAATACCATTATTACCGAGGCTATTTGTATTATTACCAATAGCTATTGAGTTAGTTTTATTGGCGACAGAATTATTCCCCATAGCTAACCCCTGTCCATTAATGATGCTAAGAGTTCCGACGGGCTGATCCTCGTGAAGGAATCCTATTTGTGGATAGCTGCTGTTAGTTGCGATGGTGAGTTTAGGGGTATTACTCCCCATTGCAGCGATTTCGCTTTCATTGCCGCCGATAACAGCAGAGACAGTATTTTGATTGGCATTAAACCCGATATTGCCGCCTGTAAGTGAAGTCCATAAGCACTCTCCTGAACTGGCACCGGTAATATTCTTTTTGGTAATCATCGGCGCCGATATTGCCATAACAATTGCGACTACGAGCATAACGACCATCATCTCCATAAGAGAGAACCCGTGTTTAGTATTGTGTAATTTGTACATTTGATACCTTCCTTGCTATTTTATAGTAACTTGATGAATGCTGCCATCTTTTTCTTATTATACATGTCATGATACCACATATTTGTCAAGGTATAGTTATTTAATAACAACATTCAATCTTTTACAGGTAGTAGATAAAATAAAAAAGTTATGAATGAAGAAGAATTAAAATATTTGTTTGGGAAACGTGTAAAACAAATCAGAAAAGACAGGAAGCTTACTCAGGAGCAGCTGGCTGAATTGATTGGCATGGATACGCATCATTTGTGTAAAATGGAGAATGGCAGTCACTTCCCGAAGGTTAAAAATATTACTAAAATGGTTTCGGCTTTAAATATAAATATTAAAGATTTATTTACTTTTGACGAGTATGCTACCGAAGCTGATATCTTAAAAAATAAGATAATCCTTAATATCAGCGGGCTTAATAACAAAGAACTTAAGGTTGTCAGTAAGTTTCTGGATGCAATACTTGAACTACGTGAATAATCTAGTGCAGGCCTGTGTTTAGTAAGACTGCTGTAAATATTGCCCCAAATAGTGCTACAGTAGCAATTATAGTTAATCCTTTTATTATCGGGCTTATAGTGTATTCTTGATTTTCTATGTCAAGAGTTGACAATATATTCTTACTGAAGTCATATTTCATATTATTTTTACTCTTCTCAAAAGCATTGTTAATTACATGTTTCAGAGCATAACTGTCTTCAAGATATTTTCTTGCTTTCTTGTTATTAATGGTTAATTTTTTTATTTTAATGTTTTCATTGTTATCAAGTTCGTTGTCAATGTAAGCGGACATATTTGTTTTATAATCAGTTTGGCGATGATGTTCTTTTTCTGCACACTGGCTGGTGTATGGCTGTTTAAAGCTTAGTTCCGCAACAGATTCTCTCATACCTATGAAAAGTTCTGCAAGTGTTTCATATTTTGCACGGCAAACGGGGCAATTTTTTAAATGTTCTTCTACTTTGTTTTTCAAATTATCTTTTAATTCGCCGTCAAAATAAAATGATAACAACATTTCAACCTGTGCACATGTTAAATCCATTTTGTAATCTCCTTTATATACAATGTTTAAGTTCTGTTTGCAGTTTTGCTCTGGCACGTGCAATACGTGATTTTACTGTTCCGATACCTGAATGAGTAATTTCTGCAATCTCCTGATAACTTAAGCCGCCGAACTCCCGTAAAATTATTGCGATTTTAAAGTGTTCCGGCAGGTTAAGTATAGATTTTTTTACAATTTTATCAAGCTCTGATGCGGCGCATTTATCTGGAGGCGGAATATTTCTTTCATCCATTATCTCACGGCACTCTTCGTCATCTATTGATATGTACAAACATTTATTTTTAAGCTTTCGCATTTCATCAAAATAAACGTTAGATATAATACGATTAAGCCAGATATTAAATTTTTCCGGCTCTTTTAGTGTTTTTATACCTTTTGACATTTTTATTAAAACATTTTGTGTTAAATCTGATATATTAGACTTATTTGCAACCAGATATTCAAGTGTTGTATAAACATTTTTTTGAACAGATTTTATAAGTTCTTCCAGCGCTTTATAATCATCATTCTGTGCGAGAGTGATAAGTTCCTGCTGGTTCTTTTTTTTGTATGACGATTTAAGCATAATCTCCTCTTACTTAAAGTTACAGTTTCAGGGTGTGAAAATGTTTACTCTTTGTTATATAATCTATCAGGTAATATTTTTTTGATTAAAATACGGATTTTTAGATGAATAAGCTAAACAGAATAAAACTTCACAACCGTACCATAGCACTACTTGCCTCTTCCGAAAGTTTTAATGATGATAATACTTTTTTTAATTCGCTTGCTTCATTGCTTGCAGATGGTGTTGACATTGTGATTTACGGAGAAAAAAATAAAACTGCAAAAGAAATAATTAGTCTGGCAAATAAAGTAAAAGTTTTATGCGGAGAGTTTGGCACACTTTTCATAATAAAATCAAGGGCAGATATTGCTTTTGCCGTACAGGCGGACGGGGTATTTCTTACAGAGGATGATATAGATATTCATACTGCTCGTGAAATTTTGGGGACAAACTCAATTATCGGTGCAATGTATAACAGCGGTTTGTGTATTGCTGATGTTGATTTTGTAACTGTTGATTTGCATGACAATATTCCGATTTCAGAGAGTATTCTTTATGTAATATACAATGATAATATACTAAAAAATATTGATATTGTGTTAAACAAAGGTTATTCGGGGATAATATTGAATGATGAAATACTTTCTAACAGGGATGTGGGCGGGCATATTATTGATATAAAGAAAAACATGCAACTTTACAAAACTTCATAAAGTAATATTACACTATTGTCTTAGCTGCCTTTCGGATGTATGATTTACTTGTAAGTGTTTATTATATATATAAAATTGGAGGGGAAATAGTGAAAGTTGCTTCTGTCAATTCGGTTTATGGAACAGCACCGGCATTTCAGGCTAAAACAAATGATGCTCATGTGTATTTGGGTAGGTGGGGTGAGAAAAATTATGGTATAGACAAACTTGATAAGTTTGTTAAAACACCGATAGATGTATATGTTAACGGAGTCAAGGCAAAAGATACAATAGAAAAAATGATTGTAGCAAGTGCTTATGTACTTAGTGACCAAGGTAATACAGCCGATGAAATTGTCGGAAATGAAGAATTGTTAAAAATGATTGAAGGAAGAAAAGAATATGTACCAATAGCTGTTTGCCAGCCTAATAAAACAATGGGAGATACTTCTAAAATAGAAAAATTATTTAATAAACATCCGAAGGTGTTTAAAGGTTTGCAATTCCACGCTACAGCTCTGCCGCTGGCTAATGACGGTGATTTGATGAAAGCTTATGAGCCTTATATAAAGTTTGCAGAAAAGAAAAAACTCCCTTGTTATTTTCACTGTCAGGGCGGACAGGCTGGAGCTTGGCCGATTTATGAGCTTGCTCAGAAAGCACCTAAACTTCCGGTTATTCTCGGACATTCCGGCTCAAAAGCCGGTGAAGGTAATAGTAACAGAGAGAATGCCTTAAAAGTTTTTGAAGATTCTTTAAAGACAAAAAAAGCAAATATTTACATGGAGTTATCTTGGGTAGACTGGAGTAATCAAGGATTTCCATCAAAAGACCAGCCGGATGTTAAACGGATTCTTAAAATTGCACATGATAACAACGGGCTTGATAAAGTTCTATTCGGTACAGATGCACCTTTAGGGTGTTTTGGAGAGTGGGAGAGTCCGCATTTTAATAATAGAACCTGCTATTCGGATGCGGTAAGTAGTGTGAAACAAACAATTTCTGATCTGTTTGGTAAAGAAGCCGATAGCGTTACTGATAAGGTATTCTATAAAAATGTAGAAAAATTATATACGGATTCTCCATTAAATAAGGTAAACAAATTAAAAAGCGTTGCCTCAAAGAAAACCGCTGGTATTGTGGCTGCAGGTGTTGTTGTAGTTGGTTCGGTAGCGACTGCAATACGAGAGATTAAAGAGAATAACTCAAGCCAGAAATCGCGTTTAAAGCACCCGCCAAGAACAAGATAAAAAGCAATAAGAAGAGCGGGGACGGCAGTTAAACTGCCGTCCCCGCTCTTTGTAATTCTTATGCTCATTTTGCTGTAAAGTTAAACTGCTGAGAGTGAGAAAATATTATATATTTCTTCATCAGAAAGCTCTGTAATAATTTTTTCTCCTTCGTATACAGCCATATCTGCAAGTTCTTTTTTTGCTTTAAGCATTTCGTCAATTTTTTCTTCAAAAGTACCCAGAGTAATAAGTCTGTGAACCATAACATTATTAGTTTGTCCGATACGGTAAGTACGGTCGGTTGCCTGTTCTTCAACCGCCGGATTCCACCACAAATCGTAGTGAATAACATTTGTTGCGCTTGTAAGGTTCAAACCGGTACCGCCGGCTTTTAATGACAGTATCATAATTTTTGTATCTTTGTTATTTTGGAAATCTTCAATTAACGATTCTCTTTGAGGTACGGTTAATGAACCATGGAAGAATAGAGGTTCACGGTTAAATTCATCATAGAGGATTTTAGTAAGTATTTCACCCATTTCTTTATACTGGGTAAAGATGAGCGTTTTTTCATTATTATCAAGTATGTTGCTGACTAAATCAACACATTTTTCGGCTTTACCGCTCATTTCCTTATTAAATTCGCCTGCTTTCATAAACTGGTATGGGTGGTTGCAAATTTGTTTTAATGCAGTGATTAGCTTAAATATATTTCCGCGTCTGCTGACACCTGTAAATCCGCTGATTTTTGTCATCATTTCATTGAGTGTTTTTTCATATAATATTGACTGTGCTTTTGAGAGATAGCAGTAGTCATTTATAACGAGTTTTTCCGGCAGGTCGGAAATAACTGATTTATCAGTTTTAAGACGTCTTAAGACAAAAGGACTCACAGACATTTTGAGTTTTGCAGCGCGTGATTTTTCCTTAAATTTTTCAATCGGTACAGCATAACTTTTTTGGAACTCTTTTAATGAGCCGAGATACCCTTTATTTAAGAAGTCAAAGATACTCCATAATTCTGTGAGTCTGTTTTCAACGGGAGTACCGGTCATTGCAATTTTTATATCGGATTTAAGAGATTTTATTGCAACAGTCTGCGCTGTATCGGGGTTTTTAATGTTTTGCGCCTCATCTACAATAACCATCCCCCAGGAATGTTTTTTCATTTCCTCGACATCAATACGCATAATAGCATAAGTTGTCAGAATAACATCCGCATTAAATTCTGGTGTACGGTCAAGCCCGTGGTACATTTTTGCTGTAAGTTCCGGAGCAAATTGCTGCAGCTCTTTTATCCAGTTACCCATAAGAGTTGTAGGGCAGACAACGAGCACAGGTTTTTTAATTTTACCTTCCTCTTTCAATTTAAGAATAAGAGCTATAACCTGAATAGTTTTGCCAAGCCCCATATCGTCAGCCATACAGCAGCCGAAACCTTTATTAACATTTGTCCAGAGCCATTTTAAGCCTGTATTTTGATAAAATCTCAATGTTCCGTGCAAGCCTTCCGGCGGAGTAACTTCTACCGGTTTTTGGAAATCTTTTAGGACATTTGCATAGGCTTCATCATAGTTAAATTCATAATCTTGAACCTTACCTGACATTGATGCGTGCAGGAGTTCAAGCCTTGTCATTGTTTTATGGTTTGCTGTTGCTATTTTATCGCAAAGCTTCTGACCTTCTTCGGGGTCGATAAGTACGTATTTATTTTTGTATTTAATAAGTCCGGAGCTTTCCTGAATAATTTTTTTAAAGTCATCAACACTGATTTTTTCATCCCCGATAACAATTTCGTAAGAAAATTCAAGAATATCATCCAGAGAGATTGCACCTGAGGACACTGTATTAAATATATTCATTAATTCTTCCGAACGTTTTGCCTTAACTTTTGCATTAATTGATGCTCTGGGGATAATTATATTTTTAAGTTCCGGCGGGAGAATAACGTCAATATGTGCTTTTTGGAGGTAATATGCAGTTTGTGCAATTATTTTATACACTTCATTAAGATTAAGTTTTAGAGATAAATTTTCTTCATCTTCAAACAGTTGTTCAAGTTCTGGCATATACCTCAGGGCATAATTTAATTGTTTTTCGACAATTCGTCCGATGTCGGAAGTTTGAATTCCCCAGACTGTATCTTCGGTATAAAGCTTATCAATTAAAACGGTTTCATCATTTTTACGGTTTTTAATATGTATTTTTAACTCAAAACTCGAGTCACCGGCTTTTTCTATTTTAAAGAACGGTATTAAATCGTATTTGCCGAGATACAGTTCATCAAACCACTGGGCTATATTTTCCGCAACGTCATGACCTTTTAAAAGGCAGCGTTGTTCCAGATTTTTGAGCATGTAATGTCCTGATTTGACATCCTTAAATTTATAGCTTTTTATTCCCAAAAATTTATATACTAGATAGTTTAAATAGTTTCTTACAAAATCTGTTACAAAATTTTTGGGCATTTCACCTTTGATAAAGATATTTTCCGGCAGATATTTTTCCAGTTCGTTTAAGATTCTTGCAGATTCTTTTGTATTGGTAATCGGCTCATAAATAATCTTAAACATCTGGTTATTTTTTGTTTTGACAACCGTCGGTATGAAATATAGTTTTTCGATGAGTTTTATTACATACTGTGTAAGTTTGTTAAAGTATACGAAAGTTTGGGTTACTGCATCAAAATCAACGATTTCTCCAAAACTCCCGAAATAATCCAGTACAATATCAAGCGGCATAACATAACCTGTTATACCGTTGACTTCTTTAGGTGTAAACCTGAACATTGAACCTTTTGACTTAAGGTAAAATTGAAAATTATTTGTAGGAGTGACAAAGAAAGAAAACTTGCCGTTCTCGTTTATTAAAAAGAAATCGGTATTTCTGACAGGAGAATTTTTACCTAAGAAAATTCCTTCAAACTCATCTTCAACTATCTGGTAAATAAGGCTTAAAGTATAACGAAAATCCTTGTTTTTGAATCCTTCCGGATTTTCACTCAGATTTAAGAAAAATTCATCAACATTGTTTTTTTTAAATGATAAATCTATATCTAAACCTTTTACTTCCGCCATAATACTCCCTGATTAGTGTTTAATTAACGAATGGCAATCCATTTCTGCCGGCTGATTAATACCCATTAATTCAAGCACTGTAGGTGCGATATTGCAAAGAGCCCCGTCCTCTTCAAGTTTGATATTGTTGTCTGCATTGATAACAACAAACGGTACTCTGTTAGTAGTGTGTGCAGTGTGAGGCTTGCCGGTAGAGTCGTCAAACATGACCTCTGCGTTGCCGTGATCGGCTGTCAATAACATTATAACACCTTTTTTGAGACATTCGTCAGCAATTTTACCGACGCATTCATCGACTGTTTTGCAAGCCTTTTCTGCAGCTTCAAGCACACCGGTATGCCCTACCATATCAGGGTTTGCGAAATTAACCAGAATAAATCCGTATTCAGGATTATCAATTGCATTCAAAACTTTTTCACAAACTTCTGGAGCACTCATTTCCGGCTGCATATCGTATGTAGGAACTTTTGGCGACGGGACAAGAACCCTTGTTTCATCCTTTTGCGGTTCTTCTATTCCACCGTTAAAGAAGAAAGTAACGTGAGCGTATTTTTCGGTTTCTGCGGTTCTAAATTGTTTTACACCGTTAGCCTGCAGAACGTCGCCTAAAATATTGTTTAAGTGCTGTTTTTCAAAAGCAACAGGGAATGTGAATGTTTCATCATAACTTGTCATTGTTACATAATAAATATTTGATAAAACTTTCTTTCTGTTAAAGCCGTCAAAGTCTTTAAAGTTAATTGCTTTAGAAATTTCACGAGCGCGGTCTGGTCTGAAATTGATAAATATTATTGCATCATCATCGTGAATACGTGAGTCATCTCCGCCGATTGCGGTTGGTAATACAAACTCGTCGAATACACCGTTTTCATAGGATTTTTTAACGGCTTCCACTGCTGATGATGCTTTTTCTCCTTCGCCTAAAACAAGGCAATTATAACCTTTTTCTACTCTGTCCCAGCGGTTGTCCCTGTCCATAATGTAGTATCTGCCGACTACTGATGCAACCGGCGGGAGATTGTATTCTTTTAATTCTTTCTCAATAATTTCTAAGAATGTGCATGCACTTTGTGGTGGGGTGTCACGACCGTCAAGGAATGCGTGTACATAAACTTTTTTAAGCCCGTTGTCATGTGCCATTTTGATTAGGGCTTCAAGATGTTCAAGCGATGAGTGAACTCCGCCGGTAGAAACAAGCCCGTAGAGGTGAAGTGCTGAATTATGTTTTTTTGCGTGGTTTATTGCAGCCATAAATTTTTCGTTTTTGAAAAAACTGCCTTCACGAATACTTTTATTAATTTTAGTCAAGTCCTGATAAACAATTCTTCCTGCGCCGATATTTAAGTGTCCTACTTCTGAATTCCCCATTTGACCGTCCGGCAGACCTACATACTCACCGTCTGCATGAATTTTGGTTGACGGGTATTCTTTAATCAACTGCGGAACATTAACCGGATGAGAAAGTTTTGTGGCATCATACTTTTCTGCGCCCGTGCTTATACCCCATCCGTCCATAATACAAAGTAAAACTCGTTTCATATATACCTCGCAAATCTTATTAAATACTTAAATAAAGTGTATCCTGAACACGTATCAAATTCAAGAGGGTAAATCAATCCGCTCAAACACGGGGGCTTGATAATACAAATCGGAGAAGCGATAGAAATATAATGGTTGAAGTATTGAGTAATACGAGGTTTAAGGTGTAAAGTCCGGATATAATTTCCGCAGTGCTGTAATAGTTTTTTCTCTACTTTACCGCTGAGTATTTTTTTGATAATATCAGAATGTCAATTTAATAAGGAGAATATTATGGATTTAATGAAGGGTAAAAAGGGGGTTATTTTCGGAGTATCAAATAACCATGGTATTGCTTATGCAATTGCCCAGCAGTTACATGATGCGGGTGCTGATATAGCATTCACATACGCGGGAGATGCAATGGAAAAGAGAGTTCGTCCGCTTGCAGAGGGTATGAATGCAAAAATTATCATGCCCTGTGATGTAACGAAGGAAGAAGAAATAAAAGCAGTATTTGCGGAATGCGAAAAGGTATACGGTAAATTAGATTTTGTTGTTCATGCTGTTGCATTTGCTGCAAAAGAAGATTTGCAGGGTGATTTTATCAATACATCCCGTGAAGGCTGGGATCTGGCACTGGGTGTAAGTGCATATTCTCTTGTTTCAATCTGCCGTGCGGCACAGCCGATAATGAATGAAGGCGGATCGATTTTTGCGCTCACATACCTTGGCTCGGAGTATGTTGTTGCAAACTACAACGTAATGGGTGTTGCAAAAGCGGCGCTTGAATCTTCAATGAGATATCTGGCTGCAGACATGGGCAGATACGGGGTCAGAGTCAACTGTATATCTGCCGGTGCTGTTAAAACACTTGCGGCAAGGGGTATCAGCGGGTTTGATAAAATGCTTAAAGCTGCTATTGCTAAAGCTCCGCTTAAACGCAATGTTGCTCTGGAAGATGTCGGCAGAGCCGGCTTATATCTGGCATCTGATCTTTCTACAGGGACAACCGGACAGGTTCTTTATGTTGACTGCGGCTGTCATTGTGTATACGCATCAGCGGACGAAATGGAAATCATATACAAAGGTATGCAGAATACAGAAGTATAATTTGTTTATGCTTGAAGATGAGCCGCACATCGTGCGGCTCATCTCTTTTATATAGCGGATTTTAATCAGGTACGTGACAAAATTGTAAAAAAGTGGTACATTAACTATATAATATTTAGAGAATTTAGAGAGTTTTTAAAAATAGAAAGGAAATAATTAAATGTTCCGGAAGATAAGAAAGGGCTTTACACTTGCCGAAGTACTTATAACCCTCGCTATTATCGGTGTTATAGCATCTTTGACAACGCCTGCCATTATGAGAAACAGCCAGAATGCTAAAATAGGGCCGCAGCTGGCAAAGATTGTAACAACAATCGAAAATGCGGCACAGATGGCGGTTGTTGATCAGGATAGAACTTATTTTAAAGACGTTATTGATTATGATTCTTCTTCGGTAGATCTTGTTGTTCAGATGCAGCTTCTTGCCGATAATTATATGAAAGCAAAAAAGTTTACTTTTGGTTCTAATGAATCAATGCCTTCGGTTGTTGGAATGGATTATAGCAGCTATAGTGACTTTCCTGATACTTATACTATATTCATGTTTTCTGACAAGTCAGCAATTGTTGTTTCTTCTTGTACTGTTTCATTGTCTGACAGCTGCGAAATCTTTGCGCTTATGCCGGGGTTTGCAACCCGCAGTCGTTTGATATTGGGCAGAGATATATTCCCGCTTTTTGTAACGGGTAACGGTGACGTTGTTACTCCGGAAGAAGCCGGTATGACTACAACTACTGATTGTACAGATTCAGCTATTACTGCGGGTAATATCACCGGATATACTTGTGTTAACAGAATTGCAAAGAACGGCTGGAAGGCTGATTGGTAATAACTAGGATTATTTGAGAGGATTTTTTATGAGAAAAAATAAAGCTTTTACCTTAGCGGAAGTATTGATAACCCTCGGTATAATCGGGGTTGTTGCCGCATTGACTGTTCCGACGCTGGTTAATGGAACAAATAATGCAAAAGTCGGACCCGAGCTGGCTAGTGCAGTAAGTACGCTTGAAAACGGGATTCAGCAATTCATGAATGATTACAATGCAGATTATCTCTCTGTAGCAATGAAAAAGGCGAAGCTTTCTACTACAGATTTGTCTACTTTGCTTGGGTCAGTTTTGTTTGATTCAAGCAAGCCCTATATAAAAGGTTCAATTATGTCATCCAGCATTCCTGTCCAAGCTAATATTATTGCTTGGAATGGTTCTGCTAGTCATGGTGTCTATAAACCAACTAGTGATGGCGTTTTGCTTGCAAATAAGTCTCTTATAACACCTTCTGGGGATGAGAGTACATGTGATTTATCTGCTTCTACTTCTAGTTACTGCGGGATTATTTTTTTCACGTCAGGATATCAGAAAAAAATGAACGATAGCAACCTTGTAATAGGCAGAGACGTTTTTAAGCTGTGGATAACAAATAAGGGCGAGGTTATTCCGGATGGGCAAGTCGGGTTTAGTAATGCTTGGAATACAAATAGTAACTGTACTGAGTCCGGTATGAAAGATGCAACCGCATCCGGTGTAGGGTGTGCTGGACGGATTGCCGCTAACGGCTGGAAAGTTGATTACTAATAATGAAAGGATTTTATAATAATGAAAAATAAAGGCTTTACTCTTGCGGAAGTATTGATAACTCTCGGTATAATCGGGGTTGTTGCTGCATTGACCATTCCGCAGCTGTATAATAGTACAAGGAATGCGCACCTCGGTGCTCAGTATGCAAGCGCAATATCCACTCTGGAAAATGGTATAGCTTCGTATCTGTATGATAATAATGTAAGAACACTAGCACAGTTGAGTACTACTCCCACCCCGGCAACACTTCTTTCAGCTCTTGCTGACGGGTATATAAAAATGACTTCTGTTGCAACTGGTGAAGTTAAAGCAGGTCTTCCAGATGATTGTAGTAATGGTTATACACTGCCTGATCAATCTGTTATAGCTGCTTGCAGTACTGATGAAATCAGCAGTACCAAATCATCAAACTTATGTTTCATATCTTCCCAGTCAAAAAAGCAGGATGCATTAATTGAAGGTTTAGATTATTTTAAAATGGCAGTAACTTCTGACGGGTTGATTTATATCCCAGGCAAGGATTATGATACTTCTGCAACCTGCACGGAAACTGGGGGCGGGTCAGGATGTGCCGGTAAAGTTGCCATGAACGGATGGAAATTTGATAAAAAGATTTTTGATTAATGTATATAATCTTGAAAGGATAACAATAGTATGAAAAGTATAAAGAATAAAGGCTTTACACTTGCGGAAGTATTGATAACACTGGGTATAATCGGGGTTGTTGCAGCGCTCACCGCTCCTGCTCTTGTTCAGCATGCCTCAGGTGCAAAGATAGGACCGGCTTTATCGAGAGGTGTTTCTACTTTAAGTAACGGGTTTCAAACATATATGAATGAGAATGATGCCAGTACGGTATATTCGGCAAATCCGTCCATAGGACTGTATCGTATAAATATATTTCAAGAGCTTGCAGATAATTATATAAAAATGAGACTTGACTCGGATGTTAGTAAGCCTACTATTAAAAAGACGGCTAACGGTGAATCTATATCAATTAGTAGTGCTTCAATTTTTATGTTTGGTGATAAATCTGCTGTAGTAGTACCTTTAGAGGATTGTAATCCAAATACGAAAACTCTTACTAACTCATCAGAAACAGGCTGTACCTTTTATTTTCTTCCTGTAGGCTGGATGTCTAAGGATTTTCTTGTTTTAGGCGAAGATGCGTTTGAACTTGCGTATACAAGTAAAGGAGATATTTATATTTACGGTCTGGAATACGGTACCAGCTGGACCACGGCTTGCAGTGATACGAAAGTCGAGGCATTTACACCGTCTTCTGATAAAAGCTCATGCGGCGGCAGAATTGCTGCACACGGGTTTAAAAAGGATTATTAATACTTTAAATTTGTGTTAAAAAAAAGAAGGCTTATCATTAAGCCTTCTTTTTTATTCCGTTTTTTATGTCTGCCTGTCTTTTCAGGCAGGCAAGCTGTCCGCTGTTAGAAGCAGTGAGTGCAGGGTGTTTCCTCTCTTATTTATGTTTTGTACCTTAAACTGAGGGGGGGGCGGTATGTGCCGGCTCTTCGGACAGGCAGGTTCTATATAACCTCCCTTCCTTCCTCCCTCCCTTGCTTCCTCCCTTGCTTGCTTGCTTCCTTCCTTCCTCCCTCCCTTGCGGGCTGCAGAGATTAAAAAAGGAGGATTTGTACCTCCTTTTTTTACTAACTTTCTAATGAATTAATCAAATCCCTGATGATTTCCGACTGCTGATTAATTTCCTCTATGCGTGAATTGGTTTGTTCTACAAGCTCTTTAGGAGCATTTGCGACAAACTTTTCATTTTTCATTCTGCCTTCAAGCGAGTTTTTCTCATTTGTCAGTTTATCCAGTTTCTTTTGCTGTCTTTTGATTTCCGCATCAAGGTCTATCAGGTTTGCAAGCGGTACAACCAGTCTGGAGGTTGATACTACCGCCGCCGCACTTTTAGGAGGCATTGGAGCGTTTAAATCACCGTAAGAAATATCTTCTACCCGTGCAAGACGGTGTATATAAGACTCAATTACTTTAAAGATTTCTTTTTCTCTTCCCTCTGCACGGATTTCAACATTTACTTTTACCGAAGGTGAAATATTGAAACTCTGGCGGATGTTTCTTAATGAGGTTATAGTATCCATTACCAGATCCATTTCTTCCGCTTCTTCCGGATAAGAAAGGTCAGAACTGTAAACCGGATAATCTGCTTTCATTAATGCCGGAGTCGGTTTGTCCTGCGGGATTAACTGCCAGATTTCTTCTGTTATAAACGGCATTATCGGGTGAAGCATTCTTAAGGACATATCAAGAACATATCGTAAAACGCGTTGAGTATTGAGCTTTATATCGTTATCCGCAAGCTGGATTTTTGCAATCTCTACATACCAGTCGCAGTAAGAACTCCTGAAAAAGTCGTATAAAATATGCGCCACTTCTCCCAGCCTGTAGTTTTTGACGTTCTCATTAACTTCTTTTGCTGTTTCGTTCAATTTATTCAAAATCCATTTATCGGCAATTGTTAATTTTGATTTATCAATAGGATTGTTGTCTACGCCGTCAAGGTTCATCATTACAAACCTTGATGCATTCCAGATTTTGTTTGCAAAGTTTCTGCCGTACTCAAAACGTTCGTCGCTGACTTTTATGTCCTGACCGCCATAAGTGCATAAGCTTGTCATTGTAAACCTGAGAGCATCACATCCGTATTTATCAATGATTTTAACCGGATCGATGGTATTGCCTTTTGATTTTGACATCTTCTGACCTTTTTCATCACGGATAAGTCCGTGGATATAAACGGTAGAAAAAGGTGCCTTCTTCGTAAATTCAAGCCCCATGGTAATCATCCTTGCCACCCAGAAAAAGATAATATCAAATCCGGTTACAAGTACGCTTGTCGGGTAAAACTTCTTAAAATCATCGGTTTCGCTGTTAGGAAATCCCATTGTAGAGAACGGCCATAATCCTGATGAAAACCATGTATCAAGCACGTCCTCATCCTGTATGTAATTCTCAGGATCAGGATTTTCTTTCGCAACAACCATTTCACCCGTTACTTTGTGGTAGTATGCGGGTATCTGATGCCCCCACCATAACTGGCGTGAAATACACCAGTCACGGATATTTTCCATCCAGCCGAGGTAATCTTTTTCCCATCTTTGCGGGATAAATTTAATCCTGCCGTCTTTTACCGCCGCAATTGCTTCCTTTGCAAGCGGTTCCATTTTTACAAACCACTGTTCGGAAAGCAGCGGTTCAATTGTTGTATGGCAGCGCTGGCATTTACCAACATTATGTTCATGGTCTTTTGTTCTAAGTAAGAAATTGTTATAACTCAGCAGTTCAAGTATACGCTGGCGGGCTTCGTATCTGTCTTTGCCGTGTAATTCCGGCGGGACTTCCCCGCATGCTTTCATCTTGCCTTCTTCATCAATAACCCAAATCGGCGAAAGACCATGATGTTTGCCGACTTCGTAATCATTCGGGTCATGTGCGGGAGTAATTTTAACTGCACCTGTCCCAAAGCTTTTATCAACGTATTCATCCGTAATAACAGGAATTTCTCTTCCTGATAAAGGTATAATAACCTTTTTACCTATAAGTTCCGAATATTTTTTATCAGACGGGTGAACGGCTATTGCAACATCTCCGAAGATAGTTTCTGGACGTGTTGTCGCAACAATTATGGCACCGCTTTCGCCTTTTAAAGGGTAAGAGATTTCCCACAGGTGACCTTTTTCTGTTTCGTATTCCGTTTCTATATCAGAAATTGCACTCTGGCAACGTGGACACCAGTTTACAATGTATGCCCCCTTATAAATAAGTCCTTTGTTATAAAGAGTTACAAATACTTCTTTGACAGCATCAGAACACCCTTTATCAAAAGTAAATCTTTCCCTTGAACGGTCAAAAGATGCTCCAAGCCGCTTAAACTGGTTGAGAATTGCTGATTTATGCTCATTTGCCCATTCCCATGTCTTTTCAAGGAACTTTTCCCGTCCTAAATCGTGGCGGGTTTTTCCTTCTTCCCTCAACTGTCTTTCAACAACTGCCTGCGTTGCAATCCCTGCGTGGTCTGTCCCCGGGATCCATAAAGCCTCGTATCCGCTCATTCTGTGATAACGGGTAAGAATATCCTGTAAAGTACCGTCCAGTGCGTGTCCCATGTGTAATACACCGGTAACGTTTGGCGGAGGGATTACTATGGAATACGGCGGTTTGCTGCTGTGTGCATCGGCTTTGAAAAATCCGCCCTCCTCCCAGAATTTATATATCTTATCTTCTACAGACTCAGGGTCGTATACTGTCGGCATCTCTGCTGTAATTTCTGCAATAGTTGAATTTGAGTTAGTCATATTTATCCTCATTTACCCGATTAATTTCTTCCTACAAAATAGCATAAACAAAGGTTTTATTCTATAGATTATATTACTTAATGTTAACAATTTAACATTATAATTGCGGTATTGCTTGTATTCCTGATTACCGATGGTTTATGAGTTTTGAAAGAGTGCTTTTGGAAAGGGATACGGTGCTGTGGCGGATTGGGCGGAAGAATTGTTATTGTTTTGCCGTGTGTGCCGAGGAGGAGGGGCGGAAGAATTGTATAGTGCATTGTCCCGCTTGCTGTGGAGGAGGGGTGTTTTATGTGTGCCGAGGAGGATGGGCGGATTTTTATATGTGCAGGAGGTGAGGGGTTGGAACAACGGATTGTATTATAGAAAAAAACAAAATGGTTTCGGGCAGAGTTATGTTTTTTTTACTGAAAATTTAAAATGGTCTGACCGTCAGAAAAGTTAATATTATTATATTTAAAGCCTTTAATTTCTCCGTTTTTTTTGTAAACGGCATCAAATATTATGTGTGCGGAAAGTGGAGTCCCGTTGTTTGTTTTCTTTTTTATGTCATTTCGTTTTACATACTGCAGGGCATTCTTGAAAAACTGTTTTGCAGCCTCGATTACTTCAAAGGTCTTTGTTGTATTTGTGCGGTGTATACTCTCACTCTTTGTTTTACCCAGCTTTTCCCCCATTTCTCTTATAATATCGCAGTCTTTTTTGCCGGTTACAAGGTAAACAGTGGATTTTTCGTTATCATACACCGAACGTATTTTCCCAGATGTTTTGTATTCGCTGTCAAAGCGTTTAAAAAGACTTATTAGCCCGTCGTTCTTCTTCTTTATGCTTCCTGTCAGATTTCGTATTATATAACTGTTGCACTTTTTGATATTTTCAGGTTTCATTATTCGCCATACTTTGCCTGCTTTATCTTTTGCATAATAATAAACAGGAATGGATGCACCAAATGCGGGTGAGTGTGTGTTGTCAATTTTCATAACCAAACACCTTTTTATTGTAATTTATTTATAACACGTGAATTTTATTTTTTATCTATATTTTGAAATAAATTTACAATATTCAAATTTTCATACTGCTCGCATGTGTTCCAGATAAGTGTTTGTAATATGTCCCCCGGAACACGGTTTGCAAAGTTATATTTACAGAACCCCTTTACCATATTTGTTGTACCGTCAATATTAGGCTGAAAATACTTGCAGCACTGGCAGATTTTAAGTACAAGCCCGTGTTCAGAAAGTTTTGCCGATAATTCCTGCAATGCGTCTGTCATTCTCAGGTGATTATTTTTGGTTGTATATTTCTTACCTTTGTTATTGATAAAGGTTACGCTTGCCAGCCCGCTTGATGATACAAGTTCCAGTTTGCACGGATAATTCTTCTTACCATCGGATACCCATACGTTAACAAACATTTTTTCAACAGCCGAAGGTTCAGATGCTTTCTTTATAATTGCACGAATCCAGACGAACAATGGGAAGTTGTAAACAAGTCTGCATAATGTATACCCCGGATAGAGAAACAAGTACCCGACTTCGTTTGTTTTTATTTTAGCAGTGAGCATGCCGGCAAATAGCGCAATCACAAGCAATACCACCTGTATTAGTATAGTTTTAAAATCTACTAGAAAATAAACATGGAAAGTGTGGTATGCCAGCAATGCATATATTAAGCATACAGTAAGCCAATTCGGTGCTATCAGAGAAGAGATAAGCTCTACATGATTAAATCTTCTGAAATCAAAGTTTTTTATGTATGTGCCGAATAGTTCAAGTCTTTTCCCCATATCCGGATATTTATGAATACAGTTTGTAAAGTCTGAATATGCTTTCAAATCCGGTGTCGAAAAAACTCTTTCCCCCTTTGCCGATATATCAAGTGTGTATTTTAATTCTGTATTAATATTGCCTGCCGCTATATACCCGATTTTATCCAGTAACGTTTTCTTTATCGCAAAGGCATTTGAATTTATAATGTTTGACAGTCCCATTTTTGCCCGCATTGCTTCGACAAAATCTGTCATGTATTTTTCGTATACAAATCTTATTTTCTCAGCAAGAGAAAGTTTTTTTGTGATAATTGGTTCTGAATAGGCTGAGATAACAGCATTTTTTTGAAGATAAAAATTGATATCCGTTAAAAAGTCATGCCGTACATAATATTTGGCATCAAGAAATATAAAAGCATCAAGACCTTGAACCTGTGAAAGTTTTTCTACAAGAACAGAGTATGCCTGCGTTCTGCCGACCGTATCCATGTTCTTTATATTGAATACATTTATACTAAGTTCGCTGCCGAGAAGTACTTCTGAATCATCCGTACAGTTGTCGAGAATTACGTATACGGAATAGCACGATGAGGGGTAATCCTGACTTTTTAACAACTTTACAAGCTGCTCCAGTGAATCTTTGTTATTGTGTGAATATACAATGACACACATATTATGGTATCTGGCAGTGTATTTATCTCTGACTTTATGTATGCGGCGCAAACTTTGAACTGCCAGAAGTACAAAATAGATTGTGAAAACTGTAATATAAAAATATAAAATGGTCATGATTTTATACCGCTTTCGCTAATTAAAGTGTATATCAAATACTTTTTTTTAACAAGCATATTTCCCTTAAATGCATAGAAATATTAAGAATCTGGTGTTTTGTAAACATTTCTTAATATTTTCTTTGAAATAAGCAAAAAAAATTTTTTTCCTGTTTTAAAATATATAGTAGATAGATTTTAGTGTTGTTTACCGGTACACATTAAGGAGTTTGAAAGTGAAATTAAGTGCTATTTCAATGTTTAGGCCTGCATTTAAAGGATATGAGTACGTTAAGAATGCTTATGGAGAGACCTGTTATTATTTCAATTACCCGCACGATTATGCGGAAGAGGGAGCAGGTGAAAAATGTAAACTTGAAATAGTCAAAATGGATAATGAAGCCCCATTGTGGGATAAAGAATTTAAGTTTGATGTTCCAAAGGAAGGGCTTGCCATTGATTTGTTCCAAAACTGCGGCTTTACTCCGAAAGACAAATTTATGTACAGGTTTTTATTAATAAATAAAGACGGCAATGTCCGGACAGGAAAAGATGTCGGTTTGGATTATGTACTTAAAGATGATAATGATAACGTTATTGCTTCATACACTAAAGCATCAATGAGTTCTCTAAAGCCTACAGTCAACGGCAGCGGTTATCTGCTTATGCCGGATAGTTTTGCTCCCGGATATGTTTTTAAAGGTTTTAAAGAAGAAAACCCCGACGAAATCGGAAAAGTTGATTTAGATCAAGTGGTTCGTGAACAGGCGGAAAATTCTTCGAGAACATTCTCTAACAGTTATGGCGGCGGACTAGCCGGCATGATTGCTAAAGTGCCTTATTTGAAGGGCAGAGGCATCAAAGTTCTTTTTGGAACACCAATTACCGGCGGTGATAACATTTCGGCATTTAAGTACTGGCCTGAAAATCTTTTCCAGCTTGCGGGCGGAATAGGTGAAATGAACAATTTTGAAGATTTTATGGTTGAGCTATATAAAAACGGTATGGTCTATGTTATGGATGCTCCGCTTACCAGTGAAAGCTATGCAGGTATTCATTACCAGTATGCTTTAAAATGGGGTGATGAGGATAACCAGATGAAAGACTGGTTCCGTATGGAAGGGATTGAAAATAATCAGGTAGGCTATGGTATTGTTGGTAAAGCCTCTGACGGGCTGCGTCTTTACACGGTAAATGCTCCGCATAAGTTTAAAGTTCAAAACGGTCAAATTTCTTACAGTGAAGTGAATGAAAACTTTGACCCCAAAAAGCCGACTTATATTCAATACTATGATAAAGATTACGTATCTCAGGAATGTGTTGATAAACAACAATTATTAACACGTTTTGACAAGATGTCTGCAGATAATCCGCTTAAAGCTGCTACCCATGATGATACAGTCGTTAATCTTGCGGTTATGCTTACAAAGTCGGATTACATAGCTTTTCTGAAAAATATTGATAGTCTGAACGAAATTAATAAAAAAGGAAAACATAAAATAGATGTTGATTCTAAAGAAGCAACTGTGTATCTCTCCAATTTGCCAAGAACAAATATAGTGGAAAAGAAAGAAAATGGTACTCAAAACTGGGACGCAAACACTGATATGATAAAACTCCGATACTTTAATTCCGCAGCGGATTACAAATCGGATTACAAAGTTCCGGTTGACGGTATCGGAATGACTGCTGCTAATAATGAAATTCAGGATATGGGGCTCAAGTATGGTATATACTGGACACAAATGGTAAAAAATATCCAAAACATATATACCGCACAAGCTTTGGGAGATGTTAAAGACGCACATGATGCAAAAGAGAAAATCGACAGTTTAATTAAAAATGGTAAACTGCCTGCTGAAGCTGTATTGGATTTAGATGCACTCGAAAATATTGATAATGCATTATACTCTCTTGAATTTCCTGAAACTACTGCTAATTCATTAATTACCAAAAATACAATGAATTTGATTTTTGAGTCTCTGCCGTTTGCTAAAGATACGCTGGGTGTGTTATCAACTTCATATTTTACACCGAGAGCGGCTTCTTATACACAGTTAGGACTGTCCAGATATGAGCTGGATCAACTGGGAAATCCGCAGTTTACAGAGTATCAAAACCAACGTTTTGAATTTCAAGAGATTTATGAACAAGTAAATGCCCTGTTTAGAGGTGATAAAGATGGTAATACCGGTGAAGTCTATGACTTTGTTCGTGCAGTTCTTGAACGGGTAGATGAAAAAATGCCAGAGGGTAAAAAAATATTTGAGCCTTCGTCTGAAGATGGTTTGACTGAATACGGGTATTATGTAACCAAATTTATTGCGGAAGATGCTGCCAGATATATTATGATTAAGGCTTTTGTACCTGATGCAGAAGCAAAAATTACTTCTAAAGGACAAATAATTTACGATTATGCAAAATTGCGTGAAGAAAGTTCTCTTGCACAATTAGGTGTTAAGGGGAATACTCCGAAATACGAAGCAGAACTTCTTGCAAAAAAAATGAAAGCAGGTTTGAGAAATCATAGTACAAACTCTGCAGATATTGATTTTGTTACTGATGCGGTTATGAAGAAATTTGGGAATGTTAATCTTAATGCTTTCAGATACGCAGAGGCTATGGTTGATAAAGCCGGTTTATCTCTACGGCACAGAATAGATGCCTTAAAGGATATTGAGGATATAGAAAGCAGTGTAAATTTTAATGAAAATAATGCTAAGGTTCAGGATAATCTTTCTCATTTCTGGGGTAAATTTAAGGAAGCTATAGCTTCTATTGCTCCAGATTCTTGTATTTATGATGAAATAACAGATAAGGAAAAGTTCAAAATTGATGATAATGACAAAGATCCAGGCATGGCATTTATACATAACTCCGAGCATACAACAGTTGCTGCTTATGAGTATTTCTTTACAAACCTTCTTAAAATATTTGCAGGAGAAATGGATAGAGATTCAGTTAGGGATAATTATTCAAGCGGTTTTTCTTATAAAGGATCTAAAGAAAGAGAAGAGGTAATTGATAAAAGTTTAAAAGAGCTGTTTAACGCAAGGTATTTGCTTGATTATTTTAAGTCTTTGTATACTTTCGGTGGGAACCATGATAAACCGCGTTTAAACTATGCTATGTTTATTAATCCCAAACTGCTTTTTGCTGATATTAATAATATGAAGACTGGAGCAAGTGAGCGTAATGATGCCTTGTTAATGATTACAGGTGCGGTTGATATGAAGGATTTACCGTTTGATGTAATGTATAATTACAATAACGTAGATTATATAAACGCAAATTACTTTACCGGAGCAAGTAATTCTGCAATTGCAATGGGTAAAGTTATAAGAGATAATATTCACGAAAAACTCTGGCAGAATCCACAGAAGAAATATGTGTCTGAGGAGGAATTGAATAGTCTTCATAATGCTGTTACTGCACTTGTTAACGGGTATTATACAAAAGAGCCGGAAAAACGTCCGTCGCATTATACTTTTGAGTCTGCATTTAAAGAAATTCTTGATATAGCCAGTGCAAACGGCTTAAGCTCAGGTCAGACCAACGGGGCTGATGTCTATTCTGACCTGCTTAAAAAAGTTCCTGAAAAGGCAAAAGCACTGGTAGAGGATAGAGTTGTAGATCATTATAACAGCGGGAAGATATATCATTTTGAAAGATTGAAAGGTGAAAAACCTGATTACTCTCTGTCTAATGTAGGCAATCAGGTACTTCTTCTGGGGACTTTCCTGAGGCGTGCTGCCGATATTGAGCTTAATGCCTATCAAAACAAACAGGAAATGTACAGTAAAATAGATGATGCTATAAAAGAATATATGTCGCAGTTTGATGAAGCTTCTTTAAAACGCGCAGTTAGTGAACATGAAGCGTATGAGTTGTCACGTATGGATGATGAAAGAAATGCTTTTGGTGCAAGGGATTTACGTGAAGCAATCAGGCTTGTTTTTGCAAAAGCCGAACTTAATAAGAAAAAAGATGCTCAATTCCATTTATTTAAATCTATTAATGATGCGGCTATCGCTAAAGTAAAGATGTATACTCATATTTTGACAATGCTTCCGGGGGTTCCGACTTCTTATTATGGCGATGAGTTTTCAATGAGCGGTAAAGAAGAAAAAGCTAAGAATATTGATCTTCAAAATAGAAACGCTACTCCTTTCAGCAAGCTTGAAGGTAAAGACGAAGAAGCAGAATATTACAGAAAAATAAATAATGAATTTAGAGAAATAACAAAATTGCGTGATATGGAGGAACTTGCACCTCTGAATAACGGTACACCTTATTATATTCATCCGGTTGGCGGAACTACTGATCATAATGATAGTGTTCATCTGCCTGCCACCTTTACAATGGGTTCAGACGGTTCAGTAGTATTGTCATTGTTCAATCTTGCAGGAATTAATTCCAATCCGTCGACTTCCGTACAGGAACCGTATATTGTAGATTTAGATGAAATTAAGCTGGCTACTGATAATAACTTGCTTGCTACATCTACAATTGCTATTGCTGCTGGTACGGTTTTAACTAATATAATAAAAGGTGATAATACGCTTTACAAAGTAATAAAAGAAGGAACGGATTATTTTGTAAGAAGGTTTGATGAAAATAACAAACGTATAAAAATAAGACTTGACCGCGGAACAATGAAGGATTGTGTTTTTACTTTGTATCACAAAGTGAAGAAGTCAAAAATTCACTTTAAAGGCGGTAATCGCAGAGAGTATTACAATCCACAGTTCAATATTGTCTCTAATCCGTATCATTATCTAAGTGAACATTCTAAATGCGGTGAAAAATTATCTGTTATTGCAAAGTAGAGATAAATTTATAGTTTATTAGGCAGAGGCGGTATTTATGCCTCTGCTTTTTGGTAGAATTGTAAATTTTTGTAAATTTTTTATCAAAAACGTTAAAGTTTTCTTCTTTTAATGCCGTAATACATAATGTAATATATTAAAGGAGTAATTCGATATGAGTATCAACGTCAGCAGTTTAACACCTTCAGAAGCGAAAAAATACTGGTATGATTATAACAACGGAAATTCAAATGGTATTTCAGAAGCCGAATATCAGTCAATACTTACTAAGTTTCGTTCATATATTACAAGTTGGGAAAATGATGTTGATGAGAACGGATATTCAACCGGAGATACACCGGAAGAACGCCTTGATTACAATGCCGATGATGCCGGCTTTTTCGGTGATGGGAATGGTGGGCTTGCTATAACAGATACAGTTGTTTCAGCTGCCTGTGTTACAGGAAATGTGGTAGCAGGTTTTACTAGCGTAAGTTTAATAGCAGCAGCTGTTGCAGAGTTAGCAGCTGCATTAGCTATAAAAGCAGCATCTCCTAACAAGGATTCTGTTGCTGCGTGTGAAACTGCACAGGATGAATTATATACAGAGCAGGCAAATCTTGCGAATCAGGTTTTGACACTTGAAGAAATGCAGGAAGAAATGGAAGCACTGCAAGAACTGGCTCTAGAAACCAATGAAGAAGGACAGAGCGATATTGCTGAAATGGAAGGGCTTTATAATTATTACTATACAAAATATCAGAATGGTACAGCTACAGATGCAGAAATTACACTTATGAAAGCCCTCGGGGCTCAAATGCAATCTACGCAATCAACAACCAATGATGAAACAATAGCTATAAATGAAGAGATAGTAGCTGTTGGCGAAGGGTATGAAGAAGTATCGGCAAATATTGCTACAACAAACGAATTTACTGATTATGTTGCAGAACTTGATGAGGCTACTAAAAAATCAACTATAGCTCAGGGGGCATTATTAACAATAAATGCAGCAGCTTCGGCTCTTACTTGTGTTAAAGCGACTGCTAGAGCGGCAGCTTTAGGTTCTGGAATATTTACTTCGTGGCTCGCAGCTCTATATATTGCGGCGGCTGCATCTGCAGGTACTGCAGCTGGTATATTTGGTAAGCAAGCTAGCCTCCAGTTGGGCGATTATCGTTCAACCGCAGAAGATACAATAGATTTAAGAGAAAATACGCAGGAATTATCAGCAGAAACAACAGAATATCAGGAAATTTCGACAGAATACTACGAAGAAATTGTTACAGCTACAAATGAAGAAAATCTGTTTACGCTTACACCTACTTATGCGACATCCGGTGCAACTGCAAGTTCCGGTGAAGATACAACTAGTGTAACAACGGTTAGTACGGAACCATCCGGCAATACATCAGAAGAAAAAGACAAGTTCGATTAAGTAATAACGTGAGGATAAAAAAACGGTCAGATAACTGACCGTTTATTGTTTTATATGTTATATTTTATTTTTTCTTGCCTAAATATGTAATTTTCCAACCGGCATCTTCTATTCGTCCTGCACATCCGTATCCTGTAGAGGTTAAACTGCAAGCGTAATCATCACTTGTGCTTTCCCAGTTTTTACTTTCATCGGATGCACCGTCTGACTCAAAAAGCGAAACATCAGAACCGCCTACCGGATATAACCTTCCGTTTTGTGCAAGATAGTATTTATAGACATCATATCCAAAACGATTGGGTTTTGTATAGCCGTTTACATCTATATAAACAACTGCACACCTTCGTAAGACCTGACCTCCCTTTTTTTTAATGGTTTCTGCCGCAGAGGATGTTTTATCACTTGTAAAATCGGTTATATAAATGAACGCTTGAGTATTAGTCTGTCTTATATCGGATGCACTCCATGTAGCAACTTTACTACCGTCTTTCAATGAGTATACCGTATGAGCTTCGGTAACTGTATCAAGTCTTAAATATTTGCTTAAATTTTTATATAAAGTAGACAGAGAAGTAGTGTCAAAAGCTTTTAAATCTCTAACATTTTGTACATCTTCAAGAGCCATGCCTGCATCAATTTTATCGGAAATTGTAGCCTGTGTTGTTCTTAGAGATGCTACAAGTTGTTGTGCAGATACATTTGAATACACAGATGGCAGAGTTAATGAGGCAATAACCCCTAGAAGTCCTATTGTTAATAACATTTCAGCAAGCGTAAAAGCTGATTTTGTCTTCTTCATATTTAAACCGCTCCTATTATATTTACAAGTTCAGATTATCATATTTTTAATGATAAATCAAACCTGTGGAGAATATTGTGTTGTTTTTTTTCAAAAAAAATGTATAATTGCACTATGGTAACAGCAGATGAACTATATAAGCAGGGGTTTGAACTGCATAAAAAAGGAGAGTTTGAAGATGCCGAACGGATTTATCAAGAGGCTCTGAAAATTGAGCCGGATAATCTTAATGTAATATATATGATGGCTAATCTTAAATATCAGCAGTATCGTTTTCCAAATGCCGAAAAATTTATAAAAAAAGCTTTGGAGATTAATAAAAATGTACGTTTTTATGACCTGCTTACAAGAATAAAGATAGAACAAAAAGATTTCAAAACAGCAGTTGAAACCGCTATCCAGGGATTAAGGCTGGAACCGGAAAATTTTGAGCTTAATTTTAATATTGCTCTTGCACTTAAAAATTATGGAGATTATGAACTATCTTTAAAATTTTATAAACGTGCAGAAAAACTTCGTCCTGATTTGTTTCTGGTACCGTATAATATGTCCTCTGTGTATTTCTTCCTTGGGAAACCTCATGAGGCTACTGAAGTCATGAAAAAAGCCCTTGCTTTAAATCCGGGGAGTGCAGAATTAAAATATTTTCTCTCTATTTCGTTATTCAGGGAAAGAAATTATCATGATGGTTTAAAACTTTTTGAAAGCAGATTGTGCCGGAGAACTGCAATTCTTTCTCAGGCAAAACTATTTTCCGCACAGTTTGCGGCTGCAAAAGAATGGAAGGGTGAAGATATTTCTGATAAAACGGTTTTTATGTTTTATGAAGCGGGTTATGGTGATGTAATACAGTATTCGCGATATTTCCCTATGCTTAAGCAAAGGTGCAAAAGACTGTTGTTTAAACCGCAGGCTGAATTGGTAGAGTTATTCAGGGAAAATCCGCTTGGTATTGATGAGATAATAACATCAGAAAAAGAGCCTGAGGATTTGGACTTCCAGATTTTTGTTCCCATGCTTAGTCTGCCTTACTTACTTAGAATGGATGAAACAAATATGTTTGTCTCGTCTGGCGGGTATATGGTATCAGCCCCTGTAAAAAAAGAAAAGTACAGGCAGAAATTTTTTAATAACGATAAAGTTAAAATTGGTATAAAATGGCAGGGAAATACAGCATCAGAAACGGACAGAGTGATAGATGTCGAGGCTTTTAAACCTTTGTTTTCTTTGCCAAATACACAGTTTTATTCTTTTCAAATGGGAGCAGGTTCGGAAGAAGTTGAAAAAATAAAACAATACTCCGTTGTTGATTTGAGCAGAGAGTTTGAAAATTTCGCTGATACGGCGGCAGCTTTGGATAATCTTGATTATGTTATTTGTAATGATACTTCGCTCATGCATCTTGCGGGGGCTATCGGGAAGAAAGGCTATATGCTGTTACCGCTCGATTACAACTGGCGCTGGCATCTGGATATGAATCATAATGACTGGTACAGCGGTGTTAAGATGTTTAAGCAGAAAAAAAACGGAGATTGGTCTGCACCTGTTAGTGAGTTATATACAGAGTTGAGTAAAATTATACATTAACTTCTTTATGGTACAATCAAAAAAAGAGGTGAAAAAATGAAGATAGCAATATATCCCGGAAGTTTTGATCCTATAACCTACGGACATCTTGATGTATTGGAACGCGGTGCGGAAATTTTTGATAAAGTTATTATTGCAGTTTCAAATAATTGTAATAAATCAGGGTTTTTAGCTCCTGAAGTACGAAAAAAATTAGTTCGTGAAAGTGTTATGCACCTGAGTAATGTTGAAGTGGATTCATTTGATGGATTAACAATTGAATATGCCCGCAAGCGGGGGGCATGTGTTCTTTTAAGAGGGCTGCGCGCTGTTTCGGATTTTGAGTATGAAATGCAGTTATCTCAAACAAATAGTGCTCTGGCTGATGAAATTAAAACAGTTTTTCTTATTACAAAACCCGAATATACCTTCATTTCATCAAGCAGTGTCCGCGAAATTCTTTTAAATAAAGGGGATATTTCTAAATTTGTTCCAGAGCCGGTAAAAAAATATTTGACGGAAATGTTGTTAACTGATACTATAAAATAGGTAATAGTAGAATTAGGTAGAGATTATTTAGGTATGGCTAATGTAGATGATTTTATTAGAAAATTAAAACAAATCCCCAACAAGGTAAAGCAGGAAAAAGTATTTGTATTTGGTCCTGGGCGTTTTCTTGTAAAAACTAAAAATATAGAAGATTTCCTAGCTGTTGTATACAAAGCAATGCCTGATGGGTTGCGTCTCTCAAGAAAAAATAAAATGAAAACTTCTTTCCCCTCTCTTGGGCTTCTTGATCGCTTGGACAAGTTGTTTTTATCTAAAAGTTTTTTAAACAAAATGGGACTCGCTGTTATTGATATGAACGCATTGGAGGATTTGTTAAAAAAACTGTGTGCACAGATCGCAGATGATGAAATGAAACTTAAATCAATGATTGAAAATCAATAATTTAAGTTGACTTTTATCTTTAATTTATCGTAAAATTCATGATATAGAATCATGGAGAATTATTTTAAATGAATACTCAACAGGATTTAATATTTAATTTAATGAACGAGCTTGCAGAAGTTCTTGACAATGGAATGCCTTTAATAGGTAATTTCCTTGTTGTTGTAAAAAAAGAAACGGCTAATAATTTAATGGATAAAATTTATGCGGCACTTCCTGATGAAATTCGTGATGCCAGAGCTTTGTTAAGAAGAAAGGACGAAATACTTTTTGATGCACAGCAAAAAGCAGAAAAAGTTATTACGGATGCTCAAACAGAGGCTTCACGTTTGTTAAGTGAATCAGACCTCCTAAGAGCTGTACAGAAAGAAGCCGAAAAGATTAAAGAAAGTGTGATTAATGATTGTGAAGCTATTAGGCGCAAGGCTCTTGATGATGCTGAAAACATTAGGCTTCAAGCTATGGATGATGCTGCTAGAACAAGAGAAGGTGCTAATATATATGCAGAACAAGTCCTTGTTAATCTTGAACAAAATATTACACAGCTTCATGAAGTTGTTAAGAATGGTCAGGTTACACTTGAAAAGAAAAGAGCTGAAGCCGGTAATTATGACAATATTCACCATTAATTACCCAAACAAGAGTTGGAATTACTCCAATTCTTAGAAGCTAATTTGTTTAATTTTATGTTTAAAAAAGCAATCTCTATTGAGATTGCTTTTTAAGTTTATTTAAAAACAGGCTGTTTTTCTTCTGTTGTATTAATTATATTTTTGTACTCATCTCCCGGCTCAAATCCGGTAAATTCACAAATCTGACGAACCCACAGGTTAACAATTTCATCTTCTGGAAGTTCATAAGATATAGGTTTTCCTACTTTCATTGTAAGATGCTTTTCAAAAAGTCTTTTAGCGTAACCGTCATATCCGCAGATAGCAACAGGAACTATATCTGCTTTAAATTTTTTTGCAAATAAAACAAAGCCTTTGTGTATATTTTCAATCTTATTTGTATCTTTTCTAATACCGCCTTGAGGGAATATTCCAAGAGCCCAGTCTTTTGTGTTAAATATTGCTTTTACTGTTTTAAAGGTTGCAATCTCCGGTTTATCACGGTTTACTGCAAATGCACCCAACCATCTCACTAAGGTTCTTAAGACAAGATTTGGTGCATCAAAAAGTTCCTGTTTTGCCATATATGCAATAAATCTTCCTCCGGTTGCGTATGTAAGAAGTGGAGGGTCAAGGTAAGACACATGATTACTGGCGTAAATGTAGTGGGAACCAGCAGGGACATTTTCTCTTCCTTCAACTTTTATATTATACATTAGTTTTGCGACAGGTATTACTACAAGATACAGGAAAGACAGGTAGAAAGTCTTTCTTAATAAGCCATAATCTTTTTCTGTGCGTCTGTTGTAGTTTTTTGACATACTTCTTTATCCTTAAATTTTTTGTTACTAATGTTTGACGGAACCTTTATACTCAAATCCGGTTAGTTCTTCTATTGCATTTCCCCATTTATTAACCATGTCATCCACGTTGTCTGAATATGGAATAGTCTTGCCAATTTTTACAATAATCTTACCGCTGAACGGGAGTCGTTTAACTTGCTCTGTACCTGTTATACCTACCGGTAGTATATCACATTTTGTAACTTTGGCAAGCGATGCAAAACCCTTTGTAATGTTTTTTATTTCGCCCGGTTCCTGTCTTGTCCCCTGTGGAAATATCCCCAATACCCAGTTTGTGTCTTTTATTCCCATTACGGTTCTTATAGTTGATACTCCTAGTTTCTCCCGATCTACAGCAAATGCTCCAAGCCAGTTTAGCCACCAACGCATAAATGGATTATCAAATAACTCTTTTTTTGCCATATATGCAACCCCGTGCTTTATAACCGAACAAACAAGCGGAGGGTCAAGGGTTGATAGGTGGTTTGCTGCAACAATGTATTTGTTGTTTTTAGGAATATTTTCTTTTCCGTATACTTCTAAACGATATACAAGTTTAAAACGTATCATATAAAATATATTTGTCACAAGAAATAAAAATAAACGCCGCCACCGGTTAAAAAATTTGACACTGCGCATTGCGTATTTTTGATTTTGTTGTTTATCAGTCTTTGGCATACTCTTACCTATCTAACTATCTTAACAAAAAATTGGATTTACAATCAATTAACAACTCTTACTATTTCAAGTAACTGTTTCTTTGATTACTTTAGCGACCTCTGCTGATGAGCATTTATTGGATAATTTACCTCTGACCTCTTCTAACTCTTGAAGTTGTTCTTTTCTGCGTTTTTTGTCATACAGCAGTCTTTCGGTTTCAAACACAATATTATTAAGTGTTGCTTTGGGCTGAACAAGCTCCGGTACGATTAATCTGTTACAGATAATATTTGGCAGAGATACTTTGTCTATACAGCGTACAACAAGATATATTAAATAGAATAGCCATGGTGCGCGATATGCAATAAGCAGAGGCGTTTTATACAGGGCTGCTTCAAGAGCCACTGTGCCGGAAGCAAGAATAAGTGCATCTGCAGTTGATAAAAGTGCTTGATTCTCACCTTTTATGACTGGAAAATCACAATTCTTAAAATATTTATAATACAATTTGTCATTTAGATTTGGAGCCATTGAGAAGCAAATTTGTAAATCCGGATGTTTTCGTTTTAAAGTTTTTGCGGATTCAATAAATAGTTTCATTAAATATTTAAGTTCAAACTTTCTAGATCCGGGAAATACCGCAACTAAAGGTTTGTCCTGCATAAAATTATGTTTTGCAAAAAATTCCTCCCTGTTAATTTTTTCAGGAAGCTGTGCAATTAGCGGATGTCCGCAATAGTGAACGTCAATACCGTATTCTTTGTACATTTCTTCTTCAAACGGAAATATACAGAGAACTTTGTCTACGTACTTTTTTACCGCCTTAATTCTGTATTTTCTTGACGCCCAGATTTGTGGAGGAATGTAGTAAAAAATTTTACCTTCAAAATTATGCTTTTTTAAAAATTGTGCAATTTTAAGATTAAATCCGCCGTAGTCTACAAGCAAAACAAGTTCAGGTTTATAGTCATTAAGAATATAATCAACCACCTGTCTGCCAAGTTTAATATGGTCAATAATAATTTGCGGAGAAATTCCTACAACCCCCATTTTACTGTGGTTTTTAAATAGTTTGACCCCTTCAGCTTCCATTTGGTTGCTGCCAATGCCTTCAATTATTACCTCCGGAGATATTTTACGCAATTGTCTTACAACTGCTGCTGCGTGAGTATCACCCGAGTATTCTCCGGTTATGATAAAAATCTTTGTCATTATACCGCCATAATTACAATATTATGCTTGTTTGCATATTCTACAACTTTATCTTGATCGACAATAATAGTTTCGTTGGCTTCGACTGCAAGGAGGTCGGCTTTATACTTATGCATTGTTTTTATTGTTCTCAAACCGACAGCCGGGATGTCAAAGCGTTTATCCTGATTGGGTTTTGCTACTTTAACAACTCTGCCTTTGCACTTTGCTATTTTACATCCGCGTTTGATGCAGGCATCTGTACCTTCAATTGCTTCAACAGACATTATCATTTTATCTTTTATCACAACCGATTGACCAATATCAAGTTTTCCAGTTTCTTTAGCCAGCCAGTACCCGTAATTTACATCATCAATCTGATTTTGTGTCGGCTGGATTTTACCAAGTATTCCTGATGGAATCATTAATTCTTTTATGAAAATAGTTTGGTCAAGGATGGTTATACCGCGCTTCTCAAATTCTTCAATAATCATAAGCATTACTTGGTCATCATTGAGCCTTATTGCTTGTTTAATAAATTCTATAGCTCGCATATCAAATTTAGGACGTTTTAATAGGACTTTTTTGCTTACTTTCCCAAGAAAGGTTAATTGTTTAATTTCTTCGTCCTTTAAAATGTTTTCTATTTTAAAAGTTTCTCCGGGGCAGCAAGAATATACTTTTAAACAATATTTTTTTAGTTGAGCGTAATTATCGTTTGACAAAGAAATTGCAACTACATCAAAACCGTTTTCTTTTGCAGCCTTTGCCATTTTTACGGGAAGAAGCCCGTCCCCTGCTATTAACCCCTGTTTTTGCTCAAGTGCCAGTGACATTTCATACCTCCTACAAAATTATTGCATAAACAATGTTTAAAAACATCATATTGTATATAATTGTTAAATTATTGTATTATTTATCTATGATACCGAAGAAATACAGACTGAAAAATTCTGCAGCATTTAATGCTACTTACCGTGTGAATAATTCCATACGGAAAAATGGTATTACATTAATTGCTGGATTAAAAAAGACCAAAGATATGCCGACAAAAGCGGGTTTTGTGGTAAGTAAAAAAACGCATAAGCGTGCTGTAAAACGTAATCGTTTAAAAAGGCTCATGAGAGAGAGTTACAGGTTACTGCTGAAAGAAGGAAATGTAGGAAAGTCCGATGAGTATATGTCACTGATTTTTTTAGGGCAGGTAAAGGCGCTTGAAAATGATTTTAATAGAACAAAGCAGACAATATTTGAACTTTTATCGGAGTTGTAGTATTGGATTTTGATTATACGTATACGATAAAGCCTAATTTAAGAAATGTTGAAGGTGCAACCACTTATAGTTCGCCTTCAGGGCTTTTTGATGGACAGGACAGTATTTACAGGTATGCATACCCTAGTACTCCCGAGCCGATTTTGACAATTGTTGATTATATTCCGGATTATAACGGAAATTTTATAAAACCTGGACATTATATTCTTGCATTATCTGATGATAAAGAGTTTCTTCTGCTTATTGAATCGCACAAGCTCATTGCTGTTATTCCGGTATTTAAAATTTCAGAGAATAAAGAAGAATTACAAAAAATGTATAATCAGATTGAGGAAGAAAAGAGCGGCAAAAATAAGAAAAAGAAAAAATTTGAAACTAAAAATGAACGGGTTAAACGTTTGGTTGATACAACAAAGGATATAAGGGGAGAGACGCAGACAGAGAATTTTACCTACAGAAATGCTTCTATTGAGTACATAAAAGACGGAGCGTACTACTTGATTACTTATGAAAACGGTTATATAAGAGCGTTCGGTGCAATAAAATGTAAAGAATGATATATAAATGCTTGCATTCGGATTTTCTGTGTGGTACATTAAACGTAGCCGAAGTATAGCGCGTTGGTATGCCTTGCTCGGTTTTGTACAACTTTGAAAAAGGAGATGTAAAATGCCAAAAATGAAAACACACAAAGCTGCCGCAAAACGTTACAAAATAACTGGCAGTGGAAAAATTGAAAGACGTCATGCTGGTATAGGGCACTTGCTTCAACACAAGTCCGAGTCTAGAAAGCGTAAAATATTCAAAAACGCTGTAGTGTCTGAAACTCACACAAAGTTAGTTTCAAAAGAGTTACCATACAAGAAATATGCAAGATAGGAGTGTTGAACAATGAGAATTAAACGTGGAAATGTAAGCCGTAACAGGCATAAAAAAATACTTAAGTTAGCAAAAGGTTTTAAAGGCGCAAGAAGCAGAATATTTAAGGTCGCTAATATTGCTGTTATGAAAGCTCTTAAATACGCTTACAGAGATAGAAAAGCTACAAAACGTAATATGCGCAGACTCTGGATTATCAGAATTAATGCAGCTGTCAGAGCAAACGGTATCAGCTATTCAAGATTTGTTAATGCGTGCAAAAAAGCTAACATTGTAGTAAACAGAAAGATGCTTGCTGAATTGGCAGTAAATGAACCTGAAGCTTTTCAAGTTATTGTTGAAACAGCAAAAGCAGCATTATAGATTAAACTTTAAAAAGGAAAAAGACCTGTTTTTAACAGGTCTTTTTTACTAGAATATCTTGCTTGTTAAGCCAAAAAAGTATTTTCAATTGAGAAGAAGGTTATCTTTTTTTTTTTTTTTGACTGTTCATTTTTTATTCTCCGGTATGGCTATATTTGATTACCTTATTTGATTTTAATCTTTTAGCAAACTATAATATTTCTGTTCGGTAAAAGACAATGAAGACGGTCCAAGAAGAAGAATATAATATATTTTTAAAAAATATACAAAAAGAAAGAGATGATACCTCAAAGTTTGTAAAAATACTTTTTGCAGTAGTTGTTGCAGTTTGTCTGGCTGCGGTTGTGGTTTTGTATTTTGCTGAAAAAGATTCTGTTATTGATTCGATTTTTGGTGAAGATAGTAACATTGCCCAGAAAGTTGATGCATAT
Source organism: uncultured Muribaculaceae bacterium (assembly GCA_964452495.1). GTDB lineage: Bacteria > Cyanobacteriota > Vampirovibrionia > Gastranaerophilales > Gastranaerophilaceae > CALUTH01. Next base: position 71,377 of record CAYVMC010000004.1, on the reverse strand, counting down.
AATGAAGCCCGTGATAATAGAAAACAACCGTCTCCGGTATTTATACCCAAACGGCAGAATATTCTTATTCTGGGGGTTGATACCAATCCCGATAGTAAGGATATCTGGCGGGGAACACGCTCTGATACTATGATTCTTGTTAATATTGACCCCAAAGATAAAACGATTAATGCAATAACGATACCCAGAGATTGCAAAGTTATTTTGCCTGGAAAATACGGAGTTCAAAAAATCAATTCAGCACACGCTTTAGGTGGTATTGACCTGGTAAAGAAAACAATTACTGAGATGCTCGGGGTTAAAATTGATAAATACATTGTTGTTAATGACGAGAGTGTGAGGCAGGTTGTTGATGCAATTGGTGGAGTCCCAATATACGTTGAGAAAAGTATGTATTACAATGATTACGCCGGAAAGTTGTTTATAAATTTATCTAAAGGTGATACAGTTCTTAATGGAAATGATGCTGTAGGTTATTTAAGGTATCGTAAGGACGGACTTGGTGATATCGGACGTACGCACAGGCAACAGTGGTTTTTAAAATATTTTCTTAAAAAACTAAAAAGTCCGTCAACTATTCCCAAGCTTCCTGAAATTGTAAATGTTCTGCACAAATATGTTAAAACAGATATGAGTGTGTTTGAGCTTACACAGATTGCAAATTATTTGCGCGGAATTGATGAAACACATATAGAAATCGCGCTTCTTCCGGGAGCCCCAAATCAGAAGGGGTATATCAGTTACTGGATTATAGACCCTGTGAAAACTCAGGAAGTTATAAATCGTATGATTTATCGTGACAAGGTGGAAGCTAATTATTCGCACCTTACAGCAGGTATTATGTTTGAAACGAAAAGGAGAGAGGAAGCAAAAGTTATTAAAACTGCCCTTGAAGAGTTAGGTTACAATGTTAATACCATGGAGCTTGATTATCTTCCTCATACTCAGTTTGTTGCAAATAGCGGCAATGTTACTACAGATTTTTTTGATTATATAAAGAAAAAACTTCCGCAAATTGAGAACTGTCAGTATATATTTGATCCTGTTCATAATTATAGTGTAAATAGTGACTTTACTATTGTTCTTGGTGAAAAATAACTTGGAAAAATGTGCAATAAAAGGTCAAAATTTCTATTTGAATAGTATAAAAAGGGGGGAATATGAAATTAATTAATGAGAGGCAGAGTGTACGTAAATACTCAGATAGGGAAATTCCCGTTGATGTTTTAAAATCAATCCTTAATGCAGGCAGGCTTGCACCATCATGGATGAATGTTCAGTCCTGGAAGTTTATTCTTGTGCGAAACAAGGAAAATAAAGAGCTGCTATCGAAATTGGCATGTAATCAACAGCATGTGAGAAACTGTGATAGCGTTATTGTATGTGTTGCAGATTGTGGTGCTTGGGATAAGGATGAGTTCTCGAAAATCCTTAAACAAAAAGGAATTGCCGATGCTGCGATAGACAATATTATGAACATGCCCGAATACTATCCGCCGCTTCTTGGTGAAAATATTGTAAAACTAAGAACGGTAGAACAGTTAACGTATGCAATTTCTTACATGATGCTGGAGGCAGAATCTCATAATGTTAAATCATGTATTATAGGGGCTATGGCAAATGAATTAACCGGGCTTAATCCGGAATTGTCGAAAGATGTCAAAAACAAACTCGGGTTGAATAATAAAGAAATTATTGCTTCAATGATTACGCTGGGATATGAAGCAGAACATACCACGTTGCGTAAACTCAGAAAAGATTTTGATGAAGTTATTTTTCTAGAAAAAATAGGTAATTCATTTGAATAAAACTTTCTTGCCCGATAAGGTGAGTTTGGAGTATAATTATTTTATCCAGAGTTAATTGTTTATTATCAGTAAAGGAGAGCGAAAATGAAGAAAAAAAGTTTTGTGCAAAGTATGCTAGCTCTGGCGGTTTCATTCTTTGCACTTGTTCCTGCTTTTGCAGGTGAAGCATCGCTTGTAGTTCCTGATATTAAGGCTGCTGATATTACCAGTTACAATCTTTTAGTTATTGGTATATGTGTATCAGTAGTCGGTGTAATTTTTGGGGCTATTGAGTTTTTAAGAGTAAAAAAAGTTCCTGTACACTCTGTTATGGAAGATGTCGGGAATACTATTTTTGAAACCTGTAAAACTTATCTTATTCAGCAAGGTAAGTTCTTATTGGTCTTGGAAATCCTTATTGGATTGTGTATAGCTTTTTATTTTGGTTATCTTCAAAAAATGGGGCTTCAAGGTGTTTTAACAATTTTAGGATGGTCTGTTCTTGGTATTCTTGGTTCTTACCTCGTTGCGTGGTTTGGTATCAGAATGAATACTCTGGCTAACTCAAGAACATCATTCACTGCCCTTAAAGGTAATCCGTTAAATATTCTTAATATACCTCTAAGAGCAGGTATGAGCATCGGTGTATTACTTGTATCTGTAGAACTTATTATGATGCTTGTAATCCTTTTATTTGTCCCCGGTCATCTAGCAGGTGCGTGCTTTATCGGTTTTGCTATCGGTGAAAGCTTGGGGGCTTCTGCTCTGCGTGTTGCAGGTGGTATATTTACCAAAATTGCTGACATTGGTTCTGACCTGATGAAAATTCAGTTTGGTATTAAAGAAGATGACCCGAGAAACCCTGGGGTTATTGCTGACTGTACAGGTGATAATGCCGGCGATTCTATCGGACCTACTGCTGATGGATTTGAAACTTACGGGGTAACCGGTGTTGCTCTTGTAAGCTTTATTCTTTTAGGTGTAAATCCTGAATATCAGGTTCCGCTGTTAGCATGGATTTTCACCATGAGATTTTTAATGATTGTTACTTCAGTTGTTGCATACTGGATTAATGGTTTGCTTACTAAAATTTATGCAGCACAAACTTCTAAATTTGACTTTGAGTTTCCGCTTACTACACTTGTTTGGATTACCTCAATTCTTTCAATTTGTATGACATTTGGTGTAAGTAAATGGTTATTAGGTGCATTGCCTGTTGAAAACCTTTGGTTAGTACTGTCAATTATAATTTCTTGCGGTACTTTAGGAGCAGCGCTTATTCCGGAAGCTACAAAGGTATTTACAAGTCCAAAAGCAAAACACACTAAAGAAGTTGTTACGGCTTCTAAAGAAGGCGGAGCATCTCTTACAATTCTTTCAGGTATTGTATCAGGTAACTTCTCCGGCTTCTGGATTGGTTCTATCATTGTTCTTCTTATGGGGCTTGCATACTTTGCAAGTATTCATATTACGGATGGTATAATGATTTATCCGTCTGTGTTTGCATTTGGTTTGGTTGCATTCGGTTTCCTTGGTATGGGGCCTGTTACAATTGCTGTTGACAGCTATGGTCCTGTTACAGATAACGCTCAATCAGTTTACGAACTTTCTTTGATAGAAGAAGTTCCTGATGTTGCTAATAAAATCGAACAAGAATATGGTTTCAAACCTGATTTTGAAAATGCAAAAAGATATCTGGAAGAAAATGATGGTGCTGGTAATACATTTAAAGCTACCTCTAAGCCGGTTCTTATCGGTACAGCTGTAGTTGGTGCTACAACCATGATTTTCTCTTTGATTCTTGTAATTAAAGAAACATTAGGTATTACACCCGAAATGATATTGAACCTGTTAAATCCTTATACACTTCTCGGCTTCATCGCCGGCGGTGCAGTAATTTACTGGTTCTCAGGTGCTTCTATGCAAGCAGTTACAACCGGTGCATATTCTGCTGTTGAATTTATTAAAAATCACATTAAACTGGGTGAAAATGATGATAAAACAGCAAATGTATCAAACTCTAAAGAGGTTGTTAAAATTTGTACGCAATACGCTCAAAAAGGTATGTTCAATATCTTTATCGCATTGTTTGCATTTGCTTTGGCGCTTGCCTGCTTGTCTTCACCATCAGGTGATAACAATGCACCCGTATCATTCTTTGTAAGTTACTTAATCGCAATTGCTGTATTTGGTTTATTCCAGGCTGTATTTATGGCTAATGCCGGCGGCTGCTGGGATAATGCTAAGAAAATCGTTGAAGTTGACATGAATGAAAAAGGTACTCCGCTCCACGAAGCTACTGTTGTCGGTGATACTGTCGGCGATCCGTTCAAAGATACTTCTTCAGTTGCGATGAACCCTATTATTAAGTTTACTACTTTGTTTGGTTTATTAGCGATGGAGATTGCTATTAACCCGATATTCAGAGAGTATTCAAGAATAGTAGGTGTTGTACTTTTGATTGTAGCACTTGTATTTGTAATCCGCTCATTCTACGCAATGAGAATTCCTGCAAGTACTGCTGCTGAAGAAAAGTAGAACTTAGTTAATAAAAAAGCGGCCGGAAACAATTTCCGGCCGTTTTTTATATTTATTCAAAAAACAAATTGTAACAAAATGTAAAAATAAATTTTGATGGCCTCAAATCCAGTTATAATGCCCGATATGATATGATGGAATGGGCGAATAGCAATTAATTCAAAATCCGAGTTTTTATCTAATTAGGGAATTAATTTAATTGCAAAGAAAGGATGTAAAAAAGGGAATTTATGACAAAATTATCGGCTTATTTACCAGAAAGCTGCAATCACTTGGAGAAGGACTTGCGAGAGTTAAAAACATGTTTAAAGCATGCGGGGAAGATCTGGCAAAAGTACCTAGAGAAAGATTATATAAAACACCCAGTGAAAATTTGGTAGCAATTCATCAGTCTTATAAAGATAAAAGTTTGAATGTTCAAAAATATATTATGTCTCATGAAAAAATAAACTATTCAGAATATATTGGACAACCTGGATATTTGTCGCGTACTTACAATAATACTGTTATTGAGGATAAAAAAGTGTTGCTTGATAGGGGTACAATTATGCTTACTTTCGCACCAATACAAATGTCAAAATCAAAATTAGCTTCATTCTTTGGACTAAATTCTATGAGAAGTCATAATGAATTTCGTTATCCGGCTAGTGTTCGGAAATTTAATCCTGCACTAGGAGAAATTGGTCGTGGTATATTTTATGATAAAAAAATGCCTGACAATTCACGGATTATACCTTATACTAAAGCTGTATCAATGGGATTAAAGGTATAAATATTATTATTAATATTATTAATGAATGCACGGTATTAATAATTATTATTAATGTCGTGCATTTTTAAATTTCTTGACTAATAAAACAATTGCACTTAAAATCGTAACTCCGCCAATTCCTGCAAGAATTTGTTTTATATCAGGAATTTTGCTTTTTTCCTGTTTGGGCTTGTTCTTAAAAAACAGGTTATCAGCATTCTCATAAAATATTTTGTTTATTATTTCTTCGCCTTCTTCATCGCCAAATTCTGTTTTTATAGCACTTTTTAAAGAACTAACAGTGTCCTCGTAAGATTCTTTAGGACTTAAATTTGTAAATTTTAATTCTCCGTATATTCCTAGCGGTGCGTCCGTTCCAAACATAATCCTGTCCAGAGTCCCGAGTGCTTTCATACGTTTTATTAAGTCGATAATATCGTTGGGTTCTTTGTTAAGTTTACCTTTATGAAAATCCATCCAAGAAATTTCTGCGTAAAGTTTAGCATCATTGTTTTTGATGGATTTTTCCAATACTCCTATTGCTTTCTGGTTTGCAATACTGCCGCCAAGACCGGTATGCCCCATTATAACAGGAACATTAGGGTGTCGTTTTGCAAGCTCGTAGATGTATTCAGGATCAGCAAAATGTCGTTTATCATTCTCTTGACCTAAAATATAATTTATAGATACTTCTGAATGAATAAGGCAGGGCAGGTTAAACTCTTCTGCAACGTTTAAGTAATTATCATACAGTGTTGAATTTGCGTTTAGTCCCATTTCCCCCGGATGAAGTTTTAAACCTGCAACATTATTATAATATTTTTTTATCAGGTTTTTGATTGTTTTTGCGTTACCGTTGGTCGCTGAGGGCTGACAAACAAGCATAACCTGATAAAAAGGGTCTTCTTGACTCTTTTTTATCATATCCATGTTTGCATCTTTTTCATTTTTAATAAATTTCATCCCTCCGTTTTTTGTAAGTTTTTGTGCGGGGATTAGTCCGTCAATGCTTGACACAAGAACTTTTTTCACGTTATCTGTTTGTTCTTCACCGTTTATTTTAACTTCTAAAGGGCTTTTTATAAATTCATCCAGTGTTGCTGATGGGAAGAATTCTCCTTTCCATAAAGTGTCTGGAGTTCCACGATGTGTATGCGTATCAATAATATCGGCTTTAAAATTAGGGGATTGTATTTTGTTAGGGGTTATATTAATCAATTTGTGATACCTCCTTTATATTTTACAGATGCAGCAGTATATTAACTTTCCGTCTTACGGGAATTGTTTTGTTGTTATATTGTTGGATATTATAGCAGGTTAGTTTATATCCCACTTGCCGCAGGTTCCGCCCCAGCGTGCAATTATGTTGCCCTTTATATCGCTGATTTTGTCAACGTGTTCAATTCTGTTTCCGCCTTCCAAAATAGTGATAATCTCACAGTTATTAGAACAGCCGGTACAGTGACAGGTTACAGACTGGAAGTTCATACTTCCAACTTCCCAGCCCTTAAATTTAGTTTCAGCTTCGGTATATTGGTGATTTTCCATTGCAAGCAGTGCAGCACCGATTGCACCCATTGTCTGATGATTATCAGGAACGACAATCTTTGTTCCTAATGCTTCTTCAAAAGCTTTAACCATGCCAGTATTTGTTGCAACCCCGCCTTGAAAAGAAACGGTTGGAAGTAATTCTTTACCCAGTGCAAGGTTTGAAAGATAATTCCTTACAAGTGCCTGGCACAGACCGTATAACAAATCCTCTACGGGGTATCCTAATTGCTGTTTATGAATAAGATCACTTTCTGCAAATACACCGCATCTGCCGGCAATGCGAGCCGGATTTGTAGATTTAAGTGCAGTTGCACCAAATTCTTCAATAGGTACATTCAAACGCTGGGCTTGATGGTCCAAGAAGCTTCCTGTACCCGCTGCACACACTGTATTCATTGCAAAATCTGTTACAATTCCGTCTCTTAAAATAATGATTTTGCTGTCCTGCCCGCCGATTTCCAAAATAGTTTGAACCCCGGGAATATATGTACTTGCTGCAACCGCGTGAGCTGTGATTTCATTTTTTACAATATCTGCACCAACAAGCGCACCTGCGAGATTTCTTCCGCTGCCTGTTGTGCCGACGCCTTTAACATCGTAGTCACAAATAGCCTGAGATATTATATGTTTTAAACCTTCTTGTACTGCATTAACCGGTTTTCCGGCTGTTTTAAGCATATATGAATCAACGTACTTGCCTTCTTCATTAACCAGAGCTAGTTTTGTTGTTACTGAACCAACGTCGATACCCAAATATACAGTTAAACTCATTGTTCCTTACCTTTCAATAGGCGCCTTGTGTGCCTGTACTCCATTGCTACTCATGCTTGTGCTATTTAATTTTAACACAAACAAACATTCAATAGCATACTGTAATTTATTGCGGAATAAGTACAGATATTACGGCATTATTAATGTTTAAATATTTTTTTGCAGCTTCTTTTAAATCATTAATTGTTATTTTTTCAACTTCCTTTAGATAGTTTTCTGCCAGAGTTAAGTCATCGCATACCGTCATATAGTATCCTATAGTTTCTCCAATTGCAGAAACCGTTTCTGCATCTGATGCAAAATCTGCTTTTATCTTATTTTTTGCTTTTTTAAATTCGTTACTTGCAATATTTACTTTTATTTTTTCAACTTCTTCTTTTATAAGTTCAATGGCCTTATCTTTTTTTTCAGGTATAAAGTTCGCTTGCAGGAAGAAATTGCTGCCGTCTTTAAATATATAATGTTCAGCCCCAACCATATTGAACACTTGTTCGGGTGTTTTTTCGATAAGGTTTTGATACATCCTTGAACTTGCACCATCTCCGAGAATGGTTGCTAGCATATCCAGCATTATTGTATCTTTTAGATTTTTTGCAGTGGCACCTAGATAACCGAACATCATAAAACCTGAAGTTAAACACGCTTTGTTTTCTACGTATATTGTACAATCTGTAGGAGTGTCAATTTCATTTATTTTGTTAATGTGTTTTTCTCTACCTTTAAAATCAAAATGTTCAATAATTTTGTCCAGAACTTTTTTATGGTCAAAGTCCCCTACAACAATAGTTGTAATATTATTTGGTGCATAAAAAGTTTTATAATAATTCATTATGGTCTCTTGCGTAATCTGTGAGATTATTTGCGGAGTACCTATTACATCACGTTTGTAAGGATGCTTTTTATACATCGCATGATTTGTATAATTATATACCTTGCTCCAGGGTTGATCCTGACGCATTCTTATTTCTTCTATTACAACATGTCGTTCACGTTTATCAGTGACATTTTTATCGTCAAGACTAAACGGACTTCCTATTTCTTCCGGCGGTAGAATAGGGTCAGTCATCATATCCGCATGAAGTTCCAGTGCAAGGTACATATCCTCATCGTTTTTACCTTTGGGCAGTGTTACATAATAAAATGTGTAATCTTTCCATGTTGCGGCATTAACAATAGCACCTTTACCTTCTAATATCCGGTCAAATTCTCCTGCTTTATGCTTATGTGTACCTTTAAACATCAAGTGTTCAAGAAAATGGGAAACCCCGTTTATTTCGTCATTTTCATTTATTGAGCCGGTTTTTACCCAGGAACTGATATTTACAAGTCCGCCATCTTTGTGTGCTAAGACTACTTTATGCCCACTCTCCATTTCATAAACTTCAACATCTTTGGTTAAGAACGGATATTTGATTACTGTTTTTTTCATGATTTCTCCTGCAAGTTAACTTTATTATAGTACAAGCAGAAGATTATTTATAGTACCAGAGGTTGTGACGTTTACAGTATGCTTTTAAATCGTTCTTAATTTCTGGAGCCAGAATGAAAAGTACTATAATATTCGGTATTGTCATAGCCATCATCATAGCATCTGTAATATCAATAACTGAACGTACATTCATTGCAGAACCAATTACAATAAAGATGCAATAAAGTATATTGAATGTAAGAACACGTTTTTTCCCTTCTCCTAATAAGAAAGTCCAAGCTTTTTGACCGTAATATGCCCAGGATATAAGAGTTGATATTGCAAACATAATGGCAATCATTGATAAAATATACGGGAAGAATGGAATTACGGATTGGAATGCATTAGAAGCAAGTTCTATCCCGGAAATTTCAGTAGTTGCCGTTGTACAAGCACCTGAGAAAATGATAGCAAATGATGTGAACAAACATAATAAACCGGTTAAGAATGTTTCAATCAATGCTACAAAACCTTGCGATACCGGTTCTTTTGTTTTTGCTGTTGCATAAACAATAGCAGCAGCTCCTGTTCCCGCTTCGTTAGATTGTACGGAGCGTCTTAAACCTATTATAATTGTTCCGAATATCCCTCCGGCAACGGCTGTAGGGTGAAATGCTTCTTTTAGAATAAGCAGAATTGCACTTGGAATATTCGTGATATGAGCGAATATTACAATTAAACCGGAAACAATATACATTATACACATGGTAGGAACAAGGATAGCAGTAACTTTTGCTATGCTCTTAATTCCGCCTACAATAACAAGTCCTATAAGAATTGCAACAATAAGACCGAATACCCAGGTATAGCCATTTAAGAAACTGTGTTCTCCTCCGGTAATAAATATAATTTGGTGTGCAGACTGATTGATTTGAATCATGTTACCGCCTGTTATACCGCCGCCGATACAGAGAATTGCAAAAACAACAGACAAAAACTGTCCGAGTTTTCTCATTTTTTTTCTGGTTAATCCGTGAGCAATATAATGCATCGGACCGCCTGATACAGAACCGTCAAGGTTAAACCTTCTGTATTTTACAGATAGAGTGGCTTCAATAAATTTTATCGCCATACCTAGCAATGCTCCTGCAAAAATCCAGAAAGCCGCACCGGGACCGCCTATTGATATAGAGATTGCAACTCCAGCAATACACCCTATACCGATTGTTCCTGAGAGGGCTGTTGCAAGTGCGTGGTAAGAAGATACTTCTCCGCTTCCTTCTCCGCTTTCTGCCGGTTGTCTTAATACATCAATAGAGTGTTTTAAACCGATAATTGATATACCTCTGAAATAGAATGTAAAAAATATTCCGGCAAATAGTATCCAAAAAATAATTAAAGGGACATCATACCCGCAAATTTTAACAGGATAAAATACCAATGAGGCTATAAAGTTTGTTATCGGGGCGACTTTCTGATCAATAAACTGGTCAACATTAAAAGCAAATGCTGATTGCAGGTTTAATAATAGAGTAAACATCAATAATAAAAACTTTCTCATCAATAATTATCCTTATAATTCCGCTAGTACAAACATCTGTTTTATTATAACAAAAACATGCTATTTCCTCATTTTAATTTTTACATAATGAAACATTGTAAAAAATTTGTAATATTCTTTAGTTTTGTGGCAAAAAAAAATCTTTTCAAGCTTAATAAAAATTGGAAAAATTATTTTGAAGGATTAAATATGAGAATAAATAATATAAATTTACCTGTAATTCAAAGTACTCTTGCAAATAATAATTTTTTATCTTCTCCCCGTGTTAATACGCAAGCCAGTACCGGGGATACATTTATAAAAAATGTAAATTTTACAGCAAATCATTTACAAAAAGTCGATACCTGTGCAGGATTTTTAAAAAAGTATGTTATGTCAGAATCAGTTAATTTATCAAAAATAGAAGAGATTTTCAAAAAATTTCTTCCTGATATATCCGTAAAATCTTTGAATGAACTGCCGGAAAAATTATCTAAACGTTATATAGCATATACGTCAATAAAGATAGGTGAGCCTGAGGTTATTTATATAGATATAGAACGTAATATAAGTACGCCAGAGCAAAGAATACGTTTACTTGGCGGATGTGTACATGAGTTTACACATGCCTGTCAAAATCAGGAAAAGCATTTTTCTGTTGAACGTTTTATATCAAAAGTGTTTGAAGATTACCCTGATAGCCCGTCGTTAAGGAGTACCATTGAGAAACTCCGAGAGTTTGCTGCTAATGTAGAATTTTATTCACTCTATCCTGTATTAAAAGGTATGAAAAATGAAACGGGACTGCCTGTTTTGCAAAAAGGTTCTGAAAATAAACTGCTTCAAAAGTTCACTTCTAACATTGTTGGAAATTATGATAAATATGTTGATAATGTACTTATAAAATATTTTTCAAACGCTGCTGAAGATGGGTTAAATCTGCCTGTCCTGCTAAAATTTTTGCAAAGGTATATGAAACAAGAGCTTGAAGCTTATACAAAAGAAACAGAGGTTATGAAAGCAGTTATGAATACGAGCAGACAAACTACCGATTTTGATATCCGGAATTTTGCATATTCACGCGTCATACAACGGTGTGAAGAGTTTAAAAGGAAATTTGCTTAGTTTAATAAAAAAAGACCGGAAATTAATCCGGTCTTTTTTTATTCATTTTCCAGAGAAACTGTTTGTTCTTCATGTTTTGCATTTTCTGTGTTAAAACAGTCTCTGCATAATACTTCTTTATCCCCGCGGGGCTTGAAAGGAACTTTGGTTTGAACTCCGCATCTTGCACAGACAACATCATATAATTTTTTTCTGTTTCTCTGACGTTTTGCTTTTCTGCAATCAGGGCAGCGTTTCGGCTTATTTGTTAACCCCTTCTCGGCAAAAAATTCCTGTTCTCCTGCCGTAAATACAAACTCTTTTGAACAATCTTCGCAAATAAGCGTTTCATCTTGGTACATGGTTTTTTCTCCTAATTCCCAGGCTTTTATACACTACAACTGCCCGTTACGCTATTGTAGTACTTTTTTCGCTATTTTGCAAGCTTTTTATACAAAAGATTACAAATATATTTAACTTTGTAGTTTTGAAAAATCTGCAAGTTTAAAATAGTCATTTTTTAATTGTGTAAGTAGGGCAATTCTGTTGTTTTTAACAGTTTCATCTTTATCCATAACAAGAACGTCATCGAAAAACTTTGTTATATAAGGATTTAAAGATACCAGATATTTAATGTAGTTATTATAGTCGTTTGTATCAGTATCTTTTATTGCATTGTATAAATCCTTTTCCGCTTCCGTATTAAACAGTGATGGATTAACATTTTTAGCATTATTGTCTTTTAATATTCTTATTACACGATTTGCGTTTTCAGCAAGCTGCGGGTCTTTAATTTCTTTTACTGCATCAACACGTTTTTTATAATCACAAAGATTTTTTAACGGGTTAGTAACCGCACAGGCTTCAAGAAGATTTTTGGGATAAAAATCAGAAAGATAAATAATAAGGCGTTGGGTTATAAATTCGGTAACTTCTTCACAAATGCCGTCTTTTTTAACAGGAAGAAGTTCGGTTGATATTTTTGTCAATTCTTCCAGATCAATATTCAGGTTATGTTCAAGAATAGTTTTTACAATCCCTAGTGCTGCTCTGCGAACGCCTAACGGATCAGAAGAACCGGTCGGTTTTTTACCACCTGTAAATACAGCACAAATTGTATCAATTTTATCGGCTATCCCGACAATTTGACCTTCAATTCCCGATGCAGTTTCAGAGTCGGCATTTAGCGGAAAATAGTGTTCTTTAATTCCTTCAACAACTTTGACATCTTCTCCGCTTACCCTTGCGTAATCTGCTCCTATGAAACCTTGTAATTCTGTAAACTCAAAAACAAGATTAGTGGCTAAATCCGCTTTACATAAAAGCGCGGTGCGCTTTACTGTTTCTGTCTGTTTCTCGTCGATTTTGAGTTCTTTACAAATACTGCCGGAAAGCTCTTTTAGTCTTAGGGTTTTATCATACATAGAACCTAATCCTTTTTGGAAAGTAATCCCTTTTATGTTTTCCAGATAATTTTCAAGCGGCTTTTTAGTATCTTCTTTGAAGAAAAATACAGCATCGTCAAGTCTTGCTTTTATTACTCTGAGATTGCCGGCACGGATATTTTCAAACTCGTTTCCTACATAGTTTGTGACGGTGACAAATTTGTTAATCAATTTATTGTTGCTATCGTAAAGAGCAAAGTATCTCTGGTGGACTTCCATTACTGTAACTGCAACTTCTTGCGGTATTGTAAGAAAATCTTTATCAAATTCACATACTACAGCAATAGGATATTCACAGATATAAGTTACTTCCTCAAGCAAATCATCACTATAGTGTGCTTTTGCATTTAATTTATCTGCTTCTTGTTTTATAAGTGTTTCAATCTTTGTTTTTCTTTCTTCCTGATTAACGTAAACGCAGGCGTCTTTAAGTTTTTCTACATACTCATCGGGGTGATTGATTATAATATTTTGTTTGGAAAAACGGTGTCCTCTGGTGATATTTGATGAAGTTGTGTCGATTATTGTTACCGGTACTTGTTTTTTATCAAGGATTGATACAATCCATCTTATCGGACGAGAAAATTTTTCTTCATTATTGCCCCAGCGCATAAAATGAGGACCTTGAAGCTTAAGAACAATGTTCGGAACATTTTCTTGCAGGAGTTCAATAGTCTTTTTACCTTCTGTTTTTATTTTTGCGTGAATATAATCATTTTCAATATAAATATCAGCTTCTGAAAGGTTGTTTTTCTTTAAGAAACCTAGTCCGGCAGGAGAGAGTTTGTTATCTTCTGTATATGCAACTTTTTTAATTGGACCTTTTATAACTTTTTCAATATCAGGCTGCTTTTCAGATAAACCGGATACGATAACTGCTAATCGTCTCGGGGTTGCCATAACATTTATATTAGTATATCCTATTTGGTTTTCTTCAAAAAATTTGCTAAAACCGTTTTTTAATTGTTGAATAGCAGAAGGGATAAACTTGTATGGAAGTTCTTCTACACCTATTTCTAATAAATATTTACTCATGTCATACCTCACGGTATAAATTGTAAAACAAACATGCTTTATGGTAAAGAAGAGTATATGTATTGTAACAAGGCGAAAATGAAGGATTCTTTCTTTTACGTGGTAGGAAAATATTACTTTTTAACTGATGGTTAAACTAGTTGAGGAGTAATAGGCATAGTTTGCTATGAGTATTTTAGCATAAATCTGGCTTTTTAAATAAGCCGGAGGAGAGTGAAATTAGGAATGTGAAACTGGTGAGTTGTTATATTATACTCTTTTTTAATCTCTCGACTCTGCTTTCACTTAATAATTTTTTCAATTTCATAATAGCCTGAGCATGTAATTGTGAGGTTCGGGATTCAGATATGTTTATAGCATCACCAATTTCTTTTAATGTCATGTTCTCGTGGTAATAAAGTACCAATATGGTTCTCTCTCTTTCGGGTAAACGTTTGAGGGCTTCTTCTAATTGTACTTTTATTGTTTTATCTTCAATTTCTTCGGAGGGATTTTTTTGATGGGTGTCCTGTATAGTATCAATGATTTCTATAGACTCATCATTTGATACTTTCTTATCGTAGATAGAAGTAACTACTGTGTCTTCACAGAGTATCTGTTCAATTTTTTCCTTTTCGTAACCCATAAATTCAGCGAGTTCGCTTGTTGTAGCACTTCTGCCGAATTTCCTTTTTAATTCTTCCTGAGCATCTTTTACATTCTTTATTTTTCGCCTAATACTGCGAGGCAGAAAATCTTCAGAGCGGATTTTATCAATGATATTCCCACGAATTCTCATAAGAGCATACGTTTCAAACCGGGCACCAAATTTGGGACTATATTTTTCTATTGCATCTATTAAACCTTCAACCCCATAGCTTGAAATATCTTCAAACGAAAAAGTAGGAGGAAGGGCTACTTTGACACGACTTGCAACATAACGCGTAAGATAAATATACTGTAGTATAAGTGCATCTCTCAATTTTTTATTTGTCTTATCCTGAAAATAAGCATTCCACAACTCTGCCAACTCTTCATTGGATACGCGCTTTATTTTGTTGTATGAACTAAAGTCGAATTCCTCTTCCATCCCTCTGCCCCGGTACTTTAGTTCCATTTTATAATATTGCATCTGTTATAAAATCATGTAGATATATGATTTTCTATTAAACCCTGTTCTATACCTACTGTTACGGCTAATAGCCTACAGGGTACATTTAGTTTGTCAAGTATGCTGCTTATATGAGCTTTTACTGTATGTGTGCTGATACTTAATTCTTCTCCAATTTGCAAATTAGTTTTGCCTTTTGCACATAATTTTAATACTTCTATTTCCCGTTTTGTAAGGTTTCTGTTTGTTTTTCTCATCTTCCTTCCTTCTTATTTATTACGTCCTCACTTCGCTTACTTTTCTAAAATATCAAAATTTAGGTCATTTGTGCATGAGCCAATAGTCCTATTTTTTTATAGAGATTTGTATATAAATTAAAAAAATAGGACTCCTATAAGAGCAAAGATAATTAATGGAATATTAAAATGCAGAAATGTTGGTATACAGGTATCGTAAATATGATTATGCTGTCCATCTGCATTTAAGCCTGCTGTAGGTCCCAGTGTCGTATCTGATGCGGGAGAGCCTGCATCGCCAAGAGCCGCTGCCGCAGAAAGTACTATGATTGCTTCTGCTGGTGTGAATTCCAATTTTGTAAAAACCGGTACAAAAAGAACTGCAAGTATAGGAATTGTACCAAAACTTGTTCCGATACCCATAGTTACAAAAAGTCCTGTTAATAGCAGCAGGCATGACATTGCAAGTTTACTACCAGGCAACATAGGTAATATAGTATTTATGAAACTTTCAATTCCTCCTGTTGATTTAAGAACCTCAGAAAAGCCCGAAGCTACGAGCATTACAAATGCTATAAACCCCATTAAATAAACACCCTCATTAAGAATATTATCCATTTTATGATGTTTGACAGCACCAAGCGAAAATATAATTCCTAGTCCAACAATCGCTCCGAGCGGCAGTGATTTGAATGTTAACTGTACAATAAATGTAGCAATAATCGCTGTAAGAATTATAATTTGTTTTCTCCCAAATCTTTCATTGGTTTTGAGCTTGATTTCAGTATCAGAAAGTTTGTATTCCCGTTGTTTTCTGTAACTTATAAATAAAGATACAAGTAAGCCTAATAACATGCCAGCGCCTAAGATTATATTAGACTGCCAGATCTGTGTTGATGTTACATTAAAACCGTTATCAACCATACTTGTTTTTATTAAGTTTTGAAAAATCAATCCGAAGCCTACCGGAATTGTTATATAAGGTGCTTTCAATCCGAAAGCTAAGGCACATGCAACTGCACGGCGGTCGATTTTTAGCTGGTTCATTAAACCTAAAAGCGGTGGTATTAATATAGGAATAAATGCAATATGTATAGGAATAATATTCTGCGATGATACTGCTATGATTGTTATTATAAGCAAAAGTATGTATCTGTTATCTTTAATGTATTTTTTAATTAAGGTTCCGAGCATTCCGGTTACTCCGGTGTCGGTCATTGCAGCGGCAAAAGTTCCCAGCAGAATATAACTAAGAGCAGTTTCAGAATTGCCCCCCATGCCGCCAATAAAGGTATTCATTATATTTTCAACAGGCATTCCTGCTATAAGTCCGGCTGCTATTGCAGATACTATAATTGCCAATAAGACATTGACTTTACATATACACATTACACAAAGCAGGATTATTGATATTATTACAGGATTTAAAAATATTGCTTCCATTATGAATCCT
The DNA here is from genome assembly GCA_964452495.1 of uncultured Muribaculaceae bacterium. Lineage (GTDB taxonomy): Bacteria > Cyanobacteriota > Vampirovibrionia > Gastranaerophilales > Gastranaerophilaceae > CALUTH01. Next base: position 54,668 of record CAYVMC010000004.1, on the reverse strand, counting down.
GGATTAAGTGTATTAACTCAAGAGCAATTTCTTTCCTGTGTTCCACTGACGCTTGCTGCAGGTAATCAAATGCTTCTGCCAGTTTTTTATCATTATCGTACCAACGGCGCAGTATATAATTAACTGTTCCGGATAAAGAACTATTTTCTAAAGTTACTCCCTTTTCTTGTGCCCTATTTACAATAAATTCTGCATACTTATATTGATTTTCTATACTTGCACTTCTTAATAAGCTTACTGCAAGACTGACAGCAGGATCCTTATCATACCAACGTTTGTACATGTTATCAATTCCTATTGTTATTTTCTTTAAAATAAAACATTTTCAGACCTCTGTCAATCTTATATTGCGTATTGTGAAATGATTTTTTCTAAATTTTTAACTGCGTTTGATAATTCATCGTTAACAATTATGTGGTCGTATTTTTGGGACTCCTTTTGTTCACGTGCAGCCTGAGCAAGGCGTGTTTTTATAACGATAGTATCTTCTGTTTTTCTTCCTTTTAAACGTTTTTCCAGCTCTTCAAATGATGGTGGTGCAATAAAAATTAATACTGAATCAGGGATTTGTTCTTTTATCTGCATAGCACCACGGGTTTCAATTTCAAGTATCAGATTTTCTCCTTGTTTAAGAGTTTTTTCTATATTTGATTTCTTTGTTCCGTAATAATTCCCAGCAAATTCTGCCCATTCAATAAATTCGCCTTTTTCAATTCCTTTTATGAAATCATTTTTACTTATAAAGTAATAACTTTCTCCATCTTTTTCTTCCGGACGCATAGAACGTGTTGTACAGGATACTGATAATTTAAAATCAGGATTTTGTTTTAAAAATTCTTTTATGACAGTTCCCTTACCCACACCTGACGAACCGGATATAACAAATAATCTTTTCATGCTTCTAACCTTTTTCAAGGATTTTAATTGAAAAAATATACCTTTTCAAGTAAAAATAAAGTATTTTTTGAAAATTAAAATATATATTTTTTTCTGAAAAGAGAATTCATGAAATTTATTACGCGTAATTGATTGTATTTAAGATATATAATTGATTATTTAAGGTGTAAAATTTGAAAAATATAAGTTATAATTTACTTCTGTAAAGGGATATAGCGATTTAAGTTTAATTTTTGCAGAATATATATAGTTTTAAAGTGTTTTTCTAATGCTTAAAACTAATCGCTGAAACGTTTCTAGATAAGATGTAAAGTTTTTGTAATATTTCTTGGGTTGTTTTTTCAAAAAAGTGTATTATAAAACAGTACTTAAATTTAAGTACAGGTTGGCTCAAAAAGTTCCCCAAAATGAATAAATTCAGTATAGTATTATCTTTTTAAGGAGGAGATATTGTTATGCATTTTTATAAAAAAAATTGAATAATATATTATTGTAGGAGGAATTGGTTATCTGATGTATGGAATGCTGTTCTTTAACCCTACTTTTGCTTGATTTGCCTCCATTTAATCTGTCTTTTATCATCCAGAGATATAAAGGAAAACTTATGCCCCGAAAAACAAAAAGAGAAAAAATTAAATTAGGTGTTAACGAACGGCACATAAAAATTTATGACAAGCTGCTGGATAATGTAGAGTATCTTCTAGAAGGATTTTCTAAGGGGATAACAAATGTTGAATATGAACTGACAGAGGTCCCTAAATCTGCAATTTCAACTCTTGATTTTCTTGTAGCCTCTGTTGTTAAAATTCAGAAAGGTCATCGTTTAGCACTGGGACTTGATGATGAATCCCCAGAAGATGGAAATGAACCTAAAATCTCTTTCATTCAGGGACTGGATTTAAAGAAAGTTTAGTATATTTAGTGAACCCCTTCATTTCTCGAACCCTTTTTTAAGGGTTCTTTTCCCTCTGCTCAAACTAAAGAAAGGATATAAACATGTCATTTGATTATATTATTCAAAATGAAAACAAAAAAGTTAAGTTATCACAGGCTGATGAGGCTGCTATTGTCAGCAAAATTGTCGACATATTTAATACTTACAATGATGCTCGCTCATCTAATCTTGCTAAATCTGATGCTTTGATTAATGAAATATTTTTTAAAAACAATTATGCAACTGAAGGAGATAAACATAAAAAATGGAAATCCAAGGTTAAAATGTGTAAGTTATTTATGTTTTATCAAACATTAAAGGCTTTTATATGGAAAAATATTTATTCAAATGTAAATTCAATGTTTGATGTTTCCGGTGAAAATCATGAAAGTGATAACTCTGCAAATCGTCAAAAAGCTGTTCTTGTAGATATTTTTGAAAAAATGGATTATCAAAAAACATGCGATGAAATACTTGATAATGCTTTACTTTACGGAGAAATGATATCATTTACTGCCTGGAAAAAACATTATGAAGAATACAGGAGACCGGTTAGTTTCTTTAAAAATGTCTTTAAAAACGATGTAACTAAACTTCCGCTTATTTTGGATGCAATATCTAAAGGCCAGAATTTCTGGACGGATACTAGAAAAATTTATGATAATCCGTATATTTATCCGGTTAATCCTGCAGATTTGGTGTTTGATGTCTCACAGCTTTCAAACTGGGATGATTGTCCTAAAATATACAAAAGTTTTAAAACTCCTTACGATATTGTAAATAATAAACTTTATACAATAACAAAAGAAGACGCTGAAGAAATTCAAAGCTTGATAACTACGCCGATGATTTCAGATTTATCCAATCAGTCTAAATGCCGATTATACAAAGAAACTGTTAACGGTTCTACTGTAGAAGTTCTGGAACATTGGGGAGATTTTAGAATGCCGGATGGAACATTGCTTAAAAATTGGCATGCAGTGGTCGTTGCAAGAAAGTATCTTGTTAAGTTTTCCAAAAACGAACGTATAATAAATCCGTTTACATATGGTGCATTTGTAGTAGACCCAGAGACCAGACGCGGAATAAGTCCATTATATTCTATTTTTAATCTTGCGCTTGTTCAGGAAAATCTTTTAAATCGAACATGTGATATGCAGTCTCTTGCAGAAAATCCACCAATACTTGCTCCTGAAGGCTTTTTTAATCAGGAGGAAATTGAATTATATCCTGGTAAAATTATCGAATATGGAGACAATATCTCACCAAGTAATCTTTTTAAACAACTAGATTTTAACGTAAATGTATTCTTGAATGATATTTCCTTTATTGATGATTTAATGTCAGAGGTTAGCGGTATTTATCCGAATATGGTGGGAAATAATGAGGAAACTAGTAAAACCGCAACAGAAATTACAACCAAAACGCAGGGACAATTAACCCGCTTGTCTATGATGCTTGATATTATTAATCAGTATTTGATTATTCCTGATGTAAAAAATGTTGCAAAACTCTGTGCAGATTTTAAAACAGGAACAGAAAAAGTTTATCTTAATAATAACAATCAGAGGGATGTCATTCTTATTGATGATAATATTCGGCAAGGGGATTATAGGTATACTTATTCTGATCGTTCCGGAATAGTGGAAAAATCACAACGTGCTGATATGGTTGTAAGTGTTATAGAACGTTTTGCACAATCAATTCCGCTGGATATAAGAGAAATATTTACCTGGTATTTTGAGCAAAAAGGTGTAGAAAATCCGGAACGTTTTCTTGCCAAAGAGCAAGCACAGCAAAATCAAGCCGCAGCAGTTTTGCAAAATCTTATGAATAATCCTCAGGTAATGAAACAGCTTAATGAACAGATACAAAAATTAGTTGCTCAAGCTGCATCAAATCCTACAGCAAATCAGGTTATCAAGCCAGCAAAAGGTACTGCTCAAAAAACGGCTAAAGAAACTTATTCCGTGACGGCTCCGGAAAAATCGGGAGGTGGTGGAGCAGAGAATAAGAAATAGTATCTAAGTTAAGTGTAAAGTAACTGTAGTTTTGAAAGGAGATTTTTATGTTTGGAAAAAACAGAATTATGTCAGACAATCCCGAAATGTGTGCAGATTATGAACCTTCTTACTATGAAGACAATTCAGCCCCTGTAACTTCGGACTCTGAAAAAGCGCAAATAGAAAGAAATATTCCCCGTCCGCTGGAGAATAATCCTATCCTCGGAAAATTTAAATCGGTGGAAGATTTATCAAAGGCATACATTGAACTTCAAAAAAAGTTCGGACAGCTTGCAAGAGAAACAGGAGAACTTCGGAAAATAGCGCAGGAATACGAAGCCCATATGGCTCGATGCAGAGACGGCAGGAGACGTTTGGAGGAGTTTAAAGGGCTTGTTGAAGGTATGAGCAGCAAGTACAATACGGAAGCATATCTTCAAAACAAGGAATTCAGGGATTTGCTTAAGGCTGCTTACGATGGGTACGGTAATAAGTTGGATGTTGATTCAATGGTTCAGCTTGTTGAAAATTACCTTAACTCAAGAATGGCACAGATACAAAGAGCAAAAGCCCTCGAGGTGGAATCTGATAATGCAACGGATATGCTTGCTTATACCAATAACAGGCCAAAATCTAAAACTTACCGAAAAAAGCTTTCTGATATGTCTCAGGCTGAACTAGAAAAAGCTCTTGATGAATTAATGTAGTTAATTTTAAGAAAGGAATGAAAAATGTCAGTACAACAAATGATTCAAACAATTTTCAACAAATCAATTGAAAAGTATTTTTACAATGAACTTGTAATAGGTAAACTAGCACATACAGAGACAAGAGCAAATGTTAGAAAAGGTGATGAAATTGATATTATTATGCCTGCTTCAGTTGCGATGTTTGACTATGATGGCGGCGACCTTAAGGATGCAGAAGAAGCAGGACTTTCTATTACAAAAGTGAGACTCGATAAAGGTAAAGCATTCCATTTTGAGTTATCTGCTGTAGAAGAAAAACAAATTGAAGAAAGTGAAATGGATAGAAGTCAATTAAGTCTTGCACGTGTATACTGTGATGATGCGATTAAGCAGTTTGCTGCAGCGGTAGATACTGCTTTTGGAAATCTTTATACAAGAGCAGGGCATTATCTTGATGATAATGGTTCTGCAATAACACTTACTGCTCAATATGCAAAAGAAATTCTTGCAATTATGCAGGCTAAATTCCAGAGAGGAGATGGTAAAGGACATACCAACTGGATTGATGGTTCTATGATTTGTATTGTGCCTCCTGAATTTCAGTTCTATTTAGGTCAGTTGGAAGATTTTAAATATGTTGAATCAGGACATAAAAAACTGGAAAAAGGACATATTGGCAGACTTTGCGGCTGGGACATCTATACTTCAAATAATATTGCACAACCGGAAGACGGCGTATTTTATCCTATGTTTGGTATTGCTGGTAAAACTCTTGCAGGAGGTATTTCTGCAGATATGTCAACACAGTTCTATATCCCTGAAAAGAATTTCAATTCTACTTATAAGGGGTATGGTTTGTATGGTGTTGGCGCTCCACGTGCAGATTTCCTCGGTACTGTAAAAGTAAAAGCACCATTATCACTTTCTGCAGCGGCTTAGTTTAGTAATTATAAAAAGGAGAATTTAAGAAATGGCTAGAGATATTATTGAAGTAATTTTACCGGAAGCGGATGCTTCACAGTCAGTAGCGTTTGCTGATGTTGAGCCTGCAACAGTTACGGCTGCAAATGGTATACAGATTAAAGAAGCTTCTAAAAACAAAAATAATTCGTTATCAATCGTTGTTGAAAATACTGCTGAGGCTGCTTCAACCGTAACCTTTGTAGCAGGAGATACTTATCCTAACTCTATGCTCGGAGATTTGGATATTGATATTGACGCATCAACAACTATTGTATGTCAATTGCAGGATTTATCAAGGTTTGAAAACCGTGACGGCTCTATTAATCTTGATTTTGGTACAGGTTTTATCGGAAATGTTTATGCAGTCGCTAAACGTGCAGGTATTGTACCGGTAGAATAGTTTTCTCACTCTCTGCGGAACGGTAGTTTGTTTACTTACTCTCTTCTTTATTTGCATTTCCCGTTCCGCTTTTTTTAAGGAGATTTTTGTATGGTTAAGTTTAAAAATATTTTAACAAAACATATATTTATTCTTCCGGAAGATAAAGCTTTAGAGGTTATAAAGCAAGCTCCGGATATTTATGAAATTATTTCTGGATTGGATAATAACATTATTACAACTCATATTAATCATGAATTAGAATCGTCAAAATTAAAAGATATATACAATATTGTAATTGAAGAGGATGAACTAGAGGTTGATCTTCCGTCACTTGCAAAGGAGAAAGCACCTAAAGTGTTAACTAAAAACAAAAAGACTGAGATAAATCGAACTGCTGTTAAAAAGAAGAAGGAGAAGAATAGATGACACTTACACTTTTAGATATATACAACAGTGTTGCCTCACAGGCATGGTCAATGTTTGATGATGAGGTTGACTCAGACTCCGAGTTTGAAAATGTTTTGATTTCTTCAATTAATAAAGCTCTTTCTGATCTTTGGTGTTCTACGGATTTTTCGTTCAGAAGAAAAACAGAAGATTTATTATTGATGAATGGCGAACAGAGCTATTCACTCCCTGACGGGAATATTGTCGAAAGAAAAATTGACGGGAAAAAAGGTTACTGTGTATCAATTGACGGTAATTATTTGGAATTTTTGGATAAAGAACCTGCTGAAACAGAAGAAACAGGTACTCCAAAGTATTTTTGTGTGGATAATCAGAACATTTATTTTTATCCTGTGCCGGATCAAGCTTATGAGGTGCAGATTGAATACTATACTCTGGTGATCGGTTCAGATGAAACGGGGAAAGATTTATATGCACTTAAAAATGATACAGATACTATTGATATACCTGAAAAACTTGAGGAGTTGTTTAAGAACGCATTGATTACCAAAACAATGCTTTATGCTATTGCCTCAGAGCATGATGAAAACTATTCAAACTATAAAAAACAGTTTGAAACGGCATATAAGCTTCTTCTTAAGTATACAACCGGTATTACTCCGGAAAGAAAAGTGGTTTTTTAAAAAAGGAGCAAATTATGGAAGATAAAAAATTTAAAAAAGCTTTGGATTTTGTTCTCTTTTCAGAAGGCGGTTATGTTAATAATCCGGCTGATTCAGGCGGAGAAACAAATTTTGGAATGACTAAATCAGTATATGATATGTACCGCAAATCAAAAAAACTTCCTCTTCGTTCGGTAAAAGAAATAACCTCTGAAGAAGTTGAGGAAATATATTATAAGAAATATTATATAGCCTCGGGGGCAGACAAAATTACTGATGAGAAGCTTGCACTAATTCATTTTGATACCTCTGTTAATATGGGAATTTCACGGGCGGGAAGTTTTCTTACTCTCTCTCAGGGAAACTCCGAAAAATATTTAAAGCTCAGAAGGGACAAATATATTGAGTTTGCTGAAAAAAATCCTACTCAGAAAGTATTTTTGAAAGGCTGGTTAAATAGAATTTGTCGGCTGGAAAACTATATTAAACAGTATTATTAAGCGAGGTTAATATGAACAGTACATCTCTTATATGTAATACCTTTAGCGGAATAAAACGCCAGGAATCTGATTTCTCATCTACTATGATTACTGCAACCGATATGCAGAATGTGGAATTGTTCAGTACCAATTCAAATTCAGGTGTAGGAATAAGAACTGTAAAAGGCAATGTTTCTGTCTGTGGACTTATTCCGGATGATGAAACTGTTATAAATATTTACGACAGTGTACAGAATAGTGTTCATAATTTTTTTGTTCACACAGAAAATACTGAAGAGGGGAAAATTTATCTCTTTAACCCTTCTGCCAAAATGCTTACTTTAAAAAAATCAGGGTTAAGTGTTACTGGCAAATCTTGCGGATGTGACTTTGCACAGGGGTGGTCTGATTTATTTGTATTTTCAAACTCGGAAGAAATGTTATCAATAGAACTTGGAAATACAAATGATGATGGAGAGCTGGATGAAGTTACTATGATGGATTTGCAAGACAGAGATAGTCGTACAATTGCAGGAATGGGGCTTGTTAATTTTGATGGACGTCTATGGGTTTTTAACGAAAAAGTACTCTGGTATTCTGTACAGGAAAATATTTATGATTTTTCAACTGCTGATGCGGAAATTGTTACTTCTTCAGGGTATATTGAATTCGTGAAGCCGATTACTGCAATATATCCGTACTTAGGCTCGCTTGCCGTATTTCATTCCGATAGTTCTGTATTGGTCAGTGTTGCATCTGATTATGGTTTCTCTATGACTGAGGAATCTCCTGGCGGGTGTGCAAGCGATAAGGCACTTGTATTTCACGGTATTAAATTATATTTCTATGACCATAATAAAAAATCAGTATTTACTTTCAATCAAGAAATGGCAGGAAATAAAATAATAGGTAAAAATATAGCCCTTGAAATACAGGAAGAACTTGTTGATATTCCGCTCGCAAAGATTTCTCAATGCAGAATGGAATCCGTTGTAACAATGGATAGGAATGAAATTTGGTTTTTAACTCCAACGAGTGATGATACGTATTCTATTGTAATGATTTACGATTGTATAAGAGAAGCGTGGGTTAAGCGTAAATGTCAAAAGATAAATTGTTTTGCAACAATAAATGAAGTTTTTTATTCAGCAGGAGAAGATATTTATGAAGAATACAGCGGCTCAAATTTTAATGGTGAATTTATACAATCATATTATTATTGTTCACCGGTAAACCTTGGTTCTGATAATACTGTAAAAATTTTTTACTATCCGCCAAGAGTTACTCTGGATTTGGAATACGATAACAGGTTTTATGTTAAGTATCAAAAGAACTATGATACACTGAAACCTGCCAAAGTTAGATACATTACGGCTGATGGGATTAAAAATGTACTCTATTGGGATATAGGGCATTGGGATGAAACAAATTATCCTCCCAAAGTGCTAAATTCAATAGTCAAACTACCGCCTGCAATGTTTAATACTATGGAGATATCGTTTTTTAATCAAGAACAGGGTGAAGAGTTTTGTATTAAAACTCTTGAATGTTCCAGAATAAAAGTTAAGCAGAGGTAAAATGAAAGTTTTAATTCCGCTTGAAAAGGACTTTAATTATAGTGAGGCTAAAAGTCTTTATAAAAAATATCAGTCTTTAATTGGTGATATCGATGATTTTGACAGGATATTAAGTTCAACATTATTTTATTCATTTATTTCAGATGAGAATAAATTCATAGGCTGTCTGTATTTTTACAAAAATAATGAAAAACTTTTTTTGAATGGTTTTTCTAACAGAGGCTGTCACTTTCAGAATATTGAGTGCTTGAATATGGTAGAAAAGTGGTTCAATTGTGATATCTGGGCGAGGACAAAACACAGGACAGCCAAACTCTGTCTTTCAAGAGCAGGGTTTAAAAAGGTTAATAGTGAACTCTATGTAAAAAAGAAAGGAGAATAACATGGGTGGCAAATCATCATCTACAACAACAAATACAAGTACACAAACAAATACAACATTAGGAAACACAACAACATCAAATCCTTATGTTACATCAACAACAAACAATGACGGGACTACTTCATCATTTGTTACAGGAAGTGCATTAGATACGATTAATACATTTGTTAATGACAATATATCACAGCTTTTGCAAAATTATTTGAATCCTTCAATTGATGATGCTACTAATCAGGCAAAATTGAGTAGTTTTACAAGTACTTTGAACGAAGAGGCACAAAAAAGTTTGGAAAATAATATAATTAATCCCCTTTCTCAGCGTAATATGATTCGTTCAAGTCAGGCAACTGATATGTATAATCAATTACAAGAAAATATTAATGATAGTATTTCTGATTATACAATGGAACTTTTGGGGTCTTCGCAAGAAAATGCTGCAACGATGCTTTCAAATCTGATGAATTTATACTTAAGCGGTTATAATGTTATTTCTAACAATCAGTCACAATCGTTAAGTACCAGCAATGCAAATGCGCAAAAGGAAAGCTCTAGCTCCTCTACTACATCTCAGGATTCAAGTTCTACGGATTATGTGCAGAATCTTGTAAACCTTGGACAAAGTTTGACCAGCGGTTTATTAGGTACTAATTAATACTACAAATAAGACATCTTTAAATGAGGAGTTATGGAAGAAAAAATTATTGAATATGCTCCAATAATTGTGTGTGCGGTTATTTTTCTTATTCAGCAGCATCTTCTGGTTTCCCCCGAACAACTGGAAAAGAAGCATAGAGAAATAATGGAAAATATAGAGCGCAAGTACGTTACCTGGAGTTCTTTCAGAGATTTAAAAACACAATTTACGGATATACAGTCCAAAATAGATAGAATTTACGATGTAATAATGAATGGCAGAGGATAAAAAAATCTGTCGGAAAGGTTAAAAATATGGCATTAACAAATATAGAATATGGTTCGGTTGCATCATCAGAAGTTGTTAATAACAATTTTCAATATTTGGATGATAAAATATCGTCAGTTTCCCAGAGTTTAAGTACAAATGTAACAACCTTGTCAGGTAGTATTTCATCTTTATCATCAGTTGTTGACAGTAATAAAGAAGAAACTGAGACAGCAAATGAAGAATTACAGGCAAGTATTGATGATGTAAATGAAAGTATTGATACAATTAATACAACATTAAATGCAGCTATTTATATAAAAGAAACTTACAATTCAGGAAAGGATTGGTATCGCCTTTATACGGACGGCTGGTGTGAACAAGGCGGGTATATTAATGTTGGTGGAACGAATGCAAGCAAAGAGGTAACATTATTCAAAGAACTAGCTAGTACGGATGCTTGTATTTATGTTACAGCGACAAATGCATACGTAAATGGTAACTGGGATATTGGTGTTGTAGCCGGGAATATTACAAGTACGACAACCATTCAGCTTAAAGTTGGACGTGATGGTTCGGGTGGTAATATATACTGGCGTGTTTGCGGTATGAGTAAAACGGAAGAAACGTAGAAAGGATGTAGAATGGCTTATATAACAATAGTTAAAGGTGACGACACAGATTTTTTAGATAATCAGTATCTTGTTGTCAAATTTAATACAGATATAAATATGGCAGGGTTTAAAGCCGTATTTTCATTAGATAATATAGAACTTACTTATCCGGATTTATCTGCTAAGTATATTGAAATCATACTTTCAAATGAAGTAACATCCCAACTTAAATCAGGTAAAATGTATGGAACTCTTAAACTTATTGATAGTGAAGATAGAATAAGAACTGTAACTACGGTTATTCCATTTAATGTAGTAACAAAAGTGACGAACAGTTCTGTTCAGGTTTCTGATCAGTCTATTCAAATAGATGTATCAATAGATAAAAACGAGTTTAATGTCGATATGAACATTGTAGGATTATCTAAAACGGTTGCTGAAAGTTATTTGGAAAAAATGCAACAATATGATAGTATTTTAACGGAAATATCGGAGGAAGTTTCTGATCTGCATGACGATACTGTATTAAAAGCTACAGAGGCAGCGGCTAGTGCAAGCCTTTCCAAACAGTGGGCAACATCAGGTGTACTTGTAGATGGAACAGGATATAGTGCAAAGTATTATGCAGAGCAGGCTAGAGAAACTTTAAATTCATTTGATTCAGAATTAGAAAATCTTAATTCAACTATTGCTAATTTATCAGATATAAATCTTTCAAATATAACAGAAGCAGGCAAGGAGGTTATCAAAAAGAATTCTCGAAGCGGTCTTGAAATAGGCGACATCGGGATAGCCCCCTTGGGAATAGATGAGAGCAAGGGATTACGGCGTTATTTAAACGGTTCAACCATGGGCATTAACACAAACACGCAGGCGTTTGTAAGTAAGCTTAAAACGGCAGTTGCATCATATCCTTCTCTGGCATGCAGCGAGAGCGAGTGGCAGTCAATAGTGTCAAACTCTGCAGTCGGGCAGTGCGGTAAGTTTGTAGTACAGGATGAAGAATATGTACAATATTATGCTTATTCTACGACTTATTACATACAATCAACCGATAACAGTGAAAGTGTGAATGTGTATGACTCCTCTTTTGAACTACAGGGTACGGGTTCTATTACGGATGGTGTTTTAACCTTTAAAGGAATAACGTACGACAGGGCATCAGGCTATGATACTGAGCAGGAGGATACACCGTATTATGCATATTCTACGACTTATTACACACAATCAACTGATAACAATGAGTCAGTAGATGTATACAACACATCTTTTGAACTACAGGGTACGGGTTCTATTTCAAGCAATGTGTTAGCATACAATGAAGGAACTTATGACAGAGTAACCACCCTTGATACGTCACAATTTATTGAAGCTTACATCAGGCTGCCTAAAATAGTTATGCCGATTCAGGGATTAACTGATTTGACGAAGCTGGGTGAGCTGGTGGATGCAGGGCTGCCGAATATAACAGGAAAGTTTACTGCGGGTGAGGCGTCTACAAATACTCAGAACACTGGTGCTTTTTACATGGACGTAGATGGAGGGACAGGGTTTAACGGGCGTGGATCGAGTGATAACGACAATTATCGTATCGCCTTTGACGCATCATTGAGCAATGCAATCTACGGTGCTAACGAGACTGTACAGCAAGAACAGATACAGTATCCGTATTTTATCCAGATAGCAACTGGAGTAGAAACAGAGGTTGACATCACAAATGAAATAGAGCTTAATAACCCGTTTACGTTGTTTGACAGTAGATATACGGAGGCTCCATTGTACAACGTAAGCTGGTTAAAATCAGACGGAACGTATTACTCAAAGTCTTTATACGTAACGGCTTATGAAGCTCTTGTTATTGAGAATAATACAGAAATAACCGCAGGGGAAAGTGTAACTCTTCCTTCCGGCACAACCTATGTAAAAAGAGGTTTATCAGTAAAGCTCTCAATAGATGAAGATATTACTGGCTATGATTTTGTAATCAATACATCTGATGAAACATTCAGGTTGCCTTTAAAGACGAACTATGTACAGATTGTGCCAGATGGAACAATACCCGTTGTTGGTAATGGTAGTTCATTGGGATTATATGGTGATACAAGTTCTTCTGGTTTACTTGATGGTATTCCTCTCCTTGGAAATGTTAATTCTAGTGGTGTTCAGCGAGTGCCCTATATAGGTTCATCAGTTGGTTCTTATGCTGTAGGTACTTCGGTATCATCTACTGATGGTATATCTACCAGTACGGCAGTAGGTGTATCTACCAACCCTGAATATTCAGGTCTTGTCGCTGATTTAAGTACATTAACTACCAACAGCGATTTATATCTCTATTACTACGTAGGCGAAACCGTAGAGAACGCTAACCTGATTAATGCAGGCAGGATGGCGGAAATGCTACCAAATAAAGCAAATACGGATTTATCCAATTGTGTACCTTCACAATCATTTATAGAGGATAGTATTAACTGGGGAATGCCTGATTATAGTGCTGGTTCAACATTATCAAGCGGTTTTACCGCAGACAAGAACTATATCGGATATGCTCGTGGGGTATCAAGCAGTGCAACAAAATACGTATATGTTGATGGTGTAGAGGTGTATGGTTTTGAACCAAGTGACAGTTATTATCATAGAGCTGGTTCACAATTTTTCATCCCCAAAGGAGGATATGTAACAACAACAGGAAGTTTTAACGTCTTGATGAAATACCCATTGAAAGGAGACATAAATAATGATTAAATATGCAAAAGTAATAAATGAAAATACCGGACTTTGTGATGTCGGATTGGGAACAAATGCAACCTTTTATACTTCAATAGGTATGATTTCATTAGATGTTGAACAATCAGAAATAGATAATCAATGGTATTTGGCAGAGAAATGTCCGCATTATACCGAGGCAGAACTCGTAGAGCAGGAGCGTAACCGCCTTGATATGTTGAGTTTGACCAAGGCGGATGTGCTTTTAGCATTGTATGAGGATAAGGGCATAACACCTGATAATCTAAAGACAATGCTTGCGGATAACGTGCCTGCATTGATTAAATTTGATTACGCAAGCTCATACTACAGAGGGGATGAGGTGGTTAATGCTCTGGGGCTTGCTCTGGGCTATACAACAGAGGAGATGGACTATTTGTTTGAAAACAAAGCCTTCCCAACAGTAGAGGAAACCGAAGAAGAAACCCCAGAAGCTGATACAGAACAAGAAGAGGACACCGAAACCCCAGAAGATGTAATTGCCAATTAAGCTATGGCAGATGATACAGAAGAAATAAGTGCTACGGATACTACAGACCCTGAAGAGGAGGAAAAATGAAGAAGTTAGGAATAGTTGTCGGAATAGCTTTTTTAACATTTCAAGGGGTATATGCTGATGAAGCTTTGCCAAAGCAGACTGTTAAAAATGAGCAATCATATTTTATGGCAAATTTGCAAAAACAACCGCAGGAAGGCAGGCAGAAACAAGGTATAACAAATCACTTCACATTTTTTACGATTAACGTTCAGATTAACGGAAAGATTAAAGACAGTGATACTGCCGTATCGGCGGGAGAATAGAACAGGTATAATATTCTGGTTTTGCTGGAGGTTTTGATAATCGCTAATCTGATTAGATTAGTTCAAGTCAGGGGGAGCAATCCCCCGCTTGCGAAAGTTGGACATTGAAATAGACAAAGATAATAAACTATAGTAAGACGAATTAAGCAGTATATTTGCTTGTATCTTTGTCAATCCTAATAGGAGATTTTTAACAATGATTGAATGGTACAAAGATAAAGAACTATCTATATTTTTTGATAACAAGCCGCAGGTAGCAATGCGTTATGCTCTGCCATCAATGAGCGATACGGAAAAGAAGGCTATCGCTAAATATCCATTTGAGAATAAAGCGGCATTAAAAGTTACTCTGTTTGACCATATAAAGGAGGTTAAACATGAGTTTACAATTCCAAAACTTTATTGTTGGGATGGTGCAACAATTCCACGATTTTTCTGGCGTCTTATTGGTGCAAAGACCAGTGCGGAATTTTTAATCCCTTCAATGGTACACGATTGGATGTGTATTTACCACGCAAGCGTAGGATATGACAGGAATTTTTCATCACGTGTTTTTAAGGCTCTTTTGCTTGCGTCCGGAGTCGGTAAAGCCAAGGCTCAGATAATGTATATTGCGGTCGATAATTTTCAGAGGTTCTGTGGATGGCGGGCTGCTGGTGAAAGCATACCGGTTAAATGCGAGTAGTAAAAATGCTGGCTCTGGAAAATATGTTTGCAAAGTAATGAAAAATTATAATCACTGTTTGCTGCAACTACGGGATACTAAAATTGAAAGACTTTGAGCAGATGCCGGAGTGTATAAAACAATTTGGATTAAACAAGTTTTGTCCGGATGGTAAGTGACTTTTTTAAGTCACCTGCCAGAGTAAGCTTCTAAAAATATTCAGCTTATCAAAACGCAGTTTTATTCTTATTTGATAATTTTTCAATATTCTGTGTAGAACAAACGGTAAAAGTCAGAATTACAGACTGATAAATAACAGGTGACTTATGGCAAAATACAATCTTTTAGAAAAACAACGAGAATTTATAGAAATACCGCATAATGACAGTCTTGATGTTGCTATATATCAAGGCGGGTATGGCAGCGGAAAAACTTGGTGCGGTTCTTTACTTGGAGTTCTGCTTGCACGCAAATATCCTGGTTGCCGCGGACTAGTCGGTGCAAAAGAGTATGAACTGCTAAAAAAGACTACACTTGTATCATATTTTGAACATTTGGAAAACCTCGGGTATGTTTCAGATGTTCATTATGTGTATAACAAATCTGATAAAAGAATTTTGTTTAAAAACGGATCAGAAATACTTTTTATGGGCTTGGATAATCCGGAAAAAATAAAATCACTAAACCTTCACTGGGTAGAAATAGAAGAAGCTTCACAAATAAGTGATAGTGCTTTTAAGCAACTGCTCGGACGTTTGCGGAATACATATCGTCAGAAGGATTGGATAGATTTTCGGTATAGATTATTTGGGCATACAAATCCACAGGCGGATAAAGGTTGGATATACGAGCGATTTGTGGAAAAATCACATCCAAATTATCGCTTAATTCAGGCACCTACCGCAGATAATATTTACTTACCGGCTCATTTTATAGAGTCAATGGCAGAAAGCTTTGATAAAGAATATTATAGAATAAATGTATTGGGTGAGTTTGGGGATTATTCAAGTGGATTAGTTGTAAAGAACTTTGGAAAGCGAAACCTAAAGCGAATAAAATATAATTCAACATTACCTTTACATATAACATGTGATTTTAATGTAGATCCTATGTGCTGGTGTTTAGCTCATAAGGATGAAAATAATGTGTACTTTTTTGATGAGCTTGTATTGGAAAAAACTACAACAAAACAATGTATAGAAGAATTTATCCGCAGGTATCCGGATCATAAAAGTGAAATTATAATAAATGGAGATGCTTCGGGGGATAATCGTTCTACACAGAGTGAGTACACAAATTACGCAATAATAAAGAATGTATTAGCGGATTACGGGTATACAAACGTAAAGTTCAGATTAAGGGACTATAATCCTCCGATATTGAATCGCATATCAGCATTTAATGCCCGTGTTTGTAATGCCCGTAACGAAACACATTTGTTTGTGGATCGCCGCTGCCGCTGGTTGTTATATAACGTATACAACCTTAAATATAAGGAAGGAAGCAGGATAGTTGATGTGCCGACAATAACGCGGATTAAACAAGAGCGGAACTTAAAGTATCTGGAACATCCGTTTGATGCAGCGAGTTATCTTGTTGAATATTACTGGCGAATAAAAAGTGAATAGTTAAAAATAGAAAGGAAGGATAAACATGACACAAGATTTTAGCCAATACGTAAATGACGTTTTAAACGACACCCGCATATTTAGTGCGGAAGATATAATAGCGATGGACCAAGAAGAAGGCCGCTATTATCAAAAAGCAATAGAAGAACAGTACGGTAAAATAGGCTTTCCATCAAATAAAGAACTTGCAAACTCAAGTGATGTAGTTTATGTTCACGAGTATACGAGAGAAGACGGAACCGTAGTGCGGGCGCATTATCGTTCCAGAGCGGGTCAAGCAAATCCTGATAAACCAGTGATGAAATCCCCCAAAGAGTATACGAACAGATTGGAAAAAATAATAGATGAGTATATGACAAGAGATTCAGCAGCGCGTTATGGCTTGAAAAATAGTAATAACACCCTTTCAGACTTACCGGAAACTGATAAACTTGCAGAGTCTGTAGGTCAGCGATTTGAGTCGCCCGCCAATAGAGTATTAACAGGCGGTGTAAATAGTAAATCAGAGAGTGCAGGTACCCCAAAATCATTAATACGTGAGTTGGAAAAATTTGCAAAAGAAGCAAAAAATCAGGCGATTGCAGATGCGGGAAAGAGTATAAAGGGTAATATAAATTATATCAAGAGCCTTATTCCTGAGGAACTCTTATATGAGCTTATAATGACAGAACCTGTTTATAAACTGCAAAAAGAGGCTATAAAAAGACCAGAATTAGATTATGCCACAACAGTACTAGGTTATCCAAATGCTACAAAATATTATCGAATCGCATCAACCGGCGGTCATTCTATAATATCTGGCTCAGATAGTGATAATATGATATTTAAAGTTGATAGAATGCAAGATTCCGATTTAAAAAATCATATACTAACGACAATGAAGTCTAATGGGGTAAATCGCAAAACGATGGTAGTGCAGCCCAAAGCCGGCAGTAGTCTGGTTAATGCTCTCAAAGTTTCACCAACAGTAAAAAATGCGTTAAGAAATCATGCCAATGATAAAATAATTAATCTTGATTTTACCGGCGAAGATGATTTGTATATGACACTAGGTCATACCCACATATATAAACCGCACAAAGACAGAGACGATAATGTAATAGTGAATATAGTTGATTACTATGACTTTGCAGATACAAACAAACGTACCTGGGACGGAGCTGTAATCAGAAATGCATACCGGCAGCAGGAGGAGGGAGATCTAACTAACTATGTGTTGTTAATAGAGTTGAAATACACTCCTGAAGAATGGAGAGAGATTAACAATCGGTAAATATATTAAAACAGTTGCAAATGTTGATAGTATATGTTAATATACTATCAACAGGAGTGGCTGTATGTTAAATATATTAAAAAAGATACCAATAATAGAAACAATAATTATATTATTATTAAATTTTCAGATATTTTGTTTTGAAATGTTAGTGCTGATTTCGTTAGGAATTTCGGTTGAATGTCCTCAAGAACCTCGGAGCATAGGTGATTATAAAACCTTATTATCAGTTTTAATGTATTTTTCTAGAGTTGTGGGGTTTTATATTTTGGTTTACAAAGATTTATTTGATATATCAAGGAATAAATTTTTCATAAAGTTAGTATATTATTTAAAATATCATGTTGTAGCATTGAGTGTGTTATGTGTATTCCTTTTACTTTTTTCAATATCATTCTTAGCATTGGGTTCTGATTCGATTATCGGTTTTATATATGGAGTATTTTTTTCTCATGCGTTCCCAATAATAGTAATATACTTGTGCTGGAATATATTGGACAAAGTGAAGAAACACAATGTAAAAATTGGGAAAAACTTGTATAATTTTATAATCTGGATTTTATTCTTAGTATTAACTGCTGGTGGTGTAGATTGGTTAATACCAAGAAATTATTATCATCCTTGGGACAGTTTCTTAATACTTCCGACATTAATAATAATATTAGTAACAGTGATAACAGTAACAACCGAACAAACCTGCAAAGTAATAAAAAGATTAAACAAGAAAATATTAATCCCGTTAATGCTGATCTGGGGAATAGTAGTATATGAATCAATCCGCATTTTCCCTAAAAGTGCGTTAACATATTGTTTACTATATTTATTTGTATTAGTGCTATGTTTTCTAATATTAGCTCCTCTGGTAATAAAACTAAAAAGGAAGAATAAAGCCTTTCGAGCGGAGGTAGAAGCAGAGGTTTTGCAATCAATAGCCGAACGTTCAAATAACAAGAAAACTATTCCGGACAAAACAGTAGATGATGACTAAAACATAGTAATGTATTATTTATAAATTATAGCGGCATGTATTATATGTATTTTTGTTTAGGGTGTGATGATTTTATATCAAACATTAGTAATTGTTTAAATACCTTCAAGTGTCAAGTAATATTCGCATGCTGTATATTATGCTAATGTTTAACAGGTATTCTTTTGTTTGCCTGTCTGTCCTTTGTAGCTTCCTTTTTTTAACTATAAAATTTTCTTTAAAATATTGACTTATGTAAAAAGATTATTAAACAGATACTACATTAAACGGATGATTTTATAAAAAATTATTAAACTACCCTAAAAAACATCCGATTTAATAAAAAAAGAGGTATAGTTATGCAAATAAACGGCGGTGTTAGATTTTGTGAGCCAGGTATGCGTGCATCAATCAGAGCGATGCACCTGCAAAGCAGTATTTTACAGATAACAACTGAAAATGTAAACGGGTTTGATAGAGTTGGTTATCAGCGTAGAGAACCTGTCGTTTCATCGTTTACAGAGTTCCTTGGAGTACATGGGTTATCTACAACAATTGATGATCAGCCCGGGCGGATTATTTCGTCAGGCAACCCGCTTGATATAGCTATTGCAAATCGTGGATATTTTCAGATAGAAACTCCGGATGGAGTTGTAGTAACACGTGATGGTCGTTTTAAATATGATAAATATGGCAATCTGCTTACACTTGAAGATAATCCGGTTTTATCGGACAGCGGGGTTCCGATACAATTGAGTCTTGTTCCGCGCTCCCCTGATGAAATAGTCGTTAATACCAGAGGAAAGATAAGTGTTTTTAATCCCGAGACTAGAAGGATGGAAGAGTGCGGAGTTATAGGTGTTGTTGATGCAAATGGTATGGCCGTGATTGATCCGGATATAAAACAAGGATATAACGAATATTCAAATGTGTCGCTCCAAAATGAGTTTTTACAGGTAAAACCTGTTGTAAGAAACTTTGAGGCAAACAGACAGTTATTTATAATGCAAAATACAAATTTACAGAGTGTAATTAGCAAACTGGGTTCAGTATCATAAGGAGTAAGTTATGTATAATTTACAGGCAATAATAAGAAAGAATATAAACTGTGCAACATATCAGTTTGAGCGTCTCGGGCAGGTCGCAAATAATGTTGCTAATTATCAAACAAATGCTTATAAAACGACAAAATTTGAACAGATGCTGCGTGAAGATGGTTACTTGACCGGAGTTTTAAGAACAGATGCACGTCAGGGAGATTTACTTGTAACAAATAATCCTTATGATATGGCTATTAATGGAAACGGATACTTCCCCGTTATATCTCCTGAAGGTGAAATTCAATATACACGTGACGGCGCATTTACCCGTGGTGAAGGCGGATATTTGATGACCGGTGATGGATGGCTTGTTGGCGACGGTATTCAAATCCCATCTAATAGTTATAAATTTACGGTTTCTCCTAATGGTGATGTTTATAACTATGATTACGCAGGTTCAGAGCCGGTATTAATAGGACATATACCTATAGTAGAATTCGATTCTCCTGAAAGTTTGGAACAGGGTAAGAATAATAAAGTAGTTCCGACTGAGGAATCAGGTCCGCCCAGACTCATTGGAGAACATAATTATATTGTTCAGCACCAGATAGAAACATCTAATACTAACGTATTTGATGAGGTTAATGAAATGTTAAGGCTGAATGCTTCAATGATTGCAAGTTTAAATCTTATGCAGGTTGCTGATGATATGTATAATAAAGCAATTAATATAAATGAATAAACAGTGTGAAAAAATATAACAAGTATATTCAAAAAACAGAATAATTGAAAGGATAAATAATGACATTTACTGCTCTTGATTCCTTTGGAAAAGTAAATTTAATGATGGATTTAGTTTCGCAACGCCAGCGGGCATTAACTTCTAATGTTGCAAATATGGATACACCGGGGTACGTAAGGCGTGATATTGATTTTGGTATGTATTTAGGGACGATGAATAGTCCGCTTGAGACAAAACTTTCTACAAAACTGGGTCCGTCAGGAATGATAGAAGACAGGCGTGAAGAAGAAATAGATATTACGCAGGAACTGGCAGAAGTACAAAAGAACATGATTTATTACACAATGGCGACCAAAAGGATGACTAATTTAATAACAGAAATGAAGACAGTACTTAATGTAGGCGGAGGTTAGAGCTTATGAGTATAATGGAATCAATTAATATTGGAAAAAATGCACTAAAAGCACATGGCTTAAGGCTTGATATTCACGCAAAGAACATTGCTAACATTGATACGCCAAATTATGTAAGACGTATTCCTGTCTTAAATGCGAGTGAAGATATATCTTTTCACGGCTTATTAAATGTGATGAAGAATGATGTTTTTGGTATTGGCACATTACCATATTTACAGGGTGGTGTTGTAATGAACGGGTGTGTAGAGGATCCGACACCCGGGGATAGAATTTACGCTCCAGGGCATCCGGATGCAGATGCAAACGGATATATTCGCGCTTCAAATGTCAACGCAATGGTTGATATGGCGGATGCAATTCTTGCCCAAAGAGCGTATGAAGCGAACGTTGCACTTGTAACGATTTCTAAATCAATGGCGCAAACCGCATTAAATATTGGAAGCTAAGATTAATGTGAAAAACCTGCAGGTTTGATTTTTTATCAAATCTGCAGTTTTTTTTATTACAATTTCTTAATAATATTAAATGAAAAGTAAATTTTTATCCCTGAGAACTTTGTTAATATAGAACATTAAAAAGAGGAGATTATTATGGGGATTAATGATTACTTAAGTATTGGTGGAATTAAGTTTAGAAAAGATGATATATTGAAACACGAGTATATTAAAGATAGTAACAATAAATCAGGTTTTATTGTTACACTATCAACAGGTGCAAAGGTTATGGGTTTAAATGAAAATGCTTCCATAAATAAAGGAATGGGTGCTTCCATAATAGTCAAACACAATGGGGAAGTTAATCTTAATAATGTTAGTCTTATGGTAGTTGAAGGAGCAGATGATAGAAGTGATGTTTTTAGTATAACAGGCAAAGATGCTTTTGGAACTGCTATATATTTGGACAACGATAATTATCAGGACAGAGTTATTTTAGAATCCAGTGCCTCTAGATATGGGGATGCAAATCATATATATATGGGGGAATATGATATAATAGGAAAAAGAGCTTCAATTAATGAGTTTCCAGAATATTTTCATCCTAAAAAACCGCTTCCACCCCAAAAACCGGTTCCGTCGCATCGTGAGAAAGTCCCAGGGGGAAATTATAAGTTCTGGATAAAATAGGAAATTTATAAAAAGAAAATAGCAGATGTTAACTATTTTCTTTTATGTTGGAGAAAAACTCTTTTGTTAAAAGCTGTGAATATTTTTTCTTTTCATTCACAGCTGCTAATATCTCATTGTTTCCATCTTTTGTAGTAACAACAGCAATCATGCCCGTGTAATCCTTTATGGGCAGTCTGGAAATTTTTGCATCAAATTTTGCATAAGGAACATTTTTTCCTTTAGTTGTAATCATGCCGCGTTCTGTTACTTTAAGTTCTTCTATTGTGATAGCCTGATATTGTGTTTTAGTAAATATATTTTTTAGTTTATCTGCTATATCTTTACTTTGTATATCAGTTTGCGAGAGTAACTGTTTTTGCCCGGTGTTAAGGATAAGGAGTCTTTGTCCCGTAGCTTTGTGTGCTGATAATACTCCTTTGTATCCGAGTAGTTTGAATGTATTATTTATTTCAAACTCTTTATCAATATTTGAAAAATCTCCGATTTCCTTAGCACTTTCCTTAGCATTTTCCTGTATAAAGGAGGATACATTTTTTATAACCGCATTAACATATTTTTGTCCGCCGATAGTATTAAAACCGATTATGGCGAGTACAAGAATTACCGCGTTAAATATTATTTTAATCAATCTAAACATTACTTGCGTCTCAGGTTATACTTATTGTAAAATTATAACTATGATAAAAAATGAAATCAACTATATAAACTCTGCTGATGTGAAAATTGAAGATACTACATCTGTAATGCAGCAGTATTTAACTATAAAACGTGAAAATCCCGAAACAATACTTCTTTATCGTCTCGGGGATTTTTATGAAACTTTTTTTGAAGATGCTGTTACGCTATCAAAAGATTTGGAAATAGCTCTGACAGGACGTGATGCAGGAAAAGTTTATGGCAGAGTACCGCTTGCCGGTATTCCGGTAAAAGCAGTTGACGGGTATCTGCAAAAACTTATAGAAAAAGGGCGTAAGGTTTCTATTTGTGAACAACTTGAAGATCCTAAGGATGTAGCAAAAGGCGAAATTGTAAAACGCGGAGTTGTAAGAATTATAACTGCCGGAACTATTATAGAAGGTGATTTTTTAGAAAATAATACTAATAATTATATTTGTGCAATTTTTGAAGAAAAGGGAAAATGGGGGCTTGCGTATGCGGATATTTCAACGGGTGAATTTAAAGCTACGCAGGGTAATATCGGTATTGTTCAAACTGAACTTGCAAGGATTAAACCTGCAGAGGTGATAGGTCCTTCTGCAAATCAGAAACTACAGCCGTTTCAGATTGTACCGGAAGAAATTCTTAATCTGCCTGATGAAATTACATCAATGTATAATTGTTCAAAAATTCCTGCAAAGGTATTTGATGAAAAGTTTGCTCTGAATAATTTAAAAAGTGTATATCCTTCTTTTACCGAGGCATGGGAGGGATATAATGATTATAAATTGGCATATCGTGCGGCATCAGCTCTGCTTGCTTATGTTTGGGAAAATATGAAGGGAAGTCTCCCTAAGTTTGATTTTGTAAAAACTTATGAGTTATCAGATTTTCTTCTTCTTGATACAAGCACACGCCGCAATCTTGAACTTGTTGAATCAATGCGTGATAAGACAAGGGTTGGAACTCTTTTGTGGGCAATTGACAAAACCCTTACCAATATGGGTGCGCGGCTTTTAAGAAATTGGATATGTCAGCCGCTCAAGAGTATAGATAAGATAAAAGAGCGTCAAAATGTCGTGGAGTCTTTGATAAATGATTACACTACAAGAGAAAATCTTACCAAATTACTCGGCGAATTGTATGATATTCAGCGGCTTTCATCAAAATTGAGTAACGAGAGCGGAACCCCAAGAGATTACTTAAACCTGCGTAATTCGCTTGCTGTAGTGCCGGAGTTACTTGACACAGTCGTGAATGCAAGGATTAATGTTCTTGACAATATTGTTCCGTACAGGGAAAAAATTACAGATTTATATGATATTATATTGAGAACAATTGATGATAATGCTCCGATAACAATGAAAGAAGGCGGAATACTAAGACGTGGTGTGAATTCAGAGCTTGATTATTTCCGTGATTTACTGACAAAAGGTAAACAATGGGTTGCTGAATTTGAGGCACAGGAACGGGAAAAGACAGGTATATCTACTCTGAAAGTAGATTATAATAAGGTGTTCGGGTACTATATTGAAGTTACTAACGCTAATTCTCAAAAAGTTCCTGATTTTTATGTAAGAAAACAAACTCTTGCGAATGCCGAACGATATATTACTCCTGAATTAAAAAAGCACGAAGATGATGTACTATCTGCACAGGTTAAGTCTGTTGAATTAGAGAAAAAATTATTTACTGATTTCAGAGCTTATACTAAAGAGTATGTTGATATTGTACGGGAATTATCAGAAGCGATTGCAAAACTTGACTGTTTATTATCATTTGCAAATGTTGCTGTTGAATATAATTATGTAAAACCGGAGATTGATAATTCTCTGGAACTTGATGTTAAAAATGGCAGACATCCGGTAGTTGAAAGAATATTACCGTTAGGTTCGTATGTAAGTAATAATCTTGAACTAGCTGCTAATACTACGGATAAAACCCAGTTGATGATTTTAACGGGACCAAACATGGCGGGGAAATCAACATATATGCGTCAGAATGCTTTAATAGTTATACTTGCACAGATTGGTTCTTATGTTCCTGCTGATTATGCAAGGGTTGGTATTGTTGATAAAGTCTTTACCCGTGTCGGGGCTAGTGATGACTTGAGTCTTGGACGTTCTACGTTTATGGTGGAAATGAGTGAGACTGCTTATATCTTGAATTTTGCAACCGAAAAAAGCTTTATTCTTATAGACGAAATCGGGCGCGGAACAAGTACTTACGATGGTGTAGCGATAGCGTGGTCTGTTGCGGAGTTTATTGCATCAAAAATTAAAGCAAGATGTATTTTTGCAACCCATTATCATGAATTGAACGTTATGACTAATAATTATCCTCAGATTAAAAACTATAGAGTAACAGTTGAAGAACAAAACGGTGAAATAGAGTTTTTAAGAAAAATTGTACAGGGTGGTGCTAGCAGAAGCTACGGTATACAGGTCGCTAAAATGGCAGGATTGCCAAATAGTGTAGTTAAACGTTCTGAAGAGTTAATGTCAAGAATGCAGCGCGATATGGCAAAGAATCTTGCTGTTAAAAAGAAGTCACTTGAAGATTCTGGAGCCGTTCCGCAATTATCATTATTTGGTGCAGAGCAGCAGTAATAAGACTGACTACCGGTGTATCCAAAATGTTGAGATGAGTATGCGGTTATCGATATTCTTGTAAGAAGGAAATAAAATGTTTGATTACATAAAAGGTATATTAGAGGACAAACGCAGAACTGAAAAAGGTTGCTTCCTTACAATAGATAATAATGGAGTAGGATACAGATTTGAAATTCCTTCCAGTGATTATGAGCAGTTGCCCGACAAGAATACTGAGATGAAAGTATTTGTTTCACTTATTCACAAAGAAGACACTATGTTTTTGTGTGGTTTTTTAAATAGGGAAACCCGTGATATATTTACTATTTTGACTTCTGTTTCAGGTGTAGGTACTAAGATGGGGCTGACACTTCTTGGTGAATTTGATTTGTATGAGCTTATTTCTTTTGTTCAGAGTCAGAATTATAAAGAATTAACAAGAGCAAAAGGTGTAGGCCCAAAGCTTGCACAAAAAATAATACTTGAATTAAAAGATAAACTTATGAAAGTAAGCATAGGAGATACAGTATCTAAAACCTGCTCACAAATCCCGCAAGAGTATAGTGAAGCTGTTTCAATATTACAATCTCTAGGATATGAAGATAAAGAAATTCGGGACGCCTTTAATACAGTTACAATAAAACCTGCAGACTCGCAGGAAGAAGTACTGCGTGCAGTATTAACTGTTTTGTCATTGTAAATTTTCGTTAAGATTTTTTAATTTTCAGGCAAAAAAAAATCTTCATTTGGTTTAATCCTTATGTAGGTGTCTGTATGATTAGATTTAATAATAAAAGTAGTTTTCTTAATTTTAAGTCGCAGGAATTAATGCAGCGATATGGCTTTGGTGAGAAGAAGGATAAAGATAATTTCCAGTTATCTGTCGGTTATATAAACGACGGGCATGGGCAAACAAACAATGAATTGAGAATTTTGTCCGGTATTGAAGGTGATGTAAGGTTTTCAGGCGGTGATGATCAGATAGGAAATGAAAAAAATCACCCGTCAAATGCTGCAACTATTATGTTTTTGGAGTTTGCCAAAATAGCGGCAAGAGCAATGGGTAACCATGAGATGGATACAATGACGTATGATTTTTGTGACCTGAACAGGGACAGTGTGACAAAAACTCTTGCATTAAATTTTAAAGAAAAACCGACTCGTACAGATAAGACAGATTTAAATGAAATATTACAGTCGAATTATGTTACGGAAATAAATGGGCAAAAAATCGGTATAATAGGTGCCTGTCCTAATGATATATTTGAAAGAGTTACAAATCCTGAATATATTAAAGATTGTGAAGTTGATAATTACTATGTAACTCTTCAGAAGATAAAGGATGAAGTTGATAAATTTACCAGAGCAGGTATAAACAAAATCTTCTTACTTTCGCATCTTGGTCATAATAAGAATAAAGATATAGCTGAAAAAATTGATGGTATAGATGTTATTATCGGTGGTCATACGCATGAGTTAATAAAAGATATCAAAGAAGGTGAAAATCTTATTTATTCACCGTCAGGGGAACCTGTTATAATAACTCAGGCAGGCAAAGACGGTCATTATTTCGGGCTGCTCAATCTTGAATTTGATAAAAACGGTGTAATAAAGAAAGCGCAGAATAATATTCACATGACACACAATTATCCTAAAAGTTATGTCCATGAATATATTTTCAATCAGGTATTAGGTCCTGCTGAAACCGTTGGAGAGATAATTGAGGCAATGGATCCTCCAGAAAACATATATATATCTGAAAATCCTCATGCAAACTTTGTATGCGACGCAATTAAAGAAATTACTGGAGCTGACATAGGTTTATGGAACAATTCCGGGATAAGAAACTTTTTTCATGTTGGTAAAATAAATAACAGGGAAGTAAAGGATATAGCACCATTTTCTGATGATATGACGGTAGTTCCAGTAACGGAAAAAGAGCTTGTTGATGCGTTCAAGCTTGTAACACAAAGGACACTATCCAGAGCAAGCCATAAACCGGGATTATATGCTGTATCGGGTCTTAATTATACGGTAAGTAAGAGCAAAAAAGCACTTGTTGCAATGAATTTTATTGATAAAGACGGAAATGAAATACCGATAGATATTGATAATCCGGATCCGAATAAAATCTATAAAGTAGCAGCGGATGAATTTATTACAATGGGCGGTGACGGTATCCCGATGCTTGATAAAATAAATCAGGCATATAAGATTTATCCGTATGACAAAGATATAATGGTGTGTCAGTATTTAAAAGAACAAAAAGAACCTGTAAAAATTAATCAAACCGGTCGGCTGAGAATAATAGATTAGTTTGTATATGGTAAGTATAAAGCGGGTCTTTAGAAAAAATATTATCTGTTTGTTACAAAACTTAATATTTATTTATTTAATAAGCAATTATTTTTACTAAAAATACTTTATATAAATGTAGGTTAATAAAGGTTAGTACAGGTAGGTTAAAATGTTCTTGCTATTGTATAGAAAGATGTCTTTAATAAGACAGCGAAATAGCTTAACAAAGCAATTGATGGATGAGAAGCAAAAGCTTTATGACATCCAATCATATGCTGCTACCTTAGGTCAGGGGAGATTGACTCCGGCATCAATAGCATCACTACCGGGGTCTATATTTGGAGATGGTTTTAGATTTATGAATATGAGCAATCAAATTGCTCTTCAATCTGCTACTCAAAAATTCAGTATTTTTGAACAGGCGGGTATGATACCGCAGGGTAGTACTCCTGCTCAAACAGCACAAATGAGAAGATATTATTTTAACTGTTTTGCAGAACAAGCGTTCCAGCAAATAAGAAAAGGTAAAGAAATAGAGTTGAATAAGATGGAAAAAGAAATTGATTTACGAACAGCACGTATTGAACAACGATTACAGGCTGTTAATACAGAATTAGAAAGCGTAAGCAGTGCGGTTGATCAACGAACTTCGCAAAACGCACCTAAATACGCATAATTAGTGTAGAATGTTGATGAATGTGTAGTATACCTTTATTAAGAAACGCTCTTTTAGTTTTCCTAAAAGAGTTTTTTTTATTTCTTAGCACATATTAATACGGCATTTGTTTTTAGAGATATTTCTTTTCCTATTAAGAAGTTTTCAACATCTTTCATAAATTTGTTTACAACACTTTCAGGGAAATACATAAGAAATCTTTCTTTTGTACACTTTGTTGATGGTGATGGAGGGGTTGTAAACCAGGCTGGAACCATGTCTTTTTGAACAACATATTTTGACTGTACAACCTGCAAGTGGACTTCAGGATTTTCAAATCCTGCTTCCTCAAGATTTTTTTTCAATGTTTTATCATCAAAATTAAACAGCGGGTCAAGCGGATCTTTTGAAAACTCTTCTTCGGCGGCTTTGAACTCGTCATATCTATCAATAAATGACGGGTGCAGAAGTTCCCAATATTTTGTATTAGAACGGATAATTGGTTCAAAAGCACAGAACAGACCGCCATGTCTTAAAACACGGTAAATCTCATTTATTGCGACCTGCTTGTTTACAATATGAACCAGAACTGAACGCATAAGAGCCTTGGTCACAGTACATTCGTTAAGGGCAATGTGTTCACATTCTGAAAGTAAAAACTCATATCCTTCTGTAATACCGTTATTTTCTAAAAACTCTTTGCAGCTATCCAGACAATCTTGAAATTTATCAGAAAAAATGACTTTACCCTGGCAATTTTGCATTTCAAGTGCTTTCATACCGAGAAGTCCTGTACCGGTTCCGATATCAAGAATTACATCATTTCTGGATATCTGGGCATAAGTCAGTATTACATCTCTTACAGCTTCAAGCCATTTTAGGTTTTGTGCTTTCATCTCATCAGTGAGTGCAGCAAATCTTGTTTCATTTAACCATTGTGACCAATTTTGACATATTGGTTTCATACTCTAATTCCTCTTGATTGTTACAGGCGGCGGTTGAATATAAAGAGGTTTTAAACGCTGCCATATATTATTCTCATCCGGAGTTTTCTCCGATATTATTTCAAACAGAACTTTACCAAGCGGTAGATTCTCTTTCTGATATGATAATACACTATTTCCTATATTTTTGTATCGTTCAAATAATGTGTTATCTGTAATTATATTTCTTTTTTTTGCAATATTGTCTATTTCATCAATATTTAAAGCTCCAATAATGGTTTTGTCCCATACATACCCCATATTCTTTCTTGCATCAAGAATTACAAGCGGGTTTTCCAGTTTAGAGGCACAGGCTAATATTTCTAATGAAGATATCCCAAAAACTTTTGCTCCTGTTTCCTGTGCAAAAACTCTTGCTGTGGTTACACCTGCCCTTATTCCGGTAAAGCTTCCTGGCCCGATATTTACACCGAGGATTTTTACATCCTCAGGTTTTTTATTGTTATTTTTTAAAACCTCTGCAATCATTGATATTAAATATGCAGAGTGGTAATTTTTTTCATTTGATAAAATCTCTTTTGAGTCAATAATACTCTTGTTCTCGCCAAGAACAATGTATGTTTTATCAAGACTGGTATCAAAACTAAGCGTTAACACAATTCAATTCCTCTATAATTTTTTTGTAGGTATCTCCCTTACAGGAAAATTCATAACACCGTGAATCATCGTCAGAATAAGTTACATTGATTTCAATTCTGTCAAACGGCAGTGCCCCTGAGTCAAACTCTGCCCATTCAACAAGTGTAATCTTTTCCCCTGATGTATATTCTCTTAATTCATCTTCTATAGTTGTGATTCCGGCATTTTCTAACCTGTATAAATCAAAATGGTATAATGGAAGCTTTGCACTGTAATATTCATTCAAAATAACAAAACTAGGGCTTGTTACTTTTTCAGTAATTCCAAGAGCTGAAGCAAGTTTTTTTACAAAAGCGGTTTTTCCGGAACCTATTTCACCGTACAGGCATATAAATGCACCGTTCTGTATGAGTTTTGCAAAATCTTGTGCGAGTTTTGCTGTATCGTCTAGTGTTTTACAACATCTTTTATACGTTTTCATTTATTTCAACCCTGTTCCTTCCGTTTCGTTTTGCACGGTAGAGTGCTTCATCTGCTTTTATATATAGTTCTTCCGGCTTTGATTCCGGTGTAAACTGTGCAACACCAATACTTACGGTAATTTTTAGCGTGTGTTCTTTTTCATCAATTATAACAGGTACTTCATGTTCTTCAATTCCCTGACGTACACGTTCAGCAACCTGTTTTGCCTGTTCTAAATCTGTAAAAGGTAAAAGTGCACAAATTTCTTCACCGCCGTATCTTGCAGGAATATCTGCTTCTCTCAAAGTTTTCTTTACTATATCGGCAACTTCTCTAAGAACCAGATCACCTATTGCGTGTCCGTATGTATCATTAAATGATTTAAAAAAGTCAATGTCAAGCATAATAACAGAGAGCGGATGTTTTTGACGTTCCGCCTGTGAGGTTTCTTGCTTTAATCGAACTTCAAGCTGTCTGCGGTTATTTAACCCTGTTAGTGCATCAAGAGTTGCATATTGGAGGACTTCCGAATATGAGTTCGCACGGTTAATTGTTATGGAAGCCTGCTTTGTTAATTGTTCAAGGTAGTCAATTTCACGAGGTTTAAGCCGTTCAGATAAGCTTTTTGCAATAATACAACCTAATAGATTGTTTTCTGTTGTCATTGCAAAAGCTCCTAGTTTGCCGTCATCAGAGAGCAAGTACGTAGATTCACTATCAAGCTGCTGCATTAATATTTTTGCCCTTTCGTCATTGCAGGATTTAGGCCAGATAAGATTAAATTTGTCATCGTGCCGCAGAAAGACATAAATAAGGTGGTCTTCTATAAATCTATCTAGCATTTCACCAATTAACGGAATAATATATGTTAATTCATACTGGGTTTCAATAATTTTTGCAATACTCTTCATTGAATCATAAAATTCAACATTTGTATGCATTTTTTCATCAAGAACGGTGTTTTGTATTTTTAAAGCAATGATTGATGAAAAAATCTTCATTACATGTAAAAATGAGAGCTGTATCTGAGTTTCTGATTTGAATATTATATCTATAATTCCGCAAATATCGTCACCTTTGTATATGGGAAAAGCAAGATTTTTTATTTTTATATCTATTTCTTCAATATTTTGTGGCAGTTTACATGCTTTGTTATTGATTATAAAATCGTTAAACCAGAATTCATCAATCATATTATTATAAGTAACCGCAGTTTCCCCAGAACAGATTTCTTGTAAGGGGTTCATTCCTCCAAAACAGTCACGAAGTACTTTTGTATTGTTATCGAGAAGAAAAATGTGTAAGTTTTCAAGTTCTCCAAAGGGTTCAAAGTTGTTTTTTATTTCTTGCTCTATTGCATTTAATTGTTTATCTGAGTTTATAACGATTGTTATATTTTCTAAAAACTTTATATAATTAATCATCATCGTCCTCCAGAAAAATTATTTCACCGGAACATTTCTTAAAATTATTTAAAATAGCTTTATCCAGTTCTTCTGTCGGAACAATTTTCCCGCCGACATAAGTATAGCTGTATGAGTACATAGGTTCGTCTGTTAAATGCTCAATAACATTTTCTTCACTGAATATAAGGAGTCTTGTTGCTTCATTTAAAAGATTAAATACATATAATGCCTGATTTGTCGCATTGGGGTCTTCAGAAATTATTAATGCTGCCTTTTGAAACTCGTCCAAAGATTCTCTGTAGTGATGCAGTTGTCTTAAGAGTACTGCTAAGTTATAATGTGCTTCAAAACTCATTGGGGAGTACTCTATGGCATTGCAGTAATTTATTGCGGCATTTTTGTAATCCCCGTTTACATGGTATGCAAGTCCCATATTGTAGCTGTTTGCATAATCTTTTTTGAGATACTTTTTCGCTTTTTTATATGACTCGATAGCTTTTTCTACAAACTCTCCTGCAAGATGGCGTTTTTCATCGGGAAGATAAATTGATTTTAGTCTGAATGCTAATCCACGGTTATAGTATGCTACTCCAATATTTTCTTTTGTACTTTTTTTATTATTGTAGATTTTGGGGATATATAGTGTTCTGTATTTGTTTTTAATTATTGCATCGTATTGTTCTATTGCAGAATCAAAGTCTCCTAAATCTTCGGAATATACAATTCCCAGATTCATCCTTGCCAGAATATACTTCGGGTTGTTTTTTATGGCATTTTCATATGCCTCTATTGCTGCAAAATAATCTTCATGTACTGCATAAATATTCCCCAGATTAAACCACGCTTCGTAATGTTCCGGGTACAATTCAAGTCCTTTTTTATAGTAATAAAGGGTCTTTTTCATATTGTTTTTAAAGTAGGCTTTATCACCTTTGTAGATATAATAAACTCCCTGTGCGTGGTGAAACTGTTTTTCAAGAAAGCCCCAGCCGAAAAATCCGGCAAGGATAATAATAACAAGCCCTATTATAAACAATAATGTTCTGACACCGCGTTTCATAACAATTATTATACCAGAATTATGCCCTTTCGTTAATGTTTTTTACTACACATTACTACAAGGTGAAACACCCCAGAAAAGCTTTTCTCTTAGTACATCATAGAAATTATTATTTTCAAGGAAAGCGAGTTTTATTTTTGATTTTGATTTTTGAATATTTATTGAGTGCGCATTGATTTTTAAATCATATCCGTCAGCAGCAATTGATAGAGGACATTCAGCAGATATTACAGTTAAAGTTTCATTGTCGGGAATTACCAGTGGACGTGCGGTTAGTGTATGTGGGCAAATAGGAACTATTGTAAACGCTTCAACCGTTGGCGCGAGTATAGGACCGCCTGCAGATAGACAATATGCAGTGGAACCGGTCGGTGTTGATATAATAAGACCGTCGGATATGTATTCACAAACCGGTGCATTGTTGATTTTTAGCTCAAATTTTGCGGCTCTTGTACTCTGGCAGCTTTTTATCACAAAATCATTCAGTGCAATATTTGAATTATATTCAAGAGCTATTCTTTCTTCAATTTTATACTTTTTTTCAAGGACATCTTTCAGAACAATTGAGAACATATACAAGTCTGTTTGGGATAAAAATCCTAACCTGCCCAGATTGACACCCATAACAGGAACATTTATATCTGCATAGTATTTTGCAACGTTAAGTATGGTTCCATCA
The DNA here is from genome assembly GCA_964452495.1 of uncultured Muribaculaceae bacterium. Taxonomy (GTDB): domain Bacteria; phylum Cyanobacteriota; class Vampirovibrionia; order Gastranaerophilales; family Gastranaerophilaceae; genus CALUTH01. The sequence continues at coordinate 20,962 of CAYVMC010000004.1, read as the reverse complement.
CCGCCAATGGCAAATACAAAGTCAAATCCTGAACACATATTGTCTGAGTCAATAATTGTATATTGGGTATTACAGTTTTTTAAAGCTGTTTCCAATATATGTACAATTTCTTGAATATTATTAATGTATTTATTATAAACAGCACCGATTTTCATAAACCGATTTTAGCATAAAAAAATAAAAATTAAGTTCTAATTTACTGTCTGTATCTGTATTTCTTCTAGAATTTAATTAATACTCCGACAATAGCAGCGGACATATAACAGGTAAGAGTTCCGCATATTAAAGCTCTCAGTGCTAATCTTGCAAGATTTTTTCTCTGATTGGGAGCCAGTTCTCCAATACCGCCGATTTGGATTGCGATAGAACCGAAGTTTCCGAAGCTGCACAGTGCAAAACTTGCAAGCATAAAGCTTTTGGGAGATAAAGTGTCTGCAATACGGGTAAGATCAACAAATGCAACCATTTCATTTAATACAATTTTAGTTCCCATAAGCGCTCCTACTGTTGAACATTCATTTATTGGTGTTCCTATTATCCAGGCAAATATTGCAAAAATTTTACCTAAAATCATATTTAGAGATAAATGCTGAAAATCAAATCCCAACACAGGTGCTGAAAGGTGGAATAGTTTGTAAATAAATAAACCTATACCGCCCAGTATATAGTCAATCATTGCAACCAGTGCTACAAGTGCTAAAATCATAGCTGTAACGCTTATCGCTACTTTCATACCTTCAGATGCACCGCTTGAAATTGCATCAAAAACATTGATATGAGTTCTGCGTTTACTTATTCTTATGGCGTCTTTTGTCAACGGGGTTCCCGTTTCAGGATAGATTATTTTTGAAATTACCATAGCTCCTGGAGCGGCCATAAGTGAAGATGCAAGGATATAGGGGGCAGGAATGCCCATTCCTATATATATTGGCATCATTGCACCGGAAATACATGCCATACTGCCCGCCATAGAAGCGAGAATTTCAGAGCGGGTCATTTTTTCAAGGTAGGGCTTAATCATTATTTGTGCAACAATTTGTCCGACAAAAGAACTGGCTACGTTAGATAGAGCCTCTGCTCCGGATACTTCCATAATTTTGTTCATTGCTCTTCCGAGAAATGATACGACACGCTGCATTATATTGTAATAGTAAAGGATATTTACAAGTATCATCATAAAGATATTGGAGGCAATAAGCTGTAATGCAAAAATTCTGTTTTTACTGCCGAATAGGTTGTCAAAAATATCGGCGTCCATTAAGCCGCCAAATACAAAATGCCCTCCAATATATGCAAAATCAAGAATTTTTTGGATACAGTGTCCAAAAAACATAAATATTTGCTGACCTACCGGAACTTTAAAAATAAATATGGCCAAGAGAATTTGCAGGAGAAATCCGGTTATTATTGTTTTGTAATTTATTGCCTTTCTGTTGTTTGATAAAGCAAAGGCAATTGCAAAAATTATAATTATACCGAATATTCCAAAAAATCTTTCCATAACACCGCCTTAATCTTATATCTTATGTGTATAAGTTTATCATAAACAAACATAAACTAAACGGGTGAAATTTAGTAGAATTCCTATATTACAGTAATTAAAAGAAATTTTTATATTTACAAAACTTAATTTCTTACTGCAAAAGGTTAAAAAATGTCAAAGTATGGTATATAATTAATATATATGTATATCGTCAAGAATTTAAAGGATTATAAACTATCCGAAAAACAGAAAGTTTTTGCTGGATATTTAAAGGAACGTGTTGATACGTACGTTTGTTTAGAAAAAATAACTAATCGTGCTGCTATGCGTAAATATTTTATGCGAGATAATGATTTTATTATCTATTCAACAGCAATAGCTGATCCTTCGCTTTTAATTCCCCGTCATAAAGCCGGTTAATTAAATTTTAATTGCTTAATTCATTATAAATATGTTATAATTATATCTAAAATTATTATGTTTAACAAAGAGAAAGTACTAGAAACCATTGATATGATTAGGCTTCACAATTTTGATATCAGAACTGTGACGCTTGCTGTAAGTCTTCGCGATTGTATCAGCGAAGATATTAATAAAGTGTGTGATAAAATAGCTTTTAAGCTCAAATCGTATGCTGAAAATCTTGTAAATTATGCTTCTGTTATAGAAGACAATTATTCTATTCCTATTGTAAATAAACGTATTTCAATTACACCGGTTTCTATTCTTGCAGAGAGTGCGATTGAAAAAGATTATTTAAAGATTGCAATGACTCTTGATAAAGTTGCAGAAGACTTGAATGTTGACTTTATTGGAGGATATTCTGCACTTGTCGAAAAAGGTTTTACAGCAGGCGACAGGCAATTAATTGCTTCTATTCCAGAGGCTTTAAGTTTGACTTCAAGATTATGCTCCTCAGTGAATGCAGCATCATCGAAAGCTGGTATTAATATGGATGCTGTTCTGGAAGTCAGTCGTATTATAAAAGAGGCAGCGGAATTAACAGCCGATAAGGACGGTTTAGGTGCTGCAAAATTTGTGTGTTTTTGTAATTCTGTGAGTGACAATCCGTTTATGGCAGGTGCGTATTGTGGTTATGGAGAACCCGAATGTGCATTGAATGTTGGGGTTTCCGGACCGGGGGTTGTTAAAAATGCAGTTTCGCAGCTTGCAAAAGATGCGGATTTGTCTGAACTTGCGGTAAGAATTAAACAGACTGCATATAAGATTACAACTACCGGAGAATTGGTCGGGCGAGAATTAGCGCAAATGCTTGGTGTTCCATTTGGTGTGGTGGATTTATCATTAGCTCCTACCCCAAAGGTAGGTGATAGTGTTGCAGAAATTTTTCAAGCGATGGGACTGGAACATGTGGGTGCGCACGGAACAACTGCCGCACTTGCAATGCTGAATGATGCCGTAAAAAAAGGCGGTATAATGGCAAGTTCCAATGTCGGAGGTTTATCAGGTGCATTTATTCCTGTTTCTGAAGATGCTGGTATGATTGAAGCTGCGAATAAAGGGTATTTAACATTTGATAAACTTGAGGCAATGACTTCAGTGTGTTCTGTAGGGCTTGATATGATTGCAGTTCCTGGTGATACTCCTGATACTGTAATAGCAGGTATGATTGCGGATGAAATGGCTATCGGTATGATTAATAAAAAAACAACAGCTGTTAGGATAATACCGGTTCCGGGGAAAACTGTTGGCGATAAAGCTGTTTTTGGTGGTTTGCTTGGTGAAGCGCCGATTATGAATGTTGGTAGTTTAAATTCTGCCGGATTTGTAGAGAGAGCAGGGCATATTCCTCCACCTATACATAGTTTAAATAATTAGTCAGGAGATTATATGGCAAGTTTCAGAGATTTAGAAAACAATTTAAAGACATATTTAATTGATTCGCAGTCAGATGCTCACAACGTTAGGACAATGGCAACATCAAGATATAATAACATTAGTATATCAATGGATCCTAAAAAAATAAAATCTCCGCATTTTACAATCAAAATGGGCATGTCAGAAGCAACTTTCGATTTAAGCTCGTGTGAAAAAATAAATGGTGGATTAGGATTTGAAGAACGTTTTATTCGCAGATGGTATGATAGGAGTGGTATTAAGCAAAAACTAACTGAGTGTTGGGAGTTTGCAGCGTTAAAATCCTAATTAATAATTAAAACAGCTGATATAGTGAAATGGTGAGATTTCAAGAAGCGGCGGGGTCTTTGTAGTACAAACACCGTTCAAGCATTTTTCGCATCTGGGATGAAATCGGCAGCCTGTTATATTTTCAAATATTGATGGCGGGGCACCTTTTATAGTATAAAGTTTTTTGTTTTTGTTATCGGGCAGAGCTTTTAACAGGGCTTTTGAATAAGGATGGAGTGTGTTTTGGAAAAATTCTCTGCTTTGTGCATTTTCAACAATACTTCCGGCATACATAACCGAAACTTCGTCTGCGTATTGGCCGATTAGGTTTAAATCATGTGTTATTACAAGAATACTGGTGTTAAATTCTTTTTTTATTTCATCAAGCAGTGACATTATTTGTGCTTGTATTGTAACATCAAGAGCAGTTGTTGGTTCATCAGCAATAATGACACAGGCATTTAGAACCAGAGCGGTTGCGATAATAACACGTTGTTTCATTCCGCCTGAAAGTTCATGCGGGTAAAGGTTCATTTTTCTTTTTGCATCAGGAATTTTTACTAAATCTAAAAACTTTACGGCCTGATTAATCGCTTCTTCTTTTGAAATACTTTTATGACACAAAATTGCTTCAGTAATTTGGTCGCCGATTGTATATAGAGGGTTTAGGGATGTCATGGGATCCTGCGGTATGAGTGCAATTTTGGCTCCTCTAATTTTTCGCATATCTTTCTCAGAAAGAGAGAGGATGTTTTGTTTTTCAAAAATTATTTCTCCGTTTTTTATTATTGCATTTTTAGGCAGCAGTTTTATAATACTCATTGCTGTTATTGTCTTGCCGCAACCGGATTCTCCTACAACAGCATGCATTTGTCCTGGTTTCAGTTTTAACGATACATCGAAAAGAGCAGGTCTGAAACCGCTTTCTGTCATAAAACCTAAATTCAGATTTCTTATTTCGATGTGATTCATTGTTTCTTATTATAATTTAACCATTATTTAGTTAAATCCCTCTTTTATGCGGTTTAATTTCTCACAAACCTGTTTTATTGTGTCAGACCATTCATCCTGATTCTGGTTTTGGAATACTTCTACACTTTGATACCAGTTTGTAGAGTGTCCTTCTTTGATATCATACCAGCGATATTCAGGATAGAAATTAAATAGACCGAATGTTTTTTTACCTAATGCACCGGCAAGATTAAGTATAACATTATCTGTAGTTATAATAATATCCAGTCCGGTTATAGTCTGCGCAGTATCAGTGAAATTTTTGAAATCTTTACCTGCATCAATCAGTCTTGCCTCCGAAAGTTTTTCACCGCCGGCCTGTAGTGAATAAAGTTCAATATTTTCAATATCTAGAAGCGGTTTAAGTTCTTCAAACGGTATATCTCTTGCCGATTCCTTTGATTTTTCATTCCCGTGCCATGCAATACCGACTTTTAACTTTTTACTTGTATTAAACAACTTTGCTTTGGATGTTAAATATCCTGAGCGGTACGGAAGATTATCTGGATTTGTATCTAAGAACAGGGGCAAATCAACTGTTGTTGTGAAGTAATCATATTGAAGATTATACAGCCCGAATTTTGTTGAATATACTTCCACTTCGGGGAAAGAGCTGCTTATAAGTTCAAAAAGTTCGTCTTGAACAACAAAATATACTTTTGCAGCTTTTTTTACAAGGTCTTTTATAAAACGGGCATACATAATCGTATCGCCAAACCCCTGTTCACAATGTACAAGAATTTTTTTTCCTTCAAGTGGTTCCCCTTGCCAGTATTTTGACTTATCGAGGACTGCCGGTATTATTGATTTGTCATCGCCTTCTTTTTCAAAACGGTGTCTCAGGTACATATAGCCTTCTTTAAATCGTTTTTGATTAATCAAGAAACATCCGTAATAATAATAATCTGAATGTTCTGGTGAAAGTTTAAACAGTTTTTGATAAAATTCTTCAACCTTATCATATTCTCCCATCCTAAACAGGGTAAAAATAACATTCCTTATGTATAACCGTGTATTTTTCTTTAGGTTGTGAGCCGCTAAAAAATATTCTTTTTGTTTTTCAAGTCTTTTATTTTTGTAATATAGCGAATAAAGATGTCCGAGTATATTATACACTTCATCGTCTTGCTGGTATTCTTTTATAAATTCTTCAAAGTAATTTATTGCACTCTGAATATCATTAAGTTTATGGAAGTAAATATTTCCGATTTCTTTTAAAGCCAGAAGCTTATTGTTAGATGATTTCTGGTATAAGCTAAGGAATTCTTTTGCCGCATCGTATTGCTTAAGTTCAATAAGACAAATACCGGTGTTCTTGTATTCTTCCGGCTCTAACGGCTCACTATGGAACACATCTAAATATTGTAAAACTGCATTGTTATATTTTTTATCCTGAAAATCTTTACGGGCATGCTCTTTTAGGTAATCTTTATAATTTCTTTTAAGTTCTTCAGCCGGAATAACTGAGCGGCTCATAATTTCTTCATATAGTTTAAGCGTGCTTTCTTTATTTCCGCTCATTGCAAGTCCGGCTGCAATACCGATATTTATACCTAACAGTACGTCTTCAACATTTCTCATAAATATGATTATATGCTACCCGAGTTATTAATTCAAAATGTAAACAAATTTTTATAAATCTCATAATCATGCTATACTTATGATGTTTGGGAGGAAAAGTTTTGAAAGCGGAAGAATATTACAACCAGGGTTATTCTTGTTCGGTAAGTCTGGTAAAAGAGGGGATAGATAATGGTTTTTGCAGGCCTGATGTTTTATCTGTCGCAACGGCGTTTTCAAGTGACATGAGTTCAGGATGTTTGTGTGGAGCTATCGCAGGATCGCAAATAGTAATCAGTTCTATATATGGTAGAAGTAATGCAAAAGAAAACATTCAGATAGCGAAGGACAAAGCAAGGGAATTTGTATCCGATTTTAAGGATAAATACAAGTATACTTGCTGCCGTACCTTGTGCAAGGGTTTGGAAGGCGCAGCACGCAAGGCACACTGTATGGAAATGGTGAAATTTTGTTCTCAGAAATTGAATGAGTTAGTCGAAGTAAAAGTAAATGGATAATAGGTCAGAGTACAAAAAAAGAATACTGTTTGTGGGCATTCCGGATATGGCGTATGTTGGTCTTGACGGGCTTTTAATGTCAGGAATTAATGTAGTTGGGGTTTTGGGGCCTAAAAAACGTCATCCGATGTATTACAATTTTAAAAGGTTTGTTGTAGCAAGAGGTTTGAATTTTATTGAATATGATGAGCTTGATGAAACTGAACTAATAGAAACAGTCAGGGGTTTGGATGTTGATTTGGCTGTTGTTTGTTCATTTAATTATAAAATTCCGGGTGTGCTTTTGAATGCAACAAAGGATGGATTTATAAATGTTCATCCATCGCTGCTGCCGCTTTATCGCGGAGGAAATCCTTATACTAATGTCCTTTTGAACGGGGAAACCGAAACGGGGGTTACAATTCATTTTATGGATGAGGGGTTTGATACTGGAGATATTATTATTCAAAAAAAATATCCTGTTCATCCTAAATCTACAATGGGAACACTGTTTAATGAATTAAACGTTCTTGGTGTAGAATTATTGCTTCTTGTCTTAAAAGAGTATGAAAAACGTGAATTGCCCAGAAAAAAACAGCCTGCAGGAAATTTTGTAAAAGGTAATACGTTGCCGGAATCCGCATTATATATTGATTACACCAAAACAGCCGAGGAGATAGAACATTTTGTAAGAGCGCTTAATCCTTTTATTCTTGCCTCAACAATGTTTCGCGGGAATTTAATGAAAATAAGCAAGGTAGAAGTGGCAAGTGATACTTTATGTATGCCGCATCCGCCGGGATGTGTTTCAAAGATTGAGGATAATAAATTTTTTATTGCAACTGCCCGCGGGCTGATTGTTCCAACGGTTTTACAGTTCGGAAATTTCTTTATCGGTGATGCTGCAGATTTTATTCGAATAGTTAATCCAAAAATCGGTGAGGAATTTAAGTAATGGATAAACTTCATTTTTTAACGGCAGGCATGCCTTTAAGAACTGGCACAAAAGGGTATGACAGAGCTTTTGAAATCCTTGACGAAATGGGATTAGATGGTCTGGAACTTGAATTTGTGCGTGGGGTGAGAATTAGTGATAAGAGCCGTGAAAGTGTTAAAAATACCGATAAGGTAATAACTGCACATGCTCCTTTTTATGTAAACCTTAATGCTGCTGAACCAGAAAAGGTTGAAGCAAGTGTACAGAGGATTATTGAAACGGCAGAAGTTGCAAATGAGCTTGGCGGTTATAGTATAACATTCCATGCTGGATATTATCTGGGGCAGGATAGTGAAGACGTATATAATAGTATTTCTAAACAAATAAAAGTAATAACGGATGTTCTTGAAAAGTCAGGCAATAAAATTTTTATAAGGCCGGAAACGACAGGTAAAGCTACCCAGTGGGGAGATGTTGATGAAATTGTAAGACTATCAAAGGAATATGAGACAGTTTACCCGTGTGTGGATTTTTCGCACCTTCATGCAAGATATGCCGGAATTATGAATACTTATGATGAATTTTGTTCGGTCTTTGAAAAAATAGGTAAAGAACTTGGCGAATTTGCACTGAATAATTTTCATGCACATATTGCAGGAATTGAATATACAGCAAAGGGGGAACGTCAGCACCTTAATCTTGAAGAATCGGATATGAATTATAAAGATTTATTGAAAGCTTTTAAAGCCTTTAATGTGAAAGGTGTGGTAGTTTGTGAAAGCCCGAACATTGAAGATGACTGTAAATTATTAAAAGAGTATTATTTGAGTTTATAATTGTATCTATGTAAGTAACCTTCTTCTGGCGGATAGGATAATTGCACAGTATTTAGGAAAGTATTTATTTCATCCCCGAACCTGTTTTCACCCACGCTGGAAAATTTAATTTATCTTATTTTTAGTTGTAAACTTTTGTAAAAATGCGAATGAAAAAAGCACAGATAAAATGTTCATGGCTGTTATTATAAATAAGTAAGGAGTTTTTTTTTAATGACCGGTGTAAATATGCCTTCATTCAAATCCGTGCAGCAGAAGGTTGCAGGTGATAATAAAAGCAGTTCGCATAACTTGTTTGCATCGCATCCGGTTGCAGATGCACTTGTTTGGGGCGGTATGGGTATGATAGCCGGTACCGGTGTCGGACTTTATAATCAGCACAAATTACTAAAGGATAAAACACGTGTTGATAATGCCATTGACGGGTTAACAAAACAGATTGAAGAATATAAGAAAAATAATAGGAACGTTAAAAAACTTGAGTATTCTTTAAAGTGCTTGAAAAATAAAAAAATAAACTTTAATTCCGTTAAAAATTGGGCATTTGCAATAGGGATTATAACATTTATTCCTCAGGTAATATGTAATACTTTAATGTGGATTGGACAAAAGGGATATGATAAGATTACCGGTGACAGTGAGGGAAAAATTTAAATTTATCATACTCTGCTATCTATAAAAGAATAGTAAAACATAGAAAAATTTCATTAGGCTTTGTTGAAAATAATGTTATAAAAAACTCTGCAATAAAAGTTTTGCAGAGTTTTTCTATTATTATTTTAAAATCTCATACGCTTCTTCAGGAGAGTTTATATTTTGTACTTTTTTCTCCATCGGACATAGGTCTGTCTGAGTTTGGTTGAGTATGTTATCGACAACCTCGTCAGCCGTATAATCTACTTTAAAAGCTTTAAAAACCTCTATAGCCGGTTTTGAAATTACAGGAGTATAGACTTTTGTTGCTTTGCCGTGGACAAGAAGCAAGGCAGATGCTCTGCCGATTTTTTTATCTCCAACGGTAGCATCCTCAAAGTCGCCTTGTTCAAGGTATCTGAGAATAGGGCTTATACCATTTCCGTCAAGGCAGACCATCTTGTTGTCTTTAATAACAACAAGAGAGTGGTTTTGCAATTGTTCTCTCAAAACTTTTTCCGTATGATTATTGCGTTTTGCCTGTACACTGTTAAAAGTAAGTATAACCGCTAGCCCGCAAAGTACAATACTTTTTATAAAGCTTCTTCTGTTCATATTGTTCCCCCTTATGGTATTTATTTTAGCATAAAAAACCGGAACCATTGTAAACTTTCTTATTTAATTCTTTTAACTCTTTTGGTACTAAATTTGATACCAAGGATAGTAATAATTTTTTTATCTTTTAGGGTGCTGTTTTTTATAGAAAATATATTTCTAATCAGCGTACGTACCAGACCTGTCGGATATAAGAGAATAAGCGGATAGTGGAGTATAACTTTCCGTTTGTATTCTTTTATAAAGTTTTCCCACGGAGTACCCTTTAATGCTTCAAAATATTCTTTTCCCCAATGAGTAGTATTTAATGGTTTTACTATTGTCCAGGGCTTTTTAGGTCCGATAAAATGAAGAATTACCGGATCTGGAATTTCATCAAATCTGCTGTTCTTTTTCCTTAAAACCTGTGCATTATATATATCTTCAACATATTTTATTCTTCCTGCAAGTGCTGCATTTATAATATCCTGATCGTGGTATTCAATTTTGTCATTATTTTCTTTTATCCAATTGAAGATTTTTTCTACACAGTTCTCTTTTCTCATCTGTTCGCAATTAAAAAGAATTACTCCTCCATTAATGTATTTATCAAGCTGTAATCTTTCAGAATGATTTATTGAGACAATATCTTCTACACCGATTATCAGATTATTTTCAAAATCTTTATTGAACAACTCACGTAAAGATTTTCTAACGATAATATCACAGTCTAAATAAATGACTCTGTTTTCTTTCTTGATTAATTCAGGAATTAATAGTCTGTTGTATGTTGCAATAGAGATATAGTCGCCTTTAAAGATTATACAATTTTTAAGTTTCTCCGGATTTGATTGTAAAAATTCAATCTTGCATGTGTACTTTTTTTCAAACTCTTTTAATTTAGATTTATTATCTTCATTAATTCCGCCATCTATTATGTAAATGTTAATAAATTCATCTTCTTTTTTATTTTTCAAAACAGAGGATATTGTTGCTCCTAGATGCTGGACATAGTTATTGTCACTGCTTAAACATATTGTAATATTATACATGTAAACAAACATTTCTCCTTCTAATATAATGTCAACGACACATTTTATTCAAAATGTGAACGTTAATTTTTAAATCGGTCTAAAGGTATAATAACACAAAAACTTGGAACATATTTGTTTGTTACTTCCCTGTTCTTTTTTTTTATTTAAAAGTCTAAAATCCTTGTACTGTCTTATCTTTAATACAATGCCACATTTTGGTTAAAATGTGACCAATATTTCATAACCAAAGATTTATATATTAACAAATATATATAAAACAAAATAATATTTCAATTAATTAAATAAATATCAGAATGTACTAATTTCTTAATTTTGCCCCTTTTACCTCTGTCACATTTTAACCAAAATGTGATTTATAAATTACCGGAGGGCATTTAAATGATGCTGCTAAAATTAGGACGACTCGGAGATTACAAATATTACAATATGGATCTGGCAGTTGAAAGAGTGTTAAATTTTTATGAGGAGAAGATAAAGTAGAATGATGACCGAAAAATATAATGATATACATGTTGCGTTTGCTACGGATGCTAACTTTGTACAGCCTTTGTGTTGTGCAATAGCATCAATCCTAAAAAATGCAAACAGTAATGACTACCTTCATTTTCATATCTTAACAGATGGATTATCTGAGAAGGCAATGGAAAATATCAAAACTGTTCAAAAATTAGGTAATGGAGATGTAGAGTTTATAAACATTAACAGTGAGTTATTCAAAGGTGTTGTTATTCCGCCAAATACTCAATGGACTATTGCTACATGTTTTAGATTAATACTGGCAGAGGTTTTGCCAAAGTTAGAGAGGGTTATTTATCTGGATTGTGATATTAGTGTCCTCACAAGCTTGTGGGATTTATATAATACCGATTTGGGCGAAAACTTTTGTGCTGCTGTTGAAGATATATTAACAAAAAAGATTGCAAAAAGACTTGGATTGGATAGATACTACAATTCAGGGGTACTTTTGATAAATCTTGAAAAATGGCGCTCGGATAAAATAGCTGACAAATTATTGGAATATGCCGTCAATAATACTGACAAAATAGTTTATCTAGATCAGGATGTATTAAATGTAGTGTTACAGGGTAAAATTAAAACTATTGATGATAAATGGAATTGTCAGTTTGCAGGTCCAAATAATATACTTTCAAATAGATTTAATTGTATTGAGAAAAAGGGTATCATTCACTTTATAGGCAGGTGTAAGCCGTGGGGAAAATCTTTACGTCCGTTTAGTTTTATATATTTAAAATATTTACTGATGACACCATACAGAGCTGAAGGACTTAAATTTATTCTCAAATATATACAAGCCTTTGTTAAATGGGTATTAAAAATTAGGATTAGTAAAAAAAGAAGTTATCTGGTACTATTGGGAATGACCTTATATGATAGTTGTAAGAATAAGGAAGAATTAGAATAGTATTTTTTATAACTCTTGTTTTAGAAGCGTTTTTCTATAATTATCCGTATCGGAGGATATGGAAATAAGTTCTCTGTATTTTGGTGAGTTCGTTAAGTGTGTTTCGCCGTTTGACGGATTTAAGAATGATATTAAACAAATACTCTCATCAAGGTTGTCTGCGGTTATAACTCCGGAGTCAGCAAACAGTTCAAGTACGGTTCTTACAAGGGTTTCTGATACAGATAAAAATGCCGCACAACCGGGGATATTAAATTCTCCGTTTTTATTGTTGATAGTGTATTTCATCATTCCGGTAAACGTTTTAAGCATTTGCGGGATGTCGAGTTTATGTATATCATATTTCATGTAGTGAATAGCTGAAGGAGATGCTTTTTCCATTATTTGATTAAAGATATTTTCATCTGCCGGATAATCAAATAACATAAGACCGTCACATTTCGGTATATTTAGTCTTGAAACAACCTTTGAGGACAGCGACGGATACGGTTTAAGTTCTTCAATTATTGCTTTATCTTCGGCAAACACAGCAATACTGCTTTTTGTATCTCTTACATATTCTTCAACCATATTAAGAATGTTTGTTTTTTTCCTATGGTCATAGATTTTAACGGCAGGTGCTTCAACTGCTTTTAAATATTCGGAGTGAATATCTTTTAAGATGAGTTGAATACTTATATTTCCGTTAAATTCGTTAATCTGCGGCGAGAACGCAATATCAAGATAATCTCCGTTAGCAAGTGCAACATCACCCTGTGACCATCTTATACAGTCAAAAACTTTTTCTCCTGATTGAACGGTTAATTTTAAATGATCTTTGTTGGCACCCATCAGTTTTTTTTGTTTTATTTGCAAATTGTTCATAACAAAAACCGGTGCAGGATTTCCTGCTCCAAACGGTTCAAGGCGGGAAATATCGTTTACCAGATTTATATCAATATCTTCGGGATTTAGTTCCATATCAACCTTAAGCGCCGGTTTGAGTTCTTTACCGTCCAGATACTCGTCAATTGTTTGAGAAATTCCTTTTGCTACTTCTTCAAGTGTAGTTTTTTCCGTAGAAAAATACAAACCTGCCGCCATTGTGTGTCCGCCAAACCCTTCTAACAGTTCTGAAATATTAGAAATCATATCGTATAACGGGACTTCTTCAACACTTCTTGCAGAACACCGGATTTGTTTTGTTTCTTCGGTGTATGTCATGAGAAAAACTGGTTTGTAGAATGTTTCTACAAGTTTTGATGCTACAATACCTATTATCCCTAAGTGCCAGTTTGGATTATAAAGAATGATTGAGTTTTTGTAATTTCCGCCGGTTTTTAGCATTTCAACTGCTTCTTCGTAGGTTTGAGAGGTTAGTTCCTGTCTGATTTTGTTAAAGTTTTCAAGTGTTATAATTGCAAGTTCTATTTCCTGCTTATTTTCAGATATCATTAATTTGAGAGCAGCCTCAACAGTATCAAGCCTGCCTGAAGCATTTATCCTCGGGGCAATACCAAAAGCTATCTGTTCTGCTGTTAAACCATTATCAAGATTATACCCTGCGGATTCTAACAATCTTTTTAATCCGTAATGTTTACCCTGCGAGATTAGTTCCAGACCTTTCAGAACGAAATACCTGTTTTCGCCGATTAATGGTACAACATCTGCGACTGTTCCTACTGCAACGTAAGGGAGAATTTCGTAAATAAATTCAAGCTTATTTGTACGTTCAAGCAGAGCCTGTGCGAGTTTAAAAGCAACACCGACACCGGCAAGAGCAGTCAGACTGTTAATTTGTGATGCTGACAGCCGTTCATCAAGTGCAAACGGAGCTTTGGGATTTATTATAGCAAGTGCATCTGGTAGAGTTTCAGGTGCTTCGTGGTGGTCGGTTATTATTATATCTTTTTGGAAACTTTTTATGAACTTGACTTCTTCTGCGTTACTTATTCCGCAGTCACAGGTAATAAAAAGTTTGGGCTTTTTGGTTGTCATTATTTTAACAAGAGCTTTTGTATTAAGTCCATGCCCGTCATTTTCTCTGTCAGGAATATAATAATCTACATCTGCACCAAGTTCTTTTAATGTTCTTAGCAGCAGAGAAGTTGAAGTAACACCGTCTGCGTCAAAATCACCGTAGATAAGGATTTTTTCATTATTAGCAATTGCGGTCATAATCCGGTCTGCAGCATCGGACATTCCGCAAAACGCATTAGGATGGGTTATGGTTATTTCCATCGGATTAAGAAAATCATTAATTTCCTCTTCTGCTGTTATCCCGCGTAAAGCAAGAAGCCGCTTTAGAAGCGGCTCTTTCGCATCTGATTTATCCTGAACTATCCATTCTTTTGTGATATACATGTCATCCCTTGTAATACTTCAATTGCTTTTTTAAGCTGTACATCGTCTTTAGCCTCGACATTTTCTTCAGTCAATTCGACTACGATATCAGGAGTAATTCCTTTTTTATTGATATCCGTTCCGCTCGGGGTGAGGTATTTTTGAATAGTAAGGTTCATACCTGTGTTATTCGGCAGCTTGTTAATTTCCTGTACAAGACCTTTACCGTAAGACTGTTCACCGATAATAACCGCTCTGTTATTGTCTTTTAATGCCCCGCTAAGAATTTCGCTTGCAGATGCGGAACCTTTGTTTATAAGTACAACCAATGGCTTATCAGTCAGATTTGTAAAGGTTGCTTTTGTCGTATCTTTGTACCGGTCACGGTCTACGGTGCTTACTATTACACCGCCTTTTAAGAACATATCGGAAATTGAAATGGCATTGGATAATAGTCCCCCCGGATTAGAGCGAAGGTCAAGTATTATTCCTTTTTTATCGCCGCAGTTTCTGATAATATTCTGGATTTCATTTGATGCATTTTTGCTGATAAAAGAACTCAGCCTTATATACTGAATATCATCAGGCATTGGAGTTTCTATAGGCATTTTGGTAGATACTGATTTGATTTCTATTTCGTCACGTACAATAATGTACAGTTTGGGTTCCGACTCGCCGCGTTTGATAAGCAGATTTACAGTTGTACCCTTTTCACCTCTTATCATATCGGCAGCCTTGTCTATTGATATACCTTTGGTACTGTTGCCGTTAATTTCGAGGATATAATCATCAGCTTTAAGACCTGCAAGTTCAGCCGGAGAATTTTCAATCGGTGCAATGATAACCAGATTTCCGTTACGTATACCTATCTGGGTGCCGATGCCTTTTAAAGAGCCTTTTATAGATGTTGTTTCTTCATTGAACTCTTTTTCATCCAAAAATCTCGTGTACGGGTCGTTAAGACTTGCAAGCATTGTATCAATCGCAACATAACAATCGTCAAAGGTATTTAATTTGTTTTTATACCTGTACCTCCATGTTGACCAGTTTTGATAATTATTTGTCGGGTCAACGTATTTTTTGTTGATTAACTTCCATACGTAATCATATAATTCATCAGGGGTTGCTGCCTGTACAGAGCCTGATAAGAGTCCTGAAATGATGGCTGCCAGTAATAAAACTTTTTTCATTATATCCTCCTTACGGTATTTTACCGCACACTGTTTTTAATTTCAAATTTTTAAACTTATGTATCTGATATTATGAACTATTGTGCAAATTTGTCCAGAGAATTTTAATTTTAGGATATTCCTTTAATAAGTCAACGGGATTTTGCTTAAATATTTATGAATATGCTTTTAATTTATAATTATGAAAATACGTCAAATAAACTCACGGACTATCTGAGGGGGATAAATCGTATAAAGTGTATAAATAGTTTACTTTGATTGTAAAAAAATGTAAAAATGTTCTTGTGAAATAAAAATAAAGATACTACAATGTGAACATAAAGGTAATAAATATACGAAAATCCAATCAATATCAAATGAAGCAAATTTTAAAAGTAAAGTAATATAAAGTTACAAAATCCTAATATTCAACACTTGCCAAAGTACTTAAAAAGAGCATACTTTGTTGTAGGTGAGGTTAAATTAAAGGATAATTATGCAAATAAACAAAGTAATCAATACTAGCAGCAAAAGTTTTTTAGCACAGAATGATGAAAATTCAAAACATCCGAGCCTGCAAAGAAGAAAAATAATGGAAAGTGCAGGTATGGGGGTAGTGATTGGGCTTATGGAGCGGGCAGGCGGAACAACAAAGAGTGCATTAGCTGCCGGAAGTGCCGTGGGGCTTTTGCATTACGGTTTAAATAATTGGAACAATGCCCGATACGATAAATATAAACCGGAAGTAAGTTCTGAACAAAAAACTCCGGTTCAAACCGAAAGTAATGCAAAATTTGCCGGCTTTGTACCGCTAATATTTGGTTCTCTGGTATTTCTTGTTTCAGCCGGAGTCGGTGCAGTTATGAATAAAGAGAAAGGATTGAAAAAGATTCTAACAAGAAGCGGTATTCAGGCACTGGGGCTTACAGGTGCGCTGCATATAATTACATCTACTGTTGATGCGGTAAAAGGCAAAAAGAATAAAGAGCAAACTACAGAGATAAAAACCGCTGCATAGGAGCAAGGTATTATGAATGTTTCACAAATAAGTATAAACAAGACATTTCAATCAAAAGATAAAAATAGCCGACCGCAGCTAAGAGGGCTTGCATCTTCCGCATTATCAGGAACTGTAATGGGCGGAGCATTATACGTATTTGAATATCTGGCTGCAAAACAAGAAAATAAAGCTCTCAGCAAAAGTGCTATAGCCCAAAAGGCACTTTTTTTACCTGTTTGTGTAGGAGCCGTGAGTGCTGTAATGAACGCATCAGGAATTGGGGAGTCTGTAAAAAACAAAAAAAATATTAGCCTTTCATTTAAAGACAGAGTTGCAAATATAGGTATTCTTTCGGTTATTGGACTCGGGCTGGTATCCGGTGTTGAAACTCTGGCAAATTCATCTTCCACGTTTTTAAACGGGTTAAAAAAATATTCACTACCGGCAATGGGTGTTACACTTTCTTCTATAGCTTGTGCCTTTGTGGCTGATTGGTCCCCAAAAGATAAAGAATAACGAAAAGATTTTTTAAGTGACAGTAGCGCCGGCAATCCCGCCAGAAAGGCATGCCGGATGCCCAACTTTAGTATGATTTATTTTAAACCCTTATAAATACTGTGTTTAGGACTATTGAAAAGTTGATTAATAATTGTTAAGTTTTTATATTTGTGCTAGAATTTATGGCATAAAGTACTTTTCTGTATTACAACACTAAAGATAAAGGAGAATTAGATGGCAGAAAAAAGAGTATGGCTCTTCAGAGATGGTAACGCTAATATGCGTAATCTTCTCGGTGGCAAGGGCGCAAATTTGGCTGAAATGACCAATTTAGGTCTACCGGTTCCTCCGGGTCTTACAATTACAACCGAAACTTGTATGGATTACATCAATAATGGCAATACAATGCCTGCAGGTTTGATGGATGAAGTAAAAGCAGCGTTGTTTGATGTTGAATCTCAAACAGGTAAAAAGTTTGGTGATTCTACAAATCCGTTATTGGTATCAGTCCGTTCAGGAGCAAGAATTTCTATGCCCGGTATGATGGAAACAATCCTCAACCTCGGTTTGAATGATGATACTGTCGAAGCGATGATTAGATTAACTAACAATCCGAGATTCTGCTACGATTCTTACAGAAGATTTTTAACAATGTTTGGTTCTGTTGCTTGGGAAATGGACAGACAAAAATACTTTGAGTCAGAAGTAGAAAAAGTTAAGGAAAGAGAAGGCGTTAAGTCTGATACGGAAGTTTCTGCTGATGGCTGGAAATCTTTAATCCCAATCTACAAACAAACAATCAAAGAAGTTACGGGCAAAGAATTCCCTCAAGATCCGTACGTTCAGTTACAGGAAGCTATTGAAGCAGTATTCCGTTCCTGGAATATTCCTCGTGCGGTTGCTTACAGAAACATGAATAAAATTGATCACAATTACGGTACTGCAGTAAACGTTCAAACAATGGTATTTGGTAATATGGGTGATGATTGTGCGACAGGTGTTTCATTTACCCGTAACCCTGCGACAGGTGAAAACAAATTCTATGGTGAATATCTGACAAATGCTCAGGGCGAAGACGTTGTTGCAGGTATCAGAACTCCGAAACCTATTGCTGAACTAGAAACAGAAATGCCTGATCTTTACAGACAATACGTTGATATTGCTAAGAAATTGGAACTTGGCTATAAAGATGTTCAAGATATGGAGTTTACAATTGAAAAAGGAAAACTCTATATTCTTCAAACAAGAAACGGTAAGAGAACTGCGGCTGCTGCTGTAAGAATTGCCGTTGAAATGTGTCAGGAAGGTATTATTGATAAGGAAAGAGCTATTCAATTAGTAGATCCATACTCAGTAAACCAAATCTTATTACCTTGCTTTGATTCAAAAGCAATGGCTGAAGCACACAAAATTGCACACGGTGTAAACGCATCTCCTGGGGCTGCGGTTGGTAAAATTGTATTTGATACAGAAGAAGCAGCACAAAGAGGTGCAGCAGGAGAAAAAGTTATTCTTGTAAGAATTGAAACCTGCCCTGACGATATTCATGGTATGGCAGTTGCTCAAGGTGTATTAACACTCAGAGGTGGTGCTACTTCTCACGCAGCGGTTGTTGCAAAAGGTATGGGTAAACCATGCGTTGCCGGCTGCGAAGATATGAAGATTGATCTTGAAAATGAAACATTAACAGGTGCTGATGGTAGTGTTTATAAGAAAGATGATATTATTTCTTTAGACGGCGGTACCGGTGTAGTTATGGAGGGTGCTGTTAAACTTACAGAAGCAAAAATTGATGATAACTTCATTACTTTCTTCAACTGGGTTGATGAAATCAAAACATTACATGTTGAAGCAAATGCCGACACTCCGAAAGATGTGGAAAATGCTAAGAAATTCGGTGCTGAAGGTGTAGGCCTCTGCCGTACAGAACATATGTTTATGGATCCGGATAGATTACCATGGGTACAAAAGATGATTATTGCCGGTACTGCAGAAGCTAGAAAAGAAGCGTTAGATCACCTTCTTCCTATGCAATACAGCGACTTCTACGCAATGTTTAAGGCATTAGGTAATGATAAACCAATGACTGTTAGACTTCTTGATCCTCCTCTGCACGAATTCCTCCCTTCTAAGGAAGAGTTGATTGCAGAAGTTGCATCTTTAAAAGCTCTTGGTAAAGACGCTAAAGAAAAAGAAGAATTATTAAGCATTGTTGAAGGTCTGTCTGAATCTAATCCGATGATGGGTTTAAGAGGGTGCCGTTTAGGTTTAACTTATCCTGAAATTAATGAAATGCAGGTAAGAGCAATCTTTGAAGCTGCATGTGATGTTAAGAAAGAAGGAGTTAATGTTAAACCGTGGGTAATGATTCCGCTTGTAGGTCATGTAAATGAACTTAAAGTTGCTAAAGAAACTCTTGAAAGAGTTGCCGAAGATGTAATGAGAGAAAAGAATATTTCTCTTGAATACAAGTTTGGTACTATGATAGAAATTCCGCGTGCAGCATTAACAGCTGATGAGATAGCAGAATATGCTGAATTCTTCTCATTCGGTACAAATGACCTTACTCAGATGACATTTGGTTATTCAAGAGATGATGCTGAAGGCAAATTCCTCAAACGTTATGTAGAACAAAAAATCCTTCCAGCAAATCCGTTTGAAACACTTGATACCAAAGGTGTTGGTTTATTAATGGAAATGGCTATGGAAAAAGGTAAATCCGTTAATTCTTCACTTCTTGGCGGTGTTTGCGGCGAGCATGGCGGAGATCCGGATTCTGTTAAGTTCGCTCACAAAATCGGACTTGACTATGTGTCTTGTTCACCATTCAGAATTCCGCAGGCAAAATTGGCAGCGGCTCAGGCTGTTGTTGAACAAAAATGCCTTGTTAAATGCTAGGAATTTACTGAAAAAATAAAAAAGCAGGCGGTATAGATTTTATGCCGCCTGCTTTTTTTGCAAATAAATATCAAATTACATAGTAGTTGTTTCATTAGAAGTTATTTCTTCTGCCGCATTTTCTTTCGTTTTTGCTGCGCGCGCTCCGAGCATTGCAAGAACTGTTGCTGTTGCCGGAAGGATTGGTTTTTCCGTGATAGGATCGATTACGTTATCAAATAATTTATCAATTGCTGCTTCTGCATTAGTACCGACATTGTGCATTACTGATTTTGTTTCATCATATCCAAATTCTCTTTGTGTATCGAGTAATGTGGCATAAAGAGGTGGGTCTTGTGGATTTAGTGTTTTCCCCGGAGTCTTGAATAATGATGCAGTTGTTAGTGCCCCTCCAACAATTGCTGCTCCTATTAAAGTTTTTCTTACCATTGGCATTACATTGATTGCATTCATAATAATATATTCTCCTTTCATTAATCTAACAAATAAATATCAAATTACATGGCAGTTGTTTCATTAGAAGTTATTTCTTCTGCCGCATTTTCTTTCGTTTTTGCTGCGCGCGCTCCGAGCATTGCAAGAACTGTTGCTGTTGCCGGAAGGATTGGTTTTTCCGTGATAGGATCGATTACGTTATCAAATAATTTATCAATTGCTGCTTCTGCATTAGTACCGACATTGTGCATTACTGATTTTGTTTCATCATATCCAAATTCTCTTTTAGGTTCTACCCTTTCAACAAGTGTGTCAGCCCAGTTAGTAAAGTGTAAATACGATTCTAGAGGTTCTTGCGGATTTAGTGTTTTCCCCGGAGTCTTGAATAATGATGCAGTTGTTAGTGCTCCTCCAACAATTGCTGCTCCTATTAAAGTTTTTCTTACCATTGGCATTACATTGA
>CAYVMC010000003.1:93680-115123 GCA_964452495.1 uncultured Muribaculaceae bacterium | reverse complement strand
CCGGTAAGTGGTTCCTCTTTTGTGCTTTACTATATTTTTCAGCCTCTCTGGCTGTTAGCAAATTACCTGTTTATGATTATACATTTAATTCTCTAATAATGCAAATTAATATTTACACAATACAACATAAACGATAAAAAATAGCTGTAGTTCGCAAATTTATACAATTGCACCATGGCTTGCATCTTTTACAAAACGGGCGTATTTTGCAAGATAGCCGTTTGAATGCTTTGGTGTGAATGGTTTTAATTTTTTACGTCTTTCTTCAATAGTTTTATTATCTACAAGTAGATCTAATGTCCGCTTATTTATATCAATTTTTATTTTGTCGCCTTCCTCAATAAGTGCAATAACTCCGCCGTCTGCGGCCTCAGGGCAGATATGCCCTATACAAATTCCTCTTGTGCCGCCCGAAAACCTGCCGTCAGTTATTAATGCGGCACTTGTACCCAGACCTTTTCCAACCAGAAGTGATGTGGGTGCAAGCATTTCACGCATTCCCGGCCCGCCTTTAGGTCCTTCATATCTTATTACAATTACATCCCCTGCTTTTATTTCATCATTTTCCAACGCTGCCATTGCGGCTTCTTCACTGTCAAAAGGCTTTGCAACTCCTTCAAACTCATAGCAGCTTTCGTCAATCCCTGAAATTTTTGTGACACAGCCGCCTGTTGCAATGTTTCCGTACAAAATTCCAAGTCCGGGCTTTGGTGTCACCGGATTTGTTACCGGATGTATTAGTTCTGTATCAACCCAGATATTTGCGGTCAGCTCTTCAATGCTGTATCTGCTTACACCGGTAGTATTTGTCAATTCGGGAATATTTTTATATAAAGTTTTAAGTATTGCATTTATGCCTCCTGCATTGTGAAGGTCTGTCATTGTAGGCGAGGCGGACGGATCAAGCTTTACTATTTGTTTTATTTTTTCACTAAGTTCTTCAAAGTCTTTTAGTGTAATGTTTATTCCGCCGGCATTTGCTATTGCAAGGATATGCAGGAATGAGTTTGTAGAGCCGCCCATTGCAAGATCGCATATAATGGCATTTCTCAAAGAGTCTCTTGTAATAATGTCAGATGGTTTGATATTGT
Source organism: uncultured Muribaculaceae bacterium (assembly GCA_964452495.1). Lineage (GTDB taxonomy): Bacteria > Cyanobacteriota > Vampirovibrionia > Gastranaerophilales > Gastranaerophilaceae > CALUTH01. The sequence continues at coordinate 114,032 of CAYVMC010000003.1, read as the reverse complement.
TTTCTACAAGGTTGACAATTTGTATTCCTGAATCAAAAGCTATACGGCGTTTGAGCGCCGAGACAGCAGAAGCTGTACCGCACTGGGGAAGACTCATACCGAGAACTTCTGTTAAACATGCCATGGTATTTGCAGTATACAGTCCCTGACAGGAACCTGCTGAAGGGCATGAACTTTCTTCCAGTTCACAGAGTTCTTCTTCTGTTATTAAGCCTGCTCTGTATTTTCCTACGGCTTCAAATGAGCCTTTAATCATTGTTAATTTCTGATGTTTACAAATTCCATCGAGCATTGGTCCGGCGGTGACAACGATTGCCGGAATATTTAGTCTCAATGCGGCAATGAGCATACCGGGGGTAATCTTGTCGCAGTTAGAGAGCAGAACAAGACCATCGAGCTGGTGTGCGGCTGCAACGGTTTCTATGCAGTCAGCAATCAAGTCACGTGACGGCAGTGAATATTGCATTCCGCTATGCCCCATCGCAATTCCATCACATACCGCAGGAACCCCGAATACAAAAGCCTGTCCGCCGCCTGTGTGTATCCCTTTTTCAATTTGCCGTTCCAAATCTCTCATTCCTACATGACCGGGGATTAAATCTGAAAAAGAGCTGGCTATGCCGATAAATGGTTTATCGATATTTTTTTTACTTACTCCGGCAGCGTATAGAAGTCCTCTATGCGGGGTTCTTGCTATCCCTTTTTTAATTTTGTCGCTATTCATTGACTACCTCTAAAATGTCAAAATTGGTATCCCAGATAATTTTGCCCGGAAGGTCAATATTGTGATAAGTATATACATTATTAATGTATTCGGGGATAAATAAATTTTTATTGTGCAATATTTTAACTATTTTATCTAAAAGAGTTGTACTTCCTGCTATGGTACCGGTAATAGAAGTTGCTGCCTGTCCGTTATAGTAAATTTTTTCTCCCGCAAATACTGTTTCTTTAATTGCACTATAAGTAAGAGGAAGAGCATCACTTATCAGAATAATTTTGTTTTGGGGTTTTAGTCTTGTTGTCAAAGTAATAATTTCATCACTCAGATGTATACCATCACAAATTAATTCTGTGTACATATTATTATTTAGCAGTGCTGTAAGTGAGGTGCTGTTTCCACGATGTGATATTCCCTGCATTGCGTTGAATAGGTGCGTAACTCCATCTATTCCCCACAAATCTGCTCCTATACAGTGCCCTGCTTGAACTTTTATACCCTTGTGATTGAGATATGAAATTAATCCTTCATCAAGTTCGGGTGCAAGTGTAACAATTTTTATAAATTCATCTTCAAATTTTTGATAATTTTCAACAGTTGCCGGTAAAAAGTGTTCGGAATTATGTATACCTTTTTTTAGCGGATTAATAAATATTCCTTCAATATGTATACCTAGAATTTTTGCTGCTTTTGGCTCCTTAAATCCGGCGGCTTTTTTAATTTCTATAATCTGCCGTTTTATATTTTCTACACTATCTGTTACAAGAGTTGGAAAGTAACCGCCGATGCCATGTCTGTAAAGATTTTGAGATAGAAAAATAATTTCTTCCGTATTTGCTTTGTTCAGGTCGATTCCATAGGCTCCATGTATATGCTGGTCGATTAAAAGTTTTGTTGTTGTGTAAGCCAAGGTTAACTGCCCTTCTTCCTTAACTAACTTATTTAAAAATTTTATTTACTTCTTCTCTGTCGTCAAAGTGTATAGTTTTATCTTTCAAAATCTGGTAATCTTCATGTCCTTTGCCGGCAATAACAACTATATCATTTTTATGTGCAAGTTTTTTTGCCGCTTTGATAGCAGCTTCCCTGTCAGCTTCTACAATAACATTATCTGTTGACTTAAAGCCTGAAAGAATATCAGATAATATTTGCTGCGGATCTTCACTTCTGGGATTGTCGCTTGTTAGAATAACTTTGTCAGCAAGTTCTTCCGCTATGGCACCCATTTTCGGACGTTTTGTTACATCCCTGTCTCCGCCGCATCCAAATACGCAAATAAGTTTGCCTTTAGGTGATTTCATTCCATTGGCTGATATAAGGATGTTTTTTAATCCGTCAGGGGTGTGAGCGTAATCGACAATAACCATCGGTTCCTGATGTACAATTTCAAACCTGCCGGCAACTCCTTTTAGTGGTTCAATTGATTGTATTGCTTTCTTTATATCCAATTCCATAGCGTATGCTGCTGTAATTGCTGCAAGAGAATTATACACACTGAAAACTCCGTTCATGTTTAATTTCACTTTAATACTGTCTTTGGGAGTTATACATGTGAAAGATACACCTTTTGAAGTATAATTAATATCTTTAGCCATAATATCGGCAGGTGCATTTATTGCATAAGTATATATTGCCGCATTAGAGGAGACCAGATTTGTAAGTTTTTTACCGTATTCATCATCAATATTAATTACGGCAAAATCACCTACTGTAAGATCTTCAAAGAGTTTTACTTTTGTCATGAAATAATTGTTCATTGTTATGTGAAAATCTAAATGATCTTGAGTTAGATTTGTAAATATTGCCCCGTTAAAATCACATCCCTTTACTCTGTGTTGGGCAAGTGCATGAGAACTTACTTCCATAACAACATTGGAGATTTGTTTGTTATATTTAATATCGTTAAATATGGATTGTAATTCTGGTGCTTGAGGGGTTGTATGACCCGTTGTATGGTAATCATCTGTTGTGGAGTATTTGTATCCAAGGGTTCCTATTAATGCACAATCATCTTTTTGGTCTTCAATGATTTTTTGCAAAAGATGAGATACGGTTGTTTTTCCATTTGTACCGGTAACTCCAATTAGATTTAGTAATGTGGATGTATTGCCTTTTAAAATAATTGCCAAATCAGCAAGAATTTCCTGTGACGACTCTACTACAATTTGTGGAATATCCGAGTTTAAAATTTTCTCTACAATACAAACAACGGCTCCATTATTAACAGCTTCTTGAAAGAATTCATGACCGTCAGTATGTTCGCCTGCGATGCATACAAAAATGTCGTTGGGAGCGGTTGTTTTTGAATTATATGAAACATTTTCCACATCCAGACTGTAGTCATTTACGTTTATTAATTCTTTGTATGGTATTTGTTCTAATAAACTTCTTAATTTCATAAAATCCTCCAATAGCGGGTAAACTTATTTTATCACTACTTTTTATCGGGTGTCAAATTAAGTATTCTTGTAATCTGATTTACGATTTCTTTGAATATAGGAACAGCTACGGTATTACCCCAGATTTCGTATCCCTGAGCAGAGTCTATTATTACATAAACAAGTATTTGTGGGTCAGTTGCCGGAAGATAGCCGAAAACGGATGTATATAATTTATTTGTGTATCCGGCGCTGTTATCTTTGGGTTTGATTGATGTTCCTGTTTTTGCGGCTATATTATAATTTCCTTCTTTTAAGATTGTTTTGCCATTATTTACAGCGGTAGTTAAGAGTTCGGTTATTGCTTTTGCATTTTTTTCACTCATAACGCGTGTCTCTTTGATTTTTATGGCAGCTTCTTCCGGTGAATATTTTATAACGTGCGGTGTAACACGTACACCATTATTAGCCAGAGCGGATATTGCAGATACCATTTGTATTGCAGTAACTGATGTTCCATATCCGTATGACATTGTTGCATGGTCTGAAGAATCCCATTTATTAGGCGATTTTAGTATTCCTACAGATTCCCCCGGTAAATCTATTCCCGTTTTTTCACCAAATCCAAATTTTTTCAGCATGTCATAAAATTCGGTAGATGTCATTTTTTGCGCGATAAGCACCGAACCTACGTTACTTGAGTGTTCAAATAAATATACTAAATCGACCAGCCCTGGGTGGGGATGTTTATTGTAGTCATAGTTTTTAATTGTCCACCAGCCTACTTTAATCTTACCGGTATCATTTATTTGGGTATATTTATCGATTTTCCCGAGTTCCATTGCACTTGCTACAGTTATAGCTTTAAAGGTTGACCCCGGCGGGAATACGTCTGTAAGTGTCCAGTTTTTTGTTTGCAATAAAGTTGCATCTTTAAATTTATTTGGATCAAAGAACGGATATACCGCATATGCAAGAATCTCTCCGTTTTTGGGGTTCATAACAATAACCGCACCCCTTGCTGCTTTATGTTTTTTTATTGCTTTGTTTAATTCTTTTTCACATATATGTTGTATGGCGGTATCAATTGTGAGTGTTACATTTTCACCCTTTTGCGGCTTTAGAGCCTCAATTGGGTTTGTGTTTAGGTCATAGATAATTTTGCCTCGTGGAGTACGTTCAATATTGATTTTATTTTCAACATGCTCTAGTTTATCACTGGCGGTATATTCTACTCCGGCTGAAATGTCGGCATCTGCGTTATAATAACCAAGGACGTGTGAAGCAAGTGCGCCCTGAGGATAAACTCTTATATTTTTGGGATCCATAGGTATTTCTCTTAAACGTAATTTTGCAATTTCACTGTAAGTCTGTCTATCAACCCCTTTTTTTAAAGAAATTAGCGGTTCATTACGCTTAAGTGTTTCGGTTAGATTGAATTGCGAAACTTTTAGAATTGGTGCAAGAATTTTTGCCAATTCTTCTTCATCATGTACATAGTCGGCTGGGCGGGCAAAAATATCATAATAAATAGTGTCGCCTGCCAGTTTAATCCCGTTGCGGTCATAAATATCACCTCTTAAGGAAAAAGTACTTCCGCGTCTTTGGTTTTGCGCCTTGAGTCTGTACTGACGAAGATCCAGTACCTGTATGCAAAACAGGTATACTATGAATATCAAAATAACGCTGGCAAAGAGAATTTGAAGCCATATAATTCTTGATTGAAAAGTTTTTATTTGCTTTACTTCATTATTATTCTCTTCATGTTTATGCTTTGACATTCTGTTTTTACTAACCTCATCCCTTAAAAATAATATCATAATAAAAATGGCTTGTTAAATAAATTATTTTTAAGCTTAGCCGAAAATGTTAACTTTATAAAAAATCATCTTTTTATGTGACTTGCGATAAGTTTAATGTTGTGCTATCTTATCACCAGAAGGGTAAAAGAGATGAGCGAACAAGGACATTGGGTTATAAGTCACGTATTTTTGGGGCATGTGCTTCATTTTAATATGGACACAATATTGACAATGTGGTTTGCAATGGCAATTTTATTGCTGCTTGCATTATCAACTACACGTAAATTATCAATATTTCCATCCAAGCTTCAATTGGTTTGGGAGTCGTTTATTAATTACTTTGTTGACATTACGACTCAGAGCATGGGGGCAAAATATGCCAGAAAACATTCTCCATTGATTTTGACTTTATTTTTCTTTATTTTGACTGCAAACCTTGTCGGGCAGCTTCCTTTGAGACTGTTGCATCTTAGACATGGAGAATTTGCATCTCCTAATAATGATATTAATATGACCGCTGCTATGGCACTGGTTGTATCTATATACTATATTTATTACGGTGTGAAGAAGAATGGTATGAAGTTCTTTTTCCACGGATGGAGTATTAATGGCATCATGATTACTCTGATAGATGCATTAGAGCTGGTTGTAAGACCATTTTCGCTGGCATTGCGGCTTTTTGCAAATATCCTTGCCGGTGAGATTATGATTGTTACGTTCCTCTCATTATTTGCGTATTTTGTGCCTCTGCCATTCATGTTTTTTGAGTTGTTCGTTGCTCTCATTCAGGCATTGGTATTTGCTCTGTTGACAACAACTTATATAACGATGGCAATACAGGAAGAAGAATAATAAAATTTTTATAGTTTGAAAGGAGATATTATTATGGAAGAAGTAGTACAACAAGGTTTGGATGCGGCTAAGTTAGGTGCAGGGCTTGCTGTATTGGGCGTATTTGGCGGCGGTATTGGTATAGGTATTGCAACAAAGGGCGTTCTTGATGCAATTGCAAGACAACCGGCTATTAAGGGCGAAGCTTTTAAGAACTTTATCATTGGTGCAGGTCTTGCGGAAGCAACATCAATCTATGCTTTGTTTATAGCTTTGTTATTAATCTTTTCATAATAAATAAGGTGTCAAATGCTTGAGTTTAATACCACATTAATAGTTTGTATAGTTAGTTTTGTTATATTTTTGCTGATGCTCAATGCAATTTTGTATGAGCCGCTTGCTGATGTTGTACACAGACGTATGCGTTATATCAATTCAAATTACAAAGAGGCAGAAGAAGCAAAAGATAAAATAGAAAAGCTGGATGCGTGGACTGTGGAGCGTAAGCAAAAATCTAAAGACGTTGCACGGGATGTTTATTCAAAAGTAATTAATGAATACAAACTTAAAAAAGATACCCTTATAGAGTATGAACATACAATTTCTGCAAAGGATATGTCCGGCGTTAGACTCAAGCTGCAAAATATAGATCGTGAAACAAGAATGCAGTTAAAAGAACATGTGGGGGAATTGGCGAGTGCAGTTGCTTCAAAGTTCCTCGGTTATGATAAACAAATAAATACGATTGATGAAGAAACAGTCGATAATATTTTAAGTGCATGTACAGAGGAGCAGGGGAATGGATAGGTTTCTTGAAATCTGGAATTGGTTAATGTCAACAAATATTCTTAATTTTGTTGTCATGGTTGCGCTGCTTTATTATATTTCTGTTAAGTTTGATTTTTCTGGCAAGTTGGAAGAAGCACGGCAAAAGGTTGTAGACAGCATTCGTGCCTCTGAAGCAGAAAAGAAATTCATGGAAGAGGAATTTGAAAAGAAAGCAAAAGCCGTATCACATATTGATGAAGAAATCTATGAAGCTCTGGATATTGCAGAAAAAAGTGCCAATGCCCTTGGCAAAAAAATGCTTGAGGATGCACGTATTATAACAAGGGGGATTATCACCTCGACTCAAAAACGTATTGATGCGAAGATGAGTCTTTTACAAGCAGAATTAATAAAAAAAACGGCTCTTGCAGCTGTTGAAATTGCGAAACAAAATATTTGTCAGGAGCTTAAAGAACATTCCGAGTTGCATGATAAATTTATATATGAAAGCTTAAATGCTTTGGATGAGGTAAAGCAGTAGATGGAAAGTGCAAAAATAAGCAATAATGAATTAGCGGCAAACAGATGGGCAAAGTCTTTATTTGAACTATCCCGTGAGGAAGGATTGAGTGGTGAGGCTGTGCTTGCTTCTCTGAATGAGATTGTTGAAACTATTAATGCTTCAAGTGATTTAAAAGCTCTTTTTGTTAATCCTGTTGTAACAGTTGAAGAAAAACAAAGTATTATAGAAAAAGTGTTTGGTGATTCTTTACTCCATACAGTAAAGAATTTTATGATGGTTTTGGCTCTTCACAAAAGGTTAGGACTTATAGAAGATATTTTAGAAGAGTATAAAAAAGAATTAAACAAATGCGAAAACATCATAAGGCTAAAAGTTACTTCTGCTGTTGAGCTTGATGATGCAAAACGTGAAGATTTAAAAAACAGAATTATTGAAAAACTTTCTAAAAATGCTGATATTAAATGGGAGGTTGACAGCTCTATTATTGGCGGTCTGATATTTAATATAGATGGTACAATAATTGATGACAGTATAAGTACTAAGTTAAACAATTTGTGTAAAAAGATAATTACAAAATAAAGGGGAAATTATGGCAGTAATAAATCCGGACGAAATCAGTTCTATTATTAAAGAGAATATTAAAAATTACGAGACCCGAACAGAGATTTCCAATATAGGCAGTGTATTGGAAGTCGGTGACGGTATAGCACGTGTTTATGGTTTAAGAAATGTTATGTCAAACGAAATTGTAGAATTTGAGGACGGCTTAGGTACAATCGGTATCACTCTCAATCTGGAAGAAGATAACGTTGGGGTAGTAATCCTCGGTGAATATACCCATATTAAAGAGGGTATGACCGTTAAAACTACAGGCAAAATTTCATCTGTTCCTGTTGGACCTGAATTAATTGGCAGGATTGTAAATCCAAACGGGGTACCAGTTGATGGCAAGGGGGATTTGCATACTTCTAAAATAAGACCGATTGAACGTGTTGCTCCGGGTATTGTTGAAAGAAAATCAGTGTTTCAGCCCCTTCAAACCGGCTTAACTGCAATTGATGCTCTTACCCCGATAGGGCGCGGACAGCGTGAGTTAATTATTGGTGACAGACAAACGGGTAAGACTGCTATTGCCCTTGATACAATTCTGAATCAAAAAGGTCAGGATGTAATTTGTATTTATGTTGCAATCGGGCAAAAAGCTTCAACCGTTGCTCAATTAGCAAAGACTCTTGAAACTCACGGTGCGATGGATTATTCAATTATTGTATCGGCTACTGCTGACGAATCTGCTCCATTACAGTATATTGCTCCTTTTGCCGGTGTTACAATGGCTGAAGAGTTTATGGAACAAGGAAAACATGTTCTCATAATTTATGATGATTTAACAAAACATGCTCAAGCATATCGTGCAATGAGTTTGCTTCTTAAGAGACCGCCAGGACGTGAAGCATATCCGGGAGATGTATTCTATCTTCATTCAAGATTGCTTGAACGTGCGGTAAAACTTAATGATGAATTAGGCGGCGGTAGTATTACAGCATTGCCTATTATAGAAACACAAGCCGGTGATGTATCTGCATATATTCCGACTAATGTAATTTCAATTACTGACGGACAAATCTTTTTAGAGTCTGCATTGTTCAATTCCGGTGTAAGACCAGCAATTAATGCCGGTATTTCTGTATCTCGGGTTGGTGGTGCTGCACAAACAAAAGGAATTAAACAGGTTGCAGGTAAGTTGAGGCTTGACCTTGCTCAATTTAGAGAGCTTGAGGCTTTTGCTCAATTTGCTTCTGACCTTGACGCTGCAACTAAGAACCAGCTTCTTAGGGGGCAAAAGTTGACGGAAGTTCTTAAACAGCCTCAATATAAGCCGCTTTCTGTTGCAAAACAGGTAAGTATACTCTTTGCGGCAAATGAAGGATTTCTGGATGATATTGATAATAAAGAAATTCAAAAGTTCAAAGAAGCCTGGTTTGAATACTTTGAAGCTAATATGCCTGAATTGCGTAATCGCCTTGATGAAGGAAGTGCGCTTTCTGACGAGGATAAGGAAGCTCTTAGAAAAACTCTTACTAACTTTAAGGCTACATTATAATAGGATAAAATAATGCCAAATTTAAAAGATATCAAAAACAGAATACAGAGTGTTGAAAATACAAAAAAAATAACTAAAGCTATGAAAATGGTTGCTGCAGCAAAAGTTAAACGTGCAGAAACAACGGTAAAATCGGCACGACCTTTTTCTGAAGAGTTATTATCATTGTTTAAAACAATGCTGGGTAAAGTTGATGTATCAATAACTGAAGGTGTAGCTCCGGAGCGTGCAATAGATAATTACAATGAATTACTCAGGCTGCGTGAGGTTAAGAGTAAAGGTATACTTGTAATTACGTCAAATAAGGGGCTTGCCGGAGCATATAATGCAAATGTTATTCGTGCTGTCAATAAAGAACTGGAAGATAATGCAGCCGCAGGATATAATACGGTGTTATATGTTGTTGGATTAAAGGGTTCTGCTGCATTTAAACATCTCGGCGGTATGGTTAAACTTGCTAAAACATATACATCTGTAGTTGATAATCCGTCTGCTGGGGCTGCGGATATGATTGCTCAGGATATGGCAGAAGATTATGTAGCAGGTATTATTGACGATATAAAAATTATTACTACACGCTTTAATAACATGATGTCATATTCATTGACTGAGCAGCAGCTTCTTCCTGTTAATCTTGATGACGTAGAAGCAAAGGAACTTAATCCGCTGATGGAGTTTGAGCCTTCACCGAATAGTGTTTTGCAGGCATTAGTGCCTATGTATTTGTCAAATACAATTTATCAAGCATTACTCGAAGCTTGTGCTAGTGAACTGGCTTCAAGAATGACAGCTATGTCTGCGGCATCGAATAATGCTGAAGAAATGATAACAAGTCTCACAATTAACTATAACAAAGCTCGTCAGGCAGCTATTACGCAGGAACTTGTTGAGATTGTTTCAGGTGCGAATGCTGCAAAATCGTAGTTTAATCTTTACCTCTATTATTCCACCATATTCCTAAGATTACAGCTGCGACCCAAAATGCTATTGTTCCAAAAGATGAGTCCTCCTTTTTATCGAACGCTCTATTAATTTGACGTGGTATTTCAGCAAAAGGATTTGCTTCATTCGTATTGTTTACAATTTCTGTTTTTTTAGACTCTTCTTTATCTTTTGTTTTTGAGAAGCTGTCAGCAGCGTTCATCGATGCCCCAAGTAAAGATGCTGATAAAATTGCTGAATAAAATGTCTTAGTAAGGGTATTTGGCTTTACTCTTATTCCTGAAAAATTGGGATTTGTATTATTAATAGCTGTTGTTTTCATTATAGTACTCCTTTCCAATTTATTTTTGTGCTTTTTTATAGATACTCCATAGTGCGGCTCCAATTAGAGCACCTAGTGTAAGTTTGTAAAAAATCCGCATTTGTGATTTTTCTTTCTCCTGCTTGATTTTGTATTCACTTGCGTATTTTTCAGTGTTTAAATTTAAATGTTTAATAACCTCATTTCTTGCTTTTTCAGCTTCAGCTTCTCTTTGGCGTTTTCTTTCTTCCAGAATATTTAGAAGTTGTTCTTCAAATTCTCTGTCAGACTGGATGCCAGCAGTAGCAACGACTTCTGTCTTTGGTGCTGATAGTTTTTCTTTAGCGGGTGATTTGCTAAACGAGTCAGCCGCACTTAAAAGAGATGCTGCAAATAATGCAGAGTATGCCAAATTAGTAAATTTACCTGTTTGGGGTAATTTATGTAAGCTGCCTTTTGTGCTTACACTATTCCCATTGTTGATTGCTTGTAGCTTCATTGTTACACATCCTTACTATATTATTTAACCCTCGAATAAAATAACTATAATATTATCTTATATCATAATATATATGAAACAAGTTTTTGTAAAGATATATTGCAAATGAACAAGAAAAATAGAGGATAATATATTTTTAGTGCCAACAATAAAGTACTCTTTTATGGCTTATTGCGGTATATTATGTAACGAAAACTTAACAAATCTTCCAATGTAACGAAATGTAAAGATGAGTTTATATTAGGCTGAAATCGAGTTATAATCCCCTATATGATATGATATGATATGATATGATGTGGTGGGGTGGGGTGGGCTAAAGTTTTTTTTTAATGTGTCGTTATACAAATTGTGATCACTATGTATTAGTTTACAAGATGAAAGGTAGAATTATGACGACAAAATTAGACCAATTATTTGCAAATCTTAAAGCTGCAATTATAGATGTAAAGAAACTGGAAGGAGATACAAATAAAATTGACAGCTTTAATGAGATTAATAAAATAGGAGAACTTTTGGCTAATGCTAAAATGGAAATAGGTGATGTATTAGAAAAAGAACAGGCCGATTTAAAGAAACAAGAAAATGTATTACCATACTCTCAATATACGAAAAAAGAGAAAGAATTAAGGGAAAAGCAGAAGACTGCGGAGTCTAAAATTGAAGAGGTACGGAATGCTCTTAACAAGGAAAAAGAAACAATGGCTGCAGCACTGCCCAAGTATCAGTATTATGATGATTCAGACGGACAGGTTAAAGATATAAAGAATCTACATAAAGTATGTCCTGATGGCGGATATGAGGTTAAGAGTACAACTAATGCAGATGGTTCATACGCAGCTAAAGTATTTAATGCCTCCGGGAAGGAAAGCGGTATGAAATTATATGATAAAGATGGAAAGCCGTATACTGATATGGAAAAGGTTGCTGAATATTTTGAACTGAAGACTGACGGTTTTTTTAATCGCCTGAAAGCTATAGCATGGGATTTAATACCGTTTAATCGCAATAAGCAAGCTGGTATTTTAGCAGAATTGAGTGAAAATGAGTATGTAAACAATAATAGTGTCGTTTATCGCTGGAATGAAGAGTCTGCACAATTTGATGAAGTACGTAGCTATTCTATACCTAATCCTTATGAGGAGTTGTGGGGTTCGGGTTCTAGAATCACTAGAACGGTAAAGGCATATGATCTTGACGAGACAATAGACAATTTAACCGGATCAAAAAGTCTGGCGAATTTAGAATATGAAAAGAAACAAGCTGAACATGAAGCTTGGATGGCTGAAGCTCAAGCTAAGCTAGATGAAATTCGAAAGACCATAGATGAATGAGGTACAAAAACAGAAGTCTGAAGAGCAAGTTAAGCTAAAGATTTTAGATAAGATAGAAAATTCGTTTTAAATGGTTATTATTACCTAAATCATTCAGAAAAAATATAAAGACTTGCCCATACAGGCAGGTCTTTCTTTGCGGGATTTTTTAACGGGTGTTTTTTTAAAGAAATATTACAAATTATAAAATAAGTTAAAATGTACAGTTGACATGGTTTTTTGTTTATATTACGATACACAGTGCTATAGTATTAAACCGAAATATAATTTATAGCAGTCTGATTGGGATTTCGGTCTCGGTTAGATTAGTGTTACAAAAGTCAGTGAAAAGGATTGAAAAATGGCAAGTCAAGAACAAGGACAAAAAATCAGAGTTTGCTTACGTTCTTACGAACATAAATTAGTAGATATTTCTGCTGAAAAAATCGTAGAAGCAGCAAAGAGAACAGATGCAAAAGTTGCCGGACCGATTCCTTTACCGACAAAACGTCGTATATATTGTGTATTGCGTTCACCGCATGTTGATAAGAAATCAAGAGAACATTTTGAAATCAGAACACACAAACGCATTATCGATATTTACGATTCAACACAGCAAACAATGGCTGAGTTGAGCAAGATGGATTTACCGGCAGGTGTCGGCGTAGAAATGAAAGTTCTATAATATACAAAAGTATATTGTAATTTTTGAAAATTTAATAAGCATTATGCATATAATGTGAACTACAACGTCCCTCGCGGCGGAAGGTTAAATCCCTTAAGGTAAAAGGTTATCAAGAAGGTAGCAATCGCAAGATGTAAAGGTATATTTGTACCTCGTGTACGATATGCCGGAAAGGATAAAATGACACTAGGTGTAATAGGAAAGAAATTAGGTATGACCCAAATCTTTAACGAAGAAGGTTTGGCAATTCCGGTTACTGTAATTAAAGTTGACAAGACTGTAGTTACTCAGGTTAAGACTGTTGAAAAAGATGGATACAGTGCTATTCAGGTTGGTACAATTCCTGCTAAGGAAAAACATTTAACAAAAGCAGAAATCGGTCACTTTAAAAAGAACGGTCTTGATAATTACAGACATTTACAAGAATTCAGAGTAGATAATTCTGAAGATTATAAAGTTGGTCAAGAAATTGATTTATCAGTACTTGATAATATTCAAAAAGTAGATGTTACAGGTACTTCAATCGGTAAAGGATTCCAGGGTACTGTAAAAAGATGGAATTTCTCTAGAGGACCTATGGCTCACGGTTCAAAGAACCACAGAGAACCGGGTTCTATTGGTGCAGGTACTACTCCAAGCCGTGTTATCAAAGGTAAGAGAATGGCAGGTAATATGGGAAATGAAAGAGTTACTATTACCAAATTAAAACTCGTTAAAGTTGATAACGAAAACGGTTTGATTTTAATCAAGGGTTCAGTTCCTGGATGTGAAGGCAGATTAGTTACAATCGTTCCTTCAAGAACTAAATGGAATTAATAATAAATATAAACAGACAAGTTTTAAAAATCCCTGCTTGCCACATAAAACGGGGAACCGAAAGGGGTAAGGGGTAGACAGAATAAAGATAAGGATAAAATAAAATGTCAAAACAAATATTAAGTACAAAAGGTGAAAAATTAGGCGAAATTACTTTAAACGAAAAAGTATTCGGTGTAGAGCCTAATCTTCATGTAATGCACTTGGCATTAAGAAGACAATTAAATAACGCAAGACAAGGATCTGCATGTGCAAAAACAAGAGCAGAAGTATCAGGCGGCGGTAAAAAGCCTTGGAAACAAAAAGGGACAGGACGTGCAAGAGCAGGTTCATTACGTTCACCATTGTTTGCAGGCGGTGGTGTAATCTTTGGACCAAAACCACGCAGTTACGCTTTTGATATGCCAAAGAAAGCAAGACAATCTGCACTTAAATCTGCTTTGTCAGCAAGAGTAGATTCTATGGTTATTGTGAAGGACTTCTCATTAATTGAAGCTCCTAAAACTAAATTGATGGTTGAAGTTTTGAAATCATTAAACATAGCAGGTAAGGTTTTAGTTATTGCAGATACAAAAGCTCCGGAAAACAAATATCTGGAACTCTCAGCAAGAAACATTCCTTCAGTAAAAATGATTTTGCCTTCAAACATTAATGTAAAAGACATATTGGAAGCTGATTTTATTGTTATCACCGAATCAGCGGTAAATGAAATAACAGAAAGGCTGCAATAATGAGTAAGACAAGAACAAACACAGAAAAACTTTACGATATAATCAGAAGACCTGTTATTACGGAAAAGTCAATGACTGCTACATCATTGGGTAAGTATACATTTGAAGTTAATATGAATGCTACAAAAGTAGAAATTGCTCAGGCAATTGAGCAAGCTTTTCCAGGCAGAAAGGTTAAAAAAGTTTGTACGGTTTATATGCCGTCACACGCAAAAAGAATGGGTTATCACTATGGTAGAACAGCTTCTTACAAGAAAGCAATTGTTACTGTTGAAGGAGATCCAATCGAAGAATTAACAGCAGTATAGGCTGTTAACGTAAGTAGGCGGTTCCGAACAGATGGTTCCGCATTAGCCAAATATAAAGGAGAAAAATAAAATGGCACTTAGAAAAATTAATCCGACATCTCCGGGACAAAGAGGTATGACAAAGAGTGATTATCAAGAAATCACTACACAAACTCCTGAAAAATCTTTATTAAAACATATAAAGAAAACAGCCGGCAGAAACAATACCGGTAGAATTACATGTCGTCACAAAGGCGGCGGTGTAAAACAAGCGTACCGTATTATTGACTTTAAACGTGAAAAGTTTGGTATCCCGGCAGTTGTTAAAACAATCGAATATGATCCGTATAGAAATGTACGTATTTCACTGGTGTTTTACGCTGATGGTGAAAAAAGATATATCTTAACACCGGAAGGTTTAAATGTTGGTGATACAATTGTAAGCGGTCCGGATGCGGCTATTCAAACAGGTAATGCTTTACCTTTAGACCTTATTCCGTTAGGTTCAATTGTTCACAATATTGAATTAACACCTGGCAGAGGCGGTAAAATGGTTAGAAGTGCAGGTAACTTTGCACAGGTAATGGCAAAAGAAGGCAACTATGTGACCATTAAACTTCCTTCCTCTGAAATGAGAATGGTAAGAAAAGAATGTATGGCAACCATCGGTACTTTAGGAAATGCAGAATACAAAAACATTTCTATAGGTAAAGCAGGTCGTCACAGATACATGGGCGTAAGACCAACCGTTCGCGGTGTAACAATGAACCCGTGCGATCACCCTCACGGTGGTGGTGAAGGTAAAACCGGTCCTGGCGGACATCCTAAGACTCCTTGGGGTAAACCGGCACTCGGTCAAAAGACCAGAAAGACTAACAAAGCTTCTGACAAACTTATTGTAAGAAGACGTAAAAAATAATAAGTAATCAATTAGATAAAGGAGAAATTAATGGCACGTTCATTAAAAAAAGGACCATATGTACATGAGTCACTTCAAAAGAAGATTGACAAGATGAATGAAAACAACGAAAAGAAAGTTGTTAAGACTTGGTCAAGGGCGTCTATGATTGTACCTGATATGCTGGGACATACAATTGCCGTACACAACGGTAAATCACATGTACCTGTATATGTTACAGAACAAATGATAGGCCATAGATTAGGTGAATTTGCACCGACCAGAATGTACAGAGGTCATGCAGGCTCAGATAAAACTGCAAAAAGAAAATAGTAGCAGGCAAGGCTAGAAAATAAAGGAAACGAAAAAATGGAAGCTAAAGCAAGACAAACAGATATAAAAATGACAGCAAGAAAACTTCGTAGAGTAATCAACGAAGTAAGAGGCAAGTCAGTTGGTGAAGCTCAAGATATGTTGCGTTTTATGCCTTATTTTGCAGCCCGTGTTGTAGCAAAAAATTTGAATGCAGCAGTGGCAAATGCGTATGAAAAATATGGTGCAAAACCGGAAGATTTAAGAATATCTGAAATCTATGCAGATGAAAGCGTTACATATAAAAGAGGTAAACCAAGAGCGCAAGGTCGTATATACAGAAGACTCAAACGTACATCTCACCTCACAATTAAAGTTAGTGATAATGTACCGGCAAAGAAGGCATAACTTGTTAGTAAGTGACAGTATGCCGGTCGGGCACACAAGACGTAAAAAGGTAGTAGAAAATAAAAGGTAGAAAAAATGGGACAAAAGACACATCCGACAGGATTTAGAGTAGGAATAATCAGACCTTGGGTAAGCAAATGGTACGCAAAGGTTAAAGATTATGCCGGATTCGTCGCAGAAGATGCGAAGATTCGTAAATTTATTAAGAAAAAATTATACGCAGCAGGCGTATCAAATATCTTCATTGAAAGAAAAGATAAAGCAACAACAATAACTGTTGTAACCGCTAAGCCAGGTATTGTAGTAGGCAGAGGTGGTCAAGGTATTGATGAACTTAAACAGGAAGTATCAAAATACTTAGGCAGACAAGTTATAATAAACGTTGTTGAAGTAGCAAGAGTAGATGTTGATGCCTTGCTTGTTGCAGAATCAGTAGCACAACAGTTAGAAAAACGTGTTGCGTTCAGAAGGGCAATGAAACAGGCAATGCAAAGAACAATGAGAGCCGGCGCACAAGGTATCAAGATTATGGTATCAGGACGTTTAGGCGGAGCAGAAATTGCTCGTTCAGAATGGGCAAAAGAAGGAAGAATTCCTCTTCAAACATTTAGAGCAGATGTTGATTATGGTTTTACCGAAGCAGATACGGTTATGGGTAAAATCGGTGTTAAGGTATGGATTTTCAAAGGCAACTTAATGCCCGGAGAAACTGCCGATATGAATATTAAAACAAAAACCGGCAAAGATTCAGGTGAAAGATTCCAAAGACGTGGCACCAGACAACGTAAAGCGATAGAAACAAAGTAAAATTTTAATAACAGGAGTACAATACAATGTTAATGCCTAAAAAAACAAAATATCGCAAAATGATGAAAGGAAGAATGAAAGGTCATGAGACCCGTGGCGTGGATTTTGAATTTGGTCGTTATGCAATAAAGGCTTTGGAACCCGGCTGGATTACAAGCCGTCAGATTGAGGCCGCAAGACGTGCAATGACACGTGAAATTAAACGTGGCGGTAATGTTTGGATTAAAATATTTCCTGACAAACCGATTACCGCAAAACCTGCTGAAACTCGTATGGGTTCAGGTAAAGGTAACGTAGAGTATTGGGTAGCGGTTGTAAAACCGGGCAGAATACTTTTTGAACTTGATTACTTTGATAGAAACGTTGCAATTCATGCGTTGGAACTTGCAGCACAAAAACTTCCTATCAATGTAAAAATCGTTGAAAAAGAAGCTTAATGATTAAGGAAACAAAACAATGAAAATGCAAGAAATTCGTGAAAAAACAGTAGATGAATTAAAGCAGGCTGTAAAAGACTATAAAAAGCAATTGTTTGATATGCGTTTAAAACATTCAATGCATAAACTTGAAAATGTTGCTGAAATAGCTAATACAAAACGCTTAATTGCAAAAATCAAAACTGTATTAACTGAAAAAGAAACAGAGGTAAAAAATGCCTAAGAAAGAAAAACAAGGAATTGTCATAAGTGACAAAATGGACAAGACGGTTGTGGTAAAAGTAGCATCTTATGAGCCGCATCCGAAATATAAAAAGATTATCGAATCTAATAAAAATTACAAAGCTCACGATGAAAAGAACGAATGTTCAATCGGTGACACAGTAAGAATCATTGAATCAAAACCGATTTCAGGTGATAAACGCTGGGTTGTTGAGTCAATCGTAGAAAAAGCTAAGTAATGATAATCTAAAACTGCCGGCCGGACACGGTTATGTACTGAGGTGGACGGCAGAGAGTTAAGTAAATACTTAAATATAAAATAAGGAATGTAACAATGATACAACAAGAAACAAGATTAGCGGTAGCAGACAATACAGGTGCTAAAGAGTTATTGGTAATCCGTGTTATGGGCAGCTCTAATAAGAAGTTTGCTTATGTTGGTGATGTTGTTGTAGCAACTGTTAAAGATGCAACACCGAATATGGCTGTTAAGAAATCAGAAGTTGTTAAAGCGGTAATCGTTAGAACAAAACATGATATTAAACGTCCAGACGGTTCTGTTATCAGATTTGACGAAAATGCTGCAGTTATCATTAACAAAGACGGTAACCCGAGAGGAACTCGTGTTTTTGGACCTGTTGCGCGTGAGTTAAGAGACAAAAACTTTATGAAAATTGTTTCTCTTGCGCCGGAAGTAATATAGGAGTCGAAAATGGCAGATAAGAATAAAAAAGGTTTGCATGTAAAATCAGGTGACAGAGTTGTCATCCTTGCAGGCAAAGATAAAGGAAAAATGGGTAACGTCAAAAAATCAATTCCTTCTGACTCAAAAGTAGTTGTTGAAGGTTTGAATATGATAACTAAATCCCAAAAAGCACAACCTGCTTACGGTATCAACGGCGGTTTAATCAAGTTGGAAGCACCTATCGAAAGTTCAAACGTTATGATAGTTTGCCCTGCTTGTGAAAAACCAACAAGAGTAGCTCACAAAGACGTTGATGGTAAAAAGGTACGTGTTTGCAAAAAATGTGGCGAGACATTAGATGTTTAATGTGTTATAACTTTATAACGACATTAAGTTCATCTTAAATTAAAGGAAAAAGAAAAATGACTAAGACAAAAAATTTAAGAGCAAAATATAACGAAGAAGTTAAATCAGCACTTAAGGAAAAATTCGGTTATACAAATGATATGATGGTTCCTAAGTTAAGCAAGATTGTTATTAACATGGGTGTTGGTGAAGCTTCTCACAACTCAAAGATTGCTGAGTCTATTCAATCTCAATTAACAAAGATTGCAGGTCAGCATGCAGTTATTACAAAGGCTAAAAAATCAATCGCATCATATAAATTAAGAGAAGGTATGCCGGTTGGTGCAATGGCAACATTGCGTGGCGAAAGAATGTATGATTTTCTTCAAAAGCTTATTTGTGTTATCCTTCCTCGTATCAGAGACTTTAGAGGTATTTCCGCTAAGAGTTTTGATGGCAGAGGTAACTATACTTTAGGTTTGAAAGAACAATCATTGTTCCCTGAAATCTCTTATGAAGAAGTTGATTTGGTAAAAGGTATGAATATATCTATTATCACAACTGCTAATACTGATGATGAAGCAAGAGAATTGCTTAGATTATTAGGTATGCCTTTTAAAGGTTTAAAATAGGAAAAAGTTAAAATATAAAGGAGAAAATCGTGGCAAAGAAAGCGATGATAAACAAAGAAAACAGAAGACGCGAACTTGCAGAAGCAGGTAAGTACCCGAAAGTAAGACTGCATAATCGTTGCAGCATCTGCGGTCGTCCTCACGGTTTCCACAGAGATTTCGGTCTTTGCAGAATCTGTTTGAGAAAAATGGCTCATCAAGGTTTGTTGCCCGGTGTAACCAAGGCTAGCTGGTAGTTTACCGTTAATCTTTGGCTATACTGCTAAAACAAGCTCTTGTTTGATGCGATACACAATTTAGTAAGTAGTAAAAAGAAAAGGAAATATAAATATGAATACAGATCCGATAGCAGATATGCTAACTAGAATAAGAAACGCTAATATGGTTTCTCATCCTACAGTTGAGCTTCCTTCTTCTAAGTTAAAATTAGAATTAGCTAAGCTTTTAAAATCAGAAGGTTTTATTGCTGATTATTCTGAAAAGCAAGAAGGTAAGTTTAAATATTTAACAATTACTTTAAAATACGATGAACACAACAAACCGGTTATCACAAACTTACAACGTGTTTCTAAACCTGGTTTGAGAACATATATGAAAGCTAAAAACTTACCGCAGGTATTTGGCGGTTTAGGTATTGCTATTATTTCTACTAGCAAAGGTTTGTTAACTGATAGAAAAGCTCGCAAAGAAAACCTTGGCGGAGAAATCCTCTGCTACGTTTGGTAGAAATGTTTACCAATATAGTAAGGGCAGTCACTTTATTTTGTATAAGTGGCTGTTTTTTATTTATATACGAGCTTAAGAAACATTTACAAAGGGGTTTACACACAAGTTACTCCATGAGATAATACAAATTGTGCACAGGGTGCAATTGGCAGAAAAGCCCGGTGCAGGGGGTGGGGAAAGGAACC
>CAYVMC010000003.1:59107-93580 GCA_964452495.1 uncultured Muribaculaceae bacterium | reverse complement strand
CGCGAACCCGCGAACCCGCGAACCCGCGAACCCGCGAACCCGCGAACCCGCGAACCCGCGAACAACCATCCTCTAAAAGTAAGCCAAAATTTAAAGGCCGATACTAAATAGCGTTTTATGTCTTAATTTTTCAACAGATTTAAAATACTAAGCTGCATTTGTCTTTAAACAGAAGGTTTACAGATGTTAGTTAATATGTCAAAAGGAGAAAAATTATGTCACGTATTGGAAAGAAACCTATTGAAATTCCATCAGGTGTTGAAGTTAAGATTGAAGACAACAAAGTTACTGCAAAGGGACCTTTGGGGACTGAAGTTGTTAACGTTCGTCCTGAAATTTTAGTTAAAATTGAAGACAATCATGTTGTTTTAACTAGAAATGTTGATACCAGAGAAGCAGATGCTCTTTACGGTTTATCAAGAACTCTGGTTGCAAACGCTGTTCAAGGTGTAAGCAAAGGTTTTGAAAAGAAATTAGAAATTGTTGGTGTTGGTTATCGTGCTAATATGGAAGGTACTAAGCTTAATATGCAGCTCGGTTACTCACACCCTGTTGTTATTGAACCGCCTGCCGGTATTACAATTACTGTTGAACAAAATACAAAAATCACTGTTAAAGGCAGTAATAAACAAACAGTAGGTGATGTTTCAGCATTTATAAGAAGCAAACGTCCGCCTGAAGTTTATAAAGGTAAGGGTGTTAAGTACGAAGGCGAATACATCAGACGTAAAGCCGGTAAAGCTGGTAAAAAATAACAAAAACAAACATTTTAAATTAAGTTTTTTGTATGATTTCATAAGAAAATTCTTAATTTTTAGCTTAGTAAGTACAATACAAGATGCCCGTATAAACCCTTGGTGGCTGTTCAACAAGAAGGTTTGGGTGAAAGGATAAAAAAATGATTAAATCAGAAAACAGAAAAGCAAAAGTTCAAAAAAGACACAGATCGCTGCGTGTTAAACTGTCGGGCACTGGTGAATTTCCTCGTCTGGCTGTTTATAGAAGTACAAAACACATTTATGCACAATTAATTGACGATGAAAAAGGTGTTACTTTAGCATCTGCATCTTCTGTAGATAAAGATCTTAAAGAAAAACTTTCTCATGGTGGTAATATTGAAGCTGCAAAAGTTGTTGGCGAAGCAATTGCCAAAAAAGCAAAAGCGGCAGGTATTGAATGTGTAGTATTTGACAGAGGCGGATTCTTGTACCACGGTAGAGTTGCGGCTCTAGCGGATGCAGCCCGTGAAGCAGGTTTGATGTTCTAAAGACAACTTTATAAATTATAACCCGCAGATGTTTTTAACATTTGCGGGTTTTTATATTTACACAAGTAACAAATTTCGATAAAATAATTATATTGGATGGAGTTAAAATGATACCTGTAGTTTTTATTTGTGATGAGAATTATGCTATGCCTACAACGGTTGCTATTACTTCTCTTTTGCTCAATAAATATAAAACTACTAAATATGATATTATTGTAGTTACGAGTGGATTATCAAAATCAGCTGTTGATAAACTTAAGTCTGCAGCGGGTGAAAGTTTGAGTATAATTAATTATCCGGATAAATATTCAAGATTTTCATCAACACATGAATATGTTTCTACGGCGGCATTAATTAAGTTTGATCTTCCGAACATTTTGTCTGAATATGATAAGGTAATTTATCTTGATTCTGATGTAATTGTTAATTCTGATTTAACAGATTTGTATAATATTGATATAAAGAAAGATTATGCAGGTGTAGTAAAGGATTTTTATTCTTATATTCAGGAACATGATAATGAGCGTCTTAAGTGTAGTAATTATTTTAACAGCGGAGTAATGCTTCTTAATCTTAAACGATTAAGAGAGGATAAAATGCCTGTTAAACTTTTTGAGGCGAAAATTAACAGTTTATACAATAAATTTATGGATCAGGATGTTTTTAATATTGTCTTTGGTAATAATATAAAGCTGCTTTCTCCAGCTTATAATTTTATGTTGCGAGATAGAAAAGATGCAGAAAAATTTGTAGAGTGTTTTGTGGAAAAATTACCAGAGAATCCAGTAATAACGCATTGTACTCCACTTAAGCCATGGCATAATAAAGAATGTTTATATTTTAATCTATGGTATAAGTATTACAAAAAATCACCCTATAAATATGAAAAATTACAGGCGTTTAAGAATGCAAGGATAAAGTGTCGTCAAAGAATTATTAATACTATTTTTAAATTCTTTGGATACAGAATTTTTCGTATAATTTCTGAAACGGATAAATATAAACAGCTTTTAAACGGTAGTTGTTTTCAAGTTGATACCGGAAATGTTTTTATTCCAGAAAATAGTATTCGTATTAATTATAGAAATGAAGAAGATTTAAGGGAAATATATGAGGTGTTTGTTCAAAACAAATTCGGGTTCAGTTTTGATGACGAGAATTGGACAATTGTAGATATCAGCAATAGCCCTGTTTCCATGCTTTATTTTTCTTCAAAATTGGAAGTATCCGCAGTGATAGCTTGTGCTTTAGATTGTGAAACACAATTTTATATGGACAATATCAAACAAAATCCCTGCATAAATAATAAAGTAAGTCTTTTGGATAACTTCCCCAAAAATATTAATACCGGTAAGCTTTTGTATAAAATTTCTGCTGGAACAAAGACTGCAGATATTATTGAAAAGCTTTCAACAGAAGGAGAATTAGAAAAGGCAGATGTTATTATTGCCGAGTGGCAGGGCTTCGCTTCCGGTGTTATAAAAAATTTTCTTATTAAAAATCATTACAAACTGTTTTATCGAAATAAGGATAAATGCACCGGAATTATTATTGCTGTGAAATAATAGTTGTACCAATAGCGTATATCAGGTATAATTTATAAATGAAAGAGAGGTAGCAAGTGAAGAAGAGATATGTTTTGACATTTTTAATACCGTTAATTCTTGCAGCGGTGATTGCGTTTATGATGACACCTGATCCCCAAAAGTCTTTTATGGCTAAGTTAACAGCTTTTGAAAAAAAGGATAATATTTATTATGATGTCAATATAGTATTTTCGGAGCAAGGACGCAGTACTTCTCAAAAAATTGAGCAATATAAATTTGCTGGAAATTATTATGCGCGTTATTTTCAGGGGAATAATCGACCTATATATGTAAATATAATAGGTTCAGAAGCAAAATTCGGTACAAGTAAAATCTCTTCATCTATTTCAGTAGAACAATTAAATAAAGAACATATTGTTTTCATGCTCGATAAGCTTTCAGCCTCTAATATAAAGCAAAGTTCAATAAAACGTGATAAAAATGCTGATAATGATAAATATTTTGCTCAGCTTAATGATGGTACTAATATTGAAGTTACTTTCACAAGTGGGATGTTGAGTAGAATAGAGTATAAAAATATTGAATATAGCCCGTACATTTTAAATATTGAAACTCAAACAGGGGATGTAGTTATTGATATTACAGGGCTTCGTGATGTCAAAGAAGTAGACAGAAAATATATATTACCTGCAAAGACTATGAATATACGTTATGAAGGGTTAAAATCAGCGATATTGAGTAATAATTTTGAATATAATGGTGCAGAAGAAATATTTGCTGAGTTTAAACGTTTATTTAATGTTAAGGATAGTGGATACCAAGAAGAAGATTATACGGAAGATGATTATGCAGAAGAAGATTATGCGGAAGATGACTATACGGAGGATGATTTTTCAGATGAGGATGTGACAGAAGATTATCACATTAATGAAAACAATCAGCCCGAAGTATTTTCAAATGTCGAAGAAAATGATGAACCACAGATTGATATTGAAGATATTAATATACACGAAGATGATAGTGAACAGGAAATTCCGCCGGAATTTGAAGAATAAAGAATTAAAACACCGGATATTATCCGGTGTTTTTTGTTTATTGAACAAAAGACGTGTCTGTCCTATACTAAAAGTAGATTGCATATCGGATAATAAGGAGGAAGTATGTCAGAGATTGATGTTGTAACAATAGGTAGTGCAACAATGGATGTATTTGTGGAAAGTGACGAAGCAAATATTGTTTCAGTCTGTTCTATGAATAAAAGCTCTGATTTTATGAGTTATCCTTACGGCTCAAAGATTGATATGACCAATTTTGCAACTAACATTGGCGGCGGCGGGTTAAATACGGCGATGAATCTTGCAAATCTTGGGCTTAAAACATCTGCTATATTTAAAGTTGGGAATGATATTTATTCTGCAGGGATTTTTGATGTTCTTAAAAAGACAAGTGTGGATTTAACGGGTGTTGTCCAAAACACAGATGTTTCTACGGGGTTTTCAATCATTCTTGTAAGTTTTCAGGGGGACAGAACGGTTCTTGCTCACCGAGGTGCGAATGCTCTTATAAGTATTGATGATATTAATTTTGATTTGATTAAAAAGGCGAGATTGTTGTACATTGCGCCATTGAATGGTGAATCCAACAAAGTTCTTGAACCGCTGGTTAGGTTTGCCCATGAACACGGAGTAAAAGTTTGTTTTAATGCGGGTACAACAAGTTTAAAAAAGGGATTTGATGAAATAAAGAAATTACTTGAAGTTGCAAACATTGTTGTAATGAACAGAGAAGAAGCCTCAATGTGCAGCGGAATAGTTGTAAGACCTGATACTAAAACGGAAAAATTTTCACATGAATTAATCCATCCGGATGTTAAGGCAATGCTAAATAAGTTAAAAGTTCAGGAATATCAGGTTATAGTAATTACGGACGGTGCAAAAGGTGCATACGCATACGATGGCATGAAATACTATTTCTGTCCGACATTCCCTTCTCCTGTTGTTTCAACACTTGGTGCAGGCGATGCGTTTGCATCAACTTTCTGTGCAGCTTTAGGGAGAACGAAGCTTAATATTGGCAAAGCTTTGATGTACGCTTCTGTTAATTCTGCGGCAGTTGTTGCTATGTTTGGTGCAACGGAAGGATTTTTAACTTTTGAACAAATAGAGGAAAAACTGGCATCTGCTCCGGATTATACTTTTACTATTGTGTAGTACTGAAAAGCCGGCAGTGATAGCTTAGAGCTAAATTATGAATATAAAAAAAATCTATCTTGATGAAATTAATTCTACGAATCTTTATGCTAAAGAGCATTTGGGCGAGATTGATGATTGTACAATAGTATACACGTATAACCAGACTGGAGGCAAAGGACGCTTGAATAGAAAGTGGAAGTTTGTCGGCAGTGATAATATTTATGCCTCATTTGTATTAAAGCCATTTAAGAAGCTTGAGCCTGTGTGTGCAAACCTCACTCAATATATGTCGGTGGTTTTGTCCCGTATGCTTGAACAATACGGATTAAAGCCGCAGATAAAGTGGCCTAATGATGTGTTAATTAACGGGAAAAAAATAGCTGGAATTTTATCAGAGAGTATTGTGCAGGGGGAAGAACTGGCAGGAATTGTTCTGGGGATAGGTATTAATATAAATTGTGAAAAAAAGCTTTTTGACGATATCGATAAACCGGCAACAGCATTAAACTTGGAATGCGATAGATTTGTGAATAAAGAAGAATTTTTAGATGAACTTTATTTAAACTTTTTTTTATATTATAATAAATTACTAAGTACAGGTTTTTCTTATATAAGAGAAGAATATGTTAATAGAGCCTCGTTCTTAAATAAAAAGATAAAAGTTTTAACAAACAGCGGTATTACAGAGGGGGTAGCTGTTGATATTACGTCCGGCGGGGCGTTGGTATTAAAAGATAATACAAATAACGAAAAAACGTTATGGATAGGAGACATATTATGAATGAATTATTATGCAGATTATGTGAAACATTCACATCTAATATTGCAGATGCTATGAACCTTATGATTATTGGAATGGGAACGGTTTTAATATTCCTATGTATTATGATTGCGGTAATGCATTTAATGTCCAAATCCGTAATGTTTTTAAACAAGTATTTCCCTGAGGCTGTTCCTGAACCAGCCAAAAAGCCTGCAAAGAAACTTGCCGATGATGCAGAAGTCGCAGTGGCAGTGCTTTCTGCTATGCTTAAAAAATAAAATTATTAAACAAGAGAGGATATATAAATTATGACAAAACAGATTAAGGTTATGGATACATCTTTCCGTGACGGATTTCAGTCGGTGTACGGAGCAAGAGTATTTGTGGATGATTTTTTACCGGCATTGAAATCAGCAGTTGCTGCGGGAATTAAGCATTTTGAAGTTGCCGGCGGTGCGCGTTTTCAGTCGCCTATTTTTTATTGTAATGAAAACGCATTTGAAACAATGGATAAGATAAGAGCAGCAGTAGGACCTGATATAAATCTGCAATCTCTGGCTAGAGGAGTAAATGTTGTAGGACTTGATTCACAGCCGCGTGATATGATTAATCTGCACGCAAAAATGTTTAAAAAACACGGGGTTACCACTATCAGAAACTTTGATGCCCTCAATGATGTAAATAATCTTATCTATTCAGGTCAATGTATAGTTGATAATGGCTTGAATCATGAAGTAACAATTACAATGATGGAACTTCCTATTGGATGTACTGGTGCGCATGATGTTGCTTTCTATGAAAGGGTACTACGTTCTATTTTAGATGCAGGAATTCCATTTACTTCCCTTGCTTTTAAAGATGCTTCAGGGACTTCCGCTCCGAGAAAAGTTTATGAAACAATAAAACGTACAAGGGAAATTTTAGGTTCAGAGGCTCATATTAGATTTCATTCACATGAAACGGCAGGCACCGGTCTTGCTGCATATTTAGCAGCTCTTGACGGCGGTGCAGATGGTATTGACCTTGCAATGAAGCCTGTTTCCGGCGGAACCGCACAGCCCGATATTGTTTCTATGTGGCATGCACTTAAAGGAACTGAGTACGATTTAGGTATTGATATCAAGAAAATTCTTGAAACGGAAGAAATCTTCAAAGAATGTATGAAGGATTACTTCCTTCCGCCCGAAGCACTTGCAGTGAATCCTATGATTATTCAATCACCTCTTCCGGGCGGAGCGCTTACTGCAAATACCCAGATGCTTAGGGACAATGGAATTATGGACAAGTATCCGTTGATTGTTGCAGCAATGGAAGAAGTTGTTGAAAAAGGCGGTTTTGGTACTTCCGTTACTCCGGTATCACAATTCTATTTCCAACAAGCGTTCAATAATGTAATGTTTGGTTCTTGGAAAAAGATTGCAGAAGGCTACGGCAAAATGGTTTTGGGATATTTTGGTAAAACTCCTTGCGAGCCTGACAGTGAGGTTGTTAAAATTGCAGCGGAGCAATTAGGGCTTGAGCCGACGACAGAAAAAGTTGTTGATATAAATGATAAAGATCCGAGTAAAGGTATTGATGCGGCAAAGAAAATGCTTGCAGATGCGGGGCTTGAACAAACGGAAGAGAATATCTTTATTGCAGGAGCTTGTAAAGAAAAAGGTATAATGTTCCTGCAAGGTAAAGGACAGATAGGTGTTCGCAAAAATTGTCCGCAAGCGGAATGTGCTCCGGTTTCTAAATCCGGTTCTGAATATACAGTTGCTGTTAACGGTAAGCAATATGCTATTAAGTTAGAAGGTAACGGCAAAGCTATGGTTAATGGAAAAGAATATTCCGTTAACGTAAAAGAAGGTATTGAAGCTGTGTCTGCTGCTTCAAGCGGTGAGGGAACACCTGTTAATGCGGCACTTCCCGGTGTAATATTAAGAATATGTGTTAATGTTGGTGATGAAATAGCAGAGGGTGATGTAATTCTTGTTCTTGAAGCTATGAAAATGGAAACTGAAATAAAATCACCGGTATCAGGTGTTGTAAAATCAATAGAGGTAGAGCAGGGGGATAAAGTAATAACCGGTCAGTTGCTGGCGACAGTAGGTTAGGAAAGGAAAAAGAAAATGGATTTGTTAGAAGGATTTAGAAGTCTGTGGGAGTCAACAGGTATTGCAAATTTTGTTCTTGCACCCGAGCCTAGTATTACATCTGCTGCTGAGCAGTTTATGCACCAGTACGGACAATTGATTATGATTTTTGTGTGTTTGTTCCTGTTATGGCTGGGTATAAAAAAACAGTTTGAACCGCTGCTGCTTGTACCGATTGCATTTGGCGGTTTGTTATCAAATATTCCGGTCTGTGATATGGCAGGACCTAACGGCTTTTTAGGAATCATCTATAATGCCGGTATTCAAAAGGGGCTTTTCCCGCTGATTATATTCATGGGGGTTGGTGCAATGACCGACTTTGGTCCGTTAATTGCAAACCCTAAGACTGCATTATTAGGCGGTGCTGCACAATTCGGCATCTTTGGTGCATTATTACTTGCGTTGTGCTTTTTCGGATTTACACTGCCTCAATCCGGAGCGATTGGTATTATAGGCGGTGCGGATGGACCGACATCTATATTTGTTACTACAAAGCTGGCACCTGAGCTTTTAGGTGCTATAGCAGTTGCTGCATATTCATATATGGCTCTTGTGCCTGTAATTCAGCCTCCGATTATGAAGCTGCTTACAACGGTTGAAGAAAGAAAAATACAAATGACCCAGTTAAGAGAGGTTTCTAAACGTGAAAAGATTGTTTTTCCGCTGGTTGTGCTTCTTTTATGTGTAATTTTTCTGCCTGATGCGTGTCCGCTTGTAGGTGCTTTGACATTTGGAAATCTCTGTAAAGAGTGTGGTGTTGTTGAAAGACTTTCTGATACTATGCAGAATGCTTTAATCAATATTGTGACTATTTTCCTTGGGCTGTCGGTTGGATCAAAACTCTCTGCTGAACAGTTTTTGACAGTACAAACATTGTTTATACTTTTCCTAGGGATTATGGCATTTTCTCTTGCAACGGCCGGCGGTGTTCTTATGGCAAAGATAATGAATCTGTTTTCGAAAGAAAAAATCAATCCGCTTATTGGCTCAGCCGGAGTATCAGCCGTTCCTATGGCAGCACGTGTATCAAATAAAGTAGGACTTGAGTATAACAGCCAGAATTATCTTTTAATGCATGCAATGGGACCTAATGTTGCAGGGGTAATTGGTTCAGCTGTAGCGGCAGGTGTATTGCTGGCACTTTGTAAATAGATTAAAGTTTGATAATATAAAAAATCCCGAAACGTTACTTTCGGGATTTTTTTATATTGTGTTGTAAATTTTTAATATATTCAAGAATTGTAACAAATTGTAAATTTGTTTTTGGAAGTAGGAAACCAAGGTATAATGCCCTATATGATATGATATGATATGATGGGATGGGATAGGATTAGTGTAAATTATTAAAGTTTTGTGAAAATGTGCCGTTAATAATCATATAAAAGTAAAAAATAGAGGAGCCTTGATTATGGGTATTAACGTCAGCAGTTTGACCCCAACTGAAGCGAAAAAATACTGGTATGACTACAATAACGGGAATACAAACGGGATATCGGAGGCTGAATATCAGTCGATACTTACTAAATTTCGTTCATATATCTCAAGCTGGGAGTATGATGTTGATGAAAACGGATATTCAACCGGAGATACACCGGAGGAACGCCTTGATTTTGATGCGGATGATGCCGGATGGTCAAGTGAAGTAGGAAGGGATGTACTTGCTAACTTGGCAACTACTGCTGGTACGGCAATTACTTCCTTTAACTGGGGTGCTGGTACTTTGTTAGGTAAGATCAATAATTTTACGACAGTGTCATGGGATACAGGAGGTAAGACCGTAGCTGAGCTGGCTAAATCTGTAGTGGGTAAAGGGGCTAGTTCTGCTACAGGTGCAGCAAGTGAGGCCACAAGTGAGGCTGCAAGTGAGGTAGCAAGTGAGGCTGCAAGTGGGGCTGGTGATTCAGTCAATTTATCACTTATAGCTACAGCGATAGCACAATTTGCTACAGCATTGGCATCCAAAAAGAATCCGGCAAATAAAGAAGCTACTGAAGCTTGTGAAACTGCGCAGGATGAACTATATACTGAACAAGCAAACCTTGCGAATTCGGTTTTGGAAATGGAAGAAATGCAGGAAGAAATGGAAGTTCTGCAAGAGCAGGCTCTAGATACCAATGAAGCAGGACAGAGCGATATTGCAGAAATGGAAGGGCTTTACAATTATTACTATACAAAATATCAAAATGGTACGGCTACAGATAGTGAAATTGCATTAATGAAAGCTCTTGGCGCTCAAATGCAATCTACGCAATCAACAACCAATGATGAAACAATAGCTATAAATGAAGAGATAGCAGCTATTGGTGAAGGGTATGAAACTGTTTCTACAAATATTGATACAACCAATGCCTTTACGGATTATGTATCCGAGATAGATAGTGCAACAAAAAAAGCAACAAAGTGGTCGCAGGCATTTTTATATATTTCTGCAGCATCTGCGGGGGTTACTGCCGCTAAATGCATAGCAAGAGGTACGTCAATGGCACTTCTTGGTGCGGGTGCCGTTTACTTAGCAGCTGGTGCTTTGGCTGCTTCTGCAGCCGTTATGAATGCTGCTTCTGGAACTCAACAGGGTGAATACCGTGATATAGTAGAAAATACAATAGAGATAAGAGAAAATACGCAGGAATTGTCTGCTCAAACAACTGAATATCAAGAAATTTCAATGGAATACTGGCAAGAAACGGTTGAATTAACAAATGAAGAGAATCTGTTTACACTAACTCCGACTTATGCAACCGGCGGTAGTACGACTGCCACAGCTGCAGAAACTGAAACTGATACGTTAAGTGGTGCCGCAACAAGTGCTGCTACAAGCTCAGCGGCAAATCCTTTTGGTGTATCAAGTTCAGGCTCTGAAACATCAACGGTGAAAAAAGATGAAGAAAAATAAAATATATAGCGGCGGACTAAATAGCCCGCCGCAGTGTTTTGAGTATCCAGAGGAGAAAGGATAGTCATTAGTAATTTTCTGCTTTAACAAAGAAGTATGCCTTAGGGTGCTTGCATACCGGACATATTTCAGGAGCATTTTCACCTTCAAAAACGTGTCCGCAGTTTGCGCATTCCCATCTCACTTTGTCAGGTTGTTTATCAAATACTCTGCCTGTTTTGACGTTTTCTAGCAGTTTTCTGTATCTGTCCTCATGTTCTTTTTCAATTTTTGCTACGAGTTCAAACAGTGCGGCAATTTTTGTAAATCCTTCTTCTTTTGCTTCTTTAGCAAATCTTGCATACATATCTGTCCACTCATAATTTTCGCCGTTTGCTGCATCTTCAAGATTGATAAGTGTTTCCGGTACAGAGTCGCCGTGCAAGAGTTTAAACCATATTTTTGCGTGTTCTTTTTCATTATTGGCAGTTTCTTCAAATAATCTGCTTATTTGAACATATCCTTCTTTTTTTGCCTGTGATGCATAATATGTATATTTGTTTCTTGCTTCTGATTCACCAGCGAAGGCGGCTTTTAAATTCTTTTCTGTTTTAGTTCCTTTTAAGTTTTCATTCATCGTTCGTTTCCTTTCCATACTTTAGTGTAAATTCTTTTCGTTGCATTCTCTGCAAATCCCTTTAAAAATAATGTCACGATTTGTAATTATAAATCCTTCTTCATTTTTAATAGCTGGAATGTGTACATCCTCTTTTTCTATATCGTATATTCTTTTACATTTATTACATATAAAATGGTAATGTTCGTGTGTATTGTGATCAAAGTGTGCAGAGTTTTCCAGACCGTCTATCTTTTTTATTATTCCTTGTTCGGACAGTTGATTAAGGTTTCTATACAACGTACCTTTGCTTATTGTCTTATCTTTCATGTGTACTTTTTCATACAGTTGTTCTGCTGACGGGTGAACCGCATATTCTTCCAATGTATCTAATATCATCTGTCTTTGCTTTGAGTAGTTCATATTTCAACCTAAAAATAGTAATAATTCCTATTTTTATTTTAACCTAATTTATAAATTTGTCAATAGCTTAAAAAAAATAATTATTTTATCCGGTTAAATCTTACTTTTGGTACATTATTAGCCTGAAGTTATAAAACTTATTTTTAACAGGGTTAGAATATAAAATATTTTCGGGTTTTTGTATTTACCCTCCCCCGAATTATTAATAAATCATTAATTAATTATGTTTCTCAATGGTTTGTGTTATGATATCTTTAATATGAGGAGTACACATGATTGGATTTTTATTAAAGTTACTTGGGGATCCCAATGAAAAAAAGATAAAACATATGATGGGCGTTGTAGAGCGTATAAATGCACTTGAGCCGGAGTTTGAAAAACTTACGGATGAAGAATTGCGAGCTAAAACTGATGAGTTTAAGGCAATACTTGCAAAACGTCCGACTTCTGATAATGAAAAAGCTGACAGAATTTTAGAGAAAGAAGCGCTTGATGCAATTCTTCCGGAAGCATTTGCCACTGTTAGAGAAGCGGGTAAACGTGTTCTCAATATGCGTCACTTTGATGTACAGCTTATAGGCGGATATTTTCTTCATAATGCACATATTGCTGAGATGAGAACCGGTGAAGGAAAAACTCTTGTAGCTACACTTCCTGCTTATTTGAATGCTCTTACCGGTAAGGGGGTGCATGTAATTACGGTTAATGATTATCTGGCAAAACGTGACAGCGAATGGATGGGAAAAATATATAAGTTTTTAGGGCTTTCTGTCGGTGTTATTTTGTCCAATCATCATTCACCCACAGAGTTTGAGGAGAAGCGTGCAGCTTATGCCTGTGACATTACGTACGGTACAAACAATGAATTCGGTTTTGATTACCTCAGGGACAATATGGCTGCAAGTGAGGACATGCTTGTGCAAAGACCGTTTAATTATGCAATTATAGACGAAGTTGACAGTATTTTAATAGATGAAGCACGTACTCCCCTTATCATAAGCGGCAGGGTTGAACAGTCTGCTGATACTTATACATTAATGGCAAAAGTTGCACCGCAATTGACCAAAGATGTTGATTATGAAGTTGATGAAAAGAATAAGAATGTAATCCTTACCGAAGACGGTATTGATAAAGCACAGGAGTTAATCGGCTGTAAAGATTTGTTTGATATTAATACCCAGTATGCTCACAATCTTTTACAGGCATTAAAGGCAAAAGAACTGTTTATTAAAGATACGGATTATGTTGTCAAAGATAATCAGGTTGTTATTGTAGACGAGTTTACAGGACGTTTGATGCAGGGCAGACGCTGGTCTGACGGGCTGCATCAGGCTATCGAGGCAAAAGAAGGGGTTGAAATTCAGGATGAAACCCAAACTCTTGCGAGTATTACATTCCAGAACTTATTTAGATTATATCCAAAACTTTCCGGGATGACCGGTACGGCAATGACTGAAGAAGCCGAATTCGGTAAAATTTATAATCTTGAAGTAACTTCTATTCCGACAAACAAGCCGGATATCAGAATAAATTATCCAGATGTTATTTTTAAGACAGAAGTTGTTAAATATAACAAGGTTGTTGATGATATTGTAAAACAGCATCAATCAGGCAGACCGGTACTTGTTGGTACAATAAGTATTGAAAAATCTGAATATCTTTCTGACTTATTAAAAAAACGCGGGATAAAGCATAACGTATTAAATGCAAAACAGCATGAACGTGAAGCATATATTATTGCACAGGCTGGCAGGTATGGTGCTGTAACGATTGCAACCAATATGGCCGGTCGTGGTACAGATATTTTGCTTGGCGGTAATGCAGAGTATCTTGCAAAAGAAAAACTTGAGTCAATGAATATATCTCCTGATAGTCCGGATTATGAAGATGTTAAGTCCAAGATTTTTGAAGAAACAAAGAAAATAACTGAAGAAGAACACCGCAAAGTAGTTGAGGCCGGCGGACTTCACGTAATAGGTACGGAACGACACGAGTCACGTCGTATTGATAACCAGTTGAGAGGACGTGCTGCCCGTCAGGGTGACCCTGGGTCTACAAGGTTCTTCTTATCGCTGCAGGATAATCTTATGAGGATTTTCGGAGGTGATAAGATGACCGCAATTATGAATATGATGAACGCTGATGAGGACATGGAAATCGAATCAGCAATTATTACACGTCAAATACAGGCTGCACAAAAGAAAGTTGAAACCTATCACTTTGATATTAGAAAAAGTGTTCTTGAGTATGATGATGTAATGAATATACAAAGAGAGAAATTTTATACACAACGTCGTAAAGTACTCAAGGGCAAGGGGCTTAGAGAAGATATTAAGTTCATGATTGAACGGGAAATAGACAGGCTTTTAAAATCTTATATAACACCGGAAATGAGTCCGGAAGAATATGTAAAAGAAGATCTTGAAACACTTGTTAAGGAACTTCATTCAACTATTCCGCAGCTTTCATATATTGGTTTTGAAGATATTAAAAATTATAAGTACCAGAGGATTTATGATAATTTAAGAGATGCTGCTCTTAAAGCCTATAATGATCATGAAGAAGAAATTATTAATTTTTATAATGATATTATGAGGCAGTATAATCCTGATGCATATGTTGAGCAAAAGCCGTTTAGTGATGATAATCTTGTTCGTTCTCTTGAGCGTGATATTTTATTAAGAGTTGTTGATAATCGCTGGATTGACCATCTGCATAATATAGATATGTTGAGAGAAGGCATTGGCTTAAGAGCATACGGGCAAAAAGATCCGCTCATTGAATACAAAAAAGAAGCTTATGACCTGTTTAATAATATGATGCATGAAATTCAAGGTAATACAGTTAAGCATTTATTCAGAGCAAAATTTGGTATTCAATTTGTTGATGGTACCGAACAAGAAATAGCATAATGGATAATAATTCTTTCCTGCTGAAATAGTAACAGCAAGCAAATACTTAGTATGCTTTCTGTATTAAAATAAGTTGACATAAGAGGAAGTAGTAACCTTGTTTCTGTAAGGATAAGAATTTGAAGCTTAGTTGGAAATAAATGTTTTCACTGAATAACAAGGATTGTAAATCCGGAGGCAGCAGAAATGTTTAATGAAGAAGAAAAGAAAAAAATATTAACAGAATTAGAGAATGATGGAGTAATTGCTTTTGTAACAGATACGGTCTGGGGACTGGGTTGTTTGCCGGACAAAGAAAAAGCTGTAAAAAAAATCTATGAAATAAAAAATAGAGAAGCTGTTAAACCTTTAATTTTAATGTCTAACGAGATTTACAATCTTTTTCCGTTTGTTAAGCCGATTCCAATGCCTGTTCAGCGTCTTATAAAAAAATATCTGCCCGGGGCTTTAACTGTGGTACTGGATAAAACCGAATTGACTCCGGATTTTGTTACTGCGGGAATGAAAACAGTAGGTATAAGGGTTCCATCTAATCCCGTGTTTGCAGAAATTTGTAAAATAATCCCCGGCCACGTTCTTGCAACAACAAGTGCTAATATATCACACAAGCCTCCGGCTTTGAACTACCAGGAGGCTGTGGATTGTGTAGGAAGTAAGGTTGGTTATATAGTTAAGGATTATGGTTATAATGCTCTTGGAATTGCATCAACTGTTATTGGTTTTGTTGACGGAGAAGTGAAAATTTACCGTCAAGGGGCTGTTAGCCTTCAAGATTAGGCTTTTTTAACTTATTCATAAAAGTATCCGATTTATCATTGAGAATTTTATCCAGTTTTTGCTTTGCTTTTTCAAGCTCATTAGGTGTAATATTTTCAGGTTTAATATTTTCAGGTTTAATATTTATTATATTCCCTTCAGCAAACTTCCCTTGTAATTCGTTGAGAAGATCTATAAAGTCTTTTGGAGATAAAGGAACATTCTCTTGATTAGAAGGGGATTGAGTACTATTTTTGCCTAATTTTTTGTTATTTTTTTCAAAATCTCTAATGGCTTCCATAAATGTTTCTTTGGTAAGTTTTACTGAATTTGGATCTTTTTTGGCTTTCTTTGCGTTTCTTTTAAGCGTCATCATTTTATCTAATGCATCGTCTATGATGTATGTGATATCGCGATAAGAAGAATTTTCGAGTGCGTTGGTAAGTTCGGCAATGGCGGCATCGTTATTAGCTAACTCTTTAGCAGATGGATACTTGTTGAGATAAAGCTTTAATGCTGCTGCTATGCCTTCTTTATCAGGGTTTCCAATAAATATTTTTGTTCCCAATCGGCTCATTGCAGCCGAATTCATATTGCCTATTACGCCGGTATTTTTATCAAGTGTCATATTTGTGGTTGCAAATATTTTTATATTCTTAAATTTTTTGAGACCGTCAAAAATTTGCAAGAAGGTTTTAATCACACTCTGCCTATCTTGATCAGCACCTGAATCTACCTTTTTTATCTCAGTTAACATAGACTCAATTTCATCAAAGACTACAAAATATTCTTGATCAGGATGCTTTTTAGCATGAGCCATAATAGCATTTGCTTTGGCTTGCATATCATTGGATGTTTCATTCATGTACTTAGACCCAATTTCAGACATCCGAAATTCTGCTACTTCTGCATTTACTTTTTTAGCTGCTGAGAGAACGAAGTTAGTTTTACCTGTTCCCGGAGGTCCGTGCAATATACAGAATAAGCTTGGTTCAACACCTTCTGCTAAATACATTTCTTTATCTGCAATAGGGTTAAGTACTTTTTCTATAAATTTCTTCTTTGCATCATTCATACCCGGAAGTTTATCAAAGTCAATTATAGTTGCGTCATCTTTATAGTTTTTGAATAAATCACTTGAGCTTTTTTTGAAATACCTTCCTATCATAGGTTTTAAGCTTAGACCTATAAGAATTGTAAGGACAATAGATGTTGTAAGTCCCGCAATTCTGTAAAAATTATCCCAATCAAATTTTTTTTCTTGGTGCCTCATTGCCATTTGTCTGTTTATTGGAAGCAGCATAATATTAGGTCTTTGCTGCATGTTGCCTGCCTGACCGGATAATGGATTTGCCGCGGGTTTGATATCCGTATTGAAGGAGTCATCACTACTCACTATAAGAGAATCATTGTTTTGAAGTTGCATTTGTGAGGTAGATGTTGATGGTATGAACGTATCAACAGTTTCTGTTTGTGTTGGTACTCGGTAGGGAGCCGTTGTAGCAGGAAATTTTACTATCGGCTGTTGTTGTTCCGTTCCAAAGTTAACATTATACATAATAAACACTTCCTTAAAAACTTCTACACATATATACAAAAACCAGTACATAATAAAAATTGACAAAATAAAATATAATACTTTACAAAAATTTACAATAAAGTATACTTGTTTAAAATGCATAAAAAATAAGAAAATTTTACTAAAAACTAACTCTTGAAAATCTTATAATGATTGAGTTAAGAGGATATATAATATTAAAATTTGATTTTTAATTTTTTTAACTATATAATTGACGAGTGTAAAAAGTACAATGTATGGTAAACGGATGGCTCTCAATTTTCAGGATTTAATACTTAATTTATCAAAATTTTGGTCGGACTATGGTTGTATAATCCAACAGCCTTATGATATAGAAAAAGGTGCTTCTACAATGAATCCTGCAACTTTTTTACGTTCACTGGGGCCGGAACCCTGGTCAACAGCAATGGTTGAGCCATGCCGCAGACCAACTGATGCACGGTATGGTGAAAATCCTAATAGGTTAGGACATTATTTTCAATATCAGGTTATTTTAAAACCTTCTCCGGATAATGCACAAGAACTTTACTTACAGAGTCTTGAGGCTATGGGGATAGATTTATCCAAGCATGATGTAAGATTTGTTGAGGATAACTGGGAATCTCCAACCTTGGGTGCAGCAGGTGTAGGCTGGGAAGTTTGGCTTGATGGTATGGAGATTACACAATTTACATATTTCCAACAAGTTGGCGGATTAGAGGTTAAGCCGGTCGCACTTGAACTTACCTACGGATTAGAAAGAATTGCCATGTATCTTCAAAACAAAGAATCTGTCTATGATGTTATGTGGAATAACAAATTAAAGTATGGTGATATCTATCTTCAAAATGAAATTGAACAGTCAAAGTATAATTTTGAGTATTCAAATGCCGAGTTATTATTTAAATTGTTTGACCTTTATCAGCAAGAGGTTGATAATTGTATTAAAGCAGAATTAGTATTGCCGGCGTATGATTATGTGCTGAAGTGTTCACATACTTTCAATCTTCTTGATGCACGCGGTGTGATTTCAAAAGATGAAAGAATTAATTTCATAAACAGAGTGCGTACAATGGCTTCCGGTGTCGCAAATCTATATGTAGAACAAAGACGGAAATTAGGATTTCCGTTATGTAAGGAAAATAATTAATGACAGAAAAAAACAACTATCACACACAATCTTCTCTCTGGAGAAGCCTTCTCAAGCGTAAAAACCCTGATGAAATGATGTCTGAGGCTGAAAAAGGCGGATTAGAAAAAACTTTAGGTGTTTGGGATTTAATTATTCTGGGAGTTGGTGCAATTATCGGCTCTGGTATTTTTGCTATTGTTGGTGTTGCTGCAGCTACTCCTGAAACAGGTGCAGGTCCTGCATTAATGGTGTCAATGGTCATTGCAGCTATAGCCTGTGTGTTTTCAGCACTCTGTTATTCGGAATTTTCTTCAATGATACCGGTTGCCGGTGGGGCTTATATATATACATTTGCTACTTTGGGTGAGTTTGCAGCGTGGATGATAGGCTGGATTTTAATGTTAGAATATGCAATAGGTTATATTGCTGTTGCCTGTGCCTGGTCAAACCATTTTATGCAGTTTTTAAACGGCTTTAAAAATGTTCTGCCGGCATGTATTACAAATCCGCCAATCTGGCTTGTTTCTGATTTTCGTTCAGCAGGTGAATACTTGGTATCTCAGGGGATTAATCCGGAGAGTGTAGTTCCGCATTTTTGTGGTATTCCCATTTGTATTAATTTGCCGGCATTTGCAATTGTTGCAATAATTACCATGATATTGATAAAAGGGACGAAGGATTCAACTAAAATGGCAGCTGTTATGGTTGTTGTCAAGCTTGGTGTAATAGCTCTTTTTGTTTTAGCAGGGGCATTTTATGTTAAGCCAGAAAACTGGGTTCCTTTTGCACCAAATGGTTTGCAGGGAATGTTTATGGGAGCGTTTATAATATTCTTTGCATATATAGGTTTTGATGCTCTGGCTACTGCTGCTGAGGAGTGTAAAAATCCTCAAAGGGATTTGCCTATAGGTATCATAGGCTCATTACTAGTAACGACAGTTGTTTATGTTCTTGTAGCACTTGTTTTAACAGGGGTTATGAAAACTAATGGTGCTCCGGTTCCGCAGGAGTTCTTAAAGGCGCCGATGGCTTATATTATGGAAATGGTCGGGCAAAACTGGGTCGCAGGCTTAATTTCTATAGGCTCACTTGCTGGACTAACTTCGGTGTTGTTAGTTTTGCAGCTTGCTGCGACACGCATTCTATATGCAATGAGCCGTGATAATTTTTTACCGAGTATATTTCAAAAGCTTCACCCTAAATTTAATACTCCGCACATTCTTACCTGGGTAGTTGGTGTAGTTTGTATGATAGGAACTCTTACTTTGGATTTGAATATTGCATCAGAATTGTGTAATTTTGGTACATTTACATCATTTATAATTGTTTGTGTTGCAGTTTTGATTTTGAGGAAAATTGACCCGGACAGACCGAGACCGTTTAAAGTTCCATTCTCTCCTTGGTTTCCGCTTGCGGGAATCGTTTTATGCACTGGTTTGATGGTATTTTCAATGGTTATAAAACATTCGCTTTCTGCACTGTTATTTCCGGTTTGGGTAATAGTTGGCATAGTTATTTATGCTTGCTACGGGTATAAGAAAAACAGGCTGATTGAGCAGGATAATACACTGGAAGAAATAGAAAAAGATGAAACTAAATTTACTACTAAACAACCTTCTTAAGCGTAAAAGTACTGATGAGTTAATAGAAGCAACTAAGAAGTCGGAATTAAAGAAAACACTAAATATATTTGACCTGATAGTAATAGGTATTGGAGCGGTTGTTGGAACCGGTATTTTTACAATTATTGGAACGGCGATTGTAGGGACTCCTGATTCAGCCGGAGCTGGACCGGCAATAATTGTTTCTATGGTATTGGCAGCTATAGCTTGTGTTTTTACTGCTCTTTGTTATTCTGAAATTGCGGCAATGATACCTGTTGCTGGCAGTGCTTATACTTATACATACGCTACAATGGGCGAGTTTATGGCCTGGATGGTAGGTTGGATTTTAATGCTGGAGTATGCTATAGGAAACATTACTGTGGCTAGTGCCTGGACGGGATATCTTGTACAGCTTTTAAGAGGGTTTAAACAGTATCTTCCGGATTTTATTGTACACTTTCCGCTCTGGTTAAGGAATGATTATATTTCAATGCTAAGAATGTGTAAGATTTACGGTTGGGATATACATGATAAGGTTCCGCATTTGTTTGGTGTTATTCCTGTTTCGATAAATCTCCCGTCAGTATTTATAGTTCTTGCACTCACACTTTTACTTATTAGGGGGGTTAAAGAATCAACCCGTGTTGCAGGGATTATGGTTGGTC
Source organism: uncultured Muribaculaceae bacterium (assembly GCA_964452495.1). Classification (GTDB taxonomy): domain Bacteria; phylum Cyanobacteriota; class Vampirovibrionia; order Gastranaerophilales; family Gastranaerophilaceae; genus CALUTH01. The sequence continues at coordinate 73,135 of CAYVMC010000003.1, read as the reverse complement.
TTAACTTGTTTATGATAATAAGTTTTGTAATTGTAGGTGCGTTTTATGTTAAGCCTGAAAACTGGACACCATTTATGACTAACGGGTTTGAAGGTGTATTTATGGGTGCATTTTTAATATTTTTCGCTTATATAGGATTTGATGCTATTTCAACGACTGCGGAAGAAACAGAAAACCCGCAAAGGGATTTGCCTGTTGCAATCCTCGGTACGCTTGCTATTTGTACTATTTTATACGTATGTGTCGCACTTGTTTTGACAGGAATTGTTCCAATTTCTCAAATTGATACAGGGGCGCCTATTGCACATGCTATGAGTTTTATTAAAAAGGATTGGTTTGCAGGGTTTATATCAGTAGGAGCTCTTGCTGCTTTAACGTCAGTGCTTTTGATTTATCAGCTTGGGACTACAAGAATACTTTATGCAATGAGTCGTGACAGATTTTTGCCGAAAGGCTGGAGATTGATACATAGAAAATTTAAGACTCCTTATGTAATGACTTGGTTTGCAGGGATTTCTGTTATTGTATTTTCGCTATTTATGGATTTGAGAATTTCTGCGGAACTTTGTAATTTTGGTACATTTACATCATTCATTATTATTTGTATTGCAGTTCTTATTCTTAGAAAAACTGATCCTGACAGAAGAAGACCGTTCAAGGTTCCATTCTCTCCACTATTCCCTGTGCTGGGTATAGTCGTTTGCGGCGGGCTGATGGTATATTCGCTTAAGTCGTTGCATGAATCATCAATATATTTCCCGCTATGGCTGCTTGCAGGCGTATTAATTTATGCCTTTTATGGTTACAGGCAAAAACGTATTGAGGATGTGCAGCGTAATCGTAATAATCAGGTATGAAGAGATTTTTAACTTTATTATTAGATCTTATATACAAACAGAAATGTTACTGTTGTGGTTCATCGGTTGAGAACAGTAAACTCTGTACGAAGTGTTATAGTTCGCTTGAAACGTGTATGCCTAATCCTTGTAAATTTGTTGCCGGAGTGAATATATACTGTGCGGGGAAATATAATAAGAATATGCAGAAAATGATACGTGGTCTTAAGTATCATAAACAGAAGGAAATGGCGGTTTATATTGCAAAATTTATGTATGAGTACTGGAAAGATTTAGGGATAAAAGGAAATTTTATTATTGTTCCGGTACCGTTGCACCATAAACGATTAAAGAAAAGAAAGTATAATCAGGTTGAATTGATAGCAGATGAATTTGCGAAGTTGAGCGGGTATAGTGTGAATAGAAATATTATTACCCGTGTAAAGGAAACTCAGCCCCAGTATAAATTAAGCCGCATTGAGCGTTTAGAAAACTTAAAAGGTGCGTTTAAAGTTAATAAAGATGAATATAGCGGCGGCGGGCTTTTATTATTTGATGATATTTCAACTACAGGTTCTACTTTTGAAGTTATGGTAAATGAGCTGAAATATAACGGGATTAACAATATCCTTTGTTTTGCGGCGGCTACCCCGTTTTGAGCATAGTATAATGTTTTTTTGCTCTCAGGGGAAAGCAGAACAAATGAATGCTTTCAAAGAGTGCGTTATATTGTTATTGATTTACTTCTGCAGAATACTTAGCAAGTGCTTCAGCAGAAATTTCAGCAACGTCTTCGATAATATTACCGGCTATTTGCATTGTTTGTTGTTGGGCTTTTATTCCTTGTACAGCAAACGCTATTTCTACCATTTGCGAACTAAGCTCGCTGTTTACTTGGTTTAAATCCATATTTATTTCCTATGTAATTGGGAACACTATAATTATAACTCATAATTAATCATTTTTCAATGTAATAAGTCTTATTTGTAATTATTGGTATATTTTGCATTTTCAGGATGCTATTATTTGGTGTATAAGCACACAAAAAATTCTTTTAATATTTGTTTACAATTTAAATTTGTGTGGATATTTTGTATTTATTGCATGATATTTCGTAGAAAATTCCACTAAGATGTGTATTCGATTTACCAATAAATTATGATAAAATTCTTAGTGCTAATAAAGATTGAATTATAAAATCAGGGCTGGAGAGGATGATGAGTATAAAATTAACCAGAAAACACATGGCTGCTATTGTACTTTTAGTCATTGTAGTACCTATTGTATATAATAAAATATCCGGAGCCATTTCAGGTATATTACAAAAACGATCATTATTAGCTCCTAAAGAGGTTATAGTTGATCATCCTCAAATAAAAAAGGTAAATGTTTCAGCTGAAGCAACTGGCAGGGTTGAAGCAGTATATTCAGTAGATCTTGTTGCAAGAGTTCCTGGATTTTTGTTTAAAAAATATTTTAAGGAAGGTGATTTTGTCAAAAAGGGTCAGATTTTATTTAAGATTGATCCTAGAGAATATGAGTTAGAGGTAAATAACTCACGTGCATCTGTTAATCAGTACAGTGCCCTTTTAACTAATGCACAGCAGGAATTAGATAGAGCAAATGCACTTATTAAAGAAGACTTGATAAGTCGTTCTGATGTTGATCAAAGTCTTGCTTTAAGAAATCAAAATCAGGCATTACTGGATGCTGCAAAACAGCAGTATGAGTTGGCTAAGGTCAATTTGGGGTATACGGACATAAGATCTCCTATTGACGGCAGGATAGGTAAGGTTAATATAACAGAAGGAAACTATGTTACGGCGACATCAGGTTCGCTTGTTAATGTTGCAAGTCTTGATCCTATTTATGTTTCTTTCAGCCTTAAAGAAAACGATTTTATAAGATTGATAAAAGCAAGTGATCAGTTTAAGGATGTTCAAGTTTATGTAGAATTGGATAACGGAAAATTGTACGACAAGGTTGGAACCATCAATTTTATTGACAATAAAATCGATCAGGATTCAGGTTCTGTTAGTATGAGGGCGGTATTTGATAATTCTCGTTTATGGCTGATGCCTGGTGCTTATATGAAAGTTAAGCTTGTTGCTCCGCAGGAAGTTGAGTATATTACTGTGCCGCAGGCATGTACAAAAGGGGATGCAATGAGCGGGTATTATGTTTGGGCAGTTGAAGATAATAAGGCTGTTAGAAAAAATATAGAAGTGTCTGATGATATAGACAGCAATTGGATTGTAGAGAGCGGAGTTAGTCTTAATGATACAATTGTTGTTTCTGGTATTCAGAACATTTCTGTTGAAGGTCAAAAACTTAAATCCATTCCTCAAACGAAAGAAACTGACGGTGAATCGGAAACATCAGGAAATAATTAATGAAACAGATATTTGATAAAGATAAATTATTCTTTTTTATAAAGAAACCGCGTTTTGCACTTGTAATATCGGTTTGTATTGTAATTCTGGGTATAATTTCAATTCTTGAATTAAAGCAGGAAAGTTATCCGGATGTTACTCCTCCGCAAGTTAATGTGTCTGCTACATATCAGGGGGCAAGTGCTGAAGTTATTGAGTCTTCTGTTGCAACGGTACTTGAAAATAAGCTGAATGGTGTTGAAAATATGACATATATGTCATCTACATCTTATGACGGGAGTTACTCTCTAACACTGTATTTCAAAGTGGGTTCCAATAAGGATGTTAACCTGATGAATGTCCAGAATCGAATTCAACAGGTATTATCCCAATTACCGGAAGATGTACAGCGTACAGGTGTAACAGCAATAAGTCGTTCTTCCGGTTCAGGAGCTATTATCCTTACTTTATATCCTGAATCTGGTAATTGGTCTCAGCTAGATTTAACGAATTATGGTTCGATATATATAAAAGATGAACTAAAACGGGTTGATGGTGTAGCTGATGTGAGTGTATTTGGCGGAGGAGACTATTCTATGAGAATTTGGCTTGATCCGCAAAAGATGGCAGGTTTGAATGTTTCAACAAGTGAGGTTCAAACCGCTATTACAGATCAAAATACACAGGTTACTGCCGGTGCTTTGGGACAGCTTCCAACTGATGAAAAAAACGCTTTGCAATTAACTTTGAAAACTCAGGGGAGGCTGGACGAGGTTGAACAATTTGAAAATATTATAATCAGGTCTAATATGGACGGTTCAAATGTTCGAATAAAAGATATTGCCAGAGTTGAACTAGGTGCGGAGTCTTATTCAAATCTGGGTTTGGTTAACGGTAAACCGTCAGCAGTTGTCGTTATTTCTCAGCTTCCGGATGCCAATATTATTAACCTTTCAAAAGCTGTAGGGGCTAAAGTTGATGAATTAAATTCAAAGCTTAATAATGGTATAAAAATACTTTATGTAAAAGACGATGCTACTTTTATTCATGAATCAATGAAAGAAGTTGAACTCACAATTCTTCTTACTGCATTAATTGTTGTTATAATTATTTTCCTTTTTCTCGGAGATCCGATGGCAACACTTGTACCATGTATTACAATTCCGGTATCACTTATAGGTACATTCTTTGCATTAAATATTATGGGGATGTCTATAAACTTGTTGACTCTTTTTGCATTGGTTCTTGCAGTTGGTGTAGTTGTTGATGATGCCATTGTTGTTATTGAAAATGTTAAACGACATATTGAGGAAGGTAAATCGGCAGTAATTGCAACACAGTTGACGATGGAGGAAGTAGGGTCATCACTTGTTGCAATGGCAATGGTTTTAATGGCAGTGTTTGTTCCCATTATATTCATGGGTGGTATGACGGGAGTTATGTATAAACAATTTGCTGTTTGTATTGCAGTTTCTATTGCAATTTCTGCAATTTGTGCTCTTTCTCTATCTCCTGCAATGTGTTCACATTTTCTTGAAGATAAACATTCTAAAATTAAGAATACGGGTAACAAAACAACATTGTTTTCTTCGTTAAAAGAAAAAATATCTTATGAGTCGCAAATCTGGGTTAAAAAATTTAATGACTTTTTTGTAAAGGTCGAAGATTTTTATATGGAATATGTTAAAAAGTTTGTTTATGATAAGAAACTTGTAGCAATATTTTATATATCAATTGTCGTACTCACTCTTTTTTCATTTAAGTTGATATCAACAGGTTTTATTCCTGATGAAGATCAGGGTGTTCTTATTGCCAGTATAACACTTCCTGATGGTGCTTCTTTATCAAGGACAGAGGAAGTTTCAACAAAATTTGTTGAAGGGATTAGAGATATAGAAGGGATTAATGAAGAAAAATTAACCGTATTTGGCGGAGATGGTTCTGTCAATCAGTCTACGGTTATTATTCAGTTAGATGATTATGCAGACAGAAAAGTAGGTGTTATTGATTGGGTAAAACGTAAGATAAAAGGTCAGGCAACGGATCTTTCTCATGTCGCAATATTAAATAAGGTAAGAGCTGTTGCTGCAAATACAAAAGAGGCATCTATAGTAGCTTTTTCTCCTCCGGCAATTAACGGTATGAGTATGATGGGTGGGTTTGAGTTCCAAATGCTTTCCAAAGGGGAATATACTCCGCAGGAATTGGAAACCTGGGCCAATAAGCTTATATCTGCGGCTAATCAAAATTCATCCTTATCAAGTGTTTACACATCATTCCAGGCAAATGTACCCCAATACATTGTTGAGATTGATTATGCCAAAGCACTTGCTCAAAAAGTTGATTTGCAAGAGTTGTATTCAACTCTTTCATCTATGCTTGGAACTTATTATGTTAATGATTTCAATAAATATGATAGAGTATTTAAAGTGCAATTACAGGCTGAAAGTAAATTCAGAGATAAAGCAACTGATCTGTCAGGTATTTATGTCAAAAATACAAACGGCGTTATGGTTCCTGTATTATCAATAATCAAGTTAAAACAAACAATTGGTACAGCATCGATTTCCAGATATAATCAGTATAAATCTGTTCAAATTCAAGGACAGGAAGCTGCCGGTAAGAGTTCTGGTGATGCGATGAATGCAATGGAAGAAGTTGCAAACAGTGTTCTGCCGGATGATATTGGTTTTGACTGGTCCGGAACTTCTGCTCAAGAACGGGAAGCATCCGGACAAACAGCAATGATAGTAGGATTAGCTCTATTATTTGTATATCTCTTTCTTGTTGCTCTTTATGAGAGTTACACTATTCCGGTTGCTGTACTATTGATATCTCCGATTGCTGTATTAGGGGCACTGTTATTCCAAATGATGATTAACCAGTCATTTGATATTTATTCACAGGTTGGTATGATTACCCTTGTTGGGCTTGCAGCTAAACAGTCTATTTTAATTGTAGAGTTTGCAAAGGAAGAACATGAAAAGCATGGACTGCCGGTTAAAGAAGCCGCTATTAAGGCTGCAAAGTTGCGTTTCAGGGCTATTATGATGACAGAACTTGCATTTATTCTCGGGGTTATGCCCATGCTCTTTGCAGCAGGAGCAGGTGCTAATTCAAGAATATCAGTAGGTTCTACGGTAATTGGCGGTATGATTGCTGCGTGTACTTTAGGAGCTGTTCTTACTCCTGCATTCTATGTAATTGTGCAGGATATTGTTGATAAGTTCCCGACAAAAGAAATTACAGAAGAAGATTTGGAGTTATAGTTGCAATGATGAAGAAATATATAAGTTTACTTTTAATGTTTTCTGTATTTGCAATAAATACCAATGCTGCATTAGCGTTTTGGGGTAAAAATAAGGATAGTGAAGATAAAAAAGAAAAACCGGTTCATATTATAAAACCTGAAAAACAACAGAAAGTAAATAAACGTGAAGAACGTAGAAAAGAGAAAGACAATGAAAAAACCAAGGAAGAAACTTCACGTGAAGCTGAAGGAATGTATGAAACAAAGTTTCCGGTAATCAATAGCCAGATTGAGTATGAAGATTTCAACGGGGAAGTTACGCTTGACGATTGTATAAAACTTGCAATAACACATCATCCTTCAATTATGTCTGCTATTAGTAATGCAGAGATTTATAAAACACAGATAGGACAGGCCTGGGCTAACTATTTCCCTACTTTAAGTGCCGGTACAAACTATTCTCGAAATGATATGCTTATGACAACAGGCGGTGCGTATGCAAGTATGATGAAGCAAAGGTATAATTTGTTTTACGTTCCGACGCTTTCCGCTGATATGCTGTTGTTTGATTTTGGCAAAACAAAAGCAAGTGCGGATATGGCAAAACGTACTTATGAATCAACAAGATATGATGCCGAAACGAGTATTGAAACAGTAATTTATAATGTAAAAGTTGCTTATTATAATGTTCTTTTTGCAGAAGAACAAAAACTGGTTTATGAAGATACTGTAAAAGATTTTGAATTACAGTTGAAGCAGGCAAAAGCCTATTATGAAATAGGTAAAAAGGCAAAAATTGATGTCACAACGGCAGAATATAACCTTGGAAATGCGAAAGTTAATTTAATTAAGGCAAAAAATACCCACGAACTTGCTGCTGCGCAATTAGCGAATGCAGTAGGCATTCCTGAATTGGAAAATGTTGTACTTAAAAGTAAATTAAATACAAAAATCTATGATGTAGATTTTGATAATCTTCTTACAACTGCAGAAGCTTCAAGACCATCGCTGCTTGCTGCACAAAAACGTATGGATGCGGCGGAATTAAATATTCGTAGTGCAAAGCGAGCTTTTACACCAGATATAAGTGCATTTGCTTCTTATGATAGGGGCGGACAAAAAATTGACAGTGATAACGGGTATCAATTCGGGGTACAGCTAAATTATACTGCGTTGAATTTATATTTGTTAAAAAAACGTGTTGATGAGGCTAAAGCTAATTATAAAAAACTGGTTGCAGATTATGAATTAGAAAAACAAAGTGTATATTTAGAAGTTAAAAGTGCATATATAAATCTTATGAACTCTTTTGATAGTTTAAATGTTTCAAAGCTTGCTCTGCAGCAGGCAAAAGAGCAACAATATCAAGCTTTTAGACGTTATCAGGTGGGTTTAGGGAATGCTATCGAATTTAAAGATGCAGAGAACACATATCTTAATGCACAATTAAGTTATTACTCAAACTTGCTTGACTATAACGTCAATGCTGCTGAACTTGAAAGAGTAATTGGAGCACCTATAAAAGAAGGTGAAGAAGAGTTATAGAGAGCAATGTGTGGTATGCGAGTACAGCGAGTCCTTTAATACGACTATGTTTAAATGGTATTGCCGATAAATGTTGTTTGTAGTCAGTGATATGTTATTGAAACTGTTTTTAAAAAGCAGTTAAATGTGCAAATATAGTTCTTATAATCAGAATGTATCCTGTATATTGATTTCTGTAAGAGCAAGCCGTGCATTCTTATATGTTGGATCTTGCTCTAATATTTCTTGATACAGCTTGTTGGCTTTTTCTTTATCATAGTTTTCATAAATTAACGCAAGGTAGTATTTTGCATCAATGAGTGAATCATCTAAATAAATTGCTTTTGTAAGTGATTCTTCCGCGTTTTTAATATCCTGCTGTGAATGATACAGTATACCCATTTTCATATGACCGCTTGCATTTTCATTGTCAATGCTTAATAAGTCTGCCAGAGCTTTTTTTTCCTCAAATACATTGCCTAATTGATGATGGCATTCTGACAGTTTTATATAATATTGGCAGGCTTCTGTTTTATCTTTTTCAAACTCTAGAGCTTTTAATAAGTACATTACTGCATCACTATAATTACTGTTTTTCATACTAATCATTGCAAAATTGTAATATACTTTAGGATTGAGGGCATCGTACTGCATTGCACTTGTTAGGTATTTTAAAGCTTCATTATCATCGAAATTTTTACCGCGTTCTTTATGCATAGCCCAATCAATATAAAGTTCGCAGATTTTTGCTCTTATTTCTTTGGCTTCTTTTTGATCAGCATCATCAAGTAATGTTTTATATCGTTCAAGTGCGGCTTTAAAATTTTTATGCTGTCGGTATGCCATTGCAAGTTCCATTGTTACCTCGAATGCATTTTGCGAGAGCATAACAAGATCTTCCAGAATTTTAATACCTTCATCTAATTGTCCTTGTTTAACTAGAAGCATTGCAATAATGTTTCTGGTTTTAAAAGTATCTACTCCTGGGATTTCAAGTAGTTTATTAGCAGACTCAAGTGCCCCATTGTAATCGGTTAATTCGGTCTTAATTTCAATTGCTCCGTCTAATAAACCTATTTTTTGCCTGTTATCTGTTGTGAATGTCAGCATATATTCAAGGATTTCAAGAGCTTTGGGCAGGTTTTTAATTTTTATGTAAAGATTAGCTAATTTCCTATTTGTATCAAAATCGGTAGGATAAATTGTTAAAAGCTGTTTATAAGCTTCAAAAGCGGCTGGATAATAACCTGCAGCTTCATTTAACTCTGCGAGAATATTGTAAATTTCAGCCAGTTCTGGCGATTCTTCAATCATTTCTGTATATAACTTATAAGCGTTTATGGCTGAATATATCTGATCGGTTTCTCTATATAATTCAGCAAGTCTTTTTACCACATCTGCCTGCTGTTCATTCTCTTGATAAGAAATTTCAAATTGGGTTAGGGCATCCATGTACATTTCTTTTTTTACATAACATTCACCAAGAAGTTTTCGGACGTCAAGGTTTTGTGGTTGGTGCTTTAGTAAGATTATACATTCATTTATGGCTTTAGTGATTTTTTTTGTTTCATAATAAGATTTTGCAAGGTATTCTCTCACTGTATAATTTCCAGGTACCCGTTCAAGGTACTTAGTTGCAAAAAGTTCAAGCAGGGCATATTCCTTTTTTTGGTACAATACATCTACCTGCTCAATAATATTTTTTGTGGTTAGTTGTAAGTTATCATGCGGGTCTTTGGATCCAGAATATAACAGTAAAGACCACAGTACATATATAGCACCGCCTGCCAGTACCAAAGCTGCAAGTATTATAATTAAATTAACCATAAATTCCCTCTTACCGTACAATTATACTTTATTTTCGGGTAAAAGTGAAGACTATTAGAACATTAAAAAAGCACACAAATATCTGTGTGCTTTCTAAATTGAATTAGGATTTAGTTAATTTTGTGCTAATTCATCCTTTTGTTTTTTGATAAGGTCTTGGATTTTATTAATCATTTCTTCACCTTTAGCCTGCATATCAGAAACAATATCATCAGCTTTCCTTTGAATATCCTTAACCGTATCTTCTGTCCGTTTTGCAACGTCAGATGCAACTTCTCCAATCATTTCTCTTGTTTCGGCACCTGACTGCGGGGCAAGCAGGATGCCTGCAAGAGCGCCTAATGCTGCACCAACTGCAAATCCTGCAAAAAATTTCATAACTGACATAGTAATATTCTCCTTTTCTTTTTTAGTATAAATGACCGGTCTTTGAAATAAATTCAACAAAAAGACTAATCAAAACGGTTACTATTTTAATTTAGATTTGATAAAGTTAGAAGCACCGGTAAATGCAAATTTTGATAGTGCAAAAATGCCACCACCCACAGTTATTAAGAACTTCTTACCCTGTCTTGCGGCATCTTTCACCTTTCCTTCAACGTTTGTAACAATATTATTAGCTTCTTTTACTCTTGTTGAAACAATTTCTACAGTATCATTTACATTTTTAAGTGTTGGTTCTAGTTCATTTTTTACAATATTTGCTGTATCATTCATTGTATTTGTGAGTCTTGACAGGTCAAAAAGAACTTTTATTACAAAAACCCCGATAAGGATAATCATAATTGCACTTGACCATGCTAAAAATACTAAACCGTGTGTTAGCTGTAAATCCATAATAATCCTTTCTAATTAAAATCATAGTCAGTTGTTTCTAACTGTTTTGCTTTTTGCATTCTCATAGACTTCAGCTTATCATTAATTTTTTTATACTGTTTTTCCAGTTTGTATCTAAATAAATCAACAGATTCAATAGCATTTTTTTTCGCTTCTGATATAGCAGGAGAGTTCTTTTCCAGAAAATCGCAAATTGATTTTTTGAGAATGGCGCGAGATTCTGCACCGGGTTTTGGGGCATAAAGAACACCGGCAATAAGTCCTCCGACAACGCCTGCCAAAAGCCCCATGCCAAATCCAAAGGATGATTTTTCTTTGCACATAATTATTATTTCCTCTTTCTTTTTTCTCAATTATAACATATATTAAGCCTTTGATAAATACCTCATAACTTTATATCCGAGTTTTGTCGAGTCGATAAAGTTGCGATATGTCTTAGGCAGCAGTAACATTAATAGTGATATTAATGTTGATTTTATACTGTTAAAACCGAACGCACGGTATTTTTTATCAAAATTTTTGAATGTTAATTCTACAAGCTCTTTGTACCCTGCAGTGACTTCTTTAAAATAATACATTGAATATTTTACAACATTACGATTGACCTGAAATTTTTCATCGAGTTCAATTATTGCAAGGTCAAAGTCTATAAGTTTTAGTATAATAAAACCTGTAAGTAACAGTTCGGCAATAAAAACGATTGTGAATAAAAACAGTATCATGTTGTCCTTCTTTGTATTACCATATTATTATATTTTATTTTTCAAAAAAAATAAATACCGTCCGGGAGAATATTTTAATGAGAAATATTAAACTTTTAATTACATTGAGACTAGCAAAAGTTGCGTATCGACTGATAAAGATGACTAATACAGGAGAGGGAACTTCTTTTATCGGTTCGGTTATTCTTAAAAATTATCCGGATTTTTTAAAGGTCGCAGGTTGCTATATTAAGTCAGAAAGGATAATGGTTACGGGAACAAACGGGAAAACAACAACCTGTGGCTTAATTACGCATATTCTTAAATCAAATAGAAGGGGTGTGATAGCAAATTCCAAGGGAGCAAATATGTTGACTGGAGTTGTGAATGCTTTTGCTCTCTCGCTTTCGCCTGATAAAAACTATGATAATTGTGTTATAGAGTCAGATGAAGCTTATCTTGCCAAAATAGCAAATTTTATACCGGCGGATTATCTTGTTGTTACAAATCTTTTTCGCGATCAGCTTGATCGTTATGGGGAACTTGATACTACAAAACAGAAGATTCAAGAAGGTATTGATGTTATGCCCGACGTACAGCTTTTACTTAATGCTGATGATCCTCTTGTTGCAAGTCTTAGAGGAAGGAAAAAGAAACCTGTATTTTTTGGAGTAAGGAGTATAGAAGATAGAAGCGGTAAAAGGACGGTCACGTCTTCACCTGAGGAAATTTTTAATTGTCAATGTGGCAGAGCTTTAGAATATTCTAAAAAGTTTTATGCGCAGCAAGGGCATTACTATTGCAAGTGTGGGTATAAACGTCCGGTGCCTGATTATGAAGCAGATATTTTGTTGGAAAAGGATTTCTCAGTTATAAAGCTTGGTGGTGAAGAGTTTAAAATTCCTCTGGTTGGTTTTTTTAATGCTTATAATGCCCTGGCTGCTATTGTACTTTTAAAAACAGCCGGTATCCAAAATATAAAAACTCCGCTGTTAAGTTTTAAGACAGAGTTTGGGAGGAGTGAACTCCGTGATGTTCGCGGTCATAAAATTCTTATTCAGTTAATTAAAAATCCAGCAGGAGCAAGTGAGGTTATAAGAAGTGTAGACTTGGCATCTAATTTGTTAATTATAATAAATGATAATTATGCGGATGGGCGGGATGTTTCATGGTTATGGGATGCCGATTTTGAAAGATTGAGAGGTGTACAAAAGCAGGTTGTTGTGTCTGGAATAAGGGCTGAAGATATGGCAGTAAGGCTTAAATATATAGGTCTTCCGGTTGATAAAATTACAATTATTCCTAATATTAAAAATGCTATTGACTATATACTTTCTATTTCAGAAAATAGAATTACGGTACTTCCGACATATACAGCTTTATTGGAATTAAATAAATTGTGGGAAAAATTATAGGAGTGTTTGTATGCTTTTAGGTGTTAATATTGATCATGTAGCGACATTAAGGAATGCAAGGGGCGGAATTGAACCGGATGTAATAAAAGCTGCTCGGGTTTGTAATGATGCAGGCGCTGATAGCATTACTACTCACTTGAGAGAGGACAGGCGGCATATAAACGATATGGATGTTGAACTTATCAGTAAATTACCAAGAACAGAGCTGAATTTGGAGATGGCAATGACTGATGAGATGCAGGAAATAGCATTGCGTATAATGCCGAAATCTGTTTGTATTGTTCCGGAAAAAAGGCAGGAACTAACGACAGAGGGCGGATTGGATGTTCACGGACAACAGGAAAGAGCGTGTAATTTTGTTAAGCCGTTGCTTTTGGCAGGTATTGAAGTTAGTTTTTTCATAGACCCTGATATTTCTCAGGTATCTGCGGCAGCAAATACAGGGGCGCAATTTATTGAGTTACATACTGGGAGGTATTCCGAAGAGTTTGGCGGGGATTTAGAACAGAAAGCTTTTGACGATTTAAAGGGGGCGGCGGTATTTGCGCAGAATTTAGGCTTAAAGGTTAATGCCGGACACGGGCTTAACTATCGAAATGTAAGTCGAATGAAGGAAATACCTAATCTATATGAGCTTAATATTGGGCACAGTATTATATCAAGGGCTGTTTTTGTAGGATTAAGACAGGCTGTAGTAGAAATGAAGGAGTTAATCGTATAATGGTGAAATCCAAAGAGGAAATTGTTGAAGAAATGCAACAGGTTGCGGAGCAAATGCGGCTTGATGATATTGAGGAAAATCCTGATATTGTCAATGAGTTTTTTGTATGTGACGCATGCGGCAGCTATAAATGCCTTGCTGGTTCTATACAGTATAATGAATATAGGTTGTGTAATGATTGTGTGCTGCTTGTAGAAACTGGATTTGCACTAGGACGTTTGCAACATATAGAGCAGTTTATTGATGCAATGGAGGATAAACGTCTTGAAGCTGAGTGTGAGTATATTAAGCAGAATGAAAAGGGCATAAATAATTAACTGCTTAGAATTGCATGGTGAAATTGAAGTGTGGCAGTTTTTTATAGTAACCAATTTGAATGGATAATAATTTAATTTTTTAATTTTTGTTTTTTATGCTAGAATAAGTGTATGAATTGCGGGAGTAATTCAGTGGTAGAATGTTTGCTTCCCAAGCAAAATGTCGCGGGTTCGAGTCCCGTCTCCCGCTAATAAACAAAGCGCTGTGGCGCTTTTTTGTTGGGACGA
>CAYVMC010000003.1:0-59007 GCA_964452495.1 uncultured Muribaculaceae bacterium | reverse complement strand
GTTAAGGTTCGAGCGCGAGGCGGCAGAGAGCGGAGGACAAAGCGTGAGTCTTTGTCCGTAGACTCGTTTAATGCCGCCGAGAAAGAGAGTCCCGTCTCCCGCTAATAAACAAAGCGCTGTGGCGCTTTTTTGTTGGGACGAGAACCCCCAATGCGTAGCATTGTTAAGGTTCGAGCGCGAGGCGGCAGAGAGCGGAGGACAAAGCGTGAGTCTTTGTTCGTAGACTCGTTTAATGCCGCCGAGAAAGAAAGTCCCGTTTTCTGTTATTAAGGTTCTAAAACCATAGCAACATACCTGTAAATGCTGTAACAATCATTGCCGGCACATATGGTAAGTATGTACAACCTGATGGTGTTTTAATATCCCGAACAATGTTTCTTATTAAGTGAAGTGCGATAAGTACAAGCAGTGCAAGTCCGCTTAAGTATATAACTGTTTCCATTTGATTTCCCGCAAACCACATAATAGAGGCGAGTGTTATAAATAGTATAAACTCTATAACTGTAAATTTTTTACCTTGCCTGTATGTATTTATCAAAAAGAGTGGCAGTGAAATGAGGAATTGAAGAACAAATCCTCCAGCAAGTATTATTAAAGTATATTTCCAGCCAAATATTGCACCAAGCGCACCTGCAATATAAGAGTCACCTTCTCCGAATGCTCGTGTACCTGCAATTAAGTATCCGCTTCTTGCAAGAATTTCCATAACACAAACTCCGGTTAGTATGCCTAATATAGCTATTAAAAATGGATTTTGCCCAAGATAAAAAACAGTTACAAATTCAGGATAAAATATAGCAATTATAGAATAAATAAGTCCTAATACTCCCAGAATGTATACATGGTGAGTTAAAATGACTCTTTCTAATATATCTGTTATTGTTGTTATAAGAAATAATGAGAAAAGAATAATTGCAAATAACGTTTTAACTGTTAATCCCCATTTTATATATGCAATTATAAATAATAGCATTGATATAAGTTCTACAATCGGGTATTGAATACTGATTTTACATTTGCAAAATGCACATTTACCGCCTAAAAACAAGTATGAAATAACGGGTATATTATGCCACCATTTTAATGGAGTATTGCATTTTGGACACTTAGAACCTGGGAACGCAATACTTTCCCCGCTTAACCCCCGTAAGATTACTACATTATAGAAACTGCCAAAACATAATCCAACAGCGGCGATGAAAATAATAACCAAAGTATCGGGATTAAACATTACACAACCCTTTTTTCTTTGGTAATCAACGAGTAGAGCATATCAAATGCTTTTTTTAATCGTCTTGATACTCTCATAGGTGAAAGTTGTAATCGTTCTGCAATTTGTTTTTGCGATAAATCTTCATGGTAGTAAAGATAAATAAGTTCTTTCAAATCATCAGGAAGCTTTTCAATTACTTCATTTAAAATAATTTTCTGGTCATAGGATTCTGATGTAAATTTGTAATCATCAGTACCTATAATATCTTCAAACGGAATATTTTGATTGTGCTTATCATAGATATGGTCAAGTGATACAGTTTTTTTACGCCGATCCATTTCCATAGCGTACCCTACTTTTTTAACAGGAACATTGAGAGCTTCTGCAATATTCTGCTGGGTCAAGTTATCAATGTAATCATCAGAAACTTCTGTAACAAAACTGTTAATACGGTATGCAAGTTCCTGAATTTCTCTGGGAACACGGATTAGAGACATTTTATCCCTTATATAGTGTCTCATTTCACCAATTATTAAATAACCGGCATAAATTCTAAAATTTTTACTTAATTCTGGTTTAAAATTATCTATTGCTTTAATAAGCCCTATAGCACCTGCCTGTACAAGATCCTCTACTGGGTCGTAATCCCGTCTGGCAATTGTCTTTGCAATCTTTCTTACTTTTGACATCATTGCAGTGACAATAAGTGTTTTTAACTTGGCACGCTCGTTATCATTATTACTTTGCCGATAACTTGTAAGCCATTGTTCTAATGATTCATCAATATTTTTTTCTTGTATTTTTTTATTACTCAAAATTATTCCTTTTAAATTTCTTTTTTATCTTTTTCTTCAAGTTCTTCTTTTTGTGATTTTTCCATTTCTTCCAGTTTACTCTGGAAAAAATCAAAACCAGACATTGTCATCCTTTTTTCTGCATCAAGTTTTGCTTTCGTAATAATTCTATCAAGTTCCTCATCGGATAAATCTTTAAAAGCACCACAAGAGATAGAGAATTTAGGACGGTTGTGAAGTAAATAAATAACAACAGATATTCCGTACAAAAGTAAACCTTGTAGAATTCCTATGGATGGAATGGGCGTATTTGCAGCTATAAATGAGTTCCACAACAGCATAAGAGCAAAACCCGGAAAAACACCAAAGCCTGCCACAAGACAAACTCCGATAAATCCTAACTTTAACAAGCCGCTGATTCCACGTATTTCTATCATTTTTACTTTTTTATCAGGCTTTAATTTATTTTTTTGTTTCATATTTAACCGCCTACCATTTCCAAAAATTCTTGTTCCGTTAATATTATAACACCTAAATTTTTAGCTTTCTCATATTTTGAACCTGCATTTTCTCCAGCTATGACAAAGGATGTTTTCTTGGACACAGAAGAAGATACTTTTCCTCCCATTTGTTTTATTTTCTCTTCTGCTTGATCTCTTGTCATTGTTGATAAAGCCCCAGTCAAAACAAATGTTTTACCTTCAAGCTTATTTGAAATTTTTTGTTCGCCCTCCTTCGGAATTACACCTAAGGATAAAAGTTCATTTACTAATTTTATATTATCATCCTTTTGGAAAAATTCCCAGATAGTATTTGCAATTTTTTCTCCAATTCCTTCAATTGCCGCAAGTTCATCTATTGATGCAGTACGAATTTTTTCCAGAGTACGGAGTTCGTTAACCAGAATATCTGCTGTTTCTTTTCCGACATGCCTGATTGAAAGTGCTGTTATAAAACGTGCAAGCGGTCGTGATTTACTGTTTGAGATTGAAGTAAAAATATTTTCCGCAGATTTTTCTTTGATTAAATCTAATTGCATCAAATCCTGTCTTGACAATCTGTAAAAATCGGCAGGTGTCAAAACCATTTTTCTGTCATATAATTGTTCTATTAACGATGGTCCTACAAAGTCAATATCCATTGCTTCTTTTGAAACCCAGTATTCAAGTTTTGCAAGCATAACTGAACGACAATCAGGATTTGGGCAGTACAAGTTTACTTCGCCTTCTCTAGTCTGCAATGAAGCTCCACAATCAGGGCAAACCATTTTCATTTCATAAACAGGTAATTTGTTATGATTTTCGTCATCAACAAATTTTATCACTTTAGGTATGATTTCAGCAGCTTTTTTAATAAGAACTTTGTCCCCAATACGTATATCAAGCCGTTTTATTTCATCCAAATTGTGCAGACTTGCCCTTGAAACGGTACTTCCGGCAAGAAGTACAGGCTCCAATATTGCAACAGGAGTCACCGCACCAGTTTTGCCTACACCCCATTCTATATCTTTTAACGTTGTAGTGATTTCTTCCGGAGGAAACTTAAATGCGGTTGCCCACTTCGGGGCGCGGGCAGTATAACCCATTTCCTGCTGACAGGAAAGATTGTTTACTTTTATAACAACTCCGTCAGTTGCATATCCTAAATCAAAGCGTTTACTTTCCCACTCTTTACAGTACTCAATTGCGCCGTAAATATCTTTGACTAGACGGATATTCTGATTGACTTTAAATCCAAGTTTTTTTATGTACTCAAGAGCTTCCCAATGTGTTTTAATCGGATTTTCACCTTCAAAAATTACCGTATAGGTAAAAAATGACAAATCTCTTTTAGCAGTAATAGTACTGTCTAGCTGACGAATAGAACCGCTTGCCGCATTTCTGGGGTTAGCAAATAGTTTTTCTCCATTTTGTGCATTTTCCTCGTTAAGTCTTTCAAAGGCTTCTTTAGGCATGTATACTTCGCCGCGTACATCAATGTTTACAGGTTCAAAAAGTTTAAGCGGTATTGCATGTACGGTTTTTAAGTTATTTGTAATATCTTCACCGATAATCCCATCTCCACGGGTTACACCGCGGACAAACAGACCATTTTCATAACTTAATGCCATTGCAAGCCCGTCTATTTTAAGTTCGCAAACAAGTTCCTGGCCATTGCCGCATTCTTTTATAACACGTTCATACCACTTGATTAACTCTTCTTCATTATAAGTATTATCCAGACTGTAAAGCCGATATTTGTGTTTGTGTTCTTCGAATTTCTCGCTAATACCACCCACACGCTGTGTAGGACTGTCTGGAGTAATTAAGTAAGGATTTTCTTCTTCCAGTTTTTTAAGTTCGGCAAAGAGCGTATCATACTCGTAATCACTGATTGAAGGATTATCAAGTACATAATACTCATAATTTGCACGGTTTATTTTCTCTCTCAAAATCTCAATATCTATAGGCATTACATCACCATTAAAAGTTCACGTATCACTTTAGCCGCAACAGCAGTTGATGCTCCGCTTGCATCATAATCCGGAGCAAGCTCCACAACATCTGCACCTATAATATTAAAGTCTTTTAGATACCTAAACCAGCCTAAAAGTTCATTAAAAGTAAATCCGCCAGCCTCCGGAGTACCGGTTCCGGGCATTATAGAAGTATCAAGGACATCTAAATCTACCGTTACAAATACCGGTTTATCTTTTATACAATCAAGTTGTGAGTATTCTTTTACAAGAGTATTATGCTTTTTCATAATATCAAACTCTTCTTTAAGTCCCGAGCGAATACCAATTTGTTTAAGGTTCTCAAAACCGGCAATTTCAGCAGAATGTTTAATAACTGCACTGTGAGAAAGTTTTTGTCCTAAATATTCATCTCTTAAATCTGTATGCGCATCAAAATGAATTATTGCAAAATCTTTATAAAATTTGCTTAATGCCTTAATTTCAGGTAGTGTTACAAGGTGTTCGCCACCAATACCGAATACACGTTTTCCGTCTTTGTATATTTCTTCAACATTTTTTTCAATCAAATCAAGTGAACCCACTGTATTTCCGATAGGGAATTCTAAATCACCTGCATCATGAAAATTGCAATCCTCAAGATGCTTATCAAAATATGGTGAATAGTCTTCTAACCCCCAGCTTGCAAACCTGATTTGCTGTGGTGCAAATCTTGAACCTGAACGATTTGTTACTGTTCCATCAAACGGCAGTCCGAGTAGTACAATATCTGACGTTTGATAATCCGGATTTTGTCCTATCCAGTTTTTATCTAGAAAAGGTCCTGAAAGCATTACACCCTCCTTTATGTCAAGTTCTTTAAAATTGCAAGTATTAGTGTGACAAATTTCTGTTTAGCCATATTAGCAGCAGAGATTACTTCTGTATGGGTAAGTCTTGTTGTACTAACTCCTGCAGCCTGATTACAAATACAACTTATACCCATTACATTCATTGAACAATAATGACCGGTTATTGCCTCCGGCACTGTTGACATTCCTACCGCATCAGCTCCAAGAATACGCGCCATCTTAACTTCAGCAGGTGTTTCATAAGATGGCCCTGTAAGAGCCATATAAACACCTTTTTTTATTTCAATCCCAAGCTTTTGTGCGCAATTATCTGCAAGTGCAATAAGTTCTTTTGAATAAACTTCACTCATATCAGGAAATCTTACTCCCAGAGTATCATCATTAACACCGATTAATGGATTTGTACCCATAAAATTAATATGGTCTGTTATAATCATTAAATCAGAAGGTTTGAAATCAATATTTACGCCGCCTGCAGCATTTGTTATAATAAGAGTTTTAACTCCGAGCTGTTTCATAATTTTAACAGGATATACAACTGTTTCCATCGGATGTCCTTCATAAAAATGGAAACGTCCCTGCATCATTACAACTTTTTTACCGCAAATTTCCGCAAACACAAGACGCCCCTTATGTCCTGCAACAGTAGCTGCTGTAAATCCAGGAATATCAGAATAAGGTATAGCTATTTCACAATAATCATCAGCGAGTACTCCTAAACCAGAACCTAAGATAATTCCGACTTCTGGTAAAAAATCACCGATTTTATCTTTTATAAATAACACGGTATTCTGCATAACGTAATTATCTCTCCTGTATATTATAATACTCAATCCTTTATACTACTGAAATTACTGCTAATACAGTAAAAATACATTATTAAAAATTTCAGCCAGATAAATTAATATTTTTCTATTTTGGTTGTTGTTTGATACAAGATAATTTTTATTGAAGTTTAACCGATAAGTCCTTCATCGTCAGATTCAGAAGCTTTAACCATAATAGCATGCTCAATCGGATTTTCTTTTTTATATGAACTGTCAGATACTTCTTCGAATCCGCCAAAATCTTCACGTTCTTTTTTCATTTGTGTTTCATCAACAAGTTTTTTTGCAAGTTCGGCAATTTCATATACTAATTCATATCTATTTTCGGATTTTTCATTTAAATCCCAAGCTATTTTAACAATTTTATCCATTATAAACCTCTTTTACTTTCTATTTTATCAAGTAAATTTTTTTTGTCTATACAGTCACTAACATAACCTGCATCGTATTTATAGTAATATTTGCTAAATAAATAAGAGCTAATTAAATTTATTGAAAAATAAATATCATTGTTTTAAAATAAAACTACCGAAGCGGTATCGTCTAGGGGTCAGGATAGCAGATTCTCATTCTGTTGACACGGGTTCAAATCCCGTTGCCGCCGGGTTTAATAAAGTGAGGGCATCTGGTTAGTAGTTTTCTTGTAAACGTAGGTTTTGTTATTCTCATTTGCTGTGGAATAATTCTTTCTACGTGTTTCATTATTATAATAAGCTTATTATGATATTGTCTATAATAAAACAGGAAAGTTATCCTGATAAATATTGCTAATATTTGGTCGTTATTAATGAGATAATATTTCTTTATTATTCCTGTGTGCAGACAGATTATATAATAATCGCGAATATAGTAAAAAGGATTGAAACACTTATTTCAACCCTTTTTTGTTTTTAATTTTTATTATAATTTGTGTATCCTATGGGTTTGTGTGTTTTTTGCTGCCCGAATAATTCCTGAACAGCTTTATCAAAGTCATCTTTGATTATTTTTACCTTATCTAAGTCTTCTGGAACAAAAGTTCCTTCGTCCATTTTTTTATGGATTCCGCAGCGCTCATAAGCATTTGTCTGCGCACCTGTAAGAAGAGCAGGAATATCTGAACCTGTTGCTTTCTTTTGATACAATTCTTTTGCAAGTTTTGTTGTATCTAAATCTAAATCAACAGCTGCATTTTTCATGTGAATATCAAGAATTGTTTGCAATCCTTTTTCGTCAGGTCGTTCTACAGGGATATGCAGTGTGAATCTTCCGGAACGTAGTATGGCACTATCAATAATATCTTTTCTGTTTGTTGCTGCAATTACAACAACTTGATCGCCTTCTTTTTCTAAGTCACTCATAAGAGTTAAAAGCTGATTTACAACTTTATCCCCGTATACATCCTGTCCTCCGCGTGCCTTTGCAACCGCATCAAATTCATCAATAAAAATTATGGATGGTTGTTCTTCTTTTGCAAGTTGAAACAGTTTCCTCCAGTTTTCTTCTGATTCTCCTACCCATTTTGATTCCATTTCAAGTCCGTTGAGCTTTACAAAATTTACGCCTGCTTCATTTGAGAGTGCTAGAGCAAGCCGTGTTTTACCGGTTCCTGGCGGACCGTACATTAATGCCCCGTGGTTAACCAGAGTATTTTTATATGCGTGCGGGTATTTTAACGGATAGAGAATGCCCTTTTTAAGCATGTCTATGGCTTTATCCTGACCGCCTACATCCTTAAACATTATAGGTTGTGGTTTGTTAGTTTCATCTTTAGCCATTGACATTATAGATTTCAAGTTCTGTTTTTCTATGACAGGTTTTACTTCATTTTCGAAATTTAAAATGTGGGAAAATGTGTGTCTTACTAAGCTAAGGTTTGCTTTGGGTGTATCTTTAATTTCCATAATAAAGTTATTGAGTTTAATTTTATCCCCATTTACAATATAGCCGGTTTCATTGGTTTTTAAATAATCTTTGTTAACAAACATCATGTCTTTGTTAACATTCCAGAGTTCTGTTTCCCCCTGTTGATGTTTTATAAATGCAAGAGTTCCACCTACATTATCATCAGGGATAAAAAATGCTTTTCTGAAAAGTTGATTTGCTGATTTATATGAATTTTTTAATGCTGTCTGTGCTTCACTCAATGATTTACTTACCAGAATTATTTCTTCGTGTTTAAATACCTGAAATAAAGAAGCAACTCTATCTTCAAGAGGGATTTGTTTGCCTAACTCTAATAACTTTGCAGGTACAGATGCTTTAAAAGAAACATGGTTAATGAATGCATTATTATGGTTTTTGTCAACAAGCATGGAATAAGACATATCTGTATGCGATTTACTGTTGTTTTCAGTAATATTTTGCTTGTTTTTATGAGCCGGTTGTAAATTGTTGCGGCTGAAACTGCTGATACTGCTAATTGACTTTACATTCATAACACATCTCCTTTTACTCTGTTTTGTCTTGATACGTACTAAAAAAAACTTAAAAATAAATTATGCAATATTTAAATATGATAGTGTGGAAAAATTGGACATTACAACAAACGCAGAATCCAATATGGATAATCGTTTCATTCGTAAAATATTCATAGCCCCGAAACTCAAAATTGACATATTACAAGTGTAAAGGTTACACCTAAATATGTCAAGTAGTTAAGTGCTTAGTATTCAAAAGTTTTATGCAAAGGAGAGCAAAATTATTAGTAAATACAGTTTAGCTGTGTTTATGCCGGCATGTT
This sequence comes from uncultured Muribaculaceae bacterium, assembly GCA_964452495.1. Lineage (GTDB taxonomy): Bacteria > Cyanobacteriota > Vampirovibrionia > Gastranaerophilales > Gastranaerophilaceae > CALUTH01. Next base: position 50,145 of record CAYVMC010000003.1, on the reverse strand, counting down.
GGCATAATATTAATGCTTTTATTTTGCAAAAAATTCAGTTCTGGGAATTCTAAAAATAAAAATTATTCAAATATATTTTGAAACGGAATATTGTTCCAGAAGAATTGTGGATAAAGCTTAATAAAGAACAAAATAATTGTAGAGAGAGAGAAGAAAGAGAAGAAAAGCAGACCGAAATTTATAATCTATAGAAAGACTCAGCCATGATATTGAGGTATTAAGTATTATATTTGCTTTACAGCTAGTTTTTTTGTGTTAGAATTATATCATTGGGGATGTAAGGAGGAAGTTTTGAGCCAGCAAAATATGTTTTCAGACGGAAAAATTGTACCCGTTAATATAAGAGAAGAAATGAAACGTTCATATATTGATTACGCAATGAGTGTAATAGTTGGACGAGCTTTACCGGATGTAAGAGATGGATTGAAACCGGTTCACCGGCGTATACTTTTTGCAATGAACGAACTTGGTATGACGCCTGATAAACCGTTTAAAAAGTGTGCCCGTATTGTGGGTGAAGTACTTGGTAAATACCATCCGCACGGGGATACAGCTGTTTACGAATCTCTTGTACGTATGGCTCAGGATTTCTCAACTAGGTATTTAACGGTTGATGGACATGGAAATTTCGGTTCTGTGGATGGTGACGGAGCTGCTGCTATGCGTTATACGGAAGCAAGAATGCACAAAATTACAACATCTATGCTTGCCGATATTGATTGTGAAACGGTTGATTTTGTTCCAAACTTCGATGGTTCATTAGAAGAACCTTCAGTCCTTCCTGTAAGGCTTCCAATGCTGCTTTTAAACGGTGTATCAGGTATTGCTGTTGGTATGGCAACAAATATTCCGCCGCACAATCTCTGTGAAATAGTAGACGGAACAATAGCATTAATAGACAATCCTGACATCACAGTATCTGAATTAATGGAATACATTAAGGGGCCTGATTTCCCAACGGCAGCCACAATAGTAGGTTTGGGAGATATTAAACAGGCATATGAAACGGGCAGAGGCTCTATAAAAATGAGAGCAGTTGCAACGATAGAAGAAATCCCTGGGGGGGGAGGACGTCAGGCGAGAACAGCAATTATTGTCACCGAAATTCCTTATCAGGTCAACAAGGCACAACTTATTGAAAAGATAGCAGAGCTAGTAAAAGAGGGTAAGATTAACGGTATTTCGGATTTACGGGATGAATCAGACCGTGAAGGAATGCGTATTGTTATTGAGCTTAAACGTGATGCAAAACCCGATGTTGTCAAGAACAATTTGTTTAAGTTTACTCAGTTATCAACAACCTTTGGTGTTAATATGCTTGCATTATGCGGGAAACAGCCGCGTTTGATGAATTTATATGATGTACTTAATGAGTTTGTTGAACACAGAGTTGAAATAGTTACAAGACGTACAATTTATTTTCTGAAAAAAGCAAAAATCAGAGCGCATATCTTGGCGGGCTTGCTAATTGCACTTGGGTCACTAGATGAGGTTATTGAACTTATTAAGAAATCTAAGACAACAGAAGACGCCCGTAATGGTTTAATGAGCAGATTCGGGCTTGATGCGGATCAGGCAAATGCAATCCTTGAAATGCAATTAAGACGTTTAACAGGGTTAGAGCAGGATAAAATTAAAAATGAGTATGACGAATTAATCAAAAAGATTGGGGAATACGAAGATATTCTTGCAAGCAGGCAAAAGGTATTAAATATTATTAAAGCGGAACTGCTTGAAGACAAAGAAAAATATGGTGATGATAGAAAAACACAAATTGTACCAGAGCTTGATGAAGTTACCATTGAAGATTTAACTCCTAATATTCCTATGGCTGTGTTTATTACACATCAAGGATATTTAAAAAGAATATCTTTAGATACTTTTGAACGTCAAAACCGTGCAACAAGAGGCAAAAGCGGTATCAAGACAAAGGATGATGATGATATACAGCACTTTTTCACCGCGATGATGCATGATAAAGTTCTGTTCTTTAGTTCTAAGGGGGTTTGTTACAGTCTTAATGTTTACGATTTTCCAGAGGGGGGCAGACAGGCAAAAGGCTTACCTATAGTCAATGTTCTGCCCATTTCTCAAGATGAAAAAATTACAGCAGTGGTTCCTGTTAGTAATTTTTCACATGATATGAATCTCATAATGCTTACACAAAAAGGCTATATAAAGAGAATAGAGTTAGATAATTTTGCAAATATCAGAAGAAGCGGTATTATTGCAATTGGTCTTGAAGAGGACGATAAACTCAATTGGGTAAAACTTTCTAAAGCAAATGATGAGATTATAATCGGTACTTCATGTGGCATGGCTATAAGATTCCCAATAGAGGATTTAAGACCGCTTGGCAGAAGTGCAAGGGGTGTTAACTCAATGAAATTGAGGGTTGGTGATACCATTATTGGTTGTGATATAGTTCCTCGTGATAAAGATGCAGATTTGCTTGTTGTTACATCAGATGGTTTTGGTAAACGTACTAAAATTTCGGAATTTAGAACACAGAATAGAGGTGGTATTGGATTAATAGCAACCAAATTCAAATCAAGTACGTCAAGGCTTGTTGCTTTAACTATTGTCGATGAAAAAGATGAGATTATGATAGTGACTGCAAATGGTGTTGTTTCAAGAATTAAGGCTCAGGATATTTCTTGTCAGGGCAGACCTGCAACAGGTGTTAAGGCGCAAAATCTTGCTGAGAATGATACAGTTGTATCTTGTAATAAAATAGTTAATACTGATAATGACGAAGATACCGTAACCAAACAAATAGATGATGTAGCAGATACTTCATCTGTACAGGGTTCGTTACTTGATGAAAAAAAAGAATAATAATTAAACGGGATAAATAAAACATAGAAACAAGTAGCTACCGTTATTCGGTAGTTATTTGTTATATTAGAATATCTAATAAAAGAAAAACGGTAATAGAATCCACTACCGCTCAAAATCTCCTCTTAATAATTGGAATACTTATATTTTTCGCTTCCAAAAGTATATAAATAAAGTATACTTCAAAAAGAGTTTGTTGTATACCTAAAATATTGTTTCATGCCTAAATATTTACAAATATTTTTTCAATATCAGTGTAAATGCAATGATTACAAGTGTTTTTACAGTTATGTTTACCTTTTTTAAATTTTTACAATAATATTGTTACAAAAAATTCATAACTCCTTGAAAAAAGTTTTAATGCGGAAATCTATATAATAGTAAAGTGTGGATATGTATTTTGTTTACAATTAAAAAAGAGAACAGTAAAAAACATTACCATTCTCTTTTATACTCCTTATTGAATACCTGAAATTAGTATCTATAATGAGCAAATGCTTTATTTGCTTCAGCCATTTTATGGGTGTCTTCACGTTTTTTGCATGCAGCACCGATACCGTTTGATGCATCGATAAGTTCAAGAGTAAGCTTATCTATGAAAGACTTACCGCTTCTTGCTTTCGCTGCAGTAATTAACCATGAAGAAGCAAGAGCAAATCCTCTATCTGCTTTAACTTCAATAGGAACTTGATATGTAGAACCGCCGATACGTCTTGCTTTTACCTCAAGTAATGGTGTTGCATTAGTAATAGCTTTTTGGAAAATATCCAAAGCTTTTTCATTGGTTCTTTCTTCAATCTTTTGAAGAGAAGCATAGAAGATTTTTTCAGCTAATGACTTTTTACCGCGTCTCATAATTCTGTTAATAAATTTAGAAACATCGATATTATTATAGATAGGATCCGCTGCGGGGATTCTTCTTTCAGGTTTAGAACGTCTTGACATTATTTTTTACCTCCCTTTTTAGCACCGTATTTAGAACGGCTTTGTGCTCTGTTAGCAACACCTGCGGTATCAAGTGTACCTCTAACAATGTGATATCTGACACCCGGAAGGTCTTTAACCCTGCCGCCTCTGATAAGAACTACACTGTGTTCCTGAAGATTGTGTCCGATACCAGGGATGTATGATGTAACTTCAAATCCGTTGGTTAATCTGACTCTGGCAACCTTTCTCAATGCTGAGTTAGGTTTTTTAGGGGTAGTTGTGTATACCCTTGTACAAACGCCGCGTCTTTGAGGACATTCCATAAGAGCCGGCGATTTGGTTTTGTCTGTGAGCTTTTTACGTTCTGAGCGCACAAGTTGGTTAATTGTAGGCATAATTTCTCCTTTTTACCTTTTAATGTACATTCTGGCAGATAGTTTTTTTTTTGAAGTAATAGGAACTGGACTTACCTTGAATTTCCTATTTTTCTTACATTTGTTTCGGCTACTGTTTTAGCTTTATTTGCTGCGGCTTTTACCTTGATACCTTTTTAGGCTTTAGCTTTTGCATCTGCTACGGTCCTTACCTTGATACCTTTTTAGACTTTAGTTTTTTGCATCTGCTGCGGTCCTTACCTTGATACCTTTTTAGACTTTAGTTTTTGCATCTGCTGCGGTCCTTACCTTGATACCTTTTTAGACTTTAGTTTTTGCATCTGCTGCGGTCCTTACCTTGATACCTTTTTCGCCTCTGGCTTTTGCATCTGTGCGATCAATATCTTGATATCCAGCTTAGGAATAAACCCACCGAGCTTTTTATCTGCCCCCCTTGAGCCGTCAAATCCGGCAAGAAAATTTCGACTAAGGTGCTAATGTAATTAAACATCGCACAGGATGAGATGTCAATATTTGATTGATTAAGTAAAAGGAAATTGATATAAAACGATACAAAAATTAATCTTTTTCTTTGAATTTTTTTATAATTTCAGGATTTTCGTTAAGGTAAGCAATATATGATTTTAATTTGTTATAGATTTGGGAAGATATAACATGCTCTATACGACAGGCATTTTCTTCTGCTTCTTTCGCAGGGATGCCAAGGATATCCACGAAAAACTCAGTAAAAATTTTGTGACGGGAGAGGACTTCTTCAGCTGCTTTTTTCCCTTGAGGAGTTATTGTAACATCATTGTACTTAGAGTAGTCAACCAGCCCGTCTTTTGCGAGTTTTTGTACCGCTTCCGAAACAGAGGCACGGCTCACACCGAGTTTTCTGGCTATATCTATTGAGCGAACCTTACCTTCAGAGTTTTGAAGGTTATAGATAGCTTCTATGTAGTCTTCAAGACTTGATGATAATTTTTTTTGAGTCACAACTTTACTCCTTTTTTTTAACCAAATATTAATGCTTTTAGACCAAGAACTATTAGTATTATACCACCTGTAATTTCAAGATAGAAAGTAGAAAATTTTTTAAGAATAAAACCTCCCCAAAAACCGAAAAGAGAACTAAAGAAGGTTATTATACCAATGAGAACTGCTGGAATTATTATAGTGTTGCCGCATAACATAAGCGATATACCTGCAGAGAAGGCATCTATGCTAGTAGCAAACGCTATCATAAAAAGACATGGAATGTTAAGACATTTGGGTTCACTCTTATCTTTTTGAAAGGCTTCTTTTATAAAACGAATGCCAAGATAACCAAATATCAAGAATACTATTATATTTGCGAAGTTTTGGATATAGGATTGGAGGAGATTTGCAAAATAAAAACCTAATACGGGCATAATAAATTGGAAGGAGCCTGTGAAGAATGCCAGCATAAATGAACTTAAACGTTTTTGTTTTTCGGTAACCAGTCCGTATGTAAAAGAAACAACGCATGCATCAATTGAGAGTGCGATTGCTAAAAGTATTACTTCTAATAAACTCATTTTCCACTTCCGTTTTTATACTAACTTCTATTTCAAACAGCCTTTTCCAGGGATAATCAAATGTGCAAGTACAAGGTATAATACCAAGAAATTTAGATGCTCTATTTATAAATGGTAACATTTTATCATCTATATTTTGGGGGGTGGTTAGGGTTTGACGAATGTTTGCTTGATACGCCCAATCATCAAGAAATCTTGTAAGTAATAGTTTTTTTGCAGCGGTTTTATTTAGTGATTTTGCGCAGAGTAAAAATTTTGTAATACATAATAGAGAGCCGGTCGTATTTGCTGTTGTATTCCAGGCGGAGTATGCGATAAAGTTTTTATCCGGCCCGTTTTTTAGTAATGCATTAACAAATGTATTATCAGCACCGTTCGCATAGCGTACGTCGGCTATAATATAGGGTTTATTCGGAGGTATAAATGCTGAATTGTAAGGCTCTGTATCAATTTTCATAACTATTTCGCCCTGACGAATTTTAAAATTATTTACAATTAGAATTATATCTGCATCGTTATATGGTTTTAGTTTGAAACCTGCAAGTTCTACCTGTCTGATTACTGAATGTTCTACAGGGATATCTTCATAATTAGAAATAAGTTCTTTTGAATTTTCTTCAGTAAAGAGCGGACAGATTGAAATATCCCTATTTATAGTTCGTGAAAGCAATGCCAGCGGTATTTCGTCAGCACCGGTTACTATATTGGCATTAAGAGATTTTAGAGTATTTGCTTCATCAATATTCAAACCGTACGATGCACAATCATCTTTAGAAAAAATAAGAACATCAAAAAAGCCTTCCTTTTGCCATTCAAGGTATAATTTGTTTATTTCAAAATTCCGTTTTCGTGTTGAAAGGTAGTCATTAAGTATATTCTGAGGGATTAATGTTTGTGCTTTTTTACACTCCTTTGAGTTTTTGCCATATTTTGAACGAAGAAAAGAATACTCAAAAATTTTTGTTCCGTAATCAGCCCAGTACTCTTTTTCTTCAACATTTATATTATTATTTGATATTCGCATGATACTTGAGAATGCGAAAAGTTTATCAGATTTATTTTTTAAAACCTGTTTGAATTTTTCGAGGTTTGATTTTATTTCCTGATAGCTCATATTAGTGCGGCGCGACGGGATGAGTCCGCCATAAGCGATTGTATCTAAAGAAACTACTGTATAATCAATATTTGGAATAGTGTGTAACCAGCTGTATATTTTTTCAATGTCTGCGGTTTTATTAAGTCCGCCTAATAGTTCTCTTGGCGGAATAAAAAATTCAACATCTTCATCACAATCCATAATATTCTCTGGCAAGAGATAACATACCGGACGATTATCTATCGGTATAAAACAAATCCTCATAAGTTTATTTTAGCAAAACATAGAACTTTTTTCTAACATTTTTAAAATAATTGATTTGTATTTCAGATATAATGATGTAAAATATTAAAGATATAGTTATACGGTAATAGTATTTCTATTTATCAGATAGGAGTTTATTATGGGAAATTCGTCCAGAACGATTAAAGATATCAATTACAGATTTGATAAATTTATAAATATTAATAATTGTGATTTACTTAATTTATCATCGAATGATTATTTAGGTTTAAGCACAAAAAAGGAACTTGTTGAGGAGTTTTTAGAAACCGGTAAAAATTATTTTTTCTCATCTGCTTCTGCACGTTTGTTGAGCGGTACAGAAACAATTTATAAGGAGTTGGAAATTCTTATAGCCCAAATTTTTAATAAAGAAAAAGCTTTATTGTATAATACTGGGTATCAGTGTAACTTAGGAGTAATTTCCGCCCTCAATGGTAGAGGAGATGTTGTTTTTTCAGATAAACTTAACCATGCTAGTATTATAGATGGCATGCGTCTTTCTGAGGGGCATTTTTTTAGATATAAGCACCTTGATTATAATAATCTTGAGGAATTACTGATAAAACACAGAGGAAATTTTAAAAATGCAATAATTGTTTCGGAAAGCGTATTTTCAATGGATGGTGATTATGCTGACATTAAAAAACTGGTAGAGTTAAAGAAAAAGTATAATTGTACCTTAATGATAGATGAAGCGCATGCATTCATGGCTATTGATGATGATTTTGGCGGAGGAATAAGCAAAGGATATGATGTTGATATAGTAACCGCTACTTTTGGTAAAGCACTTGCCTCTTTTGGTGCATTTGTTGTCGCATCTGACAAAATTATTAATTTTCTTATAAATAAATCACGTTCGTTTATATTTTCAACAGCTATACCGCCGATAAATATTGCATGGACATACTGGCTTTTAACGCAGAAGGCAGATTTGATAATGAAACAGAAAGCAAAGCTTTTCAAAAACATAACGGAAACCCAGCAATATATAAAGAAAATCGGCATTGTAACACCTTCTTTAACCCAGATAATACCGATTATTTTACATGATACGAAAAGAACAGAACAGGTTTGTGAACAATTACAAAACCTCGGGTATTTTGTACTTCCGATAAGACCTCCCACAGTTCCGGAAGGCAGTTCAAGAATAAGGCTTTCCCTTACAGCAGAAACGACGCTTGAAGATATAAAGCCATTGTTGGATAATATATCTGATGAACTTCAATTGGTTGAACAGGCAGAATAATAATAAATTAATCATTTTCTTTAATGGCTGGGGAATGGATGATACTGTTATTAAACATCTTGAGCCTGATGATTATGATATTTTAACGGTGTGTGATTATAATGAACTGTTGCGATTGCCTCAAGTTTCAAAATATAAAAAAATCCATGTTGTTGCCTGGTCAATGGGGGTGATGATGGCATCTTTATATGATTGTGGACAGATTAGTGCAACCGCTGTAAATGGTACCCTGTTCCCTATACATCAGGAATACGGGATTAATCCGAGAGTTTATAAACTCATGGAGAACAATTTTGATAATTCTTCACGACAAAAATTTATTAGAAATATGTTTGATGTAATACCGGCAGAATTTACATTGCCAGCAAGAAGTACAGAAAATCAAAAATCGGAACTGGCTGCCCTAAGAAAATACAAATCATATGAAGGATACAAATACACACGTGTAATTGTTAGTAGTAATGATAAAATAATTCCGACGCAGTCGCAGATGAATTACTGGAAACAGGCAGAGATTGTATCCGGCGGGCATTGTATTTTCTTTAATTACTCTAAATGGAAAGAATTATTATGAGGCAAAGTCTTGTAGAAACACGCTTTAAAAAGAGTCTGGCAACTTATGATTCTAATGCAAATGTGCAGAAAAATATGGCGAATACTCTTATAAATCTGATTCCTGAAACTTCTTATTCATCGATATTGGAAATCGGCTGCGGAACCGGTATTTTAACAAAACTTTGTGTTGAACGTTTTAGTTATAATTCTTACATTGCAAACGATATTCTTCCTGATTGTGTTGATTACATAACAAAACACGCTCCGGAAATAGAATTTTGTGCAGGAAATATAGAAGAACACACTGATTTTAACAGAAATTTTGACCTTATTATTTCAAATGCAGTACTTCAATGGATTAAAGAACCGCAAAAACTTATTAACAAGCTTAAACAAAAACTTAATACTGGTGGATATATTGCATTTTCAACTTTTGGCGCAAAAAATTTTTACGAAATAAAAGAAATTTTTAATATTAGCATTGATTATCCACAATATGAAAATGTTGTAAAGGAAGATATTTGTGAGATTGAATTTACATCTTTGAACGAACTTTTGAAGCACATTAAATACACAGGGGTAAATGCAATAGCTAACTATCAGCTTACAAAAGGTAAACTGATACGGCTTGAAGCTGAATATAGGAAACGTTTTGGAAAAATAAAACTTACTTATAACCCTGTTTATATTTTAATTAATTAATTAATCAGATACTCTTAAGTACAATTTGCTCAAGAAGGTTTTCTGGTCAATTAATTTAGCTTTTTTTGAGGTCTTTACTTTCATCAAGCAGTGTTTTAAGTTCCTTTTTGGCCACCCTAGGGATATTTATTGTTGCGTTGCCACCTATACACCCTCCTTCGCAGCACATAACTTCTATAAGGTTACAGCCAGGGCAGCTTTTATCTTTTGCAAATTTCTTCAAGTCCTTTGCGGTATCTTTTGTTAGACCGCTTATAACATAAGTTTTGAGATTTTCAGGATGTTTACAAACAGATTTTACAGCTTCTGCAACCCCTGTTGCAACACCGAAATTACGTCCCTGCTTAGAACTTTCTGTTTCAAATTTTTCTTCTTCGCATTCTGCAACTTCTATGTGTTTTGCGATAAACAATGATCCGAGTTCTTCGTAAGTCATAACGTAATCAACATTAGGGTTTTCCATTGCTTCCTTACGTTTTGCAACACAAGGACTTATGAATACTGTAATTGCATCAGGGTATTTTTTCTTCACAATTTCAGCAATATAATAAAGCGGAGTTCCTGTTGTTGATTTGAATTCCTGAATTTCAGGCAGGTGTTTTTTTACAAACTGATTATAACCGGCACAGCAGGAGGTAGTCATAAACGGAGCCCCATTTTCCATTCTTTCTTCAAATTCCTCTGCTTCATTAAGTGTTGTAACATCCGCACCCTGTGCTACTTCATATACATCACTGAAACCGGCTTTTTTCATTGCTGTTTTTAACTGATAAATATTTCCCGGCAGTTGACCTATGATGGATGGTGCTACCATTGCAATTACTTTTTTTGAACCATTTTTTATGTATTTAAGGATATCAATAATTTGACTTTTTTCATGAACAGCACCAAACGGGCAAGCCGCAACACATTTCCCGCAGGAAATACATTGTTCAAAATCTATTCTTGTAATACCGTTTGCATCTTTCTGAATGGCACCAACCGGGCAAACATCTTCGCAAGGAACAGCAAGTTTAACGATAGCATTATACGGACAGGCATTCATACACATTTTACAATTTTTACATTTATTGCCGTCAATTTTTGATTTACCGTCTACCATATCAATGGCTCCAAATTTGCAAGCTGTTTGGCATGGACGTGCAACACACCCCTTACATAAATCTGTTACGTAAATACGGCTGGGAACACAGCCCGCACAGGCTGCATCTAAAACAGTCAATGGGTTTTCATCAATTTTTTCTCTTTGAACAGCTTCTTTTGCATAATCTGACAAAAGTTTATACTCAATATCATCTTCAAGAGCAAAGCCAAGTCCGGCTTTTACTCTTTCTTTTAATATGGCTCTTTCTTTATATATACAACATCTGTAAGGAACATCGGCACCTTTTGGACGCATATCATAAGGGATTAATCTTGTCCTCTCTTCAAAATTATCAGAAAAAAATGCTTCTATAATTCTGGCTAAAATCTCTTTTTTTAAGTGAATTGATTGACTGTTATTGTTTCCCATCTTATTTTAACTTCCTATCTATTTCCTGTAAAACTTTATCAATTGTTGCTTCCTGAATAATAACATCATCAACTTTTACGTATGGTGCTTTAGAATATTCAGAACTGTCTGTGCAGTAATTCAGGCATGTACTGCCTACTACCATAACATCCTCGCCGTATCTTTTATTTATTATATCTACGAGTTCTTGAAGTTGTGATGCGCCCATTACGAAACAGGTTGTTCCCATGCAGATTTTTACATTAACTTTTGCCATTTCTAATTCCTTTTTTATTTATTATATATCTAATATTGTACCATAATTTTGTACACACTTGTCTTTTGCACTTTTTAAGGTGAATTCTATAGAAAGATTTGAAACGTAATGTGCTATGTTTTATTTTGCTCCAAGCAAGACCAAAATACAATATTTTTTTTATTAAAATGTTACAAGAAACAAAGTCTTAAATATAACTGGTTAGGCAAATGCGTATTAGGTATGAAACCATAGTCTTTTACATCTGTATTTATTAATCTGTTTATATATTCCAATAATAAAAATTAAATTATAAATTATGTAAACTTTTGTAAAAAATGAGCAAATATTTTTTTGTTTAGTTTTTAAAAATTGTATTAATAGCAAAGGAGGCAGTAATGAATAATATAAAGCCACAATTCAATAATCAAACCAATTTTACGGCGCGTATAAATGCGAGTGATTTACAAACTAATGTAAGACGTTGGAGAAAGATTGCAAGAATATTTGAAGAAAAAACTTCAACAAATCCAAACGAAAGTTTGGACTTGATAAAAACCGATTTGAACGAGGTTGATGTATTTTATACAAAATCAGAGAGCGGAGTTAGTTTTTGCAGATTACAACAGGAGCAAATTAAAAAACTGTTAGAGAAAACAGATAATGAAGTTGCTGAAGCTTTTGTAAAACTAATGAAAGTCTATAAATATCATTACCAAAAAATAGAGTATTCTGTGGATTTTATGAAAAGAATTCAACAAACAGATAATAATAAGTTTGATGCAGATTTTGCAAATAATTTCTGGATGTTGATACTGGGTAAATGTAGGGCCGATTTCCAACAATCTCTTGATAAGGATTCAGCATTGAAAATATTTAAAAAATTGTTAAATTAGTTTTACCTTTCGAATAAGCTTTCGGTTTTTATCAAGAGTAAAATTAATGCTTTACCTGTTAAATGCTGTAGGTCTGTGTTTTGTAAATTTTAGATATTAAGAGATATTAAGAATAAATCAGAGGGAAGTAGTATTTTTGTTATTCTTATAATCCAGCAGGTTATAATTGATTTTTTCCCCGTTTTTATTAAAGTATATAATTTCTGATGAATATTGGGTACTTTTTACAATGTTGTAACTTCCGTCTTTAGATACATTTTTGAAAGTCTGGGTATTATTTGTATAATCATAATCTGCATAAGTTATATCACCATTCTTATATTTAATTTCTTCCTTAATTATTTTTCCGTCTGCATTGAAATATTTTTGTCTTATTGAAATGGGGTCTTGAGATTCATTAATTTTTACAAAATACTGACTTAATTTTAATCCGTCCTCATCATAAACAGTTGTATGATGCAGCTTTCCTTTGAGGTTATAATAATCTGCAATTATACAGTTTTCATGAGTTACAGGGTCAAAAGTACGGGAAAAAATTTCAGTGGAACCATCTTTAGGATTTGTGACTTTAACTTTTTTATCAAAACTTTTATTGTATAAAAATATTGCTAGCGCATCCTGTCTGGTATTTACTTTCATTTGTTGCGTTTGCGGTAATTTGTTTGTGATGTTAGTTTTGACTTGTTTTATATATACCTGCTGCTGCAGAGAAAGATTTTTGAAGAAGAATGCTTTTAGTTTTTGAAAGAAACTTGGCTTTATTTTATTTGATGTAAAATGTTTGTTAATGCTAACATTCTTTATTTGGGGAACTAATTGTGTAGGACTTGAGTAGTTAAAAGAGTATCTTTTTATAGAGTCTATTTGCATAGCTACTTCCTTTGAGTTGTACGAATGATAGTATAAAAAACAAAAACGAAAAAATTTGCTATAATTTAAGATAATATAAAGTTTTGTAAAAACTAACCACTTTAAGTCGCATACTATTTTAACTTTTTAATGACCAGCAGCTTCTAGTAATATCTGACAGCTGCTGTATCCCTGTGTTAAAAGTATATAAATTTATCATTTATATATGCCTACACATATCAACAATCTTTTATCAAAACATTTTGTGAAAAATATAATTGTTTTAAAGATACAAATAATATAAATTCTTGGGAAGATAGTGTTATTTTTTCGGTTTATAAAATCCTCTTCTTAATGCAATTTATAATAAAAAGACCTGTTAAACCAGGTCTTTTTTAATGGCTGGGGCGAAAGGATTCGAACCTCTGAATGGCGGGACCAAAACCCGCTGCCTTACCGCTTGGCGACGCCCCAATAGCTACTACTTTAGTTTATTATATCAACGTAGATTGTCAAGAGGGGTTATAATAAATTTTTGGAAGTTTTATCAATAAAGATTAACTGATGTGTCGGATTTGTTTTTACTTTGATAAGAGTACTCATACCAATTTTCGGTACCCATATAACTTCATTTTCACATGTCAATACCGGAATATTACTTCTTTTATACTGTAAAATAGAACGACCACTCAAATATTTTTTTAAAACCATTTTACCAGCCATACCCAGAGGATGTATAATATCGTTACTTTTGCCAAACCGTAAGATAAGAGGAAAAGAAATGCTTGATAAATCAACAAAGGCAATACCGCTGCGGTCTTCGGGAAATTTTTCCGGTCTTATAAAATTCTCTTTAATAATTAGTATATTTTTATCTAAAGTATATTCTCCACAGCCATTGATGATGATTTCACCTTTTTTTGTATTTTCTTCTTTATAAATTAATGCTTCATTTGCATTAACTACAAGCCACAGGTTTGTTGTTAGCGACATTCGTTTTGACGTTCTGGTTTCCGAATTATTCACAATAAATTCCAAACATTCTATAACCTTTTTAAAATCATATTCTTCCAAATATTTGGAAAGTAGTATATAAATGATTTTTTGTTTTACCGCATCTGTTAGCATTAAAAAAGCAGGAATATTAATTCTGTTATCCTTTATAATATTCTTCATAATGCTTCCTATATACTCATTTATGATATCTTCATCAAGATTTGCAAGCTGCGAGAGTTTGTTGATAGAGGCTTTAAGTTTGGGATTAATAATTTCCATCTTTGGAAGAATTTCATGCCTTATAAAATTCCTTCTATACTTAATGTCATTGTTAGAGGAATCTTTATTGGGGGTAAGAGTATGTAGTTGGCAGTATTCTTCAATTTCTGCACGTGAGCAGTTAATAATTGGACGGTAAATATTTTCTCTCACGGGTAGTATTCCCCGTAATCCTATAATTCCAGTCCCTTTAATTATTCTGTAAATAACGGTTTCCGCATTATCATCACTGTTGTGAGCTGTAAAAATTCCGTCAGCATTGTATTTGTTCAGAACTTGTTTAAAAAATTCATATCTTGCTTCACGAGCGGCAGTTTCAGTTTTTTTTAACTCTGCAGGTGCTCGTCCGACACAAAAAATTATTCCTCTTGAATCACAAAATTCTCTGCAGCGATCTTCTTCGGTATCAGCTTCTGCTCTCCAGCCATGATTATAGTGTGCTGCAATTAGTTTTACATTCATATTTGATAAAATGTCAAGTGCGCACATAGAGTCATAGCCACCAGAAAATCCCAAAATAAAAGTTTTTCCGTATAGGTTATATTTATTCAAAAAAGCTTCTACTTTTGAAATTATCGGTTCTTGCTGCATTCATTTAAAATCCCGTATTTTATTTCAACAGCATCAACACCAAGCTGTGCAAGCACCTTCATTGCAAGAGAGGAGGGTTCTTCAATAATTGCAAACAATAAATCTTCTGAACCTATTTTAGTTTTATTTTGTTTTTTTGCCAGCAGCCAGGCATGTTCAAGTACCCGCTTTGCACGATTTGTATAAATAATTTCTTTGTCAAAATACTCGTTTCCAAAACCGACAAGATTTTCTACAATAAGTCTTGCATCTTTAAGAGTAATTTCTAATTCTTTTAATACTGTAGCACCTATGCCTGTACCTTCAGCAATAATACCAAGGAGGAACATTTCTGTCCCGACAATATTTCTGCCGATTCTACGTGCTTCTTCTTTTGCCAGTCTTAGTACCCGCAAAGTTTCAGGCATTTGTTTTTCTATTGGTTTTACAATTCCTTGTTCAAGTTCTTTTTCGTTAATATTTAAATCTTTCAATACTTGATAAGCTAATCCTTTTTGGGTATTTAAAATACTTAATACAACATGTTCCGGTTTAACAACAGGAGAGCCATACTCTTTTGCAATCTGGAGTGCTAAATTCATTACTCCAAAGGCATTCGGAGTAAATATAATTTTTTTATCTTCAAATTCTGCTTGGCGTGATTGTTGTTTGTTAAGGGACTCCATAAAAGTTTCGTATGTAATTCCGTGTTCTGCAAAAATTTGTCTCAAATTTGATGATGAGTCTTCCAATATTGCGCTCAAAATCTGCTCTGTTCCCAGAATTTCATAGTGAGAGGCCGATAATTTTGCTGCTGCATTTTCAAGAATATTAGATAGTTCCGAACCCTCATATATTGATTCAAAGCATGCCTTATTTTTATCCTCTTCATCTTCTGCTTCGGGATGTATAATTTTTTTTGTTTTTCTCTGTACAAGCTTCCATAAAATTTCACGTGCCTGATAGAAATCAAAACCGAAACTTGAAAGGATTTCATCAATATTAGAATTTTTATCTGTAATAACGACAAGAAAAATATGTTCAAATAGGATATTTTCATTCCCTGTTTTCTTTGCAAAATCTAATGTGCGTTTAAGTATTTCTTTACATTCTTTACCAAATGGAACTTCCCTGCTGCGAGGTGCCGGTAAATATTCAGTTCCCAGTTTTTTTAAAAGAGTTTCTTCAGTTACATTCCACATTTTAAATAGTTTTAATGAAATGCCTTTTGCCTGTTTCACAAGAGCAATAAGTATATGTTCTGGTTTAACTTCGCTGCTGCCAAGTTCTGAAGCAGTATTGCGGGCTTCAATAATAACGTTTACAGCTTTTTCCGTAAATTTTTCTAACACGCTTAATCCTCTTCATCCTGTATATTTTCAATATAATTTGCGACTCTTTTAAATTCATCGTCATCAAGATTTACGAATGCTATATCGTCTTGATCTTCAAGTATTTTCATTACAACAAACTCTGCATCAGGTTCATCTTTTTGGTCTTGAGGCAGTAACAGGGCATATTCATTTCCCTCAAATTCTACAATATTGAATAATTCGCAATAAATAACCTTTCCATCCTCATCCAGAATTTCAATTACATTTTCTGCTTCTTTTTCACTCATTTAATTTCCTTTCTAAGACTAATTAATTCTTGATAAGTATTGTTCAAGAATAATACATGCACTTTCAATGTCTACCAGACCTTTATTCTTACGAAAATCAACTTTGCGTTCCTTTAGACGTTCTTCTGCAAGTTCGGAGGTTAACCTTTCATCTTCAAATATTATATCAAATCCTTGAATATTTTGTGCAAAATTTTCGCAATCTTTTGCCTGAATTCCTTTAGAACCATCCATATTTATTGGCAGACCAATAACAATCTGTTTAACATGGTTTTCATTTGCAATTTTTATAATGGTTTCAACAGCTTTATTTTCAGGAATACGCTCAATACAGATATTTGGTGAAACCGTAATATGTAAAAAATCACTAAGCGCAACACCTATACGCTTTGTTCCAATATCTAAAGCCATTATTTTAAACATTTTGAACCCATTCTGATTCAATACCTGCGATAATTAAATCTAATTCTAAACGTTTAAATTCACCGGACTGCATTTTTTTTGATCGCTTTGTAAACATATCTGTTGATTTGTGTTCGTTTTGCAACTGCCATCGTTTACCTATATAGTGTTCATATATACTTTTTTTAAGTATATGCACAAAAAATTCTTTATTTCCTGCTGCTGATGCAATTTTTGCAGCAAGTTCTTCATCTCCCTCAAGTTTTTTTAAATATGCTGCTAAGAGAATTTTACCATTCTGTGCCTCAATTTCTTCTTCTGTAAATATATTACTGTATTCTTGCTCAACAAACTGATTGAAATTTGTACTGAACTGATTAGCACGAAGTTTTGAGTTTAGCTTTTTTATTGATTCAGCAAATTCATCAGAGGTATATGGGTCAAAAAACCACCTTTCAATAAAATCAAGGTTTTCCACTTCTTCCACATCAGCCTTGCTTAAATCAATTTTATTAAACAGCAAATCAGGTGTCGCCTCTTCAACATCGGATAAAATACTTCTCCAGCAAATATATTCATAAGGTATTACTTCATTATTTTTTCTTGATGTTTTTTCAGAAGTATTAAGTAAATATTTAACAAACTCGGATGAAATTTCAACACATCTGCTTCCATTTACAAACCGATCCTTTATCATCAGATAGTCATCTTCCGTAATTGAATTAAAGCCGAAACTGTCCAGCATTCCGTACCTATTATTAATTACAATTGCAAGAAGC
Organism: uncultured Muribaculaceae bacterium; assembly: GCA_964452495.1. Lineage (GTDB taxonomy): Bacteria > Cyanobacteriota > Vampirovibrionia > Gastranaerophilales > Gastranaerophilaceae > CALUTH01. The sequence continues at coordinate 32,420 of CAYVMC010000003.1, read as the reverse complement.
TGGATTGAATTGTCTTCAAATCTTTTTCTTGTAAATATAATTGCCATATTTCCATGCCCATCAGGGTACGAAATAATTGATTTATAAGGTTTTGATACCGATAAAACTTCTCTGTAAAATTTCATGGTTTCATCTACTCTTATCCCTGATAATTTTAATTTTGACATATTTTTATTAACAACAGGCTTAAGTTCATCACTTACAAAGTCAAGTGCTTTTTCTAATTCATGGTACGCAAGCTGTGATTTTGTGTCACCGAGTAGATTAAGTGCGACAAGTCCTTCTTTGCTTTCTGGAGCATACAGAAAAACAGGAATAATAATATTTGCCAGAGCATCACCATCGTAATCTTCTTTTAAGGAATCCAGAAGAGCGATTTTGTCATCTTCACCTAAAGATCTTAAAAAATCCATAAAATCTATTTGTGCTTCTGGGTTCATAAGAGCTGAAACAAGAACTTCTTTTGTCTCTTCTTCAATAATATCTTCAATATCTGCAATATAATCTTTAACAGAGAGGTAATTGCAATCAGGATTAAGCCTGCTTAAGAGATTAAATGCCGCTATCTTCATACTATCAGGGTATTCATTATCCTTAATATATTCCCACAAGTAAGTTTCTAATTGTTCTTTTGATACCAATTGATTGAGGATAAGAAGAATTAAGGATAGTTTTTTCTCCTCTCCTGATATAGATTCTCTAAGCCCTAATTCTGTGATATATTTGTATTCCTTTGTTTCTTTCAGGGCATTAATACTGTCTGTACAATCCGTGTTACCAACTTCAAGTCCGGATAACAACATTAAAAATTCGGCTTTTATTTGGATCTTATTCATATAAACTCCAGAAATTTAATTTATTTTGCTTTCCCCCAGAAAGCATCAAGAATCATTTGTGCTTCTGCAGAAGGAAGTCTATCGTTGAGGATTAAGTACTGTACGGCAATCATTGTACACTCTGCACAGATATTTACTCCGGGGCCTTTTACCATTTTTATAACTTCAGCAGAAGATCGGCCACAGAAACTACAGTTTATCAATTCCCTTGATGGTACAAATTCACTTTGCTCATGATGATGTTCGTGCGGTTTTGTTTCTTTTTTCCCACGTTTTGAACCGAGTTTTACAATTTTATCTTCTGACATAAATACCTGCTTACTTATTAGCCTGAATAAACAGACTTATCAAGTCATTAAGTGCTGCATATTGTTTTTGGTAATTTTGTGATTGTTTTTCCAGAGAAACAATTTGTTTTTTATATTCCTGAATGTATGATTGGCATTCTTTTGCCGAGTTTTTAAGATTTTCCTGCACCTGTTGGGCATCCTGAAGCACACTTCTCATTGAAATCCCGAGAGCTTCCATTGTCTGTTTAATAATCTGTGCACCGGTATGTCTTGAAACCCCGCTTGGCAGTTGTGAAATAAGTTTTTTAAGTACGACTATATTAGAAGGCATTTCAAATACCGTAGGTTCACTAACCGGCGGAAATGTTGATGAAGCCGGCTCACTGAAACTGGATGATATGCTGTCAAAAGAATCATCAAACATAGACGGTTTAGGTGATGATATTGGAGTTGTAGCCATTACAGGTTCACTGTCATTGTCTGCAAAAATATCACTAAAAGCATTAGAAGCAGCAGTAACATCTTCTTTTATTGTCTGAATTTGAACTTCCTTTACGGGTTCCGGTTCTGGAGTTCTCATTTTAAAAGAATGTCTGCTAACAGACGCAGGGGATAAATCATTTTCCGCCTGTCTTTTTAATGCTTCAACTATCTTCTTACCAACACTTTCATTCATATTATCCATATACCTGCCCTACTTTTTTCCTACAATATATATATTATTATAAATAAAAAATTATTTTTTTACAAAGTTTTTACTTTTCAAATAGTAAGAAGTAGCATATTTTATTTATAAACACAATCCTGCAGGTGTAAAATTACATTGTGCCATCCTGTATTCTACAGGTTTTTACATTATTTGTACTTAAATTATACCGGTCTGAAAATCTTATTAAATCATGTGAATTTTCGTTAACATTTGTTTACTCAAAATTTGATTTACCGCTATTTCCGGTTTACAATACTGTAGATATGTATTACTAAACCGGGTCGGAATTAAAAACCTTACCGGTACAATAAATTAAGGAGAAAAAAATGACATCAAAGAAATTTTTGTTTACCTCGGAATCAGTAACAGAAGGACACCCCGATAAAGTATGCGACCAGATATCTGATGCAATACTTGACGAATTTTTAACGAAATCACCAAACTCCAGAGTTGCAGCTGAAACAACTGCAACTACAGGCATGGTTCTTGTTTGCGGCGAGATAACTTCTGATTGTTATGTAGATATTCCTCAGGTTGTAAGAAACACTATCCGTAATATTGGTTATCATGGAATACAGGGCGGCGGTTTTGACTGTGATACCTGTGCCGTATTGACAAGTATTGATGAACAATCAGTTGATATTGCAGGCGGTGTAAATAAAGCTTATGAAACGCGTTCGGAAAATGCTGATACATCTGCATCAGAAACTCAAAACCTCGGTGCAGGCGATCAGGGAATTATGTTCGGATTTGCATGTAATGAAACCCCTGAACTTATGCCTCTTCCGATAAGTCTTGCACATAAACTTTCATACAGACTTGCACAGGTAAGAAAAGAAGGGATTTTAAGTTACTTAAGACCGGACGGTAAATCACAGGTTACTGTGGAATATGTTGACGGTAAACCATCAAGAATAGATACAATTCTTATTTCAACACAGCATAGTCCGGAAATTGGAAATACGACTGACAACTCAAAAATTCAAGAAATAATATATAATGATTTGAAAAAATGTGTAATTGATTACGTATTTGAAACACAATTAGTTAAACCTGATTCATCAACAAAAATTTTAATCAACCCATCAGGACGTTTTGTAATCGGCGGACCTCAGGGTGACAGCGGGTTGACAGGAAGAAAGATTATTGTTGACACTTACGGCGGATATTCAAGACACGGCGGAGGTGCGTTCAGCGGGAAAGACCCGACAAAAGTTGACCGTTCTGCTGCTTATGCCGCAAGGTATGTTGCAAAGAACATTGTGGCTGCAGGTCTGGCGGATAAATGTGAAATTGAACTTGCTTATGCAATCGGTGTTGCTGAACCTGTTTCAATTTTCGTTGACACATTCCAAACCGGTAAGATTTCCGATGATGATATAAGCGAACTGGTTAAAAAGAATTTTGACTTAAGACCGGCTGCAATTATCAGGGATTTTGATTTAAGAAACCTGCCGGCAAAGAATGGCGGAAAATTCTATCAGCTTCTTGCTTCATACGGACATCTGGGAAGAACCGATTTGGATGTACCGTGGGAGAAAACTGACAAGGCCGAAATCCTGAAACTTAAAGCAAAACAGACTTGTGCATGTTAGTTTACTAAAAATGAAAATGTTTAGCCGGCAGCAAAATCGCTGCCGGCTTTTTAAATATATTTCCGACCTGCTGGCAGGCGATTTAGTTATAAATACTTAAGTTTTGTAAAATTTTACTCTGTTTCTATTGAAATAAATTTATAAAGTGATACAACAAAATCATCCAATGGTATCAGTACATATATATAAAAGAGAGTGAAATGAATATATCACCAGTCAAATTAGCAGCAGCCGGACAAAATGTTTATGGCTGTAAAAAAGACAATAGATTAAACAATACAGGAAAAAATATAAATACTTCGCCTGCTTTCGGGGCTGTAATAGGAAAAACATCGGATTTAAAAGTACGGCTTGATATTTATGTAGATATGGTAAAAAATAATAATCCTGATAAAATACGGGAAATGATTAAGGCAGTAGATGCAAAAATCAGCTCAATCTTCAAGGACAGGTCTAACGACTTACAGGCAATAGAGGAATTGCCGAAATTTGTACAAAAATTCCGTAAGGGAAAATTAAACAAGATAGAAGAGAAATTTGTTTCAGAATACATAGCTTTGAACAACCAGAAGAAAAAATTGCTTGCCGAACTTGACAACCGTCAAAAGATATAAAGCAGCTGGCAAAAGGCATGAACGCAGAAATTGACAGAAACAATGGGGGCGGTACGGTTTCTGCATCAAAGGCTCTGAAAGCAGGTGAACAGGCAAAATATGCCGCATATTCGCAGCTCAAAGGATTTGATGCAATTGCGGGCTATGAGTATGAAAAGGCTGTACTTGATAAGTTTTTTATTTCCGAGATAAAGAACGAACGTGCCGGTAAAGAGGCTAACGTTCCAGGGTCTATACTCTTCTTCGGACCGCAGGGCAACGGTAAAACCTCGTTTGCCAAGGCATTTGCACAGGAGTCGGAGGCGAGGGTTCGGAATATTCCAACAAATAGCACCTGCAGTAAGGGAAAAGAACGTTTCAAAATATTTCTTGATAAGCTGTACAATGAAGCCAAACTGGCTGAAGAACATTATCAAAAAGGAGATACAAACCAGAGAACCATAATACTTATTGATGAATTTGATAATGTTGCCGGTAAAAATTCAACTATTAGAAAGGAGCTGGAAAAATTCATGCAGACCTGCTTTGATAAGTACCACTGTACGGTATTTGCAACCACAAATTATCCGGAAAAAATTGCAATGAATCTCAAAAAAGAAAACTCGGCTTTCCCCTACAGAGTGGCACTTGATCCGCCGACTGCCGACACAAAAGCAAGAGTACTGGAGTTTTATACAAAGGGCAGAGATATAGAGCCGATTGATATACCGGCAGCAGTTAAGAAAATTGAGGAAAAAGAAAGCTCTTTAGATACATTATTCTGTAATGCTTTTCTCAAAAAAATTGCATTGGGTGCAAAAAATCAAGAAGAAATATATAAAATGATTCAAAAAATCACAAATCTGAATTTGAGACCAAAAACATTAAACCGGAGCGAGAACAAACAACAGTACAGTAATGTTGGTATATCGCACAATTTAAAAAATTTAGATTATTCAGATATAAACTATAAATTAGATATAAATAAGCTGCCTTTAGATCTTAGCCTTTTTGAAGTTGCGGTACGTGATAACTTACTTTCGCCGGCACAGTATGATAATGAACAAAATCTCATTTTTTCGCCTGAGCATCAGCGAGATTTAGAAATAGATAAGCGTAGAGTTCGTATAATTACAGCTCCATCCTTGGAAGAAGCAGATCGTAAGTTTGCACTGGAAAAATTAAAAGATAAGGTATGGTGTATAGAAAATCCTAAGTTTGCACTAGAAAAATTACTTTATGCTTCCGGATTAGATAAACAGGGAGTAAGGCTTCGTCCCGATCCGGACAATGATGAAATGTCCAGAGTTATGCGAATAGTTAGAGATAATATGATTGAATTAGCAAAAGAAGACATGAAAAAAATAGATTATATAAATATTTACTGTAAATCAGCTTTGAAGCCTGAAAGAAGATTTAATTATGTACTGTTTGGAGATATACCTGCATTAATCCTTATAGCCAATGAACATTTAATAGATCGCAAAGAAACCGCTAACCCAACTAAATATTCTGATTTAAGAGCGTACGCAAACGTAAGACACAGCTATCCTTGTTATTATATAAGCTTAAGTCAAGAGGCTCTAGAGGATGTAGCCGCAAGATTAGAACATTATGATTACATAAAAGTTGCATCCGATGTTTTGAAGTGTATAAGCGGAAAAGACACCTGGTATTATGCCCATGGGGGACTCTATGGCAACTTAGATAATGATAGTATGGTAATGTACTGGGAGGACTGGATGTAAGTCGTATGAGATAAAAAACATAAACAGATACGGACTTCCGTATCTGTTTTTTTTAGTTATGAACAAATATTAACTTCTTTGAGATTAGAGAAATTTTTGTTACCATGTTTATGGTATTATAGCTATGTAGTATTTTATGGGATATTTTTGATGAGTGAGTTTAACAATCTTTCGGATATAAAAGAGAACTTTGATACAATAAAATCGCTTTTAACTTCAATAAGAGCGCAGGATGTACTTAATGCCGGCGATATGAGCAAGCTGCTTAATGTTATTAATGGCAAGCTTGACAAAATTGATCAAGAGGACAACCTTGAACTTATGAATTCGGCAATTGCTGCAATGAAGCAGTCTCTTGATGAGCGCCATAATGTTCTTATTTCAAAATTCTCTGCAATAGAATCTCTTTTTGGAAATATTCTTAAAAATAGTGTTGATTCGTTAAAATCGTCAGAAATAAAAGAGTTGTTTGATATTATTGCAACAAACCTGTCTGTTTTTTCCAGAGAGGTTGTATCCCAAAAAGATACACTTACAGATATTATACTTAGAATCGAAGCATTAAGAGAAGATGACAGTTCTACAGGAACAATTGTGTCTAATCTTGATGTACTTAAACATGAGCTTGAACGTTTCAATAACGGGTTTGAAAGTATTATTATTAATCTTGGCGATAATTTTGGGACAATTGTTCGTGTACTTGATGATATCCGGTCAAAAATTGCGGATAACCATTATGACAAGGATTTTGAAAATCTTTATATGACTTCGAATTCTATCCTTGCATCAATACAGGTTCTTGATAAAAAATCTGTTCAAATGGAAGAAACTCTTGCTAATGTCCTTGCAAAATGCGAAAACAAAAATACAGAAGAACGTATATCGGAACTCCTGCTGCAGAATAAGGAAATCTATAATTCCATAAGCGAGTTGGCGGTTAATTGCAATGTAGAGCCGTTATATCAAAAGATTGACAATGCTTCTGCACTTATAGGAAGCTTGAAAGATATCCTCCAAAATGTTGATACTGATACAACCAGTGAATACATTTCCAAGCTGGGTAAAATTGAAAATGCGATAAACAAAGTTCTGGATGAAAATGATTTTGAGAAAGTGCGTTTGGGGCTGGAAAAAGCTTTAAACCAGATTGCAAATACAGTGAGTATTTCACAAAATGATATGTACGTCATTAAAAATGACTTGGAAACAGTTGCATCAAGTATTAAAGCGCTTGATATTCATGTCAATTTCCAGAATATTCAAAGCTCACTTACTAAAAGTGAAGTTAATATTAAAACGTATATAAGCGATTTATCTAATAAATTTTCCCAGCTGTCAGAATTGACTTTTCAACGTACGGTAGAGGATATTAAACAAAAGGTTGATACGCTGGTATCTGAAATCAAAACAACAGCCGGAGAAAATCTTGAAGCTTTATCAGGATCATTAATCGGCTTAAAGTCAAGTATTACTGATATTGAGGCTGCATCAGGCGCTGCTAGTAGTCTTCTGTTCCAAAATGTGTCTGAAAGGTTGGGAGCACTTGAAAATACTCTTGCCGGACTTTTGAATAATCAATCAATTTCTCTTAGTGCTACGGGCAGACAAATTACTGAATTGTCAGGAAATTTAAACCTCAAGCTTGATACCGTAAATGCTGGATTTACAGCGGCAAAAGAAGAAATCGATGGGGTAAAAGCACAGATTGATAACCTTCTGGATTTCGATTTGAAAGATACGTTTGTGGAAATTAAAACTGGTGTAATAGCTGCACAATCAGAAATTGCTGAAGGACTTAAAAATTCTATATCTTCTGTTTCGCAGGAGCAATTTGATAAGCTTAACAGTGAATTTAATATAGTAAAACAACAGTTAGAAAGCTGTGATAACAATTTGTCTTCTATATATAGAGATGGATTGTCAGAATTAAGAAGTTTACTAAATGGGATTACATCATCATTAATTGATATTATTTCTTATGTTAGTGTTACAGACAATAAAAATAATAATATTGAGTTTGAAAAACGGTTTACTGATATAGAATATGCTTTGAAAGATTATTCATTGGATTCTGTAGAAAAGATAAATAATTTTGTAAAAGAAAACCTTGAAAGGATTAATACTCGTTTAACCAATTATGATGCAACTACCCAGACGCATTTTCAAAATTTAGCATCAAAAATTGAAAATAACAGCACATTTATACGAGAGGATATCAAAAAATCTTACGAAGAATTATCAGCTCTTAAAAATGAAATAATCGAGTTTAAAGAATATGTAATAGAAGATATCAATAACAGCCCGATGAAAGCTGAACTTATTGATCGCGTTTCTGGGGTTAAGAATGCTATATCTGACCGGTTGACCGAATTTGAACTTAAATATATTCAGAACAGTCAAGCACGTTGGGAAGAAATTCAAAGTTTAAATAATAATATAATAAGAAAAATTGAAAGTATTCCGGAAACAAATCGGAATGTGTTAATGGATATTCGTGCAGAATTGGTTAGTAACATTAATAATTCTGTTGACCATTGTATGGGTAAGGCAATAGATGAAATAAAAGCTTTTGTTGAACTTTCTACAGCCCAGAACAGTACTGAATTTGAAGCTTTTAAAGAGGAATGTAGCAGAATACTCAGCGGGTTTAAAAATGTAATTCCAAATATTGCGGAAATTATTAATCTTGATAGTAAGCTTGAAAATCTTCAGACTACAATTTGTTCAACAATAGGAAGTGAGTTAGAAAAATCTTTTGAAGAAATAATCTCAACCTTTAAAAATCAAATTTCTGAAATAACCGAGTCGGATGATAAGACGGCAATAATAGATATTCTTTTCTCAAAAGAAAGGGATATTAAATCAGAAATAACGGCAGCAATAGAAAGTATTTCTGAAAAAATCGCTGGTATGAGCGAACATAGTAATTCAAATAAAGATGATATTGTTAATCGTCTTGGTATGCTTGAAGCAGCTATTACTAGAACCTTAGAGCGTAGTGAATTAAGCCAGACAGAAATTATTGAGAAATTAGAAATGTTCGGCAATACTCTGTTTAAGCTTGCTGGTAATGGCGGTGTAGCAGTAAATGATGCAATTGCTAAAGTGGAGGATTTTGCTCAAAAGATAGCTTCTACTAATCCAAATGCGTTTCCTTCACAGGATGCTTTAATTGAAAAAATAGAAGAATTAAGTCTTGATATTACAAAGCTTATGTCGCAAGAAGCTTCTATAAAAAATGGAGTAACCCTCGCAGAACTTCTTGAAAAGTCAGAAAAAACTTCTACGGCTTTGTTTAATGCCATACAACAGTTAAGTGTAAATAATGCAAAATATGCCTCTGATATTAATAATACATTAACAATTATTAATTCTGATTTGACAGACAAAAACAAAAATAACAATATTACGAAAGTTACGGAAGAAATTCAGTCAATACAGGCAGCTCTCAATAACCAGCTGGATGCAATTGATAATGTAGCCCAAATCTGTGCATCATTATCTGATAATACTGTTAAGGGGGATATATCAAAATTATTGATTGATTTTAAATCTGAAATAATAACCCAGATGATAACGATTTTTAATCAAATATCGTTTTCATCCGAGCAAGAAGAAATTGTTAATTTTATAAAATTGCAGCAGGATGAGTTAAAAAATACTGTTAAGCAATTATTATCTTCCGTTGATAGTATTACTTACGGTGAAAATAAGATTGTTACTGAGTTTAATACCAGAACAGAAAATTTATCTGCGCAAGTCTTAAGTATAAAAGATGATATTAATGCAATTTTAGGTTCTGAAGATAATGATAGATATACTCTTTTAAATGTTGAAACAGATCTTGCAAAACTGCGTTTAGACCTTGGAGGTTTAAGAGATAACCTTGCATCATCATCTAAATTAGCAGAAATCGGTCAGGCTGTTTCTACTCTAAGCAACTCTATCAATATGCTGCGTTCAGAACTTCCTGCTGAATCTATTGAATATCTGCGTTTGCAGGTTGATAAGCTAATTGAAGGAGTGCAGCTTAATGATGTAATTACTTCAAATATTATTGATATAAAAGACAAATTGGAATCAATTGATGCTGCTCGTGAATTATTCAGAGCTGATGTAGAACGTGCTTTTAATAAGGTTATATCGGCCATAGCAGAAGTTTCTGATTTCAGCTCCTTGAGAGATGCATTAAAAACAGGATTGGATAATTTATATAATGACATATCATTAAAATTAGAAGACGGTACCCGCAATTCTGAAATTGCAGCTATGCTTACAGCTGTTATGACGAAGCAGGATGCAAATTTAGCACATATTGTAGCACATCTTGGTACTATTAATAATTTAGACGTTATTACAAAACAAGAAGAAAATACTGAACGTATTATTTCTCATTTGAATAGTAATAATAATGATGTTCTAAATAAGCAGGACAGGAATTTTGAACAAATTGTTACTCGATTGGATTTAATTAACAGTATAGATGCTGTTGCAGCTCAGGAAGAAAGTACCGAACGTATTATTGAGAAATTAGATGAAATAACAAATAAAGGTGCTGATGTACTGGCAAAACAAAAGGAAAATTTTGAACAAATAGTTTCGCATATAGATAAAGTTAGCAGTAGTGCAGCTGATGTTATTACCAAACAGAATGAAAGTTTTGACCTGTTAGCTTTACGATTGAAGGCAACAAACAATGATATACAAGCAAATCAAGACGAAAAATATGAACAAATTGCCGCACTGATTGAAAATATTAATAATGCGGATGTTATCGCATTGTTAAATACCCTGAAAACTGAGATAATTACACAGTTAATTAATATCTTTAATCAAATTTCTTTTGAAGCAGAAACAACAGAATTAATAACACAAATAGATAATGTTCACAATGATTTAAAAACAACTATTGGGGATGTAGCCAATACGGTAAATAAAATTGCGTCTACACAGGCTGAAATTGTTGAAGATTATACAAATGCATTAAGTCGTATTGAAGATAACTTGGAAAATAACCATGTATTTCAACTTAAGGCTATTTCGGATGTTGCAATTAATGTTGGAGAGTTTGCCGAAAAATATAACCAAGAAAATAAGGCAGACAAAGAACTTTTAACTGATATTTATGCAAGCGGACAAGGCATTACGGAAGCAATAGAAGAAGTTAAAATACAGTTAAAGTCGATTCTAGCATCTGAGGGGACTTCTGAAAACTACTCTTTGTCGGATATTGAAGAAGATTTAACGAAACTTCGTCTTATTATTTCGGAAATTAAAGCAAATCAAAATAAGCGGGAACTTGCAACACTCATAAATTCAATTGATACAGTAATCAATCAAATTCAAGAGCTAAAAGAATTTATTCCTGTTGATCAGATTAATGATATTAATGAGAATACATCTGAAGTCCTTGATTTGCTTGAGGGACTTGCTCTTGAAATCAAAAATATTCATTCTACACAAGATGATATCATCGGGTATGTTCAGGATAATGAAAAATCTGTTGTTTCGGAAATTAAAGCGACAGAGTCTGAAATAAAATCTAATATTCATATGTCTCTGGAGGATTTTGCTAAAGAGATAAAAGAATTTGGTAATGATACCCTTTCTTCAAAACTAAGTATTGTTAAAAATGATATTATTACACAGGTTCTTGGAATTGTAAGCCAAATTTCTTTTGTGGCTGAACAGGAAGAGATTATTTCGCGAATAGAGGACGTTCATTCCCAAATAAATGTATTAAGTACAGGGTTGCCTGATACTATGGGTACATATAGCCTGCAAGACATTGAAACGGATGTCGCAAGATTGCGGGTGATTTTGGAAGATATAAAATCTCAGGATCGCAGTACTGAAATTGATAATTTGGTTCAAAATCTGGCTTCTGCAACAAAGACATTAGAGTATTTAAAAACAGAACTTCCTAATCACGAAATCGGTGAAATACATGAAGAACTTGAGAAGATAGCTAATGATATTATAAGTATTAGTATAAGAACAAACAAACTCCTTATATCGTCTGATGAGTCATATAAAAACTTAAAAGAAAATATTGAAGATTTTCGCAATATAATGGGCGGAGTAGATAAGCGCACAAAGAATTTATATGAAGAAGTCGGAATGGATAAAATTGAATCGCAGGTTACTTCCATTCGTGATATTGTAGGACGGCAAGAACTTACTAATAAAGTGTTCAATGAAGTATTTGAATACCTTGCTGAGTGGGTTGATACAACAGGTGAAAAAATAGGTTATATTACTGATAAACTTAATAATACCGAGGATATTAATGAAATTAAAATTTTATTAGATGATTTAAAGCGTTCGACTTCTATTAAGTTTGAAATAGATGCTCAGTCTGATAAGATTGATGCAATGGAATCTAAGTTAAATGTCATTATAGAATCATTAGAACCGACGTTCCAGAATCATCAGGAAAGAATGCAGGTATTGGAACGAAAGGTTAATAAAATTGTAGATTTCTTTGAGCCTGCTTTTACAAAACAGCAAGAAAAAATAAATAAATTAGAAATTATGTTGGATAAAATTCTTGATGTGGTATCATCTGATAGTGGATATGGCGAGGCAGTCAATAAACTCGATAAAATATCTGATATAATTGCCTCAAAAGATGATACTCAACTTGTTAAAAAAATTACAAGTTTTGAAAAACAGATAAGTAAATTAAACAAGAATGTTGAGAAATTAACAGCATATGTTGATGAAAAATAAAAGTATAGATGGTTTGAAAAAGATACTTACACCGGAAAATGTTTTGACTGGTGTGGAAGAACGTTATATTTATGCTCAGGATGCAACAAATACGCGTAAGTCAAAAAAATTACCGGATGCAGTAGTTTTTCCTGAATCAATAGAGGAAGTTCAGGCTATAGTACGATATGCAAATAAGTACCATATCCCAATAGTTTGCCGCGGTGCAGGAACTAACCTTGTCGGTGCGTGTTTCTGTGACCATGGCGGGATTGTAATGTGTTTTTCCAAGATGAATAAAGTTATTAATATCAATAAAATTGATATGACAGCAACTGTTCAACCAGGGGTCGTTATTGGTGAGCTGCAATCAAGAGTTGAAGCAATGGGGTTGTTTTTTCCGCCGGATCCTTCTAATTTAAGAGTTTCAACAGTTGGCGGTGCAATTGCTCAATCTGCAGGTGGTCCAAGAACCTTCAAATATGGCGGTATTAAAGACTATATCCTTGATTTAAAAGTGGTACTTTCGGACGGATCTATAGTTCAAACAGGATCTAATACCATTAAAAATGCTACAGGATATAACTTAGGGCAGCTTTTTGTCGGTAGTGAAGGAACTCTTGGTATTGTTGTGGAAGCACTTGTCAAACTTATTCCTAAGCCGGAAGCTTCTCAGGTTATTATGGCATATTTTGATTCGGTTAAAGATGCGGTAAACTCTGTTAACACAATTTTGCAAAACCGATTTATGCCGGCAACTCTTGATTTTATGGACGGTAATGCAATTACAACAGTTGAAAAATTCTTTAATATTGGACTTAATACTGATAAAGATGCACTACTTATAATCGAAATTGACGGATTTGAATGTTCCATTGATTATCAGCGTGAAAGTATTATAAAAATTTTAAACCAGTCAGGTGCAAGTGGTGTACGCTATTCTAATAATGAGGATGAAGCAAAAAAAATTTGGCAGGGACGGAGAGCTTCATTTGCAGCAACAGCAAAGCTTAAGCCGGATGTTTTGACTGATGATTTGATTGTTTCACGTTCTAACCTTGGGAAACTGGTGAAGGGGATTAAAAGTATATGTGATAAATACAATCTTCTTGTAAGTATTGTGGGGCATGTTGGTGATGGTAATGTTCACCCCCAAATAGCTTTAAATCTTGATGAAGAGCAAGAATATAATAATTACAAAGAAGCAAAGAAGGAAATTTATAAATTGACTTTATCTTTGGGCGGTATAATTTCTGCAGAACACGGAATAGGTGTAGAAAAAAAAGAATTTTTGCCTAAAGTTATAAACGGATTATCAATTGACTATATGAAAAGGGTTAAAAGGGTATTTGATCCTAAAAATATATTAAATCCGGGGAAAATATTTGATTCGTAGTGGAGGTGTTTATGGATATTGTTGTAATGTATTGTACCGTTCCTAAAAAGAAACAGGCGGAAAAAATAGCTAAAACACTTGTCAAACATAAATTAGCAGCATGTGTAAGTCTGGTAGATAATATTACTTCTCTCTTTTTATGGGAAGGTGATTTATGTAAAGAAAAAGAGGTGCTTTTAATAATAAAAACTCGTAGGGAATATTACTCAAAAATAAAAGCGGTTATTGAAAAACTTCATGATTATGCTGTACCGGAAATAATATCATTACCGATAGTAGATTGCAGTGAAGAGTACTTAAAATGGCTTATACGGGAAACAGAACATTCTCAAGATTGATTGAATATTGTAAGCAGTGTGGTATAGATGTTAAAACTACAACCAAAGCACGCGGGCATCAAGGAGTTTTTCTTCACAATAATCGGGATTTAAAACGGATTGATATATCTAAAAACATACAGCCAGAGAAAGCTATACCTGTTGTAGCACATGAGTTTACACATTTTTTTCATTATTCACTAGATCCATCTTTTGAAAGTCTTGAAAAAATATTTGGTGTAAAAAATGAAATATTATTTAATGAACTTACTGCGGTTACGGAATTTGTTACGGGAAATACTGGGGAATTGCAGGCAGAAGTAGAACTACAAAAGATAAAAAAACAGATTAAAGAACAGGAAAGCATCATAAAAATAAAATACCCCGACTTCAAACGTAGTTCTGGGTTTGCAAATTTTGATTGTTATATTAAAAATTCAGCATTAAGATATTTGCTCAAATATGATAAAGTAAAGGTCATTTCTAACTTTAAGCCTGTTATTTATTCTGTTGATACATTGAAAAAAGATTTTCCTGATATACCGGAAGAATTTGCTGCATATATAAATTTGCGTTCCTTGCAAAGGCGGCAAAAACGATATAGCCGAAAACTCCAAGGATTAAGAAAGTATTATGCAAAGCCGGCTGAACTTTTTGCTCGATTCGTTGAAGGTCTGGTTATAGATAAATATAAGGTTATAGAATTGGCACCAGAAGCATATAGTGCATTTATGGAACGTTTAGAATTTAAAATTTTTCGAGAAATAAAAGGGTTTCTGGATATAGTCTGGAATGAAACATTGTAATATTGGCTAAAATAATATATAATGTGGGGCTGAACAAGGGGATTCTATATGCGTATTACAAATGAAAATTCTACAGTGTTTAGTGGGTATTCTGCTAAAACTTCTTCTAAGTGGAGAAAAATTATTAAGGCCTTAGAAAGTAAACCGGCAAACAATACTGAAAAAAATTAGTAGGACAGGATAAATTGTTTTCCCAAAAAGCGAGTTCTGAAAATAAGTTGTTACAAACTAAAGAATGTAACGAAGTAAAATTTGTCAGAATGCTGCAATCATTAGACGAATTTAGACCGGTAACAAAATTTAGTCTTTTTAGTTTTATAGAACAATTTTATTTATAATAGGCGCAATCTGTTTTATTTCTTGATATAACTTATTATACTCATCAGGATAAAGCGATTGAGCTCCATCGCATAGTGCATTATCTGCATCATAATGTACTTCTATAATTAAACCGTCACATCCTGCTGCAACTGCTGCACGTGACATAGGAGCTACTTTATCTCTTAAGCCCGTACCGTGTGATGGATCAATAATAACAGGTAGGTGGCTTAATTTTTTAATCACAGGAATAGCAGACAAATCTAGAGTATTTCTTGTATAGCGTTCAAAAGTTCTTATTCCTCGTTCGCAGAGAATTACCTGTCGATTACCTTCCGACATAATATATTCAGCAGACAAAAGCCATTCTTCAAATGTTGAAGATAAACCGCGTTTTAGAACAACAGGTTTACTTAGCTTGCCAATTTCTTTTAAAAGATTATAGTTTTGCATGTTCCTTGCACCGATTTGCAGTATATCTACATACTTAAGGAACATAGGAATTTGAGATATTTCCATTATCTCTGAAGTCACAGCCATATTATGATTATTGGCAACACTTCTTATGATTTTTAAGCCTTCTTCACCCAGTCCCTGAAAAGCGTATGGTGATGTTCTTGGTTTAAAAGCTCCGCCTCTTAATATTTTTACGTTTGATTTTTCAAGAGCTTCCGCCGTTTTATCAACCTGATCATAAGACTCTACTGTACATGGACCTGCAATAAGTCCTGTATAATTACCTCCAAATTTTATACCGTTTACTTCTATAACAGTATCTTCAGACTGAAATACACGACTTGTCAGTTTAAAACCTGTTGATATTCTTACTACTTCCTCTACGCCTTCAAGTAATTCTATATCCCGCTTATCTATAATTTTATTACCAACAGCACCTATTACTGTATGCAGCTCACCATTTGATACATGCGCCTCAAAGCCCCGTTTTTTAATATATTCTATAACCTTATCGATACTTTCTTGTGAAGCTTTTTGTTTCATTATAATAAGCATAATATATCTCCAATTATTTTAGGTTAAATGACTCTGGCTAATGCATTTTTAATTTTACCTCGAATATAAATAATTTACAAACTAAAAAAAATATTGTACAATAGCTATACTAAGGTTTTAGATTGTTTTTGAGGAGGTTGTATGACCGAAACTAATGACAGAGATACAAGACGGTGGTATGACAGAGATCCTGTTTTATCGCAGGCAATGCAAACTTTAAAAGATACTGATGATGAGTCACAAATTAAAATAGCACTTAACTTGATAAAAATTATTACGGAACACAACCTTTCTGATAGTGAGTTTTCTTCTGTTGATGAAATCATTTCTGCAACGAAAGACGGATTAAAACGTACAAAACATGAACGCTGGTATGATATAGATGCGACACTAAGAACAGCAATAAGTCTGCTTCAAAATTGTCCTGAAAATACACGTTCCATTATTGCTAAAGAGATGGCTCAAATGGTGCTGGAAAGTTTTGATGATAATAGCGAAGAAGACATTGATGACGAAGATATGGTTGTTGATGAAAGCTCAATAATGGATGCACCTAATACGCTTTAATATTTTAATTTACCAGTTGCCGTATTTTTCAATAATATAGTCACTTGAGCTTTTGTATGCCTCTACTTCTATGAAGTTTAAATTATATAAGGGCGAAGTTACCGGCGGGTAGTTTTGAATTGAAGCAAGACATTTTGCTGCATATTCACCTTCAGGAGAATGCTTTTTATACTTTATTTCATCTGGTTTGTCTGCCCAGCAGGAGTTTTGATAATATGAATTTACCAGCTGGTCAGTAATATATTTGAATGTGCCGCCGCCTGGAGGAAAATGCTGCCATGCTTTAATTATTGCTTTGGAGCCAATATCTTCTGTCTGACGCATAATCATGTGCTGTCTCGCATGTACTAACTCATGGCGAAGTTTCATGAGAAAAAGTTTACGCTGCTCTTCATCTGTAACAGGTTCTGCAATAAGTTCATCATAACCTTTTAGTATTGCGTTTTGCGGGTTTTTAACTATAAGCCCTGCAATGGCTTTTTTAATAAATAGCGGTGTCATAGTTTTGTGGTCAAAAAGAGTTTCTTTTTGTCCGTCTTTAACACCCATAATTTTATAATTGGAGGATAAAATATCATTAATATTTAGAGTTATTTTATTGGATTCAAAATAATATCCGCCGCCGGTTTCTCCCGCCTCGCCGGTCTCAAAAACGAGCGTTGGTGGATAATCCAGTTCCAATTCTTTGCACATATCTTTATAAATATCTTTTAATTCTCCATATGGAAATAACTCTTCAATACGTTCAAGATACTTTGCAGAGTTATCTGTCCGCACAAAAGTGTCCGGCTGGGTTTGTTTAACTGTAGAAAATTTTTCGTTCTGTAATGCAGCAGGTGCTATTTGCCGAATTCCAATATTTGGATTAAAATTAATTCCCATAATATAGTAAAGTATTTGGGAAAGAAAAAATTGCTTGATAAATTAGATAAGATTCAAACTGCCCTTCGCAGATAAGCACTCTCATAATTTACAAAAACACATACACTGTTCTGAAAAAGCTTACAAAACTTATTTATTCCCCTAAGCCAATCTTTTTTAAAATATTTTTAAAGAAATACATTATATTGCCTGCATTTTCAACTTTTTCTTTAAACTTATCAAGATTGAGGGCAACATACTGATTTTGGGGATCAATTTTCTGCAGGCGTTCCATATATTCAATGGCACCTTCATAATCTCCAATGAAATCCCTGAATTTTGCTAGTTTTTCTAGTGCTGTTTTATTCTTTGGTTCCAGTTCAAGGAGTTCTTCAAAAAACTCACTTGCTTTATTATTATCCCCTGTTTCCTCATTTAAAAATGCCAGAGCCTCAACGACCTGAATATTTTTATCATTTATTTGGTACGCATTTAAATATTCACTGATAGCAACATCTTTTTCACCTTTTGCAAGATTATACTTGGCCCAGTTAACGTGTTCTTGAAAATAATTTTCTTTCTTTTCATAAATTAATGCTCTCATTTGATAAACAAGAGGTGAATTATAATTGAGTTTTTCATACTCATTGACTGTTTCCAAAGCTTCGTCAAGCATATTTTTCTGGAAGTAGTACTGTGCAAGAAGAGCATAGTATTGAGATGTGTTTTTTGACTTATCATCAAGTGATTGTAGCAGTTCATACGCTTTTTCGTTTTCTTCCATATCCATATAAGCTCTAATTTTTGTAAGCTGGTCTTTTGTCACTTCAAGAGCTTTGTCTGGCATTGAGGCTTTAATATAATAACCTGCAAGCGGTTCATCTGCACCTTCAATCCTTTTAGCTCTGGCTTTTTCTAGTGTATCAATTGCTCCTTGTAAGTAATCTGTTTTTATATAAAGCTCTGCAAGTTTTATATATGTGTAAATATCTTCTGCGCCGTGGTCAATTACCTGTATGTATTCGTCAATAGCCTTTTCAGGTTTATCAATTTGTTCATAAATACTGCCTAAGACCATTCTTGCGGTAATAATTTTATCCTCATCTCCGCCGGCGACATCAACTGCTTTTTTGTAATCATTTAAAGCGTATGTATAATGACTTTGCAGGATATTTAGATTCCCTCTGTATACATAATACTTAAATCGGTCAGTATGCTCGTAAATACTCATTAACTGTTCGTGAGCCATTGTATTTGTATTATCAATAGAAATTATCTTTAAGTAATAAGATATAGCATCTTCCGTTTTATCAAGCATTAAAGCAAGATGTCCGAGATGTGTCAATAAATCAATATTATTGGCATTATGTGACAACTGCTTCTTGTATTCCAGGTATGCCTCCGCGTACTTTTCTTCTTCTTCGTATTGTTCTGCGATACTCATATATTCTCCCGTTTAATTGTATAAATTTTGCGTTTTGGAAATTCCATTCTTAAAATAATAATCAATGGATTCTACCGATTTGTCAAGTGCAGGCTTAAGTAATTTTAAGTCATCTTCAGTAAATTTTTGTAATACATAAACCTCCGAAGGCAGATTGTGCTGCGGACCTATACCAATTTTTAATCGTGCAAAGTCTTTTGTTCCAAGATTTTTAATAATTGACTTAATTCCGTTATGCCCGCCATCACTGCCGTTTACACGATAACGTATTACCCCTGTATCAAGTGAAATATCATCATAAATTACAAGAATATCTGTAATTGGAATTTTATAATAATTCATAACAAGTTGTAATGCCTCTCCCGAAAGGTTCATAAAAGTAGTTGGTTTTATTACTATGTAGTCCTCATCACTTGTTTTCACACTGGCAATAAACGAACGTAATTTAGGAACCTCTTTAAAGGAGGCTGAGTTATTAAGCACAAATTTATCAACAATCATAAATCCAGCATTATGGCGTGTAAAAAGGTAATTATTGCCGATATTCCCCAAGCCTGCTATCAGTTTCATTTTTTTTTCTTCCTTATATATATAATTTTACAACAAATAAATATTACCGTATTGACTCACCGGGTTGTGATTATAAAAAAAGCTTAATAATTTTATTTTATATCAGGAGAGGTTAAAAAATGAAAGAAACTACTAAACAAAAAAGTTCATATAAAGTTGCAAAATTTTTAGAAGAAAAAAATCTTCACAAAAAAGATTTTGCAGAAATGATAGGTGTAACTCTATCATATGTTTATAACCTGATAGATGAAACAATACCATTTTCTACAAGAAGTACCACATTAGAACGTATTGCCACCGTAATGGGTATTGCACCTGAAGAGTTTATTGAATATAAAATCCCTCAAGAACCAATTCTTGTTGATGAAACGACTGAATTTCTAAGAAATACAATAGCAGACAAGAAAATAGATACCGTCACTTTTCTTAAAGCTTTTCCGAGAAAAAAGCGTATTCAAATTGTTGATATTCTTCGGGGAGCGTTACCGATACCAATTGATTATAAAGAACTCAAACTAATATGTACAACGCTAGGTTTGTCGGATGAAGAAACGTATAGCCTGTGGGAAAAACGTTTAAAACAGGTACTTGAAAGTTCCGGTATGAATATATACTCAAACGCGGAACTTATCAAGACTATGTTTAGTTGTGCCAAAAAATATCTCTTATAAATAAATTATAAGTCATAAGTTTGTGGCGTGAATTTAATATCATGGTGATATCGAGCATCATCTTCTAATGCAGGATCAAGATAAATAAATACACTTCTTACTGCTTTTACAAACGGATTACTGTAATATGGTTTATCTTCAATATTGGTAGGTTGAACTCCGTTTGCACGCGCATCCATGATAAGTATGTCTGCTGCTGTCGTAATTGAATAACCGTTATTCATAACGAAACTCGGGTCAATTAACTCATCGGGAGAAATTTCTGCTTTCGCAAAACCCGTACTTAATAATGCAAAAACTGCTAATAATACAAATTTTTTCATAACACCCATTCTATTTTTCAAAAACTATCTCTTACTTATATACTTCCATTATAATATTTTCTAACGTATTAATCAAGTCTTTTTCATCAACACGTGCTATAATTTCTCCTTTACGAAAAATGTATCCTTCTCCGATTCCTCCTGCAATGCCAAAATCTGCATGTTTAGCTTCTCCTGGGCCATTTACAGGACAGCCCATAGTCGCTATAGTTATTGGAATATTAAGCCCTTTAAAACGTTCTTCTACCTGTTTTGCAAGTGTAATTAAATCAATTTGTGTTCTTCCGCAGGTAGGGCAGGATATAAAATTAACTCCTCGTTGCCTCAAACCTAATGATTTCAATATTCCCCAGGCTGCATCTACTTCTTCTAGAGGATTTTCTGTTAATGATACTCTTATTGTATCTCCTATACCGTCCCAAAGTAATGTTCCCAGTGCTATTGATGATTTTATTAATCCAGATTTAAGTGTACCTGCTTCTGTAACACCTAAATGCAGCGGATAATCACATTTTTCAGACAGTAAACGGTATGCTTTTATAGTTGTTTGTACATCTGAAGATTTTAATGAAACTTTTATTAAATCAAAATTTAAATCCTCTAAGATTTTTATATGTCCCATTGCACTTTGAAGCATTTTCTCTTCTAGCGGAATATCAAGGTTTTCCAGATGTTTTTCTAACGAACCGCTATTAATACCTATTCTAATTGGTATATTATTTGTCTTTGCAAGTTTGACAACTTTTTCAACATTTTCACCTCTGCCGATGTTTCCTGGGTTTATTCTTAGAGCTGAAACCCCATGCTCAATACATTGTATTGCCAGTCTGTAATCAAAGTGAATATCTGCAATTACGGGAATTTTACTTTTTTTTGTAATACTCCCTATACAAGTGGCAGCATCTTTATTAAGAACAGCTAATCTGATTAATTCGCATCCGTGTTCTGATAATTCATCAATTTGTCTTAGTGTTGCATTAACATCTCTTGTATCTGTATTACACATGGATTGCACAGATACCGGCGCATCTGAACCTATTTTCACATTACCAATAGTAATCTGTTTTGTTTTTCGTCTTTTTATCATATAATAATTATATTACAATAAAGTAAAAGAGAGATATGAATATGAAAATTGCTGTTATATCGGACATCCATGGTAATATGCAGGCATTGAGAGCTGTTGTTAAACATATAAAGCTTAACAAGTGTGATAAAGTAATTGGTCTAGGGGATTATGCAATGGCTGGACCGGAACCTGCTGAAACAGTTGACTGGTTTATTAATGCAAAAGAAGAGCAGGAATATATTCTAATTCAAGGAAATACTGACAAATTAATAGCTGAATATGATGATGGTATTTATAATGCAATGAAATCTAAGTATCCGATGATGGCAAATGCGCTTAAAGACGATGTAGAACTTTTAAATTGGCGTCAAAAAGATTTCTTACGTTCATTACCAAATCAATTGAACCTTCAATTTGAAGGATTAAAGCTTTTACTTGTACACGGCTCTCCAAGAAAGAATAATGAAGATATATTACCTGATACACCGCTTGAGAAACTGGAAGAAATAATTAAAGATACTGATGCTGACATTATTTTATGCGGGCATACACATATCCCGTGCGGTTTTCAAACAGTGTCAAAGAAAACCGTAATCAATGCAGGTTCTGTCGGCAGACCGTTTACTGAAAAACCGCAGGCATGTTATCTTACGCTTGAGCTGAATGATGGAAAGTTTATTATTCAACACCATTTTGTCAATTATGATAACGAAAAGGCTGCCGAAATAATGCGAGCAAGAGCTTTTGAAGGAGCGGGAACTATTGCTGATATTTTATTAACCCCTGACAAAAGACATGTTTAATGTTTGGGTTGTGTTTGGGTGGATTTAATTTTTCCGCGTTCTTTATAGAGTATTTCAAAGTTGTATTGCGAACGTTTATAATTTGCTATAGTTGCTTCCATACACTTGTTTACAAGTGTATATAATAGTGGAATGCAAACAACAAAAGTAATTATTCCGATTAATAGATGTGTGATAAGTTTTTTTCTTCTGGCATCTTCTCGTTTTGAAATTCTTTCATCATCCTGTTCTCGTAATATGCTGTTAATTATATCCTTACGTTCTTGTATGGAAAGTGATGTGATATAGTCAACATTTTCCTCATCTATATAAATAACAAATTTTTTATATCGTTTGTCACCTTCTAAATAATCTAAGGTTTGCATATATTCCGTATCAAAATTATTGATAGGATACTCACAAATCTGTTCAGTTACTATAGTTTTTTCATTTTCTTGATTGATGATTTCTTCTTCCAGCAGTTCTTCATTGATTTCTAACCGATTAATATTTTCTTCATTTTCATCAGGTTGTTCAAGGCTGTTTATTTCTTCTTCTATTTCCTCTTCTGTTTCGTATTCACCTGCGGTTTCAGGTGTATTAGTCTCCATTTCAGCTGTTATGCGTTTGGTAAGTTGATCCAGCAAATCAAAAGATACGTCATTATTACTCATATCCATAATTTCATTCACATCAAGTGAATCATTATTACTCATATTTTGGGGTTGTTTATGAGAAATATTACCTTTTAATAGGGGAGGTACAATTGTTGAGGTTGATTTATTATCTTCTTCTGAATCGGAATGATTATCTGTATTGTTGGCTGTCCCCTTGTCTTCTCCCCTTGGGGATTTAGGCGTCTGAATCATT
The DNA here is from genome assembly GCA_964452495.1 of uncultured Muribaculaceae bacterium. Taxonomy (GTDB): domain Bacteria; phylum Cyanobacteriota; class Vampirovibrionia; order Gastranaerophilales; family Gastranaerophilaceae; genus CALUTH01. The sequence continues at coordinate 8,933 of CAYVMC010000003.1, read as the reverse complement.
ACATTAGCAATCTGACGCTGAATAAGCCGTATATCTATATCATCGTTATCAATTGCATAAGACTCTTTCTTCTCAGGATTTGTATTTTCCACTAGTGAAACTTTCCATATAATTTGTTTATTATAAAATAATTATATAGTATATTTATATTTTAGGCAACGAGATGGAAATTTCAAGAGAAATACTTATTGAGGATATTAAAGCATTAAGCCAAAAAAGTGTACTTGTTGTTGGTGATTTAGCTTTAGACGAGATGATTTATGGAGATACTGAACGGATTTCAAGGGAAGCTCCAGTTTTAATACTAAGACATTCTTATACAAAATATATTCTTGGGGGAGCATCAAATGCAGCAAATAATGCCGCTTCAATAAATGGCGGACGGGTTAGTGTTATTGGTGTTGTAGGTGATGATTACCATGCTGATGATATTAAAAAAGCATTTGAAGATGCAGGGATAAATTGCAAATACCTTGTTACTGCAAAAGGACGTAAAACTATTACTAAAACAAGAATTTCTGGCTCCTGTTCCCATTCTATAACACAACAAATTGTCCGGATTGATTCTCAATCCGATGAACCCTTGCCGGCTTCTATTGAAAGACAAATTATTAAGAATTTAGAGAAAGCCATTCCAGAACATGATGCCCTGATATTATCAGATTATCATATTGGAACCCTTACCCAGAAAATAATTAATTCTGCAATAAAAATTGCAAACCGGTATAAAAAAATAATTGTCGTTGATGCACAAAAGGATTTGGATAATTACAAAAATATTACCTCAATGACTCCTAATCTTCCTGATACACAAAAGTATATTGGTAGAAATATAGAAACAAGAGAAGATTTTGTAACGGCAGGGAAATATCTTATATCAGACAGTAAAGCAAAGTTTGTTCTTATAACCTGCGGTGGTGATGGTATGATGCTTGTAACTCCTAAAGAAAATTATCATATACCTGTATTTAACAAATCAAAGGTATTTGATGTTACGGGTGCCGGTGATACGGTCACTGCTGTTTATACTCTGGCACTTGCAGCAGGAGCTGAACCTGTTTATGCCGCGATTATTGGAAACATTGCAGCAGGTATTGTGGTTAAGGAATTTGGATGCGCAACAACTAACATTAATAGTATAATTAAAAATATACCTGCACAAATTAATATTGAGTAGGAATGGAGAAATGAAATGGAAAAATTAAAGAAATTGTTAAAAAAAATAAGTCTTGTAGATATTATTATTCTTCTTACAGTAATTATAGCGTTACTTATAGGTTATATTACTTATAAACAAATTCGCCAAACTTCTGCTAAACAAATTATTTCTTCTTCTAAAGTAGAGTTTCATGTTTTTATCAGGGGAGTTTCTTTTACAGGAACAGAATTTCCTGTTAAACAAGGAGAAAAAACATTTATTACGATAAGAAATGTTCCATACACAGAACTTAATGTACAGGGGGTACTTGTTCAACCTAGAAAAACTGCGGTATATAATGGAAAGACAGCACAAGTAATTGATGATCCGGCATATCCTAATCTGTATGATCTGGTTGTTATAATTTCTGATGATGCAAAGATTACAAAAGACGGCGCTGTTGTGGGCGGCAATAAGCTTAAAGCAGGCTTACCGGTTACTCTTGAAGGACGTACATATAAGTTTAACGGTACTGTTTCTGATGTAATTATTCCTGAAGTACAAACAGGAGAATAGTTTTTAAATGATTATAAATGCTATTCTTGAAAAAATTCAAAATATACTGGCACCATATGCAGAAAAAAGTTATATTTTGAAATATTTGGACAGATTTATTTTCTTTATAATTTGTTCTGTGATTTTATTATCACTTTGTTGTTCTTCTGATGTCATAGGTTATATTGCTGCAATTGGAATATTTTTTTCCTTAATAAAAATATTTATAACCAGAAAACTTAAGTTTAAATATACAAAATTTGAGTTTTGTCTTATTGTATATTTAGCTTTTGTTGTAATTAGTGTTGCAGGCTCGTCTTTATTTTTCCTGAGTTTAAAAGGGGCATTAAAAACATTCATTTATGTAGGATATTATGTTACCTGTGTGCTGTATTTGAAGGATAATAAGCAAGATATTTATAAATTTTTCGGGCTGTTCGCCTTTTGTGTATGTTATGAAAGTATTGTGGGGTTACTACAGCATTCATCACATGCAGGTGCACTGGCATGCTGGCAGGATACAACAAATATTAAACCTGAAGAGGTGATGACAAGAGTTTACGGAACATTAAAGCCGCTTAATCCAAATCTTTTTGGCGGATATATGCTTGCTCTTGTTCCCATAGTATATGGTGTAACTGCGATTTTTGCTGTTAATAAAAGTAAAATAAGGCTTTTTGCCTGCATATTACTATCGATACTTTCAACTATTGTAATGATAATGAGCGGGTGCAGGGGCGTATATGCCGCATACCCGTTTATGATGCTGGTACCGGCATGGGTTTTACTGGTAAAATGTCCGGATAAGCTCAAATTACTGCTTTATAAGCTTTATGGCGGAATTTGCACTCTCGGAGTCATGGCTATACTATTTTCAACTTCTATTAAGGCAAGGGTGTTAAGTATTTTTGCAATGCGAGGAGACAGTTCCACATCATTCAGATTCAATGTTTACCAATCCTCTTTCCAGATGTTTAAAGATAATCCGTTTTTAGGAATAGGAGTTGGAAATCAGAATTTTCGTGAAATCTATGGTTTGTATATGAAAACAGGATATGATGCATTGAGTGCGTACAATATTTATCTTGAAACAGCTGTTGAAAGTGGTATTTTTGCTCTTATTGCGTTTATTTCATTTCTTTTCTTTATAGTAAAAGCAGCTATTAAAACAATTCTTAAATCAAAAAACTTAAATAAAATTATTATATTAACCACTGCACTTACATCAATCACAGGAGTGCTGTTTCATGGGCTGTTTGATACCATATTCTTCCGTCCGCAGCTGCAATTTATATTTTGGATGATGGCGGCAATTATAAGAACTCTTGTAAACCTTGATGAAATCTAGTGTTTATTAAAACAGTGCTGCTATAGATTGTTTATAATCCGGTCTGATGATACCTTTTTCCGTAATTATACCGGTGATAAGTTCATTAGGAGTTACATCAAATCCAGGGTTTATAATGTTTACACCCTCTGCGCAAATCCGTTGTCCGTTAATATGCGTAACTTCTTCTGCAGAACGTTCTTCAATCGGGATTTCATTTCCGGACGCGATGGAGGTATCAATTGTCGATAGAGGTGCAGCAATATAAAACGGTATATTATGATATTTTGCTGCAATTGCAACTGTATAAGTACCAATTTTATTTGCTGTATCACCGTTTGCCGCAATTCTGTCAGCTCCGACAACAACAACATCTATCATGCCTTTTTTCATAAAATAAGAACACATACCGTCAGTAATAAGAGTAACAGGAATATTATCCATAACAAGCTCAAATGTTGTAATTTTGGCTCCCTGTTGCCGCGGGCGGGTTTCATCGGCAAATACTTTAATCGTATTATCGTTTGCGTAAGCTGAACGAACAACACCCAGTGCTGTACCATAACCTACAGTTGCAAGCGCACCTGCGTTACAGTGGGTCAAAACAGTTCCGCCTTTCGGTACTACTTGTGTGCCGTAGTTACCAATTTTTTTGTTAATTTCTATATCTTCATTTTCAAGTTTTATGCTGTTATCAATTAGTTCTTTTATAATATCATTAATACTTGCTTTTGAATTTTTTATAATATCTTTTTGCTTTTCAACTGCCCACATCAGATTAACAGCAGTCGGACGGGAGGTTTTCATATAATCAGCTTTGCTAAGAAGCTCTTTTATAAATTCATCCCTTGAAAGATTTTTAACTGCAAGTTCCTGTGCGTAAAGATTAATTCCGTGAGCGCCGGCGATTCCAATTGCCGGTGCGCCGCGTACAATCATTGTTCTTATTGCAGAAAACATTTCGTCTCCTGAGGTAATATTTATAAAAGAATATTCATACGGAATTTTTGTTTGATCTACCATTCTCGAATATGTTTCTACCCATTCTATAGTTTTTATTTTTGATTGAAATTCCATACTAATACTCCTTAATTCGTGTAAAATCTATTTTATCTCAAAATTGATATTTTCGTTGTCACCTTTTTTAATTCCTGTTATAAACTCATACACCCAGACGGCAAAAAGACCTCCAAAACTGTTTAATAAAGCACTCATTAATGCAGAAAATATCACCATAAACAGTCCTATAACAAATCCGCCAAAAGATGTGAAAAACATTGAGAAAAATCCACCTGTGTATTTAGGGAATATAAGCCCGATAAGAGAACTTACCGGAAGATATATAACACACAATCCGATAAAAGATGCAAATCCTGCTATTGCACCAATAACAGCACCTTCTCTTATATTTATCAATCCTATAAGATTAAATTTCTTTAACAAAATAACCATTGCACCGCCGGTTGCAAACATTGCAAACAAAAAAGCAACAAGATTAAGTACCGGAAGAAGTATTATAAGCCCTAAAATAGTTCCAAATATAAAACTCAAGATACTAACCTGCTTAACAATTAAAAAATTCATAGCCTGCTCCCATATTATCAATAATTGTGACATAACCGGCAAAAACTTACAATAGGTTAAGTATTGTAAAAATTTCGCCATTCGGACAAAAAATTGTTTAGTTTTATATTCAGATAAAATAATTATTCAGCGGTTAATTATAAAGAGTAAAATTTTATAATAAATGACGTGTTTGTGGAATTTTTTGATGTTTCATTGTTTGATATCGTGTGAGGAGTCTGTTTTGACTGATTTATTACTGTTTATCTTCCAAAACTCCAATATCTGGAGGATTTTTACAATTATCATTATACGAATGATTGATTTTGTCGTTATAATAAATTGACAAATAATATATAATAATTAATAAAGTACAGAATACAATCAACAACCATAAGGAGATACAGCTATGGGAATGGCAGCATCACAAGCACGTTACCTTCAGTTATCAGCACGTAAAGCGAACTGTGAATATGAAGGACAGCAAATAAACCAGGCAAGAACCAACCTTGCTAACGAGGTAGCAGGTCTATTTAATCAAATGCTTGCTCTAGAAGTGCCGGAAGTTCCGAGTACTTCGGATTATACAACAGAACAATACTCTTATTCAGATGGCAATACAGATTATTATATAAGCAGTTGGGCACAGACTTCTTCTTATGATGGTAGTTATAATTATGTTGTTACAAGCTATTATATGTGTGATATTTATACAGGTTCAGAGAAAAAACTTTCTGACCCGCAGGTGCAGGTTTCAAATACATACAGCGGTTATACTAATGAACCGTCTAGTGTTCAGCGGAATTCGGATAATTCTTATACTGTAACAAACTCTGATGGCTCAACGGTAAATTACAGTAGAGTTTCCGGCATTGATGATGATACACTTGAAGAACAGTTACAAAAATTCAAAGAAGCAATTGGCAACACCGATTTGAGTAATGATAATATTGTAGGTTACAAGGATGGTGATACGTGGCACTTTGCACTCTCAGATGATTTAGATAATGTAGTAAACGGAACGAGTTCATCATACAATGACTACGCGGAAACAGCTTTCCCAACGTATGTCGGGAACAGCAGGCTTACGGAACTCAGTTCTCTTACGGATGATCAAGTGGCAGAATTGTCACAAATCGTTCAAGATATTAGCGATTCTAATATTTCCAATTATTTTACTTTAAATGATGACGGCACTTATACTTACACCGGTTCAGGTATTTATTCTTTTGATTTAAACGGTCAAACATATTATACAACTTATGATGACCTGATGAACAGCTATAACAGTACATCCTCATCCGATTCACCAATAGATAATCAGTCATCATTATATTATTATGGTGCATCTTATCTTCCAACAAAGATTACAAACACCAGTAATGCGGTTTTGGAAACTGATGAAAGCGGCAGATTTTCGTCAGTAAGGTTTGATAATGATTCAAATGTCTACACTCTTAATTATGAAACGGTAACTGATGATGCAGCTTATGAAGAAGCTATGAATGAATATCGTTATGCATTACAGGTTTATGAAAAAACGATTAATGATATTAACGCAAAAACCTCAACTATTCAAAAAGAGGATCAACAGCTTGAATTGCAATTGGAGCAGCTTGATACAGAACAGGAAGCTATAGCAACAGAAATGGAATCAGTGAAGAGCATCATTGACGATTCGATTGAGACCATTTTCAATACATTCCAAAGCTAATATATGGATGAATAACGTATTGATTTTCGTTAAAATGATTATACTGCCTGTATTAGAAATTTACAGGCAGTATTTCATGAATGAAAAATTTAATTATAGACCTTTTGCGTATTTCCCTATATTAAAAATAGTGGTATAATTCACTTATGACAAAGCAGGAAGATTTTGTAGCAACCGTATCCCATGAGTTGAGGACTCCCTTAACAAGTATCAGGGGGTTTGCCCAGACTATGCTGGCTTCCTGGGATAAGATTGGTGATGAGGATAAGAAAAAGTTTTTAAGAATAATTGAGGATCAGTCAAACAGGTTAATCGGACTGGTTGAAAATATTCTTTCCGTGTCATCCGGTGCTGAAGATAAGCTAATCTTAAAGAAAGCTGATGTAAAACAGGTTCTTGAGCCTGTTCTTAAAGTAATAGGGCAGAAGTATCCTCAATACATTATAAAAACCAGATTTAATTCTAAACTTCCTGAGGGCATATTTGATATTGAACGTTTTCAGCAGGTTATGACAAACTTGATTGAAAATGCGTGTAAATACTCACCGGAGGGTTCTACCGTTCTTATAATAACGGATTTTGCAGACAAAGAGGGATATTTTTCTGTAAAAATAGCTGATGAAGGTGTTGGCATTGCGGAGTCTGATAAACAAAGGGTTTTTGAAAAATTTGCAAGAATTGATAATCCTTTAACAAGAAGTGTGCAAGGAAATGGCCTTGGGCTGTATATAACTAAAAAACTGGTAGAGATGATGCGGGGCAGTATAGATTTTGAAAAAAATAGAGACAAGGGTACAACTTTTGAGATTAAGCTTCCGCTTTATAATCCGGAGGAGCAAATTTGTTCTGCAGCATTCTAATAATAGACAAACGGAAAGAACTTCCTTTTAAATACAAGAAAACTCTTGAAACATCATTAATAACTGTCCATGTTGCCTGTGATGTTGCATCGGGGCTTGAATACCTTGAGAACTATGAACCGGATTTGATTATAATTTCAGATAGTTTAGATGAAAATATTCCAGCTTTATGCGAACGTTTAAGGGTTTTGACGTATAACATGCGGCCGGTTATTATTGTTATGTCTAAGTCTTCTGATGTTAATGATCGTATAGAATTTTTAAAATGCGGGGCAGATGATTTTATAAGCGAGCCTGTAAATACCGAAGAATTTAAAATGCGTATAAAAGCGCATTTAAGAAGGGATATAGAGCTTAACCTTGATACTAAAACGCTGCTGCCGGATAAACGTCATATTTTGCGGTCATTAAAGAGAATTATTTGTGATAAACAAGAGTGTGCTCTTTTGCTTGTAAGTATAGAAAATTATTATATCTACAAATCTATTTATAGTGAACTTGCCGCAGACAAACTTGTACAATCGTTTATAACCATAATTAAATCAGCTTTTAGTGAAAGTGACTATTTAGGACGGTTATCAGAGAATGAGTTTATAATAATAACAGTACCTGGAGTGGTTGAAAAACTTGCAGGCTTTTTGACTTTTGCATTTGATACGGTTGCTCCGAAATTTTATTCTAAAAAAGACATGGTACGTGGTTTTTCTCTGGTAAAAGGCGAGAGGTATGCAGAACGGCGGGTTGAACTTATGTATATACTTGCAGGCGGTTTGGAGGTAGATTATAAAAAAGAAGAAAAACCCGAAGAAATAATAGAACATTTGAGAAGGATAAAATCAATGGCAAAACTTCCTACCGGTTCTAATTATGCAATAGAACGTTTGCAATTAACAGGAGCGGGTTCTGTTGTGACCAAAGAATTTAATAAAAAAATATTTATATTTGAAGAAGATGAAGCTTTAAAATTACTTCTTCGTACATCTCTGGAGCTTCAGGGGTACGATGTTGCATACAGCCTGGAAAATGAAATTCCTGCTGTAATTATATTTGATGCGGGTGATAAGCTTGAACACCTTAAAAAGATTGAAGAGATAAAACAGGATAGAAACTTTGTAAACACAAGGTTCATTGTTACATCTTCAAAACACAATAAATCCGCAATCCTTAACACAAAAGCTGACTTATACATGCCTAAACCTTATGAGATAGCGGATTTATTACAGTGGATTGATACTTTTATGAAAGAAGTAAATTATTAATCATCAAGCAGTGAAGAAAGAACTTCTGCGTTTTCTTCAGCATTTTTCATAGTACTCATTTTATTTTTTCTAAGGTAAGAGCGTAATGCTTCCCTGATTAATTCACTTCTTGTTCTCTGTTCAGAAGTAGCGATACTATCTACTCTGTTAAGAAATTCATCTGACATCGATATAAGGACTCTTGCCATATTTCCCTCCTTCAACCATATCATTATAGCATATAAAAAGTATATTTCAATCAAATGTTGCCTTTTTGTGTTAATTTTTGTAAACAAAATAACATGCAGAGTGCCGGATAGTTTACTATCCGGCACCATATTTATTAATTATTTTTTTGTTTTTGAAATAATTTTTCTTAACTCCGCAACTTCTTTCTTTAATGCTTTGATTTCCTTGTCCTGATTATTAACGCGGATGGTCAACTCGCGGATTTTTTGGCTGTCTGCGACAACAATTTTGATATTATCAGCCAATTGCTGTGCGAGTTGTTTGATTTTTGCATCAAGCTCTTTGAGTG
>CAYVMC010000002.1:0-147863 GCA_964452495.1 uncultured Muribaculaceae bacterium | reverse complement strand
ATGATGATGATGATGATGATGATGATGATGATGATGATGATGATGATGATGATGATGACGACGACGACGATGACGATGATGACGATGATATAGAAGGTACTGGTAGTAGTAATTCTAGCAGTTCATCAGGTGGCATTGGTGTAGGTTCTAGACCAACATATGATTCATTTACTGACAGTATTGACGTTAGAGAAGGCGGAAATAGGACAGGGGGGTATGATTCACTTAAAGATAAATAGCGTTAGTATTGATGATCTTCATAACTTTGTATAAAATCAGGGTTGGTAATACTTGTCTACCCAATCTTCTTAAAAGTATATATTAGTAATATCGGCTATGCCTGAAAGTATAGCCGGTATTTTAATAATCAGTACGGTTAAAAACAAGGTGGCCTTTTTGAATAATATTTTCTAACAAAATTTTCTGCCCAAGGAATAAGTTTTGGATATAAAGTTGTGTTGTGTCCTCTTTTTATCCATTCTTGTTTGTTTTCCTGTAATGTTCCTATTCCTTTTTTTATTTTATAAATAAAGGCGTATAATCCTGTCCTGTCGGCTCCTGCGTAGCAGTGAATGTGTGCTTTGCCTTTGTTTCTTGATACATTGTCAACTAAATTCAAAAACTCTTGTACTTTTGTTTCTGAGGGATATTCTGATATGGTGGGGATATTATGATATTTTAACCCAAGATTTTCAACAACCTTTTTTTCATCAAAATTGATATTTTTTGCATACATTGTTCGAAAATTTATAATATCAGTTACTCCTTGCTGTTTTAACCAGAGGAAATCTTCTTTGTTTGGCTGCGCAGAGCGAGAAACATATTTATCTATTACATAATAATTGGCAGGCATTCCTTTGAATGATAGTGCAGAAATTTTCATATTAAATATTAATATTAAAAGTACAAATATTTCAATACAATTATTAAGTTTTGTGAACTGATGTTTTGGTAAAAATTTGACATATAAAATATAATTAGAACCCAAATAAAATTTTCTGGATTAAAATTTGTACTCCTACAAGTTGGTATTATATTTCTGAAATCTCCTTTATTTTCTAGCTTGCGGCATAAAAAAAGTACTTGCAATTTTCTTTAAGTTCTATTAAGATATATATATAAATATTAAGAACAAAGTATTACTGTTACATTTGTTGGCTATAAGGAATAATGAGGATGACTACAAACGAAGAAGTTCAAGATTTAAATTCAGAAGAAGCGGTTCGTCAGAAGATATTGGTAGCGGATGACGAAGCAAGTATCCGAAGAATTTTAGAGACACGTCTAAAAATGGTTGGCTATGATGTTGTAGTAGCTGAAGATGGAGAAGAAGCACTGGAGCTGTTTAATAAAACGAATCCTGATTTAGTCGTACTTGACGTAATGATGCCTAAAATGGATGGTTATGGTGTTACTAGAGAAATTAGAAGAACCTCTGACATTCCGATAATTATATTGACTGCACTCGGTGATGTATCAGAAAGAATTACCGGTTTGGAACTCGGTGCGGATGATTATGTAATTAAACCGTTCTCCCCCAAAGAATTGGAAGCTCGTGTCAAGGCTGTATTGAGAAGAAGCGGGGTAAAGGATGTTGTTATTCCGGTAGCAGGCGGTAAGATTGCAAAGAATGTAATTACTACAGGTTGCATTAAAATTGATACTGCACGGCGTCAGGTTTATCGCAAAAATGAAAGAATAAGATTAACCGGTATGGAATTCAGTTTGCTTGAATTACTTGTTAACAATTCAGGGCAAGCTTATTCCAGAAACGAAATTTTGCAGCATGTATGGTCATATCCTGCAGATCATAGAATTGATACAAGGGTTGTTGATGTTCATATTTCAAGGCTGCGTTCAAAATTGGAAGCTGATCCTGCAAATCCGGAATTAATTTTGACAGCACGCGGTATAGGATACATGTTCCAAAGAATTAACTAATAACTAAAATATATATGAAAAACCGCTCAGTTATCAGAGCGGTTTTTTCAGAAGATATTGAAAGTTTAGTATTTTTTATAGGAACTACTTGTAAGATAAAATTTATTTGATATACTAAAGTTAGCTTAATGTGGCGGGTTTTGCCAAGTGGTTAAGGCTCCGGATTGTGGTTCCGGCATACATGGGTTCGAATCCCATAATCCGCCCCATTTACAAAAGACGATTTTAAATCGTCTTTTTTTGTTGGTATTATTGCGTTTGTTGGGGTTCTAAGGTCGCCTTTTTTTAGGCTTAATTTATTGTATAAAATTTTGCGCTTTTGCTTGCGTTCTTTAAGTTTTATCTCTAATTGGTTGAGTTCTGAAGTCCATATTGTCATCATCTCATTCCAATCTCTTTCACTCATACCGTATGGTAAGTTGTTATCAAGCTTATCTTGATAACTTCTCTTAATCCTATTTTTTATCTGTTCTATTTTCTTTTGTATTTCAACAGGGCTTTCAATACTGTTGTTATAATCTTTTATTGCTTTACCTTGCTTATCAACACAAGTTGCGTAATTTATCTCAGCATCTGCGAATTTATTTTTCCAAATACAAATCAGTAAACCAATTTCTTGTGTTTTTAAATTCAAAACCTTTGTTCCATAAAGTACATAGTCTTTTTCTATCATTATTCATTCCTTTCAAGTATCAAATCTGAATAGATATCATCAGGCTTTTGTGATCTATTAAAAACTTCTTCATAAATACAAATTTTTCACCAGACTTGTTTTCACAAATACAATATCAGAGTTATAAAATTTGATTACCTTGTAATAATTAGTATCTAAGTTTACAAAACCTTTAATCTTTTAAGTCTATATTTTTTACCTAATTCAATCATTGTAACCTTTTATCAGCAATGACATATATCACTCTCAATAAGTTAAATATCAACTAAAGATACACAAAACGTATCATTCCAATACAAATCATTTTTTGAACACTTTTTGAACGGTAATAAAACAGATTTTAAATCCTATTTAAAAATTCTTGTTGTCTGGATGATTTATAAAATAGGCATTTACTGTATCAACATCTCTCCTTAAATTCTTAATGATTGGAGTAATATTATAATACAACTCTTCAACCTCTTGTTGCGTCCTGCAAAAGCGGATTGGCGGCTGAGGCTGAAGTGATTTTGCTGAGTGTCAAAAGCCGAGAGCAAAACTCGGAATTACCGTTTAATGCCGACAACCAAGTATTAAACAATAACGACAACTGTGTTTAAATCCGTTCAGCTAATTTTTTTAACTTCCTGAAATCTTTTTCTTTAATGCGATATTTCTTACTTTTACTCATACGACCTCCTTTGTAGGTGTCGTATTCATCACTTAAAGTTAAAATAAAATCAAGTTAATTTTCTAATTCATTATCTGTCCAGAGTTCACATTGTGTCATAACAGTTTGAACTGCATCATCCATTCCTTCCGGTGGATATTTATGAGCTTTTAAAAGTTTTTTAATCATCATTCGCATTTTAGCTCGTGCAGATTCTTTTTTCTGCCAATCGATTGTTTTATTTTTTCTAAGTGTTTCTGTTAATTCTTTTGTGATAGCAACTAATTCATCATTTTCATAGAAATCCTTAATTGCAGCAGGTTTTGTTAAAGCATCATAAAAAGCTAATTCGTCAGTAGTCAATCCTAATTCGTTACCTTCATCTTTTGCTTTTTCTATTTGTTTTGCAATGTTCAATAGTTCTTCAATAACTTCTTCATTAGTTATTAATCCATTGATATATCTATTCATTGCTGCTTTAATAATTTCACTGAATTTTTCTGATTTTACAAAATTTGTTCTTTTATAAACAGATATTTGTTCTGCAAGTAATTTTTTTAGTACTTCGACTGCAACATTTTTTTCTTTCATCTTAGAAATTTCATCTAAAAATTTTGGATCAAAAAGAGAAAATTCTTCTTTCACATCTTGGAAAAGATTAATAACTCCATCACTTTTGATACTTTGTTTAAGGAGTTCATTAATTTTTTGATTCATTTCTTTTAATGAAATTTTCTTTTCAGAGCCTGCATTCATATAACGTACGATAAGGACTCTTACTGCTTCAAAAAATGCTGCTTCAATTCTATTGTTTCTATCAACTAATGATGAACATAAAGAAAGTGCTTGATGAAGTAATAGAGCTTCTTTTATGAATCGTTCTTTGAGCTTTTCATTTTCTACTCCGATTAAGAAGTTCATACCTCCGCTTATTAGCCTTCCTCTTTCTAAATCAGTTCCGCTGTTGAATTTTGAGTAATCAAATCCATGCATAATATCACGGCAAACTTCTAATTTTTCAAGGAATTTAGGATAAGCAGATGTTTCAATATTCGTATCGCCGTAATTTTTTCTATCTCTCACTGTATAATCATTCATAGCCTGTTTTAAAGCAGAAGCTATACCGACATAATCGACAACGAGTCCGCCTTCTTTATCTTCAAAAACTCTATTAACTCTTGCGATTGCTTGCATCAAGTTATAACCCGACATTGGCTTATAAACGTACATTGTAGCTAAAGATGGTACGTCAAAGCCTGTAAGCCACATATCAACAACGATTACAATTTTAAATTCTGCATCATTCTTTTTAAAATCTTTTGCCAGTTCATCTCTATGATGTTTGTTTCCGATAACCTTTCGCCACTCTTCAGGATCGTTGTTGTTTTCTGTCATAACAACTTTGACTTTTTCTGTCCAATCAGGTCTTAGTTCAAGAATTTTATGATAAATATCTAAAGCAATAGGTCTTGAATAAGCAACAATCATTGCTTTTCCGGTCAATTTATCAGCTCTGTTAGTTTCGTAATGTTCGATAATATCTTTAACAAGCGAATTTATAGTATTTGGATTGCCTAAAATGGCTTCCATTTGTCCAAGTTCTCGTTTGCTTTTTTCAATTACTTCAGAATCAGCATTATGAGCCATAATCTCGTATTCTTTGTCTATAAGTCTTAATGTCGGTTCATCAAGTTGAAGTTTTACAACCCTGCTTTCATAATATACAGGACGTGTTGCACCATCTTCAACAGCTTGTGTCATATCATAGACATCTATGTAATCCCCAAAAACTTCCCTTGTATTTCTATCTTTTATAGAAACAGGAGTGCCGGTAAAACCAATGAATGTTGCATTTGGAAGGCAATCTCTTATTATTCTTGCTGTTCCGACTTTAATTTCACCTGTTTTAGAATCTACTTTTTCAGCTAATCCATATTGTCCTCTATGAGCTTCATCAGCCATAACAATAATATTTCTTCTTGTAGATAATGGCTCAGCTGACTCTTCAAATTTTTGCATTGTAGTAAAAATTATCCCGTTAGCTTCTCTACCGTCCAAAAGTTCTTTTAAGTTTTCTCTGCTTGATGCTTGAACAGGCTCTTGTCTTAAAAAGTCTTTGCATTTTGCGAATTGTCCGTATAATTGATTGTCTAGATCATTTCTATCAGTAATAACGACGATAGTCGGGTTATTCAATACTTTTTGCAAAAGATGAGCATAAAATACCATTGATAAAGATTTCCCGCTGCCTTGAGTGTGCCAGAAAACCCCACCTTTTCCATCAGTTTCAACAGCTCTTTTTGTTGATTGAACAGCTTTTTTCACTGCGAAATATTGATGATATCCTGCAAGGATTTTAAATATATCTAACCCGTCTTTTGAAAAACAAATAAAGTTTTTGATAATATCTAACAATCTTTCTTTTTGGAAAATCCCCTCAAAGAATGTGTCAAACTGTGCAAATTGAGTATTTTCATAATCTCCGTCTTTCGTTTTCCAGGCCATAAAGCGAGTTTCATCAGACGTGATTGTTCCCGCTTTTGAGGTCAATTGATCAGACATTACACAAATTGCGTTATAAATAAACATAGATGGGATTTCATGCATATAATTCTTTAATTGACGATAAGCCTCTGATGCGTCAGTTTCTTCTCTGGAAGGTGATTTCAATTCCATTATTACAACAGGCAAACCGTTTAAAAATAGAATTACATCAGGTCTTTTTTCGGAATTTTCAATAAAAGTCCATTGGTTCGCAATAATGAAAGAGTTGTTTTCTACATTCTCATAATCTACAAGATAAGCGATGTCAGAATGTTCTTCTCCGTCTTTTAAATACCTAACCTCAATCCCGTTTTGCAGATAATCCATAAAAACATCATTTTTTTGAACAAGCTCACCTATTTCAAAGTTTTTGAGCTTGTAAATTGCATCTTTTATAGCAGCATCGCATAATTTGGGGTTAATACGATATAGAGAATCAACAAGAACTTCCTCATACAACGGACTTGTATAATCTCTTTCAACATCGGGACCATAGATGTGGTTGTACCCCATACCTTGAAAAAGTTCGATTATAGAATTTTCATAACTCGCTTCTGTGAATGTAATTGTCATCTATGCTCCTTTATACATTATATTAGCATTTAAAAATTTTTGTACACTCTTTGTTATTTCTAATATTTCCTATATCAAGACCTTATCGACATCAATTTCACCAGACATGAGTTTTGGTAAAAGTGTGTCACGTAATTGTGTTAATTTTATATTTTCTTGTTGATTTATTAAAATTTGACTAAATATTGGAAAAACAATATTATAGAATTCATTAATTACATTTTCATTAGGACATAAAATATTGATTTTTGAAAATTGTCCTTTATTTAAATTGCAAGTTGTACTTCCACTTGAACCAAGCATTTGTATATGTTTGGACAAATTTTTTAAATGAATATAAATATAATAAACCCAGTTATTATTCCTAGGAATAATAGAATTAATTTGTTGATTAGTTTGACTTATTACAGAAGTAATTGATACTAAACCCGCTGTTGCTATGCAACTAACACAAATTGAATTAGGTGGTAAAAATTTATTATTTTGAGTATTAGCACCAATTGTAGATAAATAACGTTCTGTATTTATTACAAAAACATTCCCATGCATATCCGGAATTGTTATAAATGGGACATCTTTACCATAAAATTCTTTATTTTGGGTAGATGGAGTTTTTCCACATATAATCTCTTTAGACAAATCGTTAAGATTTCCAATTCTCCAATCATCAGGCATTTCCCCGTCGAAAGGTTCGAAATCGACAAACCAAGATTTGAAAATTGCTTGGGCTTGCTGTTCTAAATTTTGATTAATCTTATTATTCAACTCAATCTTATCATCCAAACTCGACAACACTCTAGCTATCTTCTCTTGGGTAGGCATATCATATTGTGGGATACTATATTTCATTATAGCAATCTTATCACCTCTTGGCATTTTTGTACCTTTAGATGTGGCAGTATCATAATCAAAAAATTTATCGTCAGATAAAACATAATATAAAAATTTTGAATATATATTGTTTTTAGCTCTTAATACTAATACGTCATTTGAACATCCTCCATTAAAGGTTGCATACCATATTTTTTTAAAATACGGTCTTATATTAGATAAAAGAATATCTCCTTCACAAAAACTTTGCGTATAATTAGCATTTGGCAAACCTGATGATTTAGTAACTCCACCCTTATTAGGTAACATATTTTCAGTAGAGATATAATTTAAAACATTTAATTCTTTTATATTAACTTTTTCATTTACAAAATATGAAACATTGCTCAAATTAGAGGTCATTTCTGCTCTCCTTTAAAATGTTTAGTAGCTCTCTCAATTGATTATTTCTAACGCAACAACTAAAATCGCAGTTGTTTTCTCCAAATATCTCAGTATAATATGATTGTAGGTTTTCAATATTTGAATCAGTATTTATAACATAAATTTTATAATTATGATTATTCCTTAGTGCGGATTGGAATAAAAACCTTATTGAATAATCAGTTTGAGGGAAAGAAAAACCATAAATATAAATATTACGAGCGTTTTCTATTGCATTAAACGCTTTTGTCCATAAAGATTTTATAATAACATTATTATATTGGCTTTGTTTATCTAATACAGGTGGAACTATAAAATTTATTAAACCTGATTTTAAATAATCAGCTTCATTACCTGTTTCAGAATACACAGGATCTGACATTGACAACCCAGAATACAACCAATTTATTGAACCATGTAGTTTAATTATCTCTGGCATTTTATTTCTTCGAGGATCAATTTCGTTACCTGCAATTCTTCCATAGCCATTAGGCACCCTGTTTTCAAGATTAATTATTGGTATTTTATAAAAGACAGAATAATTATCATTACTTTCTTGGTATCCAAGAAGTGTATTCTTATATAAAATATCCTCAAGAATTAAATCGTAATTTAAAGTTATACATGGACATTGGTTATATAGAATGTATTTAGCAAACTGCTTAATATATTGTTCATTTGCATCAATATTAGAATCATTGCGTAATTGTTTAAAATATTTAGCAAGTTTTGAAGTTATATCTTTATATAATGCTTCATCTGCAGAAACTTGTACAGGTGTTTTGTAAGGTAAATTACTAGATAGATAAGTTAATAATGTTTCAAAATCATCATGAAATTTGCTTGGTACTTCATTCTTGAAATGTAGGTTTACAGATTCTTTTTCAGATTGAAACTCCCTTTTTATATAATTTGATAATTCTTTTAAAGTTGGATAATTATTTCTTAAAGATTTTGAAAATCCAGAACCAAAGAAAAATACATCACTAGACATTTACTCACCTCAAAGCTTATACTTTTATTGTTTAAATTATATTTCATTTTCTGGAGCCTCCCATTTTAATTTTGCTTGGTCAGCTATTTCTGTTTCGATTTCTTGCTTTTGTGTTTTGTTTAACCCAAAATCCATAATCCAAGTATTTAAAATTTCATTAATATAATCTAAATCGATTTTATATGTTTCTATTTCTTCATCACTAAGAGGTCTTTCTGTATACATATCACATGGCTTTTCAGAACTTACTATTTTTTGATATTGATTTTTATATTCATTAAGAATTTTCTTTATTCTAATATATGAATTACAGGCTTCATTTTTTATCAAATTCTCAGATCTGTAATATCTATTTAGATAAAGATTAATATTTTGAAGTGCTACGAAAATTTTTGTTAAAGTTTTAGGTATATGTGCATTTATAAATAGTAACCAGTCTAATATTTCATCTTGATTATTTGTTTCTAATTGCTTAAAATTATCATTATAGTTTAATAATAATAAAATATCATTTTGCATATATGTTAGCATTTCATATAATTTAGGTGCTTTTTGGGCAATAAAACCGTAGTCATTAATATCAATATCTACAGCACCTAATAAAATAGGAGTTTGAAACGGAGTTATTTCTTTTGTAATACCATTTATGCTAGATTTTATATTTTTGTAATAATAACCAAACGTCTTTGCAATAATACTCACATCATAAAAAAGTTTTAGTAGTTTTGCTTTTTCTTCTTTATCTTGTTTAATATTTTCTTGCAAAATATTTAACTTATAGGCTGCAAAAGCACCAAAAAACGCTGCAAATAATGCAGTCCAAAAATCACCCCAATCAAATCCTTGTGAGGTCTGTCCTATATTCATAACCATATTTGCTATATCTAGGTTCATAATAATTTCCTTAAGCGTGATCTTTGTAATCAATTAAAATTGGTTCTATTAGGTTATAAAAAGATTCTTCAATTCCATAATAATCTGAAAAATTCACTATATAAGGCAAAGAGCTGCTATCAAATTTTTCTTTTAATTCCTCTAGCATAGACAAAGGCATTTCTTGCTTACCTTTTATCAGAATATCCAAATCAGATGTTTTTTCAAAAGTACCTTTTACTCTTGAGCCATAGTAGAAAAAAGAATATTCTTTGTCATATTCCTTTAATATGTTTTCAATAATTTGTTGTTCTTCTTCTGTGATTCCTGGTATCATCTATTCTCCAAGAGCTTTTGAAAGATTGGTGTATAAATACTCGCAATCTTTTACTAAATCGTCAATGTTATTCAATATTTCTTTTGCTTTATTCTGGTTATATTCATGGCTTGTATCATTTCTTCTATCATAATAGTTACGCCAAGTCTCCCAAGATTGTATAAACCCATAGCCTTCCATAAGTCTGAATATATTGTTCATAGTTAACTCTTTATCGGATTTGCCATATTCAAGTTTGAGATATTTTTTCATAATCTTCCAGGCTGTTTCTACTGTGTATTCAAATCGCTTTACACAAGCGTCTTCGATATAATCTTTTATACGCTCATCTGTAAAAGACTTGTAGTCATTGGAACAATTCTTTAATGAATCAATACAATCTCTAAATTTTGATATGTCTAATTCTGATTTATTCATCAATTCTCCTTATGATTATTTTATTTCAAACCCTATGTTTGCAAGATTCTTTTTTATTTCTTCCTGCAAGGTATTTGATTGTGCAAACATTTCAGAAAGTTCTGATGTCAAACGTTTCATTTTATCTTCAAACGGTTCGCCATCATCCTCTTGTTCTTCTATTCCGACATAGCGACCAGGGGTTAGAATATAATCTTGTTTTTTTATATCTTCTGTTGTTACTACTGCACAAAAGCCTTTTTGGTCTTCCAAAGTTCCTTCTTGGAAAGCTGTAAAAGTATCTGCAAGTTTTTTGATATCTTCGTCAGACAAATTTCTGTGTTTTCTATCTTCCATATAACCCATTTTCCGGGCATCTATGAAAAGAGTTTTACCTTTTTGTTTTTTATTTCGTGATATAAACCACAAAGTTACAGGTATTGTTACGCTATAAAATAGTTGTGTCGGCATTGCAACAATACCTTCAATTAAATCGTCTTCAATAATACGTTTTCTGATTTCACCTTCTCCGCTTGTTTGAGTGGACAAAGCTCCATTAGCTAAGACCAAACCTATTTTCCCATTAGGTGCAAGATGATAAATCATGTGTTGAATCCAAGCATAATTAGCATTTCCACTAGGCGGCAGGCCATACTTCCATCTCGCATCATCTTGAAGTTTATCTTGTCCCCAATTTGAAAGGTTAAATGGAGGGTTTGCCATAATAAAATCAGCTTTTAGACTTGGGTGTAAATCATTAAAAAATGTATCTGCTTGATATGGCCCAAAATCGGCATCAATACCTCGAATTGCCATATTCATTTTTGCCATTTTCCAGGTATCAGCATTAGATTCTTGACCATATACAGAAATTTTATTTCTATTCCCGCTATGTATTTGCAAAAATTTTACAGACTGTACGAACATGCCGCCCGAGCCACAGCAAGGGTCATAAACCCTACAGTTTTCATAAGGCTTTAGGATTTCAACAATTGTTTTTACAACACTAGATGGAGTATAGAATTCACCGCCTTTTGTACCTTCATAGGCTGCAAATTGCGCTATACAGTATTCATAAGTTCGACCTAATAAATCATGATCTGTTCCGATATCTTCCATTTTTATATTGTTTGTGAACAAATCAACAACTTCGCCTAATACTCTTTTATCCAAATCTGGACTTGCATAGTTTTTAGGTAAAACATTTTTTAAAGCTTTGTTTTCAGCTTCAATAGCTCGCATTGCATCATCAATTACTTTTCCAATTTCAGGAGTATGTGCTGCAGCTGCAATAGTTGACCATCTGGCAGATTCTGGCACAAAGAAAATATTTTCCATTGTGTAAGCATCTTTGTCATTTTCAAACCCATCACCTTCAGCTAAAAGTTCGTTATATCGTTTTTCGAACGCTGCAGAAATATATCTTAAAAAGATTAAACCAATAATAACTTTTCTATATTCAGCTGCAGGGATATGTCCCCAAAGCACACACGCAGCATTCCATATTTGTTTCTCAAAGCCAATTTTTACACTGCCATTTCCAGCCATAAAAACTCCTAGATTAATTATTATAATCTCTATATTAAGCATATCACGAAATATTACTATTTGTTAAGTATTAACGAGAATTCTTAAGCTTTAAATTGATAAAAATTGTGTATTTAGGGTTGATATTTTAGGTAAGTAGGGTGATAGATGTCTATACAAGTAATAATGAGGTATGCGTATGGCATTAAATATTTTTGAAAAACGAATTAAAGCCTGGGCAGAAAAGTATCGCTCCCTATCCCCCAAAATTCTTTGCAAAATTAACAAGTTTGTTGAACAATATGACAAAACTCAACAAGTAGAAAAGGATTCCAAAGTTCTATCTATAACTGACTGTACAAAATTAGTCAGAGAATTTAAAAGTCGGAGATATACCGTAATTGTTTTACAAGATGGTTACGAGTTCAACAGTTCCAAATATAAAAGTCTTTCTATTGTTGCTAGTAAAATTACAGGAACTCGTTGAAATGGTAAGAAGTTTTTTAGATTGCTTGAGCCGTGGTGCAGAACAAGCAAGACTGCTTTGGGCTGGCGAAGCTGTGTGAAACCGAACGATAGTGACGTAGGATTGCAAGCACAAAGTGCTGAAACCCACAGGAGCGAGGTGGCAAATGGCAATGAAAATTAGATGTGCAATTTATACTAAAAAATCAACAGAAGAAGGACTTGAACAAGATTTCAACTCGCTTGATGCACAAAGAGAAGCCAGTAAATCTTACATAAAATCTCAAAAGCACGAAGGTTGGAATCTGTTAAATAAAAGATATGATGATAGCGGATATTCTGGTGAACAAGGAACCGTCCAGCGTTTAAACAACTTTTACAAGATATTGAAAATAATGAAATTAATATTGTTGTAGTTTATAAATTTGATAGGCTCACGCGTTCTTTGATGGATTTTTCGAAAATAATTGAGATTGGATAAGCACAATGCATCATTTGTTTCTATCACTAAGCTTATAATTACTGGAGATGGCGGGAGTCGAACCCGCGTCCAAAATGAGTGAACACAAACATCTACGGATGTAGTCCTGTATTATCTCGATTTAGGATGGAACAGAACAAAACCTTTCCTAAAACAAAGCCTTGTCACAGTAAGGCAGACTTTTGGCGGTTAACTTGACACACCTACCGCTGTCAATGTGCTGCGGCTTGCATTGTGGTCCCATAGCATCGGCAAGCTGGATACTATGAGAGGCTTACCTAAATTCGATTAGGCAGCAGCTCTTTCGCTTACGCGAGAGAAAGCTGCGCTAGCATCAACTACATAAGGTGTAGCATTTAAATTTATTGCTCGTTGTTAACCGGGAACAGCGCCCGAACCCGCAGTTTGTTTCCACTAATCACCCTGTCAAATCCAAAGCATCCCCATATTTACTTCTCAATGTACTTTATTTTACAGTATAAAACCTTTTTATCCTAAAATCAATCCCGCAACAAAAAATATCCGATAATAATACCGGATATTTTTCTTTGCTTCTTTTTTAATTTACTTATTATAATTGCTGTGCTAATTGAAAACGTTGATTTGATAACTTCATTGTTTCTGTATCAATAATACCACGTTTTAGTTCTGTGTAGTTTGCAACACGTGAATTGAATTTCTTTTTCAAAAACTCATAAGCAACCATAGGATCGCAAGAACTACCGCAAGTAAATAAATCAACTGCAGCATAGCCTAGTTCCGGCCAAGTATGTATTGCCAAATGGCTTTCAGAAATGATTACTACACCGCTTACACCGTAAGGGTTAAACATATGAAAACACTTTTGTACTATTGTTGCCCCGCACTCCAGTGCTGCATCTATCATATATTTTTCTACTTTAGTTATTGAGTTTAATACGTTTGGGTCACACTCAAAAAATTCTGCCAGTACATGCTGCCCCAAGTGCATTTCCTTAATACTGCCCTGTTCCAGTTCCCTTAACGATGTTTGCATTGTCACTTCATAAGCCTCCTTTATAAATCTATTAACAACAATTATATAATACTATAAAAAAAGAATATTTGTAAAATTTACAATTATTCCCATATATCTTAACAAAAATTTACAATATTATAATTGTAAAGTCAAACTATTCAAGCTAAAACCTAGTTATGATACTTTATTAAGAGTTTTGATATTATATCAAGAAAAGATTTTTGATAAAAGTCGTTTTTAGCAATACAGGTTTCTGCGCCCAGAGCAAGTGCTTGTTTTGAGATATCTTTATTAAGCGTACTACTTACAATAACAACAGGTATGTCTGAGTACATTTCATCGCTTTTAAGTCGTGTTAAAAATTCAAGCCCATCCATTTTCGGCATAGAAATATCACTTACAATTAAATCATAGTGGTTAAGTTTCAGCTTATTAAATGCATCAAACGGATCATCGGCTTCATCTGTTAGGTAACCTGCGCCTTTTAGTATATTCTTTTCCATCGTTCTTGTTGTTAGTGAATCATCTACTACCAGTATTCGTTTAAAGGATAAAATATCAGATGTCATAACTTTAGGTGTTGTTGTGATGTCCGGTTGGACGCCAATATTCTTAACTATTTCTTGAATATTTAAAATTAGACATAATTCGCCGGAAGCAAGATTTGTTATGCCGGAGATATTTTTTACTTTATACAATGGAGGAGCAAGTTTTTTTTGCAAAATATCTTGATCTCCCAGTAAAGCATCTACTATTAAACCTATTTTTTTCTGTTCTGCTTCAATTATCAAAATAATTTCTTTCTCGCGTCTTTCTGCCGTTTTTAGGTTTAGTATATCTGAAAGATAGTATACAGATAGTACATCCTCATTGTACTGTATAGAGAGATTTCCATTATTTGATGCAATATCCTCAAATTTTTTAAGAATAAATGTTGAAATAACCTGTATTGGTATTGCAAAAGTCTGGTTTGATATTCTTACCAAAAAGACTCGTAGGGTCGTCATTGTAACAGGAATTTCAATATGTACACAACTCCCTTTTCCAAATTCTGAAATGATTTTTACTTTTCCGTTAAGCTGTGAGATTTTAGTTTTAACAACATCAAGCCCAATTCCACGTCCTGAGATACTTGTAATTGAGTCTCCTGTTGTAAATCCTGGCCAGAAGATAACATTCATTATTTCTTCATCACTCATGGAATCTATTTCATCCTGGGTTAAAAAACCATGACTAAAAGCCCGATCCTTTATTTTATCCAAATTAAATCCCTGCCCATCATCAATTACGTCTAAAATAACTTTGTTATCATCCTGCCTTGCACAAAGCATAATTTTTCCCATCGGATTTTTACCTTTTGCTCTGCGTTCTTCAGGAGACTCTATTCCGTGGTCAATGGCATTTCTCAAAATGTGTATAAGAGGTGTTTTTATTTCTTCTACAATTTTTTTGTCTGCACTTGTATTATTATCTTCAATAACAAACTCAATTTGTTTATTTTTTTCATTTGCAATGTCTCTTACCATTCTTGAGAAAGAATGTAAAACTGTAGAAATAGGAAGAACTCTGATGTTCTTAACCATTGATTCCATTTCGTCAATGATTAATCGCATTTTCATATCATCTTCTTTTGTGACACGTGATAGGGAGGTAAGATCGTAGATTGTTTTAGACAAATTTTGTGAAACCTCTGATAGAAGCATGAATATTTGTTTTATAAAATTTATAGAAAACTGATCAACAGTATTTACCTGTAAATATTTTCTGTGATAATACTTAAGATGATTTATGGCTTTAAGTAAATCTTTTTGCCATAATTCGCTTGAAGCACGGATTGCATCTATTTTGTCAAGATGTTTTTCTGTTTTTATTTTTGTAATAATTAATTCACCAAGCTGATTAATAAGCATATCAAGTTTTGCAGAATTTACATGAAGATTTTTAATTTCATTACTATTAATGTTTTGCGTATTTGATTGTACTTTAGCAGAAACGCCTTTAGTTTCGATAATTCCGATATCCTTTTTGTAATCCAGTTCAAGAAGTTGTTTTGTAATTTCTAATTGCTGAAGTATTAGTTCAGCATCTATATTATTCTCGGAAATGGCACAGCTTTCTATGCTATTTTTAAGAGTCATTACCATCTGTTCTTCAAGTGAAATATCGTTATCTTTTATAAAATTCAGAATATCAATTACTATAGAAACAATTTCTTCGATTGTTTGGTCTGTATTTATTGTCTTAATTTGGTTCAATTCATCAATAATTTCTGAAATATAAATGTTATTATTTTGAAGTGAAGAAATTTTTTTAGCTATATCATGAAAAGATATAGCATTCTGGCTATCCATACAAAATGATGTGTATTTAGACGTCGCGATACCAAGATTATTCCTTATTTCAAGAATTTCACTGATTGTAAGTTCACAGGAGCTGCTTTGGACAAATTCCAGTTTTACTTTAACACTTTCAAGCGGAGCCTTAATTTCATAAAATTCTTTTCCTTGAAAACAATTGTACAGTTCGTCAATAATAAGGAACAAGTCTCTTATTTCATCTGATACTACTTCTGGAACAATGGCATCAAGAGTTTCAAAAGCTTTTGCAAATAATGAATTAACATGGTCTTGTACTGACATGGGCATAATAGTATCAAAAGCAACATGAAAAACATCCTCATCAGAAATAGGAGCCGGAGACGGCGGAGTGTTATCAAAATGTAACAACTGCATTTGATTAATACTTTGGAGTTTTTCTGTGATCTCATTGTAACGGATATCAATGTATTCTTTTTTTCTTTCTACTGATTTTTTTATGTATTCAGCAACGAGTTCTATAGTTCCGCTAATATCAAGAATCAGGTTTATTGATATAGGTATAAGATTATCTTTTACCCCGCTTATAATATCTTCTACAAGGTGAATAAGATTTTGGATGTTTTCAAAACCAATCATTCTGACAGAACCTTTAAGTCCGTGAATATCACGGAAAATATCAATTAAAAGTTCTTTGTCTTCCAGATTGTTTTCAAACTTTGAAAGTTTTTCAAAGAGGGATTGGATTAATTCCTCTGTTTCTGTTTGAAAGACGTCAAGTAATTCTTTTAGCTCTTTATCTGAATATTCCAAAACTTATTCCTCTGTTACAGAATTTTTTAAATCACTGGAGATATTATTTATTTCCGAAAGTTTATTAGTACTGGTATCAAGTGTTTTTATAATTCCGGAGGAGCCTGTTTGGACTTCTTCAAGAGATTGAGTAAGTTTGCTTAATAACTCATCCTGTTTTTTCGCATTAAAGTTTATTGTTTCAAATGATGATTGAATTTCTCCGACAAGATGTACCAGCTTTTCGGAGTTTGAACTTATGGAATTAATTTCTTTTAAAACTGTTTCAATCTCTTTTGAACCTTCTTCGGTAGCCATAACGGTAGAGTTTGTCGCATACTGAATGTTACTTGTGAGTGAAGTGATTTTTGTAATAGCTTGTTTTGATTCATCTGCAAGTTTTCTAATTTCTCCGGCAACTACAGCAAAACCTTTGCCGTGTTCTCCTGCACGTGCGGCTTCAACTGCAGCATTGAGTGCAAGCATATTTGTTTGTTCTGCAATATCTTCAACAACACCGATTGTACTTCCGATTTGCTGTGTATGTTCTGACAGTTCTAAAACCAATTCTGCAATCATCTGGATTTTTTGTCTTAAAACAACCATTTTTTCAATATTTGCATTTATAAAATCATATTCTTTTTGAGATACACTTAATGATTGAACGGTACACTTTTCTGCCGTTTGAGAAGTAATCGTTGTTTGTTCAAGATATGTTTTTAATTTATCTATTGTACTTAGTCCTGTTTGTACGCTGTTTAAGCAAGTCCCTGCGGTGTTTCGCTCATCATCCAGAGTATTAAGAACCTGTGTCATGATATCAGACATTGCTCCTGCTTGTTTCCCAAGACTTTTGTTTAATTTTAGGATAAACCACCTGTTTGTAAAAAACTCTGCAATTGCAAAAAACATTACGCATATAATTAAGCAGATTATTATATCATAGGCTTGTATACTATATTTAATCATAAACCCGCTGAATAACAGGCATATAGCAGCAAATATACATAAATCCATAATAAACTTGTTTAAAAGTCTTTTTTCTAAAACTGATTTTAATGATAATATTCTCAATGTTATGTCCCCCAAGTATGGTACCAAAGTATGGTATTTTCTTCCACTTTATTATAGAATAATTGTATAATAAAATTTACAAAATTGGAAGGTCAAAATGTCACCCAGAATTTTAGTTATTGAGGATAGTGAGACACAGTTAAAGTTTTTGAAAGATAAACTGGAAAGTAAAGGTCTTGAAGTTATGACCGCCATGGATGGGATTGAAGGTTATCAGAAAGTATATGAGATCCATCCGGATTTAATAATAGCTGATGTAGTTATGCCAAACATTAACGGATATCAATTATGTCGTATGCTTAAAAATACTGATGATACAAAGAAGATCCCGATAATACTATTAACTATTCTTGATAAAAAAATAGATAAGTTTTGGGGCAAAAAATCCGGGGCTCAGTTATTTCTTTCTAAAAGTATTGATTTTGAAGAATTGTATGGACATGTTATTTCTGTAATCAAACGATACCCAGTAGATCAAGAATACAAAGAAAATTTACAGCATCAGATTATCACAAGAGATTCTGCACAAACCCACTTGAATAATGTGTTAAATGATTTGCTGCTTAAAACTATATTTTCTAATGAATTTAGAAATTTAAGTGATTTTCTTAACTATGAAAAAGTAATGGTTGAAAAGATTTTTTCACTCTTAAGTTCATTTATGGAATACAATATTGCAGGGATATTTTTCCCATCACCGGATTCGTTGGGAGAAAATATTCTTTATCTTGATACTTTGGGCAGAAATGTTTCCAAGAGAGTTTTATCAGATATTCATTATGATTTTTTTAAGAGATTGTCTGAGTATAAAGAAATTAAATCTCCAAGATTTGAAATAGTAAGAGTTTTATTTGGTAAAGAAGTCGAATATGAGTATAGTGATTTTGCTTCTAGAATAGTTATACCACTTATTTATGACAGAAAGTTAATTGGCGGTATTTGTTTTTATACAAAAGAAGATATTAATTATTCATCCTTTAAGTTCTTTGATATTATGATTACCGAGCTTCTGACAATTTTTAAAATGAAATATCAATATTCAGAAAAAGAGCTTATGTCTGTATTAGATGGTTTAACCGGCTTGTATAACCGCAGACAATTTGAACTTAACCTTGAGCAGGAATTTAACCGTACAAAACGCCATCCATCTCACTTTAGTCTTGCTATTTTGGATATAGATTTCTTTAAAAAAGTTAATGATACGTACGGGCATCAATATGGTGATTATGTGCTTAAAGCGGTTGCTGATATCCTTAAAAATTCATTTAGAAAAACAGACCTTTTATATAGATATGGCGGTGAAGAACTTGTTATTATTATGCCTGAAACATATATAGATAATGCCCTTATTCCTATTCAACGTTTGAGACAGGCAATTGAGGACTATGAGTTTGATTATAACGGTATAAAAACACATCAAACGGTTAGTATTGGTTTAAGTATGAATTATCAGGATTTTGAAACTCATACAGCAATTTTAAAGTCTGCAGATGAAGCATTGTATAAAGCCAAAGAGTCTGGAAGAAACAGGGTAATTGTATATGAGCAGTGAGTTTTTTTTAGAACAGAATAAAAATAACCACTTATATTTTAGAGTTGGGGATAATAAATATGCTGTTAACTCTAGTTGTGTTCTTGAAATTATAAAATTGCCGTTGTTAGATTATCCTCAAAAATTGCCCAATAATATTATTGGGCTTATGAAGTATAACGATTTTGTTATAAATATTGTTGATATAAGATTTTATCTTAATATTGAACCGGAGCCTTATACAACAGCAAATGAAGTTTTGATTATAAAAACGGACGAAACAATTATAGGTATTGTTGTTGATAAAGTGGAAGGTATTTTACCATTTATTGTTAATAAAGTCGATTCTCTGCCATTTATGGATAAAAAAATGCTTATAGATGCATTATATAAATTTAATGATGAAACTATTTTTATAATAAATATTTTTTCACTTGAAAACATTATCAAAGACACAAATTCTTCCTTTGAGGCATATGATGTTCAAAGTCTTTTCCCGCAGGATAAAGCGGCACGCAGTGTGCTTTTGCAGCGCTCCGGGCAGCTTGTTGAAAAAGAAAGGTTTCAATTTGTACATGAGATTTACACAAAAGATAAATTTATATCTTTTATGTTAAATAATAATCATTATGGTATAAAGCTAAAATATATAAAAGAAGTTTTGAAAGATACAAGTATTTCACATGTTCCTTGTACCCCGGATTTTGTTAAAGGAATTATGAATCTGCGGGGTGATTTTATTACTGTTATCAATTTGAAAGAGTTTCTCAATATGGAACCCGATAAAGATGTTCAAAAGAAACCAATTATTATTGTTGAGAATGAAGATTTAGTATTGGCTCTTCTTATTGATAAAATTAATGAATTATTTGAAATTCCTGATGAAGTTATTCCAAAAAATAGTGAAAACAATGTAAGTTACGATATCATATATAATGACAAAGTGCATACTATACTCAATATAGACAGAATGCTTAAAGATAAACGTTTATTTATTACAGATATGTAGTGTATACAGGGCTTGGAAAGAATTAATATAATTATCATTATTAAATTGCTTAAAGGTGGATGTATTTATACGGGCAGAAGATGATTATAGTTTGTAATACTTTTTTGCTAGTTTTTGCAAATTAAGGAGTATACAAGTTATAAATATTAGGACTGTTTTGCAAGCTGTAATTTTGGAATAAATATGTTATAATAAGTTTTGCAAAGAGGTTATCAGTGGATTTCATAAAGAAACTCAAGGAATTTAATAAGCAAATAAACGACTTAGAGTCTGGAATTTATCTTGGTGAAAAACGTTATCGTGAAATATTTGAACTTAACCAGAAATTGGAAGCTGAAATAGAGCAGAGGACAAAAGATCTGGAAACTGCTAATCGCCAGATGTTTACATTACAGCATATTCTGGATATGATGACCGCTGCAAAGCCACTGTCGGGTGTTCTTAATGCTATTGTAAGTAGCTTGCAGGGGGAACTGGGGTATTTACATAGTTGTATTATGCGAACCTTTAAGGATGATGGAAAGCAGTATATTGAGGTGGTTGCGCATTCTGATGATAATTTTAGTTTAAAATTTGAGGAGGCAATGGCACAGCCTTTGTATGAGGCTAGGATTGACTATCCAGTAAGTGAGAGATTTGAAGAATATTTAAAGGCGAATACAGTTTACCATACGGGAAATGTTAGTGAATGTCTTTATAGTTTTTTCCCTGGAATTAGTTTACGGAAGTTGGAACAGTTGTTCACAGATGTTGGCTGTCGTTCGTGTATTTTAATTCCGTTGACTTCTGATAAGGTTCATTATGGCTCGCTTGTACTGTTATCTTCACGTAGTGATGCTACTGATGCAGAGCTAAGGTTTCTTTCTCTCTTTGCCAGACAAATAGAACTTGCTATTACTATTTCTAATTTATTTCAGGCTGTAAAGTCTCAGGCTGTGAGTGATGCTCTGACAGGGCTTTATAACAGGAGATACTTTGAGGATTGTATTAAAAAAGAAACAATACGGGCAAACCGGCAAAACCAGAAATTTTCAGTAATTGGTCTTGATTTAGATTTCTTAAAACAGATTAATGATAAGTACGGGCATAATTATGGTGATATAGCAATTAAAACAATAGCAGATGTTTTGAAGAAGAATGCACGTTCAATTGATGTTGCAGCAAGAATAGGCGGCGAAGAATTTAATATTCTTCTTCCCGGCGTCGATTCTGAAGGAGCAATGGCTGCGGCAGAACGTATTAGAAAGGCTATAGAAAATCAAAATATTCCGGTTATCGGTAAAATTACTGGAAGTCTTGGTGTTGCAACATATCTTGAACAAACTGATGATGTTGATGAACTGCTGGAACTCACAGACCATGCAATGTATCAGTCGAAACATGACGGGCGTAATAGAGTTACGTTGGCAAAGCCTACAAAAGATATTTCGTGGCAAGAGGTTGCATTCAATACATTTATGGATATTCTCGCAAAGCACCGTGTGCCGCTTGATAGTGAAGTTTCGGAAAATATTTCAAAACGGCTTGAAACTATTGGTATAAATAATGATGGACTTTATACTATTTCAGACACGCTTATAAAACTATATAATCCAAACTATACACTGGGAAATACAAAATCAAAAGTACTTTTAGCAAATTCACTTGCAAAACGATTTGATATGCCTAAGGATAAAATTGATAACCTTAAAGTTGCTGTACTACTTTATGATATAGGGAATATTCTTTTGCCTAAACAATTATTGCAAAAGAAAGATCCTTTAACAGCAGAAGAAAGAGAGAAGATTAAAAGTCACCCTGTAATTGCAGCAAGGGAAATTCTTGAGCCTATTACCGGAATGAATACGATACTGCCTATTATTGAAAATCACCATGAAAACTGGGATGGTTCGGGGTATCCTCACGAGCTTTCAGGTGAACAAATACCTATAGAATCACAAATGATTTTATTGATTGATGCATATTTTGCACTTCAAGAGGCAAGAACTTATAGAAAAGCAATGGATAAAGAGCAAGCTGTTGAAGTTATTAAGTCTGGAAGCGGGACAAAATGGAATCCTAAACTTGTAGAAGAATTTATTTCAATAATTGAAACAGAAGAGTTTTAGTTTATTGGAGAAAACTCGGCAAAGAATTACAGCCACACAACATCCTTGATAATCTACTAACTTAGAGTTTCCTGTACAAGTTTTATTTTTTCGCTGTCTCTGGTTTTTAATAAAATAGTTTTTTCTTTTGATGTTTCACCTTTAACAACGTAAATAGATGTTTTAGGAATTTTGAAGTATTTGGACAAGTATTCGATAACGGCTTTATTGGCTTTATTTTCTACCGGTGGAGCTGTTACTTTAAGTTTAACCGGTTGAGATTTATCCTCACCGATTACAAATCCGTTCATAGAAGAGTTCGGGATAATTTTTAGGATTATTACTATTCCGTCTTCTGTGAGTTTTAACATATTAAACTTTCTGAAACACCATAATATATTCATGTTTAAAGATATAAAAACCGCCTGCTAAAGCTCTATAACGCCAGAGGTTTGCTGTTTTTCCTTTTGCACGCTCATTACCCTGAACATCTTTTATTATAATTGCTTTTGTAATAAAACCAAGCTTGTTCATTCTCGCCATACATTCAAAACCTAAAGGAATATGTTGCGAGTTTGCATATTTGTCGCCTATAATCAATGCTGCAAAGCGACCCTTTTCAAGTAAATTATATCCGTTTTGTGCGACTTTTTCAAAAAGGTCATAGAATTCTTTTGTGCTGGAGCAGTTGGAAAGGTCTTCTTTTCTGTCTGAAAACTTAATAATATCATCGTATGGCGGATGTAGCATTAGAAGCTGTGCCTGCTTACATCCCATAATATCAAGTCTTGCTTTTATTTTTTCTACTGCGGTATCAGAAGCCGAGTCGGCACAAATTATATTTACATCTGTAACAAGTTGTTTAGGCGTGAATTTTTTAGAAACTTCTTCTGCTAGTTCTTCTTTTAATTCAACACCGATACAACGCCTGTTCATATTTATTGCTTCAATTCCGGAAGTTCCTGAACCAAAAAACAAATCAAGAACAATATCATTTTTTTTCGTAAATCTTTCGTAAATCTGCTGGGCAATTTGCGGAATATAGTTTCCGTGATATTCATTTGAGTGTCCGTGTTCACGGTCTCTTGCAGGAAACTCCCACAGTGTATCAGTTTTTATGTGGTCATATTCTCTCCAGGCTTTTAAATTAATATCATTGTATGCAGTTGTTTTAATCGCATTATTATCAACGATTTTAAGATTATTGGCTTTTTTTTGTGCCTGTTTTAAGTTACTCACTTTCCCCATGGTTTTAGTATACGAAAATTGAATTATTTTGAAATCAGGTATTTGAATGAATTTTTGAAAACCGCATAATAAAAAAGCCGTTTTAGAAAACGGCAATAACTCTCGTCATGATAAAGGAGTGGAGGAGAAAATAAAGAAAAGAGATTGATACTATATATATTCCACGTAATTTTCTTTTTATAACATTATCGTTACAATTTGTTACATTTGCTAAAAGCTTTGTCCTGACAGTTGTATACCGGAGTAGGGTATTGTTTTGTCAAGGTAGAGAAAGCAATTTTTACATGAATATATACTTTATATATTTATAAGAGCACAGGATAGGAAAACTATGGGAACGCAGATAAATACTGATATAAAATTATTTAATAGTTCTAATACCAGTAATAGTGAGAAGACAGACAGCTTTGATTTTTCATCTGTTAATATCGGTGATATTATGCTTAATGGTACAGAAACAGAAAAGAAACGTCTTCTCAGTTTGATGGAAAAAGAAGGTGTTAGTCCTTTAAGAGCATATCTTACTTATGTCAAGGCACATAATGAACCTATAAAAGAAGAAATTGCATATTATAGAAATGAAATTCATAACTCAAGACGAGAGTTAAGCAGTTTAAAGCAGCAGTATAAGTCTTGTGATGATGAGGAACAACAGCTTGCATTAAAGGAAATGATTTCCGGCACCAAAAAAAATATTTGGGATATGTGCCGTGCAAATGTTAGACGTGCCTTCTCCCTTGCATAATAAGATAATATGCGGTTGTGTTAAAATTGATGACTTCTGATGCTGTAGACCGATATTCTACTGAATCAATCGTGTATTTCATAAATGTTTAAGGTATGTTTTAGAACCTCTTTATTGTATTTAGGAAAATTTAGAAATAAGCTTTTTTCCTTTTAGTAATTTTAGAATAATCAATTTCTGGTATTTGTATAATTTTTTGTATTCGTTTTCCATTACTCATTATTATTTTTAAAGTTCCGGAAAATGATAAATAAGCCATGGGGGCAATAATTATTTATAAAATTCCATAGTACCATACTTATATGGATAAAAATTTGGATAGTATGAGTAAAAAAGAACTTATAGAACTTATTACCCGCACTAAAAAAGAAACAATAAAGTATGTTAATAAATATCTGGAAGAAGAAGAAAAGCAGGATATATTAAGAATAGTACTGCTAAAACTGTCCCATGAATTTAAAACTCCGCTTAATTCTATTATTGGATTTGCAGATATACTGAAAAACAGAACTGTTAATGTTGAGGATTACAGGTGTCTGGATAATATTTCCTGCTCATCAAAACACCTTCTTGCACTTATTCAAGATTTATTAGATGTAACACGTGCCCAATATAAACCTATGGAACTCACAAAAACAAGGTTTAGCAGCAGTGAGGTTATTCAAAATATAATAAGCAGTTTTCATGGAGTGAATATTAATTATACATTAAGCAGCATAGATTTGTATGCTGATGAGACACGTTTCAAACAGGTTATTTATAATCTTATAAGTAATGCCGTAAAATTTAGTAATGATAATGAGGACATACGTATACTAACTTATGCTGACAAAGATTTTATATTTGAAATAACTGATAACGGCGAAGGAATTGATGAGGCTGATAAGGAAATCATTTTTAATTTTTTTGCACAGGGCAGTAGTGATATGACAAAGCGAAGATACGGATGCGGAGTAGGTTTATCGCTATGTAAATCAATTATTGAAGCGCATGGCGGAACAATAAATGTTACATCTATTAAATATAATGGCAGTACTTTTCGTTTCTCCATTCCTATACTAAACGGTTAATTATATATTCTCTTGCAATAGGTAGATTATCGGATATAATTCTTGTATTAAGAGATAGTTAGGTGTATTTAATTATGAATATTACAAAAAGAATGTGGTTGGTAAGAATTATTGCCTTTATAGGGCTTGCGTTGAGTATTGAGCTTTCTTTTATATACTATCATGCTAATTTTGATAAAACAGCTCTCTATAGTTTTTGTTCAATAAATGATTATGTTGATTGTGATGGTGTAGCAAAGTCTGCTTATTCTCAATTTGCTGGTATCCCGCTTGCCTGGTGGGGAATATTTTTTTATACATTTATTTTATTTATGTCTATTGTTGATAAAATAAATGCAAAATGGAAAACCCCGTTTGTTGTTTTTAAAAATCCATTAAAGTATATTTCTGTGCTAGGGTTAATTTCTTTTTGTATATCAATGACTCTTGCAGGTATAAGTTTATTTAAAATAGAAAAAATCTGTATACTTTGTCTAGCAACGTATTTCCTAGATTTAGTAATATCCTTTGTCGCAACGGATTTTAAGAATGGCGGTTTCATTGACAGTATTAAAACATCATTTGTTGATTTTCTGTCCGGTGTTAAACAGTATGCAGTACTATTTACAATATGTCTTTTATGTGCAGTTGGTTTTCTAGTTTATACGGATGTTACGTATGTGTTTACTCCGCACCTTAAATTTGCAAGGTCTATAAGTAAATTTAGCAAGCAAAAAACAAATCCTTATAGTATTACGGGGAATATACTTGGAGAGAAAGATGGAAAAGTAAAAGTAATTCTCGTATCTGATTTTGTTTGTCCAATGTGCAGGGTTACTAATATGATGCTTCACAAAGCAGTTAAAGAATACAGTGGAATATATGTAGAACACTATAATTTCCCGCTTGATAAAGCATGCAATCCTGATGTTGTTGTACAGGTTCACAATGGTGCTTGTATGCTTTCAAAGATAGCAATTGCTGCTAAAAAACAGGGGCATTATTGGGACATGGCTTCTAGATTATATGATACTAAACCTGTTAAAACAAAGAAAATTCTTGCGGCTGCACGGGCTTTAAATCTGGATGAAAAACGTCTATGGTATGATATTGTATCAAAAGAAACAGAAAATGAGCTTAAGTCAGATATTAGGCGTTGCCAAAAACTTGGTATTGAAGCAACACCGGTGATGTATGTCAATGGACAAAAATATGTTGGGCTGAGAACATATGATGATATTGTAAAAATTCTTGTAGAACAAGGTGCCCAAAAAAGAAGTCGATAATTTATGCCTATAGTTCTTTTACATGCGTGTTGTGCAATATGTGCCGGTTATCCTGTTCAATATTTAAAAGAAAACGGTTACAATCCTCTGGTATTTTTTTCTAATGATAATATTGATACCAGAGAAGAATTTGATAAACGAAAAAATGCATTAATCAAACTTTGTAATTATTTGGGGGTTGATTATATAATTGATGATTACAAGCCGGTGGAGTACTTTGATTGTGTAAGAGGTTTAGAAGAGGAACCTGAACGTGGTTTAAGGTGTGATAAATGTATAAGACTGCGATTGGGCAAAAGTGCTAGCAAGGCTGTGTCACTGGGCATAAAATCTTTTACGACAACACTGGTTATCAGTCCGCATAAAAATTATGATAAAATAACAGATATAGGCAAGGAGCAGGGGAAATTATATAATCTTGACTATGTTGCGATAAATTTTAGAAAGAATGACGGTTTTTTTAAAACAAATAAGATAGCAAAAGAATTGGGTTTATATAGACAAAATTATTGCGGATGTAAATTTGCAAAAAAACATTTAGAATGAGGTTACTGAAATATGGAATGTAAGCAAGAAGAAAATAAAATAGGCTGCACATGTTCATACACTACATGTGCAAATCGCGGGATATGTTGTGTGTGTGTAAGAGAACACAGAGAAAATGGTGAAATTCCAGGGTGTTTTTTCCCGCCGGGTGCTGAAAGAACTTATGACAGGAGTATTGAAAATTTTGTCAAAGCCTATAGTAAATTATTATAGTTTTGTAATATAATAAAGTATTATTTAAGGAGAAATTATTGATGAAGGGAATCGTATTAGCTGCAGGTGCAGGTACAAGGTTATATCCGGCTTCTCAGCCAATTTCTAAAATTCTTTTATCTATTTATGATAAGCCGATGATTTATTATCCCCTGTCAACTCTTATGCTGGCTGGAATTAGAGATATTCTGATTATTACGAATGAAAAGGATTATGATAATTTTAAGAAACTGCTTGGTGATGGTTCCCAATTTGGTATAAATATTGAGTATAGAATTCAGTTTATACAAAGAGGTATAGCTGATGCCTTTATTGTGGCAGAGGATTTTATTAACGGTGATGATGTTGCGCTTATTCTGGGGGATAATATTTTTCACGGACATGGTTTTTCTACAATTATGAAAAATGCAATAAAAAATAATATAGGTGCAACCGTGTTCGGGTATACAGTAAAAGATCCGGAACGTTTTGGTGTTGTAGAATTTGATTTACATAAAAATGTTCTTTCAATTGAAGAAAAACCTGCCCATCCTAAATCAAATTATGCAGTAACAGGCTTATATTTCTATGATAATAAAGTTTGTTCACTAGCAAAACAGCTTAAACCATCTGCAAGAGGTGAACTTGAAATTACAGATTTAAATAAAAAATATCTTGAGCTTAAAGAATTGAAAGTCGAAATTCTGGGCAGGGGATTTGCGTGGCTTGATACAGGTACTCATGATTCAATGTTACAGGCAAGTAATTTTGTTCAATCAATGGAGCTTAATAAAGGTGTTAAAATAGCTTGTTTAGAAGAAATTGCATTACATCAAGGGTTTATTTCTGCTGAAGAATTAATAAAACAAATAAGCAAGTATGGTAACAATGATTACTATAATTATGTTCGTAATGTCATAAAATCCGAACAGCTATTATGTTTTAACTAAGCAAAGTAAATGTTCTTCTTCCGTTTCTTTCTTCGTCATCCGCACGCATTGCTGCACCGGTATTAAATCCGTGAATAAATATACTGCGCATTTCTGCACCGGCTTCACCGGTGAACAAGGATTCATTATCTTCTAACCATTGCGCAAAATCATCCCAGGCACCGAATGCCATTTCAGAAACTATACCTTTAACAAGTTTAGCTGTATGCGGTCCGATTGTAAGAGCACCAAATGGAGATTGTGATTCTTTCTGTACTTCTTCATCGATTATTTGGGCTTCCCGTTCTGCAGTACGTTGTTCCGCATCTGCAAAACGTTTCGCCGGATCATATCCGCTTCCGAATGCTACATTATTATAGTTGTTTGGTAATGCTTCTGACATATTATTAATCCCTTATTATATTAGGTATAACGGCATAATTTTTCAAAACTTTAATGTTTTTAAGAAAAAATTTACAAAACTTTACAATTTGAATAAAAAAATTTTTTACCTTGATTCTAAAAAAAAAATTATTAAAAATACTTTAAATGTATGATTTTTTATAAAGTTAAATTCAGACTTTATGGTTATACGCCGTTAATAGATATATCTAACCAGATAGAAAGAAGGTAAAAATGTTTCAGGGATTTTATCCAAGATATGATTTAGAAGCAAGAATTCAGCATACTAAAATGGATCCAGGAGTATGGGATATTCCGTCAGCACGAATGAGCAGAATAGAAGATCATGAAGGGCAGGATTTCAAATCTGTAATGTCCGGACTTGTAGAGAACTTCAATCAAACACTGGAGGCTCCTGATAATTTACTGCGTGATGCAATGATGGGCAGTGAAAATGTTGATATACATGATGTTATGACGGCAATGAACAAGGCAGAACTTTCTGTTACTATGGTAACTACTATGACTACAAAGGTCATATCAGCGTATGATAAAATAATGCAAATTACAATGTAAAATATTATAAGGAAGGTATTGGCAAAACAGTATGGATTTTAACAAATTACTAGAAAACAAGATGGTATTAGGTGCAATAATAGGAGGTGTTCTCCTTGTGCTGTTTATTGCCATTCTTACTGTTGCCATATCTAAAGGCGGAAATAAGGGTGAAACTCAAGGAGTGGATGTAAGTAACGAGCCTTTAAAAGAAGATGTAGAATTATTAACAACTGATAATTTGGGAAAAGCATTGGAAATTCAATCACTGCTTGCAAGAAATAATATAGTTGCAAGCAGAAAAGTTGATGGTACAAAGTCCGTTATATATCTTAAAAAGGGTGATTGTACTCCGGGAATGAAAAAATGTACTACAGAAAAGAGAGAACAAGCAATAATTGCTATTGTTGAAAGTGGGCTCTATGATCAAAATGTAGGTTTGGAGATTTTTGATAAAGGTGATTTTACTTCAACAAAAGAGGATAAAAAAATTCGCCTTACCCGTGCAATGAACGGAGAACTTGCAAGGTTAATAAAAAGAATTGATGGTATAAGCAATGCATCGGTATTTATCTCTATACCAGAACAAACTATGTTCTCTTCTATGCAAAAACCAATTACAGCAACAGTTCAATTAACGGTTGATGTTGGAAGGAAGCTGGACTCCAGAGTTATAAAAGCGGTTACCAACCTGCTTTTAGGCAGTGTAGCCGGACTTAAGGCGGAAAATATTTCTATTACGGATACTAACGGGCATGTTTATTCAAGTATAATTAATGCGGAATCAGAGTTAATTGAAAGAATGGAAGAAAATGACCGTTATATGCAGGAAAAAGTTTCTGCACAGTTAAATAGATTGGTTGGTGCTGGTAAATATGTTGCAACCGTGAGCACATTCTTAAAGCAGGCTCCTGTAGAGAAATTTACTATTGATTATGATCCCAACAGAAAAACGGCGGTTAATCAACAGGTATTTTCAGAAGGTTTGGGCGATCAAACCCAGGATATCAATAAAAATACAAATGCCGTCAGTGTATATCTTCCAAACGGGCTTCCGGCAGGTTCTTCGGATTCTTCTCAAAATAGAAGTTACTCAAGAACAGCTTCTGAAACACAGTATGGAGTCACAAAAAGTCAGATTAATGAGTATATGTCTCCAGGTATGCTAGAGGAAATTTCTATTGCGGTAACTTTAGAAAAAGATTCTTTGCCTCCAGACTTAACAATACAAGAACTAAAAGAGCTTATTGCTGCTGCTGCCAGTCCAAAAGCTGACCCTGAAAATGTTACAATTGCATTTGCTGAAAGCCTTGACCCGTTCCTTACTGCGGATAAAGGTAATAAAGCTCCTATTGAACCTAAAACTGGTAATCCATGGTGGCTTGCGATAGCTTTAATTGCCGTAGGCTTGTTTGCCGGGCATAAGATTTTGTCGAGCAGGCTAATGGCTGCAAAATATGAGCAGGAATCCGCAATGAATGAACTTAAAGCAAAAGATGCACAACATGATAAGCAAATTAAGGATGTTAGTATGCAGGCTGCCGAATTGATTGAAAAACAATCACAACTTGCTCAGGGGCTTATTGAACAGCAAAATCGTTCTTATACAACGTCACCTGCTCTTGTTGATGCACTTAGAGAATTGAAAAAAGAATTTGACGATGTTGATGAACTTGAAGCCGGTGACAAGATAAGGAGCTGGATTGAGCAGGGGTAGAGTTATCTAGCTATATGGCAAGTAAGGCAAGGATTATTAGTAAAAAATGGCAATAGAAGGGTTTCAGTATAAAGAATTTGCGGAAGAGATGGCGCGGCAGGCTAAAGAGCTTGTTCCGCAAGAGTTTAATGAACATCAGAAAGCATATATTGTAAATACTATTGAAAATTTCACTAAGATGGCTGGAGAGGCTCTGTACAATGACGCTAATCTCAAATTTAATGCAGAGCAGGCAATACTCATTTCACAAATAATAGCGGAATGGTCATTCCACAAATCAATAGATTTAATTCATTCCAAGATACTACCCGAACACTGGGATGGTATAATGCAAAAAATTGCATTTACAATATTTGAAGTCGGAAAACAAGCTATTTTAAGAAATGTTCCTCAGGATCAGATGTTGCAAGCAATTGAGCATCATGTTAATAGAGCTTATGTTGCAGGACTTGAAGCATTAGAGAAGAAGAATTTAATATCTGCAGAGGTAAAAGAATTTGCCGCAAAACAGTCTAATATTGATGATATGGCAAAGAAGGTACAGGAAGAGGAAGCAGCGGCAGCGGCAAGTGGTACTGTACAATCTCCTTCGCAACAGGATGTTCAGGGTGCCCAGCCTAATCCTGCGCAGAAGGTTGCAGCGGCTACTTCTCCGGTACAAGTTGCAGGAAAAGCAGCAAAGCTTCTCTCTCTGGCTTTGTTGTTAAAATTGCTTTCGCAAGACAAAGTTGTTACAATTCTAAATAAATTCTCTCCGGAAGATACTCAGGCTATAACACAATTTATGCAGACACCGAATTTAGAGTCACAAATTGATCCTGAATTAACCTGTCAGTGTTTAAATGAAATTAGGGAATATCTTCCGAAGAAACCAAAATTGACGGAAGATAATCTTGTAAAACATTTACAACGTGTTTTTGATAATACGAGCAGGGATAGAGTTGAACAATTAATAAAATATGAACGTCCGTTTGTAAAACGTTTTATTTCATCGGTTTATGATGATGAGTATTATCGTATTCCGTTGAGAGTTGCAGGTGTTATTGCACAATATGTTCAGGATAGTATATAATACTAAGTATGTTAATAAAGAAAAATTCTCAAAGAATCAAATCCAAATTGGTTCAAGAGAAAGTTGAGGAGGTTGTAAATAAGAATGAAGATGCAGCGCAAAGTGCGTCTGCAGAGCTTGCTGTACCGGATGAAGAGTTACATCCGGAAGAAGATTTATCAGAAAAAATATTTGATATAGATAACCTTGATTTTACGCAGAGAATTGAACGCAGAAGCGGTACAAGAAGGAGAGGGTATCGTCGTATTGATGACCGCAAACTGGTTTCTCGCGCAAAGGATGAAGCGGATGCTATTAAGAAAGCTGCTTTTGATGAAGGGTTTAAAGCTGGAATTGATAAGGCAAATGCGGATTTAGATGAATTCAGAGGAAAATTAAAAGCTTTTTTAACGGCTAAAAAAGAGGTCTTTGAATATATAGCACCGGATATTCTTGAAATAAGTGTTGATATTGCTAAAAAAATCATTAAAAAAGAAGTAACACTAGACCCGCAGATTGTTATGAATATAATACTAGATATTTTAAAATCAGTATCAAAGACAGAACCTAAAATCTTAATTAAAGTCAATCCTGCAGAGGTTCAGTTTGTAAAGGACAATATGCCGAATGCTGTTTATGAGCTTGGTGTAGAGGCAAAAGTAAATGTAGTTGGTGATGAAAATATACAAGATGGAGGGTGTATATTTGAGACGAGTAATGGTATAGTTGATGCAAGTATTGATGCCCAGATAGAAATTATTAAAAAAGCGTTGAGAGGAATATAGAATGGCAGCGGATGGTGGAGCAAAACCAATCAGTGAAATATTTCTTGCCGGATTTGTATTAACCCTTATTCTTATCTTGATTATTGAGATGCCTAATTGGGTTATTAATTTTTCAATTTCTCTTAATATTACTTTAGGTATTGTCCTTTTAATGATTTCTTTATACGTTCAAAAACCATTGGAATTAGCGGCATTTCCTTCGATTATTCTTATTGGAACGATGTTCAGACTAGTTCTCTCAATTGCATCTACAAGGCTTATTTTATCAAAAGGTGAAGCGGGGGAAGTAATTCATGCATTTGGTACTTTCGTAACCGGCGGTAATATGATTGTAGGTGGTGTAATCTTTCTTATCATTACGATTGTACAGTTTATGGTAATTACAAAAGGTGCTGAACGTATTGCTGAAGTTGCAGCAAGATTTGCATTGGATGCTATGCCAGGTAAACAAATGACTATTGATGCCGATTTTAATGCGGGTTTGATTACACCTGAAGAAGCAGTAAAAAAACGTGAAGATTTGCAGAGAGAGTCTTCATTATTCGGTTCTATGGACGGTTCTATGAAGTTTGTAAAAGGTGATACAATTGCAGGTATTATCATTGTACTTATAAACATTATAGGCGGTTTATGTATAGGTTGTCTTATGAACAATATGCCGATTGCGGATGCCCTGTCTAAATATACTGTTTTAACAATTGGTGATGGTCTTGCATCACAGTTGCCGTCGCTTTTGATGTCAATTTCGGCAGGTATTGTGATGACGCGTGCATCTGCCGGTAATGCATCACTGGGGTCAGAATTAACCGTACAAATAATGAGCAAACCTTATTCTTTATTCTTTGCTGCAGTATTCTTAGGTTTGATTACAATTACATCTCCTATTACAGGATTACCTTGGGCACCGTTCCTTTTATTTACTGTAATACTTGCATTTGCAGGCTTCTCTGTATTGATTAATGCTGATGTACAAGCACAAATGGGACAATTGGAGAGTGTACGGCAAAATATGCAGGATTTGGTTAATCCCAATAAGATGTATGAACGTTTGGGTGTTGATGTGTTAAGCTTGCAAGTTGGCGCAGGGCTTCTTGTTATTGCGGATCCTGATCAAGAGGGGCAGCTGCTTGCTAAAATTGCTGCTCTTCGTCAACGTGTAACGGATGAATTAGGTTATATTTTGCCAAATATAAGAATAATGGATTCTTCAGCACTTGAAGCCAATGAGTATGTCATATCTATCCGTGGGAATGCAGTTGCATCAGGATTTGTATATCCCGGGAAATACATGGTTATTGCAGACCAGTGGGATTCTGTAATGAAATCTGTTCCTGATGATGCAATAATAGGTGTTGATCCGACTTATATGACACAGGCTTACTGGATAAGTAAGGAAGCTGCACAGGCAGCTAAAAAGGTTACTGCAGTTGATGCTACTGATGTTCTTGTCACACACTTGCAGGAATGTGTGCGTAAACATGTTGATGAGGTTATGACCAAAACAGATGTTCTTAAACTTATGGAACTTGTTCGTTCTCAAGATCCGACGCTTGTTAATGATCTTGTGCCTGCAATTATTTCAACAAGTGACCTCAGAAAAATATTTGTTAACCTTATCAGAGAAAAAGTTTCTATTAAAGATATTATATTTGTTTTTGAACGATTGTGTGACTATGCAAGATTTTCTAAGGAACCTGATATATTGTCGGAGCGTTTACGTGCAGCACTAGGGCGTCAAATTTGTCTTTCAAATATTGATAAAGATAAAGTATTGTATGCGCTTACATTGTCTCCTGAGTGGGAAAAAATACTGGATGATAGCTGCCAGAGAACGGAGCTGGGTACAATGTTTTTGCTTAATCCTATGCAGGTGCAGGATTTAATAGAGTCTACTGCAACAACTTTGATGAATGCTCACCAGAATATTGGTATTCAACCGGTTATTCTTTGCTCTCCAAGAATAAGATTACCGCTCTTCCAGTTATTAGAACGTCACATTCCGACTATTGTTGTAATTTCTTATTCTGAACTTATCACGGATATTAAGGTTGAAGCAGTTGATACAATTGGTGATAATGCCAGATACGGCGGTTAATAAATGATAAAGAAATTTATACTTTTTATTATAAGGATTTATCAGAAAATATCCGCACATACACCACCCAGATGCCGATTTTATCCAACGTGCAGTGAGTATACCCGTCAGGCAATAGAGAAATATGGAGTATTAAAAGGCGGTTGGCTCGGGGTAAAACGGATAGTAAGATGTCATCCGTTAAATGAAGGCGGTTATGATCCTGTCCCATAGGGGTAAATAAAACAGTCTCCGTTTAATAACGGAGGCTGTAGAGGGTTTTATATGTTTTAAGCTGTTATACTTCGTCCTGCCCCGAATATAAGTCCGCCGATTGTACCAATGAGTGCACCAATTTTT
The DNA here is from genome assembly GCA_964452495.1 of uncultured Muribaculaceae bacterium. GTDB lineage: Bacteria > Cyanobacteriota > Vampirovibrionia > Gastranaerophilales > Gastranaerophilaceae > CALUTH01. The sequence continues at coordinate 112,412 of CAYVMC010000002.1, read as the reverse complement.
CCGAATTTTCCGGCCTTACCTAAGAACGCTCCGACACTTGCACCAGCAGCACCGAAGGCTATACCGCCGCCGACTCCACAGACTGCAGTATTTGCAATTCCGCCAATAAGTTTACCAAAACTTTTATATGTATCTTCTTGTGCTTTATAGGCAATTGCTCTGTCGTCAAGCATTGCTTTGATCTCTTCTGCGGATTCTACATTTTGATAACGCCATATAGATTTAAAACCGCTGCTGAATGCTCCAGGAAGCGTTTCATCGACTTTTTGCTGTAGAGTCTTTCCTCCGTTGGCATCTGCGTATTTTTGCTGGAATGCGTTTATTATGTCTGCACTTGCTGAGGGAGTTTCTGCAAGTCGTTTATTATTCACATCTGCATACACTTTTGCATATAAACTAAGTCCCTCATTATAGGCATCCCGGAAACCTTTTGTATCTTGAGCTTCTAATCGGTCGTTTATTTTTCTGATGATGGCATTGATGTTTGTATCACGTCTTGTTATATCTTCATGGTGGGAGTTTTTGGCATCGCTTAGCTTGACATCATAATTCATTGTGTCAACCTCTCCATTGTAATTGATTTCACGCTGTTTATGTTGTAATGCTGCCTGACCGTCCATATAAATCTCCTGAGATTTAACCAGTGCCTGTGCGTATGCCGGTGACATCATTCCATAGTAGCCATATCCGCTACTATAATCTCCCATGCTATATGGAGATATTCCGTATCCGTAACCCATTGATATATCATACATCGGGTTATAACCGGTTGCCATTGTTGAACCCATATCCCATATAGAGTCACTATACAGAGGAGATGTTAAACCACTGTATCCGAGATTATTGTATATGTACGGATTAACATATTGACTGCTTGTTGAGATAATATTATCAACAGCCGGAATAGTCATAAAAAACCTCCTACTTTACCTATTACTAACCTACATGTATATAAAGTTTTTTTATGTACCAGAATTGCTATATTATACGTCTAATGTTAACATTTCGTTACAAAATTACAAAAAGGTAGGGACTTATATTAAAAAGTTTTTTGTGTTAGACTAATAACGATAAGAACTTTATAATAAAGGACTCAATATGGAATCAAATATAACAAAATTACCAGAGAGTGTAGAAAGAGAGAAAGAAAATCCTAATAATATAAAAATACCTATAGTTTTAGCTTCTGATAATAATTATGCAAAGTATATGTACGTAACAGTACTATCAATGCTTGAAAACAAAAATGAATCAAGTTTTTATGATATATATTTATTAGTTACACCAAATTTTTCTGAAAAATTTAAGGTAAAGTTCAATAAATTAATTGATAAATTCTGTAATACTAACGTATCATTTATTGATATGGGAAATACCTTTCTAAACAGAGAAAGTAAAATAAAACATATTACATTTCCTACTTATTACAGGCTTAAAGTGCCTGAAATTTTAAAATGTTATAATAAAGCTATTTATTTAGATACGGATACGATTATTCTCAAAGATTTATCTGAATTTTATAATACAACACTTGATAATAATTATATTGCAGGAGTCTTAGCTTCTGGTTATATTCTGAATAAAGAAAAATCTCATATAGAATATTATAAAAGTATTGGAATGACGAGTTTAGATAAGTATATTAATGCTGGAGTAACTCTCTGGAACCTGGAAAAAATAAGACAAAACAATTTAACAGATACACTATGTTCTTTAGTTAAAAATAATTATAACTCTAGCGATCAAGATATCATTAATTTAACATTTTTTGATAATATAAAAATCCTTGATTTGAAATACAATCTTATGACAACATATGAAAAATTCTTATTATATGATAGAAATAAAAGACAACTTTTAAATAATATTTATGGAGAAACACAAATTGAAAAAGCTATAGAGGACCCTGTTATAATTCATTATGCTGATAAAATAAAGCCTTGGAATGATAAAAGAGTATGGTTAGCAGCTTACTGGTGGGAATATGCAAAACTTACCCCATTTTACAAGGAAATATATAGAGATTTAAAAATAAAACATTTTATTAATAATATTTTCTCGATAAAGAATCAAACACACAATAATAAAAAATACAAATTAATTACGATTGCGGGATTGAAAATCAAAATACGGAGGCGAACTAAATTTGATAAGTTAAAAAACAGGAGATACGACCCTAATCTTTCGCTTGAAGATAAAAAATATATTATTGAACTCCAGTTTGAACAGTATGTCGGTTACAAACCTAATATTGACTATCCTCAAAGTTTCAATGAAAAATTGCAGTGGCTTAAGCTATATAACGAAGATCCGCTTTTAACCAAATGTGCTGATAAATATCTGGTCAGAGAGTATGTTAAAGAAAAAATAGGGGAAGAATATCTTATTCCGCTTTTAGGAGTCTGGGATTCGCCTGATGAAATTGACTTTGATAAACTTCCAAACCAGTTTGTTTTAAAAGTCAATTGGGGCTGCGGACAGAATATTATTGTCAAAGACAAATCGAAATTGGATATTAAAAAGGCAAAAGCTAAACTAAAAAAATGGCTCAAACCACATTCTAATCATTATTATCACAGTTTTGAGTGGAGTTACAAGAACATAAAGCCCAAAATTATTGCAGAACAGTTTATACAACAACTGAATGATGATTTATATGACTATAAATTTTTATCCTATGGAGGGAAAGTTAAAAATTTATTTGTAGTTTCAGACAGATTCAATAAAAAATACTTTGATTTTTATGATACGGATTGGAATAAACTGCCTTTTGAGCGAGTATTTCACAATTCTCCTAACGGAATTGCAAAACCTCAAAATCTTGAAAAAATGATAAGTTTAGCAGAAACATTATCAAAAGATTTCTATTTTGCGAGAATTGATTTTTATGATCTAGAAGACAAAATTTACATCGGAGAAATAACATTCTATCCCGGTAATGGAATGGAAGCTTTTCAACCGCTAGAGTGGGATTATAAATTGGGCGAAATGCTTACTCTGCCTGCATCTCGGGCTGTGGGGGGGGGTAAAATGCTGTCCCTGACTGTGTTTAAAGAAAGTAGATTTAAAAAACAATTTTATAAAAAAGCAGCTTAGTCAGAGTACAAATATGTACTCTGACTTTTAGTATGTATAAAAATGGGAAGGATGTAAATTTCTTTAAAAAAAATTCTCTTGATACTGAATTACCTCAAGCCGGTTTATACTCTGATTACGAAAAACTAATCACATATTGTGAAAAATAAAAATTTTGAACTAAATTTGAAGATTTTTATTACTCAAAAAATCATCATATACGAGTTTTATTCCGTCTTTCAAAGAAGTTTAGGCATGCCAGCCAAAAGCATTTATTCTTGGCACATCAATTAATTTTCGCATTGTTCCGTCGGGTTTAGAGGTATCAAATATTATTTTACCTTCATATCCGACAACTTCTTTTATCAGTTCTGCAAGCCCAAAGATTGTAATTTCTTCGCTGGTACCAACATTTATAAACTCTCCGATTTGAGATGAGGTTTTATTTTTAAGCAGGAAAATCACTGCCCTTGCTAAATCTCCGGCATACATAAGTTCCTTTTTGGGCATACCTTTCCCAAAAACGATAACTTAACTCAGATAGATTCCAAATAAAAATTGCTTGATTTTAGAATATGTCTATGTTACATTAGTTAAGCGTAAGGGCTGCTAGCTCAGGTGGTTAGAGCGCACCCCTGATAAGGGTGAGGTCGGTGGTTCGAGTCCACTGCGGCCCAGATTTTACATTAGTGAAACCTTAATATTATTGTAAAGGTGGTGAATAAAAGCTATGCCGGAAATAAAAGTTGGAGAAAATGAAAGTATTGAAAGTGCTTTAAGGCGTTTCAAGAAAAAAATCCAAAAGGCGGGTATCTTATCAGAAGTTAAAAAGCGTGAAAGATACGAAAAGCCGAGCGTTAAGAGAAAACGCAAATCAGAAGCCGCTCGTAAGAGAAAAGTTTAGTATAAAAAAAGAGGAATATTTTATCCTCTTTTTTTTGTTATAAATTGAAAAATCCGCACTTTAGGTGCGGATTTTATTTAATAAAATAGCAACTAAGCTTTATAATCAGTGATAATACCGTCTTTTATCAGTTGTTCTCTGATTTCTTTTTTTCTGCAAAATTCTTTATCTCCAGGCGATAATAACCGTTTCATTAACATAACTGTCGGCGTGATTACTCCGAGAACAAGAATTCCGATACCCATATTGTTTATAATTGCACCACGTTTAAGTCGTTTAACTGTATTGAAGAAGGTTTCTGTTGATTCGTTGGGATTTCTTGTCTGGTATTCTTCAAGGAGTTTGGTCAGTTTTTTATAATGATTTTTTATTTCTTCTACATCAATATACTTTCTTGTATCAATAGCACCTGTATCTTCCGTAAAAGAGAATTTCAAAATATCTTTTAATCCGAGGTCAGATTTTCTCTTTTTGTAGGTTTGAATTAAGTCAGATTCCATTGCTGTTTTTACTACAAAATTATCTTTATTGTTATGTATAAACTCATAAATTTTTAATTCTTCCTGTGCTTTGAGTTTTTTGGTAACAGCATCTTTTGCGTCTTCTTTGATATTAGGATCGAGCAATTGTCCGAAGATGTCCAAATCAGGTTTTACTGTGTTATTTTCATAGGCTTTTCTGAATGCGGGATTTTCGATTACTCTTGCGTCAAAAGATATGGTTTTGTTATAAACTTTTTTTGCTCTTTTTTCTAAAGCATTTTGCAGCCAAGGGCCGGCAATATAGAGGAAGAATAAGAGCATTGATTCTTTAAACGTATATCCCCATCTTTCTTGCGGACCTCTTGCATCAATAATTCTTTCGGCTGTAATTCCGCCATCAAGCAGCCACATATTTTTTACCGGATCAACGGCGAAATCCTGAAATCCTTTAATAAAACCACTGCCGGTAAATACTGGAGAAGTTGTAGTGCCGGCATCAGGTGTAGGCATTGTTTTTGTTGGTATATTCGGGGGCTGGGTAGTGTCAGCTTCTTCTTTTATAGAGGTATTAATAGTATTTGCGGTTGAATATTTATTTATTTCTGCTGTTGTTTCTTGTGAGGAAGCTTTTCCTTGTTTGATATGTTGTTTATGTTCTTCTAAAATATTTTTAACGATATTTTGGTCGGTATATTTTTGCTTAAATTTTGTAAGGCTTATATATGTAGCTATTGCTAGTGATACGGCAGCAAAAAATTTTCCTGTTGCCAGTTTTTTGTATTTACTTTCGTTTTCAATAACTTTATTTATATTCTCTTTAAGATTATCAGGAGTGTATTTTTTTATAAGCGGTATTAAATCAGGGTTTCTAAAATTTCTTGCGTCAAAATTATAATCTAAGCCCTGAGTTTTAAAGGCTGAGAGGTTTATTACACCTTTAAAGAAGGGTATTCCGCATAACCATAATGCTTCAGTCCCAAATTCATCAATTAATCTATCGAAGCCTTCTTCTTTTCCGGTGATGTATGATCCTACTGTCATACCTGCAGAATTTGCAGCGTCTTTAATTCCCAGCGGTATGATTGACGACGGATTCCCTAATGTTGAAAATATTTTTGCTTGTGTAACAGGTGAAAATAACATTGTTTTTCCTTTATTTGACTACTAAAACTAAAACCCTGATTGTATTGATGTTTTGTCGTCGTTTCATATCCGCTATTTACCTTTCTATTTTGTTTAAAAACTATAAATCTATTTTTTGACTAGTTAATGTAAAATCTTTACAATTGTTTACACTAAAAAAGACCCCTTGGTGAGGTCTTATTTCTACACTGCTTAAAATAACGTGTTTTGTAAAAACAAGCCTCAAGACGTTATTCTAAGTTTTCGTAAAGTGTTAACCATGCTCTGATTATCGTACGGTGAAATTAAAATGTCAATATAATGAAAATATTTTAGGCTATAATATAGTTAAAATGGGAGATGGTAGCAATTGCGTTTAGATAAATTTTTAAAAGTATCAAGATTAATAAAACGCCGTACGGTTGCAAACACCGTATCAGAAAGCGGGCGTGTTTTTGTAAACGGTAATCCTGCGAAGCCGGCAAAACAAATAAAAGAAAATGATATAATCGAAATTGAGTTTGCATCTGGAACACTTAAAGTAAGGGTACTAAAAATTCCTAATGGGAATGTGAGTGTTCAGGAGGCGGAAACTTTGTATGAAAAGATTTAATGCGGAAATAAAAAGTTTTACAAAAGTTAAACAACCACTGTGCTAAATTGTAAATATGGAAGAAAGACAGTATGTGCCTCTGCACCTGCACACGGAGTATTCACTTCTTGATGGTGCAATAAAAATTAAAGACCTGTGTAAGTTTGCAAAAGAGCATAATATGCCTGCTGTTGCAATAACTGACCATGGTGTTATGTACGGGGCAATAGATTTATACCTGAATTGTAAGGAAACAGGTGTAAAGCCGATTATCGGGTGTGAGTTTTATGTTCATAATGGTGATATAACAGAGAAAAACCCTAATGATAATCCTTTATACCATCTTGTGCTTCTTGCAAAGGACAAAGACGGGTATATGAATTTGATTAAACTTGTATCAACTGCCCACTGTAAGGGATTTTATTACAAACCCCGTATTAACATGGATTTGATAAAGACATATTCAAAGGGCTTAATTTGTTTATCTGCATGTTTAGGCGGCGAAGTGTTAAAAAATTTAATACGTGATGATTTTGAGGGGGCAAAGGCTGCCGCATTAAGATTTAAAGAGATTTTTGGAGATGATTACTATATAGAATTGCAGGATCACGGGCTGCCGGAGCAGAAAAAAACTAATCCCATGCTTTTAAAGCTGGCGGAGGAATTAGATATTAAAACAGTTATTACAAATGACTCTCACTATTTGAATAAGGCGGATGCTGATTTCCATGACACGTTGCTTTGCCTGCAGACAAATGCGCTCAAATCTGATGAGCGTCGTATGCATTTCCCAAATAACGAGTTTTATGTAAAGACAACGGATGAATTGCGTGATGCTTTCAGGTGGATGGATACGGAAACCTTTGATAAATGTATCCAAAACACTGTTGATATTGCGGAAAAATGTCATCTTATTCTTGAATTTGGTAAGAGTCCTCTGCCACACTATGAAGTACCTGCGGGGTATACAATTGAGTCTTATCTTGATTACCTTGTTCATAAAGGTTGTCAGGCACGTTATGGTGAGGATGTGCCGCAACATATTCTTGACCGTGTCAAATATGAACTTGGAATTATTGAGCAGATGGGGTTTTCTGCATACTTCCTTATCACATGGGATTTTATCAATTTTGCCAAAACGCATGATATTCCTGTCGGTCCCGGACGGGGTTCTGCAGCCGGAAGTGTTGTTGCTTACGCGCTTGGTATAACTGACCTTGACCCGATAGCACACAATCTGTTGTTTGAAAGATTTTTAAATCCTGAACGATACAGTATGCCTGATGTTGATATTGACTTTTGTATTGAACGCCGTGGAGAGGTTATTGATTATGTAACCCAAAAATACGGAGAGGACAAGGTTTGTCAGATTATTACGTTTGGAACATTTGCTGCACGGGCAGCTATGAAGGGTGTAGCAAGAGTATTTGGTATAGAATATGCCCTTTCCAATAAATGGGCTTCGCTTATTCCTGCTACTCCGGGAGCAAAAATTGATGATGCAATGCAGCCGGGGATGGAGCTTAGGAATCTTTATGATACCGATGAGCAGGTCAAGCGTCTTGTTGATATGGCTAAATCCATAGAAGGGATTAAGAACAACATAGGTATGCACGCTGCGGGGGTTATTATTTCCCACGTACCGCTTGATGAAATAGTACCGGTTCAGCCTTCAAAAGAAGGAATTATTATAACAGAATATCCGATGGCTAACCTTGAGAAACTCGGGCTGTTAAAAATGGATTTTCTCGGTCTTAGAAACCTTACCATGATTTCTAAGACCGTAAAGCTTATAAAACGCTGCCGCGGTATAGATTTAGAAATAAATAAAATACCTCTGGACGACAAACCTACCTATGATATGTTAATCAAAGGCGAAACCGACGGGGTATTCCAGTTAGAATCCTCCGGTATGAAGAAGCTTGTCAGGGATTTAAAACCTGACGTATTTGAAGATTTGGGCGCTCTTGTTGCTCTCTTCCGTCCGGGGCCGTTAGGGTCAGGCATGGTTGCAGACTTTGTTGAACGAAAACACGGCCGTCAGAAAATTACATACGCTCATCCGCTGTTGGAACCGGTGCTTAAAGATACATACGGTACTATTGTTTATCAGGAACAAATTATGCAAATCTTTCAGGTTCTGGCTGATTATACTCTTGGTCAGGCAGATATGGTTCGCCGTATGATGGGGAAAAAGAAGCTGGAAGAAATGGCTGCCCAGAAAGAAAAGTTTATTACAAATTCCGCACGTCATGGTATGACCGCTAAAGACGCGGCTGCATTATTTGAACAGATAGAAAAATTTGCATCATACTGTTTTAACCGTTCTCACTCTGCGGCATACGCTTTTGTTGCGTATCAGACGGCATATTTAAAGTGCCATTATCCGGTTGAATATCTTGCTTCGCTGCTTTCGTCCGTTGCTGGAGATCAGGATAAAACGCAGGCTTATATAGAAGAAGCACAACGATATGGTATAAAGGTTCTTCCGCCTGATATTAATAAGTCTTTTCTTGAATATTCTCCTGACGGAAATAATATAAGGTTTGGTTTAGCAGCGATAAAGCAGGTTGGCGAAGGGGTTGTAGAAGAGATTATTAAAGAACGTGAGGCGAACGGAGAGTTTAAAAACATATTTGATTTTTGCAAACGTCTTGATGCAAAATATGTGAATAAACGTTTGCTCGAAGGTTTAATTAAAGCCGGTGCGTTTTCTAATATTGAAAAAAGCAGAAAACAGCTGCTGGATAATATGGAATATATACTTTCATCTACGGCAAAAGAGGCAAAAGAAAAAGCAATGGGACAGGTGAGTCTTTTTTCTGCACTGGGTACGGATGATAGTTTCAGCCAGACGGTATATCAGCTTGGCGGTTCTGATGAGGAATTTGACGATAAACAGATTCAGGCTTTTGAAAAAGAATTTTTGGGATTTTACGTAACATCTCACCCGCTGTTTAGTATTCGTGATAAACTTCCTTTCTTGATGACGCATAAGATATCTGAGTTAAAAGACATAAAAGCGGATGAAGCGGTTACTATCTGCGGATTGATTACTACATCAAGGCAGATTCCTACCAAAAAAGATCCGACGAAGTTTTTACGCTTTATGACACTGGAGGATTTGACGGGAAAAGTTGAGGTTGTATGCTTTAACAATAAACTTGCCGAGTATGGCGAAATGCTCCAGACGGAGCAAAAAGTTATTATATCCGGCAAGGTTCAGCATAGGGAAGAAGATCAGACAAGTGTTGTTATTGACAGTGTTAAGACGGTTGAAAATTCAAATCTTGTAACCGTCAATCTTCTGGATGAATTCAAATATGAAGAACTTTGTGCATTAAAAGACATTTTTGTTGAGTTTCACGGGTCGGATCCTGTTGTTCTGTCACCTTGCGATGAGGAGTGTAAAATATTAACAGCGTCTATGTTCTGGGTAAATTCCTCAAATGATATGGTCAATAAAATAAACCGTGTTTTCAAAGATAAGGTTGCAGTGTCGGTAAAATCAATGGATAAGGAATAATTCGATAAACCGTGTTGCAAACTGCTAAATAATGAGTAGTTATCCGGTTCCTGTTTGTAAATTGGCGGGTTGTCTGCACCGCTTGCTTGTTTGTTAGTCGTCCTTGTACCCCTTTTCAATTACTCCCTGCCCCTTCTTGTTCTCCTGCTTTTGTTCGGCTGCCCGTCCTTGTCCCCCCGCCCTTTAGCCTTAATCCCCTTCCCCCCCCCGTATTCGGGGCAGTGTCAATGGGGCTATGCCCTCCCCTTCCCTCTCCCCGCTTCCCATCCTTCGCCTTCACTCCTTCGCCTTCCCCCGCTTGCCCTCGCCACGCTTCCCCGCCCTGCGCTTTCCGAACGGGCGGGGGGATACCTTTGTCCCAATGGCAAGAGTGAGCGGGCAAGGTGTAATATATCCTTCAACGGATTAATTGGGATGGTTTTGACAAATAAATATTTATCTCGGGAGCGTACAGCCTCCGGCTCTACTCTCTCCGGTTCTGCTCTCCTCGGGAAATAATAAAAATTTGTTTCCACTCCCTCCTTCAATGGCTTATGTATGGTTGTTTCACTCCGAAAACAATAAATAAGAGGCTGATATAAATCAGTCTCTCTTAAATATTTCTTTATAACAACATTAAAATACTAAGCACGTTCTTTTGCAGTGATAGCAATTTTATGTCTGCCCTTTGCTCTGCGTCTGTTTAAAACTTCTTGACCGCCAGGTGTAGACATTCTTGCACGGAACCCGCTTACGTGTTGTCTTTTTACTTTTGTTCCTTCTAGTGTACGTCTCATTGTTCTATTTCCTTTTCAGCTAATTTTTCTTATAATATTAGTATAATAATTAAAAAGTTACAGATAGTCAACACCGGAGGGAGAAGGTATGTTAAGTAATATTAATAAAATAGGATTTATAGGCTGCGGAAAAATGGGCAGTGCAATAGTTTCCGGTGCTTTAAGGTCTGGTTTTACAAATATAGCCGGCGTGGAAGCCACTGAAGAACTTGCTGCCGGTGCTTCAAAACGCCTCGGGATAGTTGTAACAACTGATGCAAAAGAAACAGCAAAAACTTCTGATATGATTTTTATGGCTTTAAAACCACAGTATGTTTTGGATTGTGTGAGAAATATAAAAGATGAAATAGTTAATACAAACAAAATCCTTGTTTCTGTTGCCGCAGGGATTACAACTGCACAGATAGAAGATGCTGCAGGCGGGCAAGTTTCCGTAATCAGAGTTATGCCTAATACTCCGGCTCTAATCGGGGAGGGAGTGTTTGGAATTGCAAAGGGTAAATATGCAAGCTTATTACAGCTTAGTGAAGTGATTTCTTTGCTTAAAAATATTGGCGCATGTATCGATATTGATGAAAGCCAGATTGATGTAGTTACTGCTCTCTCCGGTTCCGGACCTGCTTTCTTTTATAAGATAATTAATGAAATGGCACTTGGAGCGGAAAAATTGGGTTTGGAATATGATAAGGCTCTTGTGTTTGCACTAAAAACAGCTGCAGGTTCTGCTAAGATGATTGAACAGTCTGATGTTTCGGTTGAAACATTGATTGCAAATGTAGCAACAAAAGGCGGTTGTACTGCAGTAGGTGTTGATTATATGAATAAAATCCACTCTGATGAAATTTTTGCAGAGTTGATAAAACAAACGACTGAAAAAGCCGAAGCCCTTGGTAAAGGTTAATAGCAGTGGAGTTCTCCGGCAAAGAGGGGATTTGTCCAAAATATAAGCTTCATTGCAGATTGCAATACTGATTTTCAAAGGGCGGGGAAGTCATTGAGATTATCCCTCTGCTTGATAAGCCCACGCTGAATGGTTATGAATACTTTCAAATGCTTCACATTCAACTTCAAATCGGTCTATGATATCGTTATTTCGCAGCTGCAGTACTACATCACGTAGTATATCTTCAACAAATTTAGGGTTATTGTAGGCTTTTTCTGTTACAAATTTTTCATCCTCACGCTTGAGCAGCGGATAAAGTTCACAAGAAGCACAGCCCTCTATGGTTTTTATTAAATCTTCTATCCAGATGTGTTCGTCAGGGTCGTATGTGAGTTTTACCTTTACAACAGCTCTCTGGTTGTGAGCCCCGTAGTCTGAAATCTCTTTTGAACAGGGACAAAGGGTTGTTACCGGAACTTTTACCCCCAGATAAAAAGTATAATTTTCATCCTCTTCTCCGTAATTTTCAAGTATACCTTCAAATGAGCAATCATAACACAAGGGTGCGCTGATACCTGTTACAGGCGATTTTTTATCTATAAAGTATTTAAACTTAAATTTTAAATACCCGCTTTTTGCGTTAAGATGTTCAACCATTGCTTGAACACAGCCTTGAATATCGACACCGATTAATTTTTTGTTGCGCCAATCGTTTAGAATTTCGACAAAGCGAGACATGTGGGTGCCTTTGTAATGCGCCGGCAGTGATACTCCGGCTGTAACTTTTGCGGAAACTACAATATTATCTTTGTCTTTTCTCTGTATAATAAGCGGGAAGTCCAGATTTTTTATTCCTACCTTCTGGATAGTTACTCCCCTGTCATCTGTCAGATTTTGTACGTCTTTCATAGTTTATACTTCATCAAAACTGTTTTGTTCAAGAGCAATAAGGAGTTTTAGAGCCGCTATACGCTGTGTTTTGGGCGGTGCGTTTCTTAATAATTCAATACCCTTCATCATAACAGGGTCATTGTCGTACCAGCGGTTTCCTTTCCCCTGATATGTATTCATAATTTCATAAACCCGTTCAATTACCTCGCCTGCAACTTCTTCCTGCAGTTTTAGCATAAAATTGGCAGCCTCGTTTTTTGTTTCCTCCGGCTGAAGTTTTAAAAGTTCTAGTGCTTCTTTTAAAATCGGGTCATTATCGTACCATCTCATATAAATATCCTTACTTTTCAACTATACGGTTATATTGTATAATAAATTTGCAATAAACACAAAATAATAAGGAAGTATACAGGATGAAGCTGCTTTTAATAAACGGACCTAATTTGAATCTTTTAGGAGTAAGAGAACCGCAAAAATACGGTCATACAACACTGGCTGATATTGAGGAGGATTTGGTAAAAACTGCTTCTCGTGAAGGGGTAAAACTTGAATGTTATCAAAGTAATCATGAAGGTGAAATTATTGATAAAATTCATTCAGCAATGGGTAATTGTGATGGCATAATCATTAATGCGGGAGGATTTACACATACAAGTGTCGCAATAAGAGATGCAATTGCAGCGGTTAATATTCCGACGGTTGAAGTTCATATGACTAATATTCATTCACGTGAGGAATTCAGACATATTTCAATGATATCAGGTGTATCCATAGCTCAAGTAGCAGGCTTTGGCAGAAAAAGCTATGAGTATGCACTGGATGGATTAATCTGGCACTTAAAGCAGATGAAAGATATTGACGTTGAAGTGTAGTACTTATTTCCCATTATCTACTTGTTTTCAAGTTTATCAACTTTTTCTTTAAGTTCAAGGAGTTCATATTTTGTCCTTTTAAGTTCGCAGGTCACAGGGTCAGGGATGCGGTTGTGCATAAGAACCCCGTCAGCATTGTAAAATTTTTGTTTTACGACTCTGCCCGGAACTCCGATTACAGTACAGTATTTAGGTACGTTGTTGACCACAACCGAACCGGCACCTATTCTGACATAATCGCCAACTTCAATATTACCTAGAACTTTTGCTCCCGCACCTACTATTACTCCATTTCCGATGGTCGGGTGACGTTTAACCTCGTCTTTTCCTGTTCCGCCCAGCGTTACCTGCTGGTAGATTAAAACATCATCACCTATAACAGCAGTTTCTCCTATTACAACTCCTTCTCCGTGGTCTATGAAAAATCTTTTGCCTATCTTTGCCCCGGGGTGTATTTCTATGCCTGTAATTATTCTTGTTAAATAGGTCATAAATCTTGGTATAAAAGGGACTTTCCAACACCATAACTTGTGCGCTATTCTGTATGCAATAAGTGCATGAAGCCCCGGATAACAAAATATTACTTCAAGAATATTCCGTGCAGCAGGGTCTTTGTCATATATTACCTGCACATCTTCTTTTACACGTTCAATACCACGTTTTGTAAGGTCTTTTACTTTTTTTATCATTGGAAAAGTTCTCCTGATAAATACCGTTCGCCAAAATCGGGAATGATTGTAACAATAGTTTTTTCAGGATATGTGAGTGCAAGCTGTTTTGCTGCCGCAAGGTTTGCGCCTGCAGATATTCCGCCAAGAATTCCTTTTGTTTTTGCAAGATCTCTAGCTTCTTTTATTGCTAAATCTCCTTCTATTGTCAGTATTCCGTCTGTAATGTTTTTATCATACAGTTCCGGAATGAAGTTTGCTCCTATGCCCTGAATTTTGTGCAATCCTGCAGTTCCTCTGGAAATGAGAGGGCTTTCTGATGGCTCAACTCCGTAGATTTTAATCTCAGGATTGTACTGCTTTAATTTTCTCCCGACTCCTGAAACTGTTCCGCTGCTGCCTATTCCTGCCGCAAATATATCAATTTTCCCTTCGGTCTGTTTCCATATTTCTTCTGCGGTGCCTTCTATATGGGCAAGAGTATTGTCAGGGTTAGAAAATTGCATTGGTATAAAACTGTTTTGATATTCTTTATGTAATTCTTTTGCTTTGTTTACGGCACCTTGCATTCCTTCCTGTGCGGGGGTTAATAAGAGTTTTGCACCAAATGCCTTAATCATTTTTTTTCGCTCTTCTGTCATATTTTCGGGCATTACTACAATTAATTTAAGTCCTAAAGCTGCACAGCACATCGCAAGTCCAATACCGGTATTGCCGCTTGTAGGTTCAATAATTACTGTTTGGTCGTTGATTAATCCCTTTTCCTGTGCTTTTTTTATCATATAAAAAGCTGCACGGTCTTTGACTGAACCGGACGGATTAAAAAATTCAAGTTTCAAAAGAATGTGACTATTATATTTGACAATAGGGGTATTACCTATTAATTCTGTTATATTACTAAAAATCACAATAAATCCTCGTTCCTGTACTTCCTGATTATAACACTCTATTATGCGTTACCGCAAGATAATTTATCTCTTAAAACTCGTGCGGCATCAAGCAGAGGGTCAATACTGGTTGAGTATGGAGGAGCGTAGGTCATATCTGCATCATTTAATTCTTCAACGGTCATGCCTCTTATAAGTCCGGTTGAGAGTGTATTTATTCTTTTGTCAGCATCACCAGAACCTACGGATTGTGCGCCCAGCAGTTTATGGGAACGTCTGTCTGCTATAAGTTTTAAGGTTACGTAGCCAACCTGAGGCATGTAACCGGCTTTATCCCTTTTGGTAATTATTGCACTTACCACATCGTAGCCTAAACTCTCTGCAAGTTTTGTACTCAATCCGGTTCTGGAAATAGTCATATCCATAAACCTTGTAACTGCAGAACCTAAAATGCCTTCAAAATCGTCAACCGTTCCGCACATATTAAGCGCAGCACAGCGTCCTTCTTTATTTGCAGTAGAACCTAACGGCACCCACATAGGTGTATTTGAAATCATATTAATTTTTTCGCAGCAGTCGCCTGCAGCATAGATATCAGGGATACTGGTAAGCATGCGGCTGTTCACTTTTATTGCTCCGGTGTGTCCGAGTTCTACTCCCGCATTACGTGCAATATCAATCACCGGTGTAACTCCGCTGCATATTACTGCCATGTCGGCACTTATAACTTTCCCATTATCAAGTTTGACACCGTTGACTTTTCCATCTCCTGTAAATTCGGTAATGTTTGCTGACGTAATAATATTAATCTTATCTCCGAATGTTTTTAGAATATAAGCAGAAATTAAAGATGCCATATCTTCATCAAAAGAGTTCATGATACTAAAATTTTTTTCAATAAGTGTGGTATTAAGTCCATTGTGCATGAACCCTTCTAGTAATTCCAGACCTATATATCCGCCGCCGATTATTAGTGCATGCTTTGATTTGAGCATCGCATTTCTGATGTTTATACCGTCATTAATTGTTTTAAGTGAGTATATTCCTTCAAGATTAACATTCTGAATATTTGGTATAAAAGGCATTGCACCGGTTGCTATTAAAAGTTTGTCGTAGTTTGTGTCAAATGTTTCATTATTTTTTAAATTTACAACCTTTATAGTCTTATTTTGGGGGGTGATTTTCAGAACACGGTGAAAATTAAAAATTTTTATCCCCTTACTTTCAAACTCAGGTATAGTACGTACTATAAGTTTTTTTACATCCTCAAAATTACCTTCGATATAATAAGGCAAACCGCATGCTGAATATGAAACATATTCCTCCTGAGTGTATATAATGACTTCTGCATCAGGCATGAGTCTTTTTGTCTTTGCTGCAGCCTTTGCACCGGCAGCTACAGCACCTATTATAACAATTTTCATATTTATATTTTGTATCAAACAGCAGGTTTCAAATTCCCCGATAGAATTAATCTTATACATCATAAATTAATTTTGACAATTGCCTTGTTGGGTAATGGAAAAATAGTTATATGCAATTTATTCTATTATAGAGTTGAAAAATGTAATTTTTAGAAAATATACATTGTAAAAATGCACAACCTTATACAGAAAGACGGTAAGTATGAAAAAAATAATTATTTTGAGTGAAGATGAAAAAACAAGACTGCATCGTTTGTCAGCTGACAAATCTGTTTATTTAAAATACAAAAATGCAACTACCAAAGACTTTGTAAACAGAGCATTAATGGAAAAGTTTGAAGTATTTTCGTTAGAAAATCTTTTGCGCAGTTCGTATTATTACGGGTTTGTAAAATTTAAAGATAAAAAATACAAGCAAGAGATTTTTAATATTGCATCAAAACAAAACAAGCGCTATTGCAGGTATAGAAAATCTGCACTGCAAATTGGATTTGAGTGTCCTGAAGAACTTTGTTATTTCTATTTTGATATTTATAAACTTAAACAGGATAATCAGGAAGAAAATATTAAAACTATTATCAGAGATCTAAAATGTTCAGATAAAATAAATAAGTATTTAATTAAATATCAGACTTTTATCAATAACCTTTTCCCTATTGAGCGAAAAGAATTTATACAGGTCTATAATCAGCTTTTTACTCTAAGAGAAAATAATAAAATATCTATGGAAATGATACAAATATTTAATAGCCCCGTTGCAGGAATAGCCTGTCAGATAAGGAATTATATAGATAATGTGTTTCCAATTTTTATATCAGATTCATTAACAAGAGAAGAATTAAAATTTATAAATTTTCTTGTTGATGAGGGGAATAGTATCGATTATATTATAAAATATAATAAAACAATTGACTGGTTAAAAAAAACAGAACAAAAATTAATTCGCAAATATTCAACTAAAGATTTGAATGAATTAGTCATAATTCATATGATAGAGAAGAATTATCATGCAGATAACAGGGCATACCTGAATTTGCTTTTGAATATTAATATAGATAATGTTCTTAAAAATTTAAAATTAATTTCCAGACTTATAGTTCGGACGGACAAGTCCAAAGTAGAGCAGATAATGTCCAGTCTAAGTAATTTAAAGGCTGTAGGCTGTGAAGCTGCTGTGACATCACATCACTACAAACAGCTTACAAAACTTTTAAATGAGGCAATTAATCAAAATATTATTTGAATGTTCTTATTAATTGTTCAATTCGCGTAGCTGAAAATCCGTCGCCATAAGGATTTTTAATGTTAAGACGGGTTTGGGCTTTTGTTTTTGAAAGAACTTTTTTGCTTTCTGTGATAATTTTGTCATAATCTGCACCTACCAGCATAGATACACCGGCTTCAATACCTTCTTTGCGTTCTGTTTCATATCTTAATACAATGACCGGACATCCGAATGAGGGCGCTTCTTCCTGTATACCGCCGGAGTCAGAAAGAATTAAATGAGCGTGTTTCATTAAATAAACAAGATTAGGATAGTCAAGCGGCGGCAGCAGACTAATATTTGAATAATCTTTAAAAGCATTTTCTATTTTTGTTTTTACATTTGGATTGGGGTGTACAGGTATAACGAATGTAAAATCAGGGTATTCATTGACCAGAGTTGTTATAGCTCTTATTATGCTGTTAAGGCGTTCTCCATGATTTTCCCTGCGGTGTATTGTGATTAAAACAAGTTTATCAGTTTTAATATTTTTTGTTTTAAAAAATTTTCGGCTTTCTTCAATAACACGTTCAGACAAACATGAAAGGGCGTCTATTACTGTATTCCCGACGACATGAATTGTGTCCGGATTAATATTTTCTTTTAAAAGGGCTTCACGATTTGCATTTGTCGGTGCAAAATTCATATCGGTTATTCTTGAAACCACCTGTCTTATTATCTCTTCGGGGAACGGCTCGTGCTTGTCGTAGGAACGAAGTCCTGCTTCTACATGAAATACCGGTACTTTATGATAAAAACTAGTTAAAGCTCCGCAAAGTACAGTTATTGTATCGCCCTGAACAATTGTTGCATTTATATTTTCTTTTTTATAGACTTCTTCAAGTGCATTCATAATTCTTGACTGTACTTCGCTTAATGACTGGTTTTCCCGCATTGAGTCAAGGTTGTAATCTGACTTTAGTCCGAAATATTCCAATGTTTGGTTTGAAAGCTCTTTTTGTTGTTCTGTATTGATTATAATTACTTTGTAAGTTTCAGGATATTTTTTTAATTCCAGTATTACTGGTGCAAGCTTTATAACCTCCGGTCGTGTTCCGAATATAAATGCAATATTTTTCATATAACTATTATAAATCAAACAAATTACGGAAATATATTATCCGAATAATTTAGTCCAAAAGCCTTTTGGGGATTCTAATGTTTCAATTCTTTGGACAAGTTTCTTATTTTCTTCAAGCAGCTCTGCTATTTGTTTTGAAAGAATTTCATTATCTTTTTTATATCCGCCTGCTTCTATCAGGTTTTGTGCAAAATCTGATTCTCTGATATCATCACTTATTTTTTTTGCAACTGCTTCTGCAAGCATTTGCAGTGTTTGAGAGCTTATATCAAGTGTAAGGTTTTTTAATTTTTGCGGTTTTTCTGTTATTTGTACCTCTGTGGTTTCTTCTTGTTCTCTTGTTGTTAATTGGTTAACCACTTCAATACCTGTTTCAGTTTTTTTATTTTCTAATTTTTCAGCAATAGTTTCATCAGGGTATCCCTGTGCTTTTAAAGATATTCCGCGCCTGATTTTTTTTACTGAAATATCATCATAAAATTCTATGCCATTTTCATCTTCATAAACAGCATCAATTTTCCAGTCGGATATAAAAATCTCAAGAGATTTTAAGTCAATAAAGTAGTTTTCAGCACTTAGTCTTTTTAATATGTCCTCTTTGGATAACATTTAAAGTTCCTTATCTTTTCATGCTTCGTTCAATGTCCCTTGCCTGTGTCTTTTTTATTAGAGACTCACGTTTGTCATACAATTTTTTACCTTTACCCAGCCCTAATTCTAGTTTAGCAAATCCGTTTGATAAAAACAATTCTAAAGGTACAATTGTATAGCCGTCTTTTTTTATTTTGATTTCAATTTTTAAAATTTCTTTTTTATTTAATAATAGTTTTCTTATCCTGTCGGGCTTATGGTTAAACCTGTTTCCCTGATTGTATGGTGAAATATGGGAGTTATACAAAAATATTTCTCCGTTCTCAATTTTTGCAAAGCTGTCTTTTAAGTTAATCCCTCCGCTGCGGATGGATTTTATTTCTGTACCGGTAAGAACAATTCCTGCGATATATTTTTCGGAAATAATATAGTCATGGAATGCTTTTCTATTATTTGAAATGACTTTTCTATTCATACAGGGATTATAATTCAAAATAGTACACTTGCCAACACCTGTTTAATATATGTTAAAACTGCTGTTTAATTGCTTCTGGTATAATATTGTGTTATAATCTCTGTGATGGAGGGGTGTAATAAAAATGAAAGTTTTAGCTTTAGTAGTCACATTACTAATATTTATAAATACTGTATTTGCAGCTTCCTTTGAAGCAGATGCAAAAACAAAAAGAATACCGGCTGGTACGGTACTTTCACTGCAATTATTATCACCAATTGATACAAGAACCAGTTCAGAGGGAGATTATTTCAATGCGATGCTTTTAACAGAGCAGGTGTCCGGTTCCAATGTTATTCTACCGTCGGGTTCTGTTGTTAGAGGGGCTATTAAGGGAATAACACAACCGAAAAGATTTTCAAAAGGTGCTGTTTTATACCTTGATTTCGATCATATTGTAACTCCAAGCGGCAGGCAATTACCATTAGCAATGGGATTAACCGGTATTACTCATCTTTCTGCAGATGGTGGGATATACGGCTCATTAGGATATGGCGAGGCTATTCAGGAGAATTGGAAAAAGACTAAAGAAATTACAACTAATGCGATAGATGTTGGTTTATCTGCTGAAGATACAATGTCTGGTTTGCAGTACCTTACAACCCCGTTCTGTGCTATTGGCGGTGTAATTGGCGGTGCTGGATATTTTATTGGTGATAGTATTGCCGATATGTTTAGAAAAGGCAAAAGTGTTTATTTAAAGCAAGGGCAGGTTATAGGAGTGCAGCTTACAGAACCTGTAGATATCCCTGTGTATTAATAGAGAATTTGTTTGATGGACGGTGTTAATCAAGAGTATTTAGATAATCTAAAAATAAAGGCTCGGGAGCAGATACAAAATACGGAACTTTATCAATATAAAGGAAGTGTATCTAAGGTACTAGGGTTGACTGTTGAGGTAAAATTACCAGGGCTTAAAATAGGCGATTTGTGCTATATAGAAACCTATACAGGAGAAAAAAAACCGGCTGAGGTTGTCGCTTTTAAAGGTGATGTGGCACAGCTTTTGCTTTTGTATGATGCAGCAGGTATCGGGCAGGGATGTCTGGTTCAAACAAATGGAAAGCCTATTATTATTCCGGTTGGAGATTTTTTATTTGGAAGAATTATTAATCCTCTTGGTGAACCTATTGACGGTAGACCTCTGGATACAACCGGTGCATTATGGCGTCCGATTGAAGGAGCTGCTCCTGAACCGTTTGAGCGGCCGATTATTTCTGAAATATTTTCTACCGGAGTAAGAGCAATAGACAGTTGTTTGACTATGGGATGCGGTCAGCGTTTAGGTCTTTTTGCCGGTTCCGGTGTTGGTAAAAGTACACTGCTGGGTATGATTGCCAGAAATTCAGATGCGGATGTAAACGTTGTTGCACTGATAGGAGAACGTGGGCGGGAGGTAAAAGAGTTTGTAGAGGATGCACTCGGAGAAGAAGGTATGAAACATTCTGTGCTTGTATGTTCAACGGGTGATCAGCCGCCTCTTATTAGACAAAAATGTCTTCTTGCCGCAACTGCTGTGTGTGAGTATTTTAGGGATCAAGGTAAAAAAGTTTTTTTAATGACTGATACCGTTACACGTTGTGCAATGGCAGGTCGTGAAGTAGGTTTGTCTGTTGGTGAACCGCCGACGATGAAAGGCTACCCGCCGTCAATATTCTCATGGCTTCAGAAGGTTCTTGAACGTGCCGGTAATAGTTCAAAAGGTTCAATAACGGCTCTTTATACAGTACTTATGGAAGGGGATGATATATCCGACCCGATTGTAGATATAGTTAGAGGTATTGTAGATGGACACATTTTCTTATCAAGAAAAGTTGCCGAGATGAATCATTATCCTGCAATTGATGTTCTTGGAAGTATCTCAAGGCTTATGTCTGCAATTGCAACTCCGGAGCATAAAGAAGCTGCAGGTAAAATGAGGGCATTAATGGCATTGTACAGGGAAAATAAAGACCTTATAGATGTAGGTATGTATCAACCCGGTACAAACCCTCGTCTTGATATTGCAATCCAGATGATGCCGCAGATTAACGCTTTTTTACAGCAAAGGACATCTGATATTGTATCCATGGATACAACAATAAATACACTTGTGCAGATGATGCGGGGGGTTAATATTTAGGTTTGCCGGTATCATTGTATTTATATATTTTTTAAATGCTCAATTTTTAAATCAGGTTCAAATGTAATTCCTATTGCATCAATCCGGTATTTTTTATATTTGGGATTGCTTTTCAGGTATGTAAACAGTCCTGTTTTTATATGTTCGTATTTTGTTTTTGTTATTGCTTCAAAGGGTATTCCCAGTTTATTATTTTTTCTGGTTTTAACTTCTACAAAGACAAGAGTTTCTTTATCAAGAGCAATTATATCAATTTCTGAAAAGCGTGAAAAATGTTTATTTGTTTCAAGAATTTTGTAACCATGTTTGGTAAGATATTCTGCAGCAATGACTTCCCCCCGTTTTCCTGTTGAAATATTACTCATTAATTAACCCCTCACATAAAACGAAGCGTCCAAGAGGAGTAACTGCGCAATATTCTTCAAAAGATTGTACAAAACATTTGTTCTCACAAAATCCTCCTGACAAATATATTTTTTCAGGCTTTTTTGCAAATATCCACGCATTGTATGCTATACCGTGTATAAATTTGGCTATGGAACTTTTTGCCTCGCTTCCGTTGGAAATATCATCCATTATTTTTTCAAGCCCAAAAATTCCGCAGGTTACTGCAAATTTTTCGGGATTAAATTTTAAATCTTCACGTTTGATATTATAAAACTTCAAAAGCATTTCAACAGTTGCACCTGTAGAGCTGGCACACGATGTATTCCAGTCCATGTCGTGAAATTTTGCATCTTTAAACCTTATCCATTTTGCATCTCTGCTGCCCAGGTCCAATACGGTTGCGTCATTATCCAATTTCCCCTTACATCCTTTGGCAAGTGCTATTATTTCATTTTCCGTAGGGTTGCTCATGTGACCGCAGGAGCGATCAGGTTTTATATTTAATTTCTTTATTTCTGCTGAAGGAATAATATAATAATTTTTGTCCTCGGTGCGTTTAACAAAGTATTCATCAGAAAAAGTATTATTTTCTGTTGTAATAATTTTAGAATAAGTTGTTCCAGCATCCAAATAAATCATCTTAACCTCAAAAAAGCTTCAATCTTAGCTTTAATAGAGTTGTTTATATAGTCATCAACATCTATATAAAGCCCGTTGTACTTGTCTGCCAGATATTTTGCAAGTTGTGTTTTTGAACAGAAAGCCTGTGCATAAAATACGGTTGGCACATCACTGTCAATTTGCATTTCTAATTCCAAATCTGCTGGGGTTCCAGCTTCAACACATCGAGTCCAGCCATATAGGTGAGTATTATCAGGAAATAATTTTAATATTTCATAATCGTTTGGAGGGACTCCCCAGAAGCCAAACTGGGCATTTGCCTGAGGGTAGTTTGCATCCGGAACACCGTCTAAAATATTGTTCATTATTATATTAAATTTTTCAACAAGCGGTAGACTGCTTGTACATACCCTAATCGGACGTTTGGGTTCAATTTTTTCATAAACTGAGGTTTCACAATCAAAACCGAGTTCTGTTAGAATCTTTGCAGCAAACCATCCGCTGTCACACTTATCTTTGCCTATGGGTGCTGCTATTTTAACGGGTTTAAAAGCAAATGCATTGTTTATAATATTCTTAATTATTTTACAATACGCTTTAGGCAGTATTTCTTTGTCCGGAGTACCAAAATCAATATCCAAATCTACCCATCGGTAATTTGGATATTGATTTCGTATTTTTTTTACTAATTCCGGATCTGGATATCCCCAAAAGCCTATTATTTGTTCATTCATAGCTATATAATTTCTTTGTATTCTTCGGGATTATTCAGCAGGTCATAATTAATTTCATTTTCGTTATCTGCGATTGCGGCTGTAACAACAGCATCTGATGTGACATTAACAAGGGTTCTGAGCATGTCCGTAACTCTGTCGAGGGTAAGAAGGAAGCCAAAACCTACAACAAGTTGTTCTGGAGATAATCCCATCCCGTTTAATATGAGTGCAATTGTAATCAATCCTGCACCCGGAATTCCGGCACATGTTGATGATGCGATGACTGCAAGGAAACAAATTTGCAAAATTAAGAACGGGGTAAGTGCTACATTATATGCCTGTGCTAGGAAGATTACAGCAACGGTTTGCAGCAGAGCGGTTCCATCCATATTAAGTGTTGCGCCGAGGGGAAGAACAAAACTTGATATTTTGTGGGATATTCCGCGTTTTTCACAGCAGGCAATAGTTAAAGGCAGAGTTGCGGAGGAACTTGCTGTTCCGAATGCGACCATCATTGCCTCAGCAATTGCTGCGTATAATATCCATACAGGAACTTTAGAAAATATCCTTAAAAATATCGGATATACGATTAGTAATTGTATCAAGAAACCTAAAGTAATAACTCCGATGTATTTTGAAATACTGGAGAAAATATCAAGCCCGAAGGATGATACATTGACCGCTGTAAGTGCAAATACACCTGGGGCAGCAAAACACATAATCCAGTCTGTGACTTTCATTGTAGCTGCAAATATTGATTCAAAGAAGCTTACAAACGGGCGGTTGATTTCACCGGTTTTGGCTAATGCCAGTGCAAAAAGTACTGTAAACACAATAATTGCGACCATATTACCGGTAGCGAAAGCTTCAAGCGGATTTTTGGGTATGAAATTAAGGAAAATATTAAGAATATTTGCACGTTGAGCTTCAATAGTAGCAGCAACGGTTGCTTGAATGTCACTAGCCGCAAACTCACTTATATATTGTGAAGCACTTAAACCGGGTTTAAATACAAGCGCAAGAACGGCTCCTATAGCAACAGCAATAAAAGTAATGATGGCATAGTATCCTATCATTTTTGTACCCAGCTTGCTAAGCTGTTTGTTGTCGCCAATACTTGTAATTCCTATTATTATGGCAGAGATTACAAGAGGAATAACAACCATTTGGATAAGCCTTATAAATAATTCACCAACAAACGTTAGGATTGTCATTACGTAATGTTGGTGAAGATTATATTTATGAAGAAAAATCCCTGCAATTACTCCCAGTATAAGTCCTGAGAAAATGTGCCAGTTTCTTTTTAACCCTAAACCAAGTGCTATCAATACTTGCATCTGTATTTTCATTCTTAAATTCCTTTTTAAAATATTATTTAACCTATCTATTTTACTAAAATTTTAAATAAAATTCAATACGGGGTAGGTAGTAGATTCGGTGTTATGCTGGGTATTTGATAAGTTCATATTGATTTTTTATTTTAATAAAATTTATCTAATTATAATAAAAAAGCAGGATGTAACTAATCCCTGCTATAAAGTTGGTATATTATAAAGTTTAATCTAAGTGTGCTTTTTTTATTATCTAACTGGTTTATTTCCAGATATATTCTGCCTGTTCTAGAATTCTGCATTAGTTTTAGGTTATCTGTCGGCTTCTTATTTTTTGTACGGATTTGGATTAGAGTTGCATTTGGCTAAGTTCGCTGTATGTATTTAAGATACGGTTTCTGATTTGGATTGCCATCTGAGTGCTGAGGCTTGCTTTTTCTGCTGCAATCATTACTTCGTGTACATTAATATCACCGCCTGCGGCAAATATTTCATTTGCTCTATCCGAGGCTTTTCTTGCGTTATCAACTGATTTTAACCCATCGGTAAAAGCATTGCCCATAAGTTCTATAAAAGGTTTTTCTGTTTCTGCTTTTGATGATAGTTTTTTTTCTTCAAACAAAAGTGTATTATCAAAATCCTCGGGATTTTGGACATCAAACATGGTATGTCCTTTTAAGAATTTGTTATATTCGTTTACAGCATTCAAATTACTGTACTCAGGCATTGAAAAACTTGTTATTTCCATTTGTTATATACTCCTTAAAATTTCCTCGAGGGAACCCTTTTTTTCTGATTAAATATTCATTGCAGATTGAATCATAGTGGTAACATTTTGAGCAACTGTTGCATTTGCTTCGTACGCTCTTGAAGCTGCTATCATATCAACCATTTCTTCAACAATGTTTATATTAGGAACATTTACATATCCTTCTACGTCAGCATCTGGATGTGATGGATCATATAGAGTTTTTATACCGTTTTCTGTATCATAAATTCTGTCAACTTCGACTCCGCCGGATATCATACCTGTATTAAGAGCGATACCGGTATTTACCATCATATTGCCTGTTGACGGATCAAATTTTGCATCAAGTGAGTTTGCTCCAAAATTTTGGGGGCCACGTGAAAGGTTATCCTCGTATATAGCTTTAAATGATACATTTTTCTTGATATAAACTCCTGGTGAACCGTCTGGATTTCTGGTAGTGTTTACGTTGGCAATGTTACTGGCAACGGTATCCATTTTAATCCGTTGTGCCATCATTCCTGATCCTGCTATATCAAATGCACTGAAGCTCATATTTTACACCTCCTGTTTATCCATTATTTGTTATTCACCGCTTATTATTTGTGAGATACCTTGGTAAGCACGGCTTTCAAGGTTTGATAAAACGAGATATCTTGTGCCGGTTTTAGATAAATCCATCATTTCTTTTTCCAACTCTACATTATTTCCGTCTGTTGAGGCACCATTATAAATATCATCAACAATCTGCGGATTAAAATCAGACATTATATCAGATTGTAAATAAGCTTTCTCCTGAGCTGTGGGTATTCTGTATTTTGGAATTTCTCTTGTAAACTCATTTATAGAATTCGGGTTATATTTTATACTGTTCTGACCTTTGATGTATTCCTGCAAATCTGCACTTTCTCTTATCTCATTCAATTGACTTTCAAAAGCTACTTCCTTGCGTACATAATCTGGAGTCATAACGTTTGCGATATTAGCAGAAACGGCTTTTTGGCGTTCCATAAGTCCGTCCATACCAAGTTTCATTAATTCCATTGAATTTGATGTTATTAAATTCATACCCCTATCCTCCGGATATTTATACTATACCCATTGATATTTCAAATACAGTTGATTCCTCATCGGATTTAATAAGTTTTATCTGTCCGAACTGATCTTCTATATCTTTTTTACAGATAATAAGTCCGAGTCCGCTGCCTGTAGATTTTGTTGTGTAACCTTCAACAAAAATCTTTTCGGCATCTTTAACCGGATGTCCGTTGTTTTCTATTTGTATTTTAACAAATACATCTTCCTGTTCGGATGATATTGTGATTATTTTTTCTTGTTTGCAGCCATCTTCTGTTTCAGCAATTTCTTCTGTATTAAAAGCTTCTGCAGCATTCTTGATGAGATTAATTAATACCGAAATAAATTTATTCCGGTCTGCAAGAATTTCATTTTCCGCTTTATTTGATAGCTTGAGCGTGATATCTTTTCCTTCTAAATATACTTTTGCAAGTGAAATGGCTTCATCAACCAATTCCTTTACTTTACATGGCTCAAGCTTGTTTTCATCAACAGTTTTTAATGATATAAGATTATTATTAGCCATACTAACGGCTTTAATAATACTGTTTACTGCGTTTTCAATTGTTTCACCTTCAATATTATTTTTCTCGCAGTATTTCCGTATAATTTGGGCATAAAGCTCACAGATTGATAACTGATTTTTAATTTCATGAGCGATATATCGTGTTTTTTTATCATACCCTGTCTGTTCTTCAATGGTTTTGTCCATTTCTTCACGTTCAAGGTCTATCGCAATTACTTCCTGAGTTTGGGAATTATACATATCAAACAGATTAAGCATAACACTGTTTAACATATCGTTATCACGTCTGTCCGGACGGAATTTTTCCATATATTTGGTCAAACTGATTTTTGAATTATCGTTAATTATATTAAAGCCGTCATCAAGAAGTCTTGAATTGAATTTCAAGTAGTACCCTGCATAACCATCAACAGCATCAAGAGTATAGTCCCAGATGAATACAATACCATAACGTTGCGTAAGTAGACAGAGAAACTCTGTTTCTTCCCATACATTTTGCTTGTAAGCTGTTTCCTTTGTGTAATCAATGAGTTTTATGTCAATATATTTAAGCCTGCTAAGTAATCCTTGATACGGAGTTTTATCTAGTAGTCTATATACGACCAAACCTTCTTGAGGAGAGTTTAACAGCGGCTCTACAAATGCCCTGAACATACCCTCAACTGTGCGTCTGGTTATTGTCTTATTCTCTTGCAGAAAAATAAGATTTTTTAATAAATTCTTTTTGGGTACTACTCTTTTCATTATAATTTAATTTTGACCTTTTTGTTTAAAAAACCGTTGTTAATAGCGTATAAAACAGCTTGTGTTCTGTCGTTAACCTGTAATTTTTGGAAAATATTGTTAACGTGTGTTTTTACTGTTGTTTCTGAAATGAATAATTTATTTGCAACACCCTTATATGTGATTCCTTGGGTTAAGAGTTCAAGCACTTCTTCTTCTCTGTGTGTAAGTGCATCAAGGAAATTTTCTTCTTTAACTTCGTTTGCAGATTCTTCACGGAATGTTTTTTGGAAGTATTCAAAAAATCTTGAAGAAATTGCAAGCGGAAGATAAATTTTACCGGATAATACTTCTTCAATTGCATAAATTAACTGTGCGGATGCCATTGTTTTCAGTATATAGCCTCTTGCACCGAGTTTCATTGCTCTGAAGATTAAATCGGCATCATCATATCCGCTTAATACAAGAACTTTTGTTCCCAACCCAAGATTTTCAATGTCTTGCAATGCTTGTAAGCCATCTCTTTCCGGCATATTCATATCAAGAATTACAATGTCAGGATTGTGCCGTTTGATTAATGTGACACCCACATTAACACTGGTTGCTGCACTCACTACATTAAATGTGCCTTCTAAATTTAAAAGCTCCTTAATTCCGTTCACGTGTTCGTAATTGTCATCAATCAAAAGAACACTTGATTTCTGTTTGAACTCACGTCTCATACTATATCCTCTCTCCTCAAAAAATTAATTTATTAATTATCTACACTAAAAATATTACAACCTTTTAGATGAGCTATACATCCATATTGAGATTGATTTTTAGTGTTATTAGCGTAGATAAAAAGGTGTACACCTTTTTGTTGATTTATGCCTTCAAAACCATGCCGGACATGCCTTTTAAAAAATCAAGAGACTTTTATATGAGGCATGGAAAATAATATTTATGCAGGATATTTTTTGCCGTAGATTTTGGTGTTGCATCATACTAACGGATGGTTTTTGTGCAGTGGAAAATCAAGTGAAAACGGGCTGCTGGGAAGTATAAGTAAAACCTTTATCCCCCGCTTGGGGATAGAATTTTCGGTTCACCCAAATTTCAGGCATAATTTATAGGGATTTTAATAATTAAACCACCAGTTAAATATATTTGGCTGCGGCCATTTAACTTTTGAAAAATCTAATATTTGACCTGGTTGGATTTTTGACGGGTCATCAATTCCCATTTGTTTTGCAATTTTTTCACCAAAATCTTTAATATATTCATTTATTGCTTCTTTTTGTCTTGCTTCGTCCCAATCTTTTTTATTACCCATTTCTTTTATAATAGACGGATTATCGAGAATTTTCTTCATTAAAATATTGTAGAAACGGTCGCCTGATTCTATCAGGTGATAGTCAGCTTTGACATCATCAGGCAGCGTGCTCATAGTGCCTCTTATTTTGTCAACTTGGTCTTTTGTAGGATTATTAGGGATTGACGGGATAAATTTTGTATCAAATGTTTCTTTATCCATCGTGTCTCTTGAGCGGGCAAGAAGATAAAATTTGTCATCTTCTTTTATTTCAGCCCAGTGTTCATTCAGAAATGATACCGACAATCTAGGGATGCAATCGTAACTACCACTATCTTTATTCCACCCCCGTGGTAGATTGTTGAAGGATTTAAATCTAACTTCATCTGGAGCCTTGTTTTGGAAATCCTCGCCTAGCAGCATATGATAGATATCACCATATACTGGAGATTTTCTGAATTCCGGCTCAAGTGCCATATTATATAATTTTTCCCACTGTTCAGTGGTTAAATTACTGCCTCTCAATCTGTTAATTAATGCAGGATTTTTTGTGTTTATAATCGCATCCTTGAGCTTTTCTTCACTAAGGCTGCCGCGTGTAGCTGTAAAAGCGGCAGCTTGACGTACCTCAAGCGGTTTGTTTTCATCACTTATTATTTCTGTAAGTTTATCAATAATCTCTGTTTTCCGATCATCAGAGATTTCTGGGGTACCTCTGTATTTCCCGTTTTGGTCATAGGAAGCAATTTCTGAATACAGTTCACGAATGCTAAGGAATTCTTCTTGCAGGGCTTTTGCTTCTTCTTCAGTTTCAACTGTTAACTCATGTTTTCCAATATATGTGCTACCTAGTACCATATTCATATCAATAAATACTTTGTAGCGGCCATCGCTCCATTGAGCAATATGTGACAGCTCATAAAAGTCGTCACCTTGTTTCTGCTGTAGCTCTTTAGAAAACTCATAATAACTATTATAATATTCAATATCGGCTACCCTTGTACTATCAGTTTGATATGTGTATTTTTTCTCACTTAGAAGAACTTCGTCTTCATTGTAAAATTGCTCACGAACTGCCTGATTTTCAGAATTGTAATTTGTAATTTGACTTAGTTTTTCATTAACCTTTTTTGTCACAGTATAACTGTTGTCTTCCTTATAGGTGTAAGTATAAACGGTGTTGCCCTCTGTTATTTCTGTTATTTTGTCGTCAGGGTTGCGTTTTACTACTTTAGTAACAGTATCGTCTTTCTTTTCTGTTTGAACAGAAGAACCATCTTCAGCGTACTCTACTGTAACTGTTTTTGTTAGTTTTCCATCCTTGTTAAATTCCTCTGTTTTTACAAGCTTATCACCTTTATCATAAGTTTCTTGTTTGTAGGATTTGTCGTCGTTTGTTGTAACAACTTTTTTCTCTGTCAAAATACCGTTTTCAAGTGTTACAGTTGTTATAACTGTCTGATCTTCGTTTGCAAAGGTATACTCCCCGTTGAGGAGCTTATCATCTGTACCATAAAATTTATCATCCATATCAAGATAAATTCCGTTTTTACCTATATATTTAACATTTGGCATTTCTTTAAAGCCACCTGCTTCGTCGTCCCAACGGTAGTGGGTTTTGGTGTTTTCATCATAAAAGGTTCCTGAATGTTCAGTTGCACGGTATCCTTTCTCCTGTGCAGCCTGTTCAATTTCTTCAGGAGTTTTTTGCCCGCCTTCTGGAGCCTGTGCTTGCCCGCCTTCTGGTGCTTGAGCTTGTTCGCCTTCTGGAGCCTGTGCTTGCCCGCCTTCTGGCCCCTGAGCCTGTCCGCCTTCTGGCGCCTGTGCTTGCCCGCCTTCTGGTGCTTGAGCTTGTCCGCCTACTGGTGCTTGAGCCTGTCCGCCTTCTGGTGCTTGAGCTTGTCCGCCTACTGGTGCTTGAGCCTGTCCGCCTTCTGGCGCCTGTGCTTGCCCGCCTTCTGGCGCTTGAGCCTGTCCGCCTTCTGGTGCTTGAGTCACTGTCTCGAGGATTTTATTTTTTACATTTTCACTGACTTGCATTGTATCAAGGAGAACTTCTAGCTCTGATTTAGAAAAATCTATATTCCCTTCATGTACAACAAAGTTGTGATGCCAGTCATTAAGTGCTGTTCCGCCGGAGAAAATGGAATCTTTATCATCAGTTTTTCTCTGATTGTTTAATTCCACTAGTTTTTCAAGTGTAGCATTCCACACAGAATTTTTCACATTCTCGCCTGCATCTTTTACAAGCTTCTTTAATGCTTGCGTTATGCCCATATTCTTTTTAATTTTTATGCTAATTTTTTCTTCTCCGGACATAAAGGCTCCTTTCATAAACATATACACATTTACTCTTGTTATCGGCAGGTTTGTTCAAAACTTTAATATTTTTGAAATTTTTTTACAAAAATTTACAATAGAAATGGACGGACTTAAATAAACAATCGGTGTAAAACTAGAAATGATAAATAATTTGACCGAAAAAAAATTATTAAAAAGAAAAGGTATACTCTTTTAGTTGCTGGTTGTTACAATGTAAGGGGTGTTTTTAAGCATAATCAGGACGGGGATAAGAGAATGTGATAGTTCTGGATGATCATCTCCATAGTGAAGAATGTGTCTGTTATCTGGGAATATAAAAGATAATTCTTTTAAAATATAAAAACTCCCGATGCTTATCGGGAGTTTTTATGATTAATTATATTGCAACCAGATATTAGTATGTCATACCTGTTGTTGCCGGTTTTTTCTGTGGAGCGGCGCCTGGAATTGACTGCCAGTTTGCTGCCATAATCTTTTTAAATGATTTGAGTGCAGTATCTTCCAATTCGCCAAGTTCTTCTGCTTCCATAATAAGTTCTCTTAACGGAAGAAGCGCACGTTGATCTCTTAAAACACCTAAAGCTGCTGCTGCACCTGCTCTTACAAGGTCATTTTCATTTTTGTTTTTCATAACATCAATAAGAGCCGGAACTGCTTTTGTGTCATTCAGTTTACCTAATGATGTCACAGCGTAAATTCTAACATTTACCCATTCATCATAAAGCATATTAATAATCTTATCCACAGCCTTTTTGTTACCGATTTCACCTAATGCTCTTGTTGCATCGCAGCGAACATTAACTTTTTCGTGATCTAATGATTTCATTAATGCATCAGTTGCAACATCACCAATTTCAATTAATGCATCGGTTGCTGTAATACATACTTGAGAATTTTCATCATTGAGAGCTTCAACAAGCGGTTCAACAACAACTTTACCGCCGAGACGCCCCAATGCACGTGCTGCACGAACACGAACATCAACATTTCTGTCTTCACGAAGTGATTCTATAAGGTGTTTTGTTGCCTTTGAATCGCCTAATTCGCCTAAAGCTCTTGCAGCATAGAGCCTTACTGAACCGTTTTTGTCATTTTTTAATACATCAATTAACGGTTCAACTGCTTTTAAGTCACCAAGTTCGCCTAATACTCTTGCGGCATTATATCTAACCTTTTCTGAGCTGCTGGTTCTTAAGTCAGAAAGTAATTCGGTGAATGTTTTTCTTACTTGTTTTTTCTTTCCGCTGACAGTAATTGCCATAAACGTAACCTCCGTTTCACGAATAAATATATATCTACACTTACATTGTTATAAAGTATTTTACTATTGGATAATTGCTTTTGAGGATAATTATTGTAAATTTTTTGTTACATAAAATCTAGTATTTCTTTATTTTCTTGACTTTGCGCCTTACACTTATTTATCTTTTTTCTATTTTTTTTTATAAATTAAGCGTAAAACCTACACTTATATAATAACATATTTTTTAAAATAGTCATTACCTATGAGGATTTATTGCAAATTTTAAGTAATTTTTGAAAAAAAATTTTATCAAAATGCGGTTATAACTGAATTTTTATCTCTATATATACATGTTATATTGCTACTAACCAGGGATAGTAATAGTGAATTCGCTTCCTTTTCCAACTTCAGAATTTACGGAAATTTTTCCGTTATGTTTTTCAATAATTTTCTTTGATATAGCCAGCCCTAACCCTGTACCTACGCCAACTCCCTTGGTTGTATAACCGGCAAAAAATATTTTATTTATGTCATCTATTCCGCATCCGTTATCTTTTATACGCACAATTAGATTTTTATTGCAATACTTCGTAGAAATGATTATTTCACCACGCTCTTTTATAGACTGGCAGGCATTTACAAGGATATTCATAAAAACTTGATTTAGCATATTAGGATAGCATTTGACAAGCGGAATCTCGCTGTATTCCTTAATTACAGTTATTTTGTTTTTAGTTTCGTGTCTTATGAGGTCTAAAGTTAAATCAATTTCTTTGTTAATATCTGCCTCTTGTAAATCAGCTTCATCAAGACGTACAAATTTTCTTAACCCTGTCACTATCTTGTTTATACGGCTTATTGCTTCGGTATCTATCGTATTTATTTCACTTAAAATTTCTGCGGTATCAGTATCTTTTATTCTTTTTATTAGTTTTACTGCAATTTCGTTGTTTGATTTTATTGAAGCGAGCGGGGTATTAATCTCGTGCGCAATTCCCGCAACCAACTGACCTAATGATGCCATTTTTTCGGAGTTAATGAGTTTTAATTGTGTGTCTTTTAATTCCTCAAGTGTTTTAGTCAGCTCGACAACCATTTTTTCATTTTTTTCATATAAAGATGACTGTAAAAGTGCATTACCTAATTGTGAAGATACTCCCTCAAAGATTTCTAGTTCGTCATTCAGTTTTCTCGTCTGTCTTGTTAATAAAACAAGTACACCCAGTAATTCTTTTTTATGACAGATGGGTACAACAATCCGCTGTACACGTTCTGGGAAAGGTTTTGCGCCGTTATATTCTTTTAAGCAAAAATTATATCCTATTTGTTTTTCTTTTAGTTTTTTTTCTGTTTCATCATCAAAAGTTACTATTTTTCCGGTTTCTTTTTTGTTTGAAGATACTGTTATTTCATACCCTTCTTCTGTTTTTGCCGCATAATATGACTTAAATGTATTGAAAACAGTTTCAAGTTCTTTAAGTGTTGCCTCTAAAATATCTGTAGTATTAATTGATACTCTTATTAAATTTGAAATGTTGTTTAGCAAAAGAAGTTTCATTGCCTGTGATTGGGCAAGTTGTTTTATTTTTTGTAAGCTTTTGTTTTCTTCTTCAAGAGCTTTATTTTTCCGTTTTAACGATTTATTTTCATTGAAAAGAACTTTTGAGCCTACTCTATCCGTAACATCGGTAAATACAATTATGTGGTAGTTATTTCTTCGAGTTGTATTCATATCAAAAAACATATAATCATTGTTTTTTGTTAAATAGCTTACGTGTGATGAAAAATCCTCGCTTGAAATAAGAGCCTGTGAAACGGGGTTGTGTGTCTGAACATCATCGCTGTTTAATGCACAAATTTCATAATTAAGTTTGTGTGAAAAAGATTTAAGAGTTGTGAAGTCACTGAAAAGACGCTTAAAAACGTTATTTTTAAACGCAACGGACATATCCTCCCTGACTACCATCACCGCAGAGTTAAAGCGGTTGAAAAACTCAAATTTTTCCATACCATAATTATATCACAAATGCGTGTGCGGCTTTTATGTTTATTTAATTTTATAAAATTTATAATCTGTTACCAGAATAATCTTCTCCAGAAACCAGATGCACCCGCATCAAAACTTGTTTCTTCAACAGGCAGTTTTATGACTGTTCCTGCAGGGAACTTTACCTGATCATAATCTGTATTTCTTCCGTCGGCTGATGAGCCGGGTTCTGCATTATCTATCATGTAGTTTAAATTATTATTCAGCAGTACATTTTCTTTTAATCCAAAATCCCGTTTTACATTGATTGCTTTAAGGTCTCTTGTAAAAAAGCCTGCATCTTTTACTTTTACTTCGTAATATTTACCGTCGTTGCTCAGTTTAATATCATAATATTCATTATATCCGTTTACTTCTGCGAGTGATAATTTTTGTTCCGGATTTAAGTCAGATGATTCCAAAACTCCTAAATCTCCAGACTTTCTTGCTGTTTCCTGAAGTTTAATTAGATCTTCTTCGGAAATATTCTTGTTTGGAAATAAAGATTTTAAAACCGCCGTATCATCTATAAGTACGGTTGCTTTGCGAACTGTTTCGTTTGTTTTTGGATTTACAATGTTTAAAGTTACATTTTCTGACATATAATTCTCCTATTCTAAGATCCTCTGTATTCTATATAAAGTTATTTTCTTTTTAAAAATTGCTTTTTTGTTGAGAAATATTACAAAAAGTCTGCGGAACTAATTATGACTTGTATTCCGCAGATTCCTTTTATTATGTTGATGAAAAATTTTATTTGTTTTATTTTTTGCTCTTGTCCGCAAATTCGCTGTCTACACGTAAAAATACAGGTTTTATATCTTCTTTTGATATTAACTTTCCTGCTTTGATATTGTCACAGGTTATATCATCAAGCTTGGTTGATAAATCATAAGACAACTGTTTTGCCATAGCTTTTGCAATATTAGGACAATACGGGTAAATCAGTGAAGATATAACGCACATTACTTCTAGAACAGTTGCAAGTACAATACCGCACTCTTCCATTTTTTCTTCTTTTGCAAGTGTCCAAGGGGCATTATCCGTAACGTATTTGTTAGCTGCATCGACAAGTTCCATAATTTTTTGTGCGGCTTCCTGAATTTCAAAATAGTCAAAATGGTGCTTTACCGCTTTTATTGTTTCAAGGGATTTTACATATAGCGGAGAATCTTTTTTGAATTCCGGCTTAATTTCTCCGTCAAAATATTTTACCAGCATGGACAATGTCCTGTTAAGCAAGTTCCCCATTGAATTTGCAAGGTGTGCATTAACTTTTTCTTTAAAATCTTCATCAGAATAATTCCCGTCTTTACCGCATGGCGCAGCAGAAGCCATATAGTATCTGAATGCATCAGGATACTCAAGATTAAAACTTTCCAGCACCGATGTTGGGGAGACAACATTACCCAGCGATTTGGACATTTTTGCTTCATCAATCGTAATCCATCCATGTGCAAATATATGTTTGGGTAGAGGGAGTTCAAGAGCCATAAGTATTGCTATCCAGTAAATACTATGGAATTTAAGAATGTCTTTTCCTATCACATGAACATCAACAGGCCAAAGTTTTTTGAATTCGTCTGTTTGGGCATCTACATCATACCCAATTGCGGTTATATAATTTGATAGTGCGTCAATCCATACATAAATAACTTGTTCCGGATCATCCAAAACGTCTATACCCCATGAGACATTGGACTTTGCACGTGAAACAGAAATGTCTTGAATATCTTCCAACTGGTTTATTACTTCATTTGCCCTAAATGAGGGAACTATAAAATCGGGATTGGTTTTTATATGCTTAATAATTGCATCTTTGTACTTTGTAAGTTTAAAAAAGTAGTTTTCTTCCTCGACAATCTCCGGCTTTTTTAAATGGTTAGGGCATAGTCCGTCTTCTGTTAAATCTTTTTCATTTAAAAAACATTCGCAGCCGCTGCAATATAAGCCGGTATAAGAATGTTTGTAAATATCTCCCTTTTCAACCAATTTTTTAAATATTTTTTGTACAACACGTTCATGACATTCATCCGTAGTTCTGATAAACCTGGTATAATCAACATCAAGAGCTTTCCAGGCATCTTTAAATTTTTGTGCATTCATATCACAGAGTTCTTTTGGTGTCATATTATTGGCAGCAGAAGTCTTTTGGATTTTAATTCCGTGTTCGTCCGTACCTGTAAGCATAAAAGCAAGATTTGCTCTTTGTGAGTAGTGACGGTTTATAACATCAGTTAAAATCTTTTCATACGCATGTCCTATATGCGGGACTCCGTTAACATAGTCTATTGCAGTTGTACAATAATATTTTTCCATTTTTTCCCCTTTACAAGTATAAAAATATACCGCTAAATTCTAACATAAAGTAAATATTTTATCATTGGTTTTCATTTATTCTATATTTTCTATAAATCGGATTTCAAATTTAATCTCGGAATCTTCATATCTTGATATTGGCTTTTTATTCCATAATTTAAATTCAATATTGGCAGGGTAAGATGTTATTCTGAATACAATTTTGTCATCTACCGGATAAAGTACATTGCAGCTTACTCCCGGTTGCTTATCGTCTTCACAAAAACTACCGCCTACTATTGCATCCTTAAATTCGTAAATTTTTTTTGAGATATTATCAGGGTACGGGAAATCTATATTTTGTTTTTTGTAAACTTTTGCCCATTCATATCCTACATCACGTGCATTAAGTCCAGATAACTGAAGATAGCGGCATTTTGTAAGTGCCTTTGTTCCTTTGTATAAAACAATAATTTTATTATTTACAGCGTCAATATAAATCGACTTTGGAACAAGTCTTAACCCTTCATCTGAACATACCGGCAAATTTTCATCCAGATGGTATGTTGCAATCATAACCGGTGCAACGAGAATCATAGGATTATTAATAATCCTGCTCATTGCAGAAACACCTTTAGCTTTGCGTCTGCAGTCTGTTCTGTTGTCAAAACAAACGGATTTATCAAGTGCAAACCAGGCGCCCTTGTCTTCCATTTTTCCCCACACATCTGGGTTAGGGGAATAGTTAAGTATTTTAGTAAAGTTTTCGTCAATATTGCTGCTTCTTAAACTTAAAATGAAATCTTTTGATAATCCGTTGTAATCAACTAGAGGGTTAATTTTTGCCTTTACTGCTGTCTGTGGGATTGTTTTAAGTTCGCTTGTATTATAAAACCTGTAATTATTAATAACTATTTTAGAAGCAAGATAAAACATAAAGGCAAACATTAGAGCTAGAAGTATAACATAAATCCAGTTTAGAATTTTAAATATTAAAATTCCCTTGCCGCCTTGGAGCTTAAAAGTACGGATGAGAGTATAAATCGCAATTGCAAAAAAGATTATTTTTAAGGCAAGAGAAGTAATTGCTGCTATTGTAAGCCAAAGCTGCGAGTTAATACCTGAAAGCACACTGCTTAACACAATAGTTATAATTATTCCAATAAAGGATATTGCTAATAGTATAATATATTTTTTCATATTCCCTCTTTTCCTTGTATTAACAATATTAGCACAAAATCCCCCGAAAATATGATTTACATAAAAAAATATAGAGAATAAAATATTGCGTGTGGGAGGTCCTTTTGAAGCGCTTTGCAGCACTGGTGTGCTTTATATTTATTTTGCTCAATAACCAGTTTGCCCTAGCACAGGCTTGGGAAAATATTTCTGTGGAGAAAAATGCTTCTCTTACTCTTGAGAATTGTATAGATATTGCAATACACAATAAAGGCGATATAAGACGTGCATACATGAATCTTCAAACCGCAATTAATAATGTTGGTATCGCAAAATCTGCTTTTATCCCGACTATTTCTGCAGGAGTAGGATTATCCGGAGCAGATAATTCACGTACCGGACTTGGGACAACCAGAGATTTTCCATCAGTTACTGCATCTCTCCAACAGCTTATTTGGGATTTTGGTAAAACCAGTGCATATATCAGAATGTATAAATTTAATAAAATTCTTGCACGACTACAGTACGAAGATGCTATGCATGATGCTATATTTGATGTACAGAGTGCTTATTATAATGTACTGGCAACAAAAGCTTACGTTGATGTAGAAAAAGCAAATGTACAGATAAACCTTAGAGATTATAATAGAACAAAAGCATTTTTTGATGAAGGTATTCGTTCCAAAATTGATATTGTTAATTCCGAGTATAACCTCGCTCAGGCAAGAATTGCGTTGATAGAAGCCGAGACTAATTACCAAACCTCCTGGGTTAGTTTAAACAATAGTATGTCTGTTTTGAATCCTCCTGAATATACTATTGAGAATACGGAAACTTTTAATATTTCAGATAATTATTACCCTACAAGTTTTCTATCTTCTGATACAGAAAAACAGGCTACTGATGCGAATATTGATGTAGCTTTTAAATCTGCGGTAGAAAAAACGGATGTTATAGGTTCCTATAAGTATGAAAAATGTCCTTATACTTTTGAAGAAGCCATAAACTATGCTTATGAACACAGGCACGATTTAAAAGCACTTGAAGCTTCTAAAAAAGCTATGGAAGAAGAATTAAAATATATAAAACGTCAGTATTATCCATCTCTTACAGGACAACTGGGATATACTTATGCAAATACAAAAAATTATTCGAACAACAATTATTCTATAGGTGTAAACCTTAATACGAGTTTTAATATCAAACAAATTAAACATGAAATCGACAATGCAAAAATACAGGTTGATTATGTTGAAAGTCAAATTGGTTCAATGAAACTTAGTATTTTCTGTGAAGTGCAGGATGCCTACATAACAGCTGTTCAGCTTGAAAAACAAATTCCTTTAATGGAAGTAAAAGTCCAACAGGCACTTGAAAATCTGGAACTTTCAGAAGGACGTTACGAAGTAGGTATAGGTGATTTTATTGAACTTCAAGATGCTAAAGTTAATTACAATAATGCCTGCAATGAGTATGTAACACTGGTATATAATTATAATCTAGCAAGAGCAGACCTTGAAAGAAAAATGTGCCTGCATCATTATAATTGTGAAGATATGGATTAAAGACACAAGGATAAAAAATAATGAAGAAAAAAATATTTCTGATAACAATATTAATAATAATTGCGGCGGTAGTAACAGGTGTGATAGTAAGTTCAAAAAAACAAGATACATCATACAGGCTTCAGCCGGCTAAAAAACGTGATATAACACAGGTTGTAGAAGCATCGGGTACAATTAACCCTGTTAATACCGTAAGTGTTGGTTCAACGGTATCAGGCTTAATAAGCGGTCTGTATGCGGATTTTAACTCTGTGGTAAAAAAAGGACAGCTTCTTGCTGAAATTGATCCCCGTACGTTTCAAGCAACGGTAGATCAGAATAAAGCTTCTCTCTATAATGCAAAAGCAAATCTTTTAGAATATGAAGCAAAACTTGAACTTAATAAAAAAATGTATGACAGATATAAGAAACTGTATGAAAAACAGTACGTGCCGTTATCTGAGGTTGATCAGGCTGAAAGTGATTATAAGGCATCGTTAGCACAGGTTGAAGCGGCAAGATATCAAATAAAAAAGGCAGAAGCTGAGTATGACAGTTCTCTTGTGAATCTTGGTTACACAAAAATAACGGCTCCTGTAGACGGAATTATTATAAGCAGAGATATAGACATGGGGCAGCCGGTAGCCGCAACATTGAATGCTCCTGAATTGTTTACAATTGCGCAGGATATAGAAAAAATGCAGATAGAAGTTGCCGTATCGGAAGCCGATATTGGTAAGGTTAAAGAAGGACAAACGGCTAAATATGTACTGGATGGTTATCCGGATGATATATTTTATGGTACTGTAACTCAGGTTCGTATAGACTCTACCACTACTTCTAATGTTGTAACTTATACGGTTATAGTAAGTGTTGATAACAGTGACTTGAAAATAAAACCGGGTATGACGGCTAATGTTTCAATAATAGTTTCGGAGAGCAAAGATGTTCTTGCAGTACCTAATTTTGCTCTTAAATTTTCTCCGGCTGATAACACAAAACGTTACGAAAAACAGGGATTATGGGTTCAGGAGAAAGGAAAGCTTGTAAGAAAAGAGGTTGAAACCGGTGCAAGTGATGATACTTTTACTGAAATAGTTTCGGGGATAAACGAAGGTGATCTTGTTGCAACAGGCAGCGGGAATACTTCTAAAGATAGTAAGAATAATCGACCGCCGAGGATGTTCTAAATGGCATTGATAGAAGTTGAACACGCAATAAAAACTTATAAGATGGGAGAGGAAGTATTAAATGCCTTGAATGATGTTTCTCTGACAGTTGAGGAAGGAGAATTTGTTGCTATAATGGGGACTTCCGGCTCCGGTAAATCTACATTTATGAATATGCTCGGCACTCTTGACAGACCAACCTCTGGGAAATATCATCTCGATGGGGTTGACGTATTTAAGCTTTCTCCTGATGAATTAAGTACTATAAGAAATTTAAAACTGGGTTTTGTATTTCAGGGATTTAACTTAATATCACGAACAACGGCACTTGATAATGTGGAACTTCCTATGATTTATAAAGGTATCCCTGAACAAGAAAGACATAAGCGGGCAAAAGAGGCATTAAGGATTGTGGGGCTTGAAAATAGAGAGTCTCATTTACCAAATCAGATGTCAGGCGGTCAACAGCAGAGGGTAGCAATTGCACGTGCAATTGTAAATGACGCTCCACTGATTTTAGCGGATGAACCTACGGGAAATCTTGATACCAGAACAAGTATAGAGGTTATGAATTTCTTTGTAAGGCTAAATGAAGAGATGAAAAAGACAATAGTTCTTGTAACCCACGAAAATGATATTGCGGAGTATTGTCAGAGAATTGTAACGTTTAAAGACGGGAAAATTATATCGGATGTTCCTAATACGCCTAAGAGGTGTACATTATGATAGATTTTAAATCGATTGTAAAAATGGCATTAATATCGCTTAAGGTGAACAAGCTTCGTTCTGGACTTACAAGTTTGGGTATAATTATCGGGGTGAGTGCCGTTATTATAATGCTTGCTGTCGGGACAGGCACCAGTACAAAAATAACAAAAGATATGGAATCTATGGGGAGTAACATGTTTACAATCCTTTCTTCTGCCGCAAAATCCGGAGGGGTTAGTCAGGGTTCCGGTTCAAAACCTACGCTCACAATTAAAGATGCAGAAGCGATTATGAAAAATGCAACAGGTGTAAGTGCTGTTGCACCGGTATTAAGTGAAACGCAGCAGGTTACATATGGTAATCAAAACTGGTCAACAACCGTATATGGAACTACATCCGCATATTTGTATATAAAAAGTTATGATGTCGATTACGGCAGAAAGTTTATTAATGAAGATATTCAAAACAGTGCAAAATCGGCAATTCTTGGTTCAACGGTTGCGGCTGAACTCTTTGGTGATGTAAATCCTATAAATAAAATCATAAGAATAGGAGGGATACCGTTTAAGGTCGTAGGTGTTTTAAAGACGAAAGGTCAGTCCGGTCCGATGGATAATGATGATTTAATATTCATACCTATTACGACAGCCCAGAAGAAGGTTTTTGGTACGGATTTTCCCGGTACAGTAAAAATGATAATGGTGAAAACAAACACTGCTGATGATATGGAACAAGCAGAAAAAGATATAGCTGAAATATTGAG
Source organism: uncultured Muribaculaceae bacterium (assembly GCA_964452495.1). Lineage (GTDB taxonomy): Bacteria > Cyanobacteriota > Vampirovibrionia > Gastranaerophilales > Gastranaerophilaceae > CALUTH01. The sequence continues at coordinate 70,063 of CAYVMC010000002.1, read as the reverse complement.
AATGCGCCACCGCATAACAAAATATCAGACGGATGATTTTGATATAAGAAATTCTGCGGATTTTCAGGAACATTTAAAATCTTCTGCACAGACTTTTGCTGTTCTGTTATTTTCTATTGCTTCTGTTTCACTGATTGTCGGGGGGATAGGCATTATGAACATTATGCTTGTTTCCGTAACCGAGCGGACAAAAGAAATTGGTATTCGTATGGCAATAGGTGCAAAAGCTTCTGATATCAGGCTGCAATTTTTAATTGAATCGTTTATTCTTTCAATTTTGGGAGGAATAATAGGTGTTCTTGTTGGTATTATTGGTGCCAAAATAGTTGATGTTTTTTCTAATATGACAATAGTTATTTCTATGTTTTCTATAGTTTTATCTCTGGGCTTTTCCGGATTTATCGGTATTGCTTTTGGATATTATCCTGCGTACAAAGCTTCATTGCTTAACCCGATTGATGCTTTGAGATATGAATAGAATGAAAAATTTAACAATAAAACTTGAATTATAGTATCAATACAGTTCTACATACTTCATCCCAATATGTATATATAGCAAATATTTGCAAGAGTTGTATTTGGGTTTGTTTGTTGTAATTTTCGATTGGCTAAGAGAGAGTATAATTTTAGCAGCATTATTACTAAAATTACTGCGGCTCCCCTTCGTTGCGGTAGCCTATTCCGGCTCTATAGCCGGAGATTGTATAAAAAAGAGGTAAAACAGGTTCAATCCATTTTAGTCCTGACATAACGGATATAGTTGCAACGTCATCGGTATGCAAACCTATATCAAGTGCTTCAGGGTGTCTGCCGCTTTGTGGTGGCGATGTTGTTGTATTTTTAAAGCATGGATCAATTAACTTTTTCCCCAGATAATTTGCAATAGCATTTCCGCCTATTACACCGGTTCCTATTATTCCTCCTGTCATTCCTGCTACTCTGGCAGATTTAGATTGTATACGCATACTTTCCAAAGCTTTTAGTGCGGCACAGGCTCCGATATTACATAAAAATATATTTGCAAGAAACTGGTATGCTCCTTCTTTTACTTTATTTGGAACATTATTTTTCCAATGTTTTTCTGTTAATGCATCTGCGGCACATCCGCTTGCTACTCCGCCGACCACTGGAATAAATCCTAGTACAGACAGCCAGCCAACTTCCGAGAAGATGTCTTTTGCTGTTGGTGCTTCGGGTTCAGGGATAAGACTATTTAAAAGCTGTTTTGCATTTTTGTCGGTTTTCCCCCTGTTATTTAGATATTTTATATCTGAATAGTTCAAAAGTTTTGATTTCGCTTTATGTAAAATTTTAATTTCTTTTTGTTTATTTTCTCCAGCTTTTTCTGATTTCCCGTGTTTTAGCCATTCATCAATTAAAGTCGTGTTTTGCTTGATTATATCTATTTTAGTAAGTCTTTTTTCTCCGTTACGGAAAATTTTTGTGGCTATTTTAGGAGCCATAAGTGCGGAGCCTATAGTTCCTGCCATAATCATACTGCTTTTTATAAAATTTGTTTTTCTATTATCTTCAGGGGAATGATAAGTATCATATCCGACGTAGCCTGCTCCTAAGCCACAAAGCCCGTATGGTGCTGCTTTATGTATTTTATTTATTAAAAGCGGCTGATCAATATATTTCCCTGCTATTTTTAATGTTTCGCTAATTCTCATTATTATAAAATGTTAGACTAACCTTACATTTTATAATGACATAGACTTTTTTGTTTGTCAATACAGAATAGGAGAATATACGCAACTTAATTATGAATTAAGTTCTTCCTGTTTTATGTGTTCTAAAATTTCCGGATATTCTTTAATCATAAGTATTATATGCATCCTCTAGAGAAATACCGTTTCCACCAGCACGATTTATATTAATCAATCCGCATTCCTGTGAGTCCTCAATAAAATGTATATCTGCACTGTGTCCTGAAGCCAGCTGGATTTTTGTATTGTTAAGTCCTGTCATAGCCCAGAAATATACATCATCGTGTGTTGGTAATAAACGTTTTATTTTATCAACGTCATATATATCTTTATGCAGGACTCCGGGAGGATACATTACACCAAAGGCTCCTATTTCTTGGTTAAGAAATGTTGGTTTAAATTAAACAATATTCTTATACCAAGAAAATAGATTACATAATGAGAGTCAATATCTTTAATAAAAAATATTTTATTTTGTTGCAGCATCTTTAAAATTCTTTTTTATTTGTAAAAATGTATTATAAATTTGCTCTGTTGTAACATTTTTTTCAAAAACATAGGTATGCGGATAAATATTTTTATCCGGAGCCCAAATTTTTGAAGTCCCGCTTTCTCTGAATAATATTATTGTAGGTGTACCGCATGCATAACTCAAATGTGCTGGTCCTGTATCAACACTTATCATACATTTTGCGTTTTTTAAAACAGCTGCAAGTTCAGGTATAGTTGTTTTATTTATAAGATTAATAAAATTATATCCTGAATTTTTAAGCTGTTTTCCAAATTCTGCACACGTATTTCCGTGTCCGGCAATGACAATATTGTGGTTTGTACGTAATTTGTCAATTAGATTACCGGCAAATTCAATGGTAAGATCTTTCGTCGGATTTTTACTTACGGGACATAGTACTATATAATCATTCGGGAGCAATTCTTTTAATTCTGCAGGTAATATATCGGAAGGAACATTATATTTTATTGGTAAATTTTTAATTTCCCGACCGGTTAGCTTAGTTAACAGATTAATATGTTGCAGTTGTATATTGTAATTTTTCTTTTTATCGGAGCAAATAATTCTGCTGGCTCCCAGAAGCTTTGATATCAGATAATTCCGTTCATTTTTGTATGTCAAAAAAGTACAATCAGGTTTGGGGAGCTGATAATCTTTTAAGAATTTAATCAGACCTGTTATCCCCTTATGCTTTCCATTTTTATCATAAACAAGTACATCATCAACACTATCCTGATAAAGAGCCGCATCTTTACACACTTTGTCTGCTACAAAAATAACCTTAGAAGCAGGGTAAAGTAATTTTATATTTCTGCACAAGCCATTACACAGAAGAACATCTCCAAGCCCGGCAGTATTAAATACAATATAAAAACCTGTACTTTTATCAGACGGCTGTTTTATATCTTTGTTGAACAAATTATAAAATATTTGCTTAAGAGATAAGAAAGAATCGGAATTTTTTGTATTTTTCAAGTACTCACTCCTATTAATGTACTTAATACTATCACAAAAAAAGTGAATAATTGAACATTTATATACTTGTTTTTTATTTATGGTATGATTAAAGTATAATTTTAAAACAAGCCGATGTAGCTCAGTTGGTAGAGCAACTCATTCGTAATGAGTAGGTCAAGGGTTCGAGTCCCTTTATCGGCTTTTTGGTTTTTCTATTTAAAAATTTGTTATTCAATTAAAAAGGAGACAGTGATTGTGTTCACTGTCTCAAAGTTTTTATCTATATTCTCTGTCTGTAACCGGTTCAAGCCATGTTGTTTGATTATTTGTGGCATTTGTTTCAAGGGAAATATGGGCAAACATTCCATCGGGACCTGCACCGTGCCAGTGTTCCACATTTGGCGGAATTTTTACAATATCACCTTTTTTAATAACCTGTATTTCTTTACCCTTTTCTTGATATCTGCCTTCACCGGCTGTTACAAGTAGTATTTGTCCGCCGGAATGTTTATGCCAGTTTGTTCTAGCCTTAGGTTCAAATGTCACATTACCTATGGGTGCATGCCAGGTTTCATCATTCGTACTTAACATATTTAAGTAGGTAGTACCTGTAAAGTACTTGTTATAAGGATTTATGTCACCCTGTGCAAAGGGTTGTTGAAATTCTTCAGCCATAACAGAGCCTCCTATTACAGAAAAAAGTGCGGTCAGTGCTAATACTGCCAGTTTTTTAGACATGTGTTACCTCCAAACATTTTTCAATATCGTTTACTATCAATTCTTTTGTTAAATGATAACGTTGATAAAGTTCATTAAGCGAAACTCTGTCAGTGAATTCTTTATTTGCACCAAAATTCAGCACTTGTAGTCCGGAATTACCATAAAATCTTGAAATCTTTTCTCCAAATCCGCCGTCAAGAAGCCCGTCTTCAATTGTTATTACAAGCTTGTGGTTATTCTTCAAATTATTTAACAACTCTTCATCACAGCCTGTAATAAATTTGGGGTTAATAAGTGTTGCGTCAATGTGAAGCTTCTTGTTAAGTTCTTCTTTTACTTGTTCGCCAAGATAGAAGAAATTACCAAGTGCAATTATTGCAACTTCTTTCCCGCTGTGAACCATTTTATATTTATTTAATATTGAATAATCTGTATTATCTGCAGTACCTTTAGATACAAGTGGTATTGCTGGAACTCTGATTGCAATAGGATGTTCATTTTGATTGTAAGAGTATTCAAGCATAGCAAGATATTCTTCTTTACACGTTGGTGCAAGATATACCATATTTGGAATATTTGATATTAAAGGAATATCAAATAGACAAAGGTGTGTCGCATCTGCTCCTGAAATTCCGCCCCAGTATACGAGCATTGTGACCGGAGAGTTGTTTAAACACAAATCTTGTGATAATTGGTCATAAGTTCTTTGTAAGAATGACGACATTATATTTAGAAAAGGTTTAGCACCTGATTTAGCAAGTGCTGAAGAGTACGCAACAGCATGTTCCTCTGCAATGCCGACATCTGTGTATTGTTTATCTAGTTTATTCCTGAACTCTTTGTCAAATCCAAATACCCCCGGAGTGCCTGCTGTGATTGCAACAACAGTAGGATTTTGGGCGGCTTTTTGAAGAATAAAATCTTTTGTGACAGAATTATAATCTTCAATCGGGGCTGATGGTGCGGATTTGTTCTCATTTAGTGTTCCAGGGGTAATCCAGTGAAACATTTCTTTATTTTCTTCTGCCGCTTTAAGTCCGTGACCTTTAATGGTATGAATATGTACTACCACCGGATGATTTATGTCTTTGACTTGTTTGAATGTTTCAATGAGTGTACTTATATTGTTTCCTTCCTCTACATAGTAATATTCAAATCCCAGCGACTTAAAGAAATTGTTTTCTGACGTACCGTTTGTTTCACGGAGTTGTTTAAGATTTTTGTATAAACCGCCATGGTTTTCTGCAATAGACATTTCATTATCATTAACAATAATAATCATGTTGGTTCCTAAATCTGCCGCATTATTAAAACCTTCGTAAGCTTCACCGCCGCTTAATGAGCCATCTCCTATTAATGCCACGACATTTCCGGTTTCACCTTTAAGGTCTCTTGCTTTTGCGACTCCGACAGCAAGGCTTATAGATGTTGATGTGTGACCTACTTTGAATAAATCGTGCGGACTTTCTTCCGGAGCTGTATAACCGGTATATTTATAGTATTTAGATGAGTCCGTAAAGCCCTCTTTTCGTTCTGTAAGAATTTTGTGCGGATAACACTGGTGGGATACATCAAAAATTATTTTATCAACTGGTGAATTGAACACATAATGCATAGCTATTGTCGGTTCAATTATCCCGAGGTTTGGGCCTAAATGTCCTCCGGTGGTATTGACTTTGTTAATTATAAAATTTCGCATTTCATCTGCGAGAGTATTCATTTCGTCTATTGAAAGAGTTTTTAAATCATTGGGGGTATTTACCTTGTCTAAAATCATTTCTTTTCTCCTATACGTTTTTACCTTTTTCGTAAGCTTCTTTGAATGTTTTTGTATTAGTAATTTCACCTTTTTGCCATACTCCAGCACCATAGATTACACCCGCTTCTCTTACGTTATCAAGGCAGTCCGTGAATCCGCGAAGTCCGTCAAAAGTTTTTTCTAGTGCTATTTCTCTATCATCTGCAGCTGTTGCAATAAAGTAGAAATCTTTATTTGTTATATGTGTATATCTAGAGCAGCAGCGGTCAATAAATGTTTTCATCTGTCCGTCCATTGTATAAAAATAAACAGGGGTAGCAAGGACTATTACATCTGCAGCTATCATTTTATCAAGTATTTCTGCCATATCATCTTTTTGTGAACAGGCTGTGTAATTGTTAGTATTACAAAATCCGCATCCCGTACAGTAATTTATTTTTTTATCTTTTAATAAAATCTTTTCTGCGTGATTTCCTGTATCTTTTGCACCTCTTATAAATTCATCACAAAGCATATCTGAATTTCCGCCTTTTCTGGGACTTGCGGAAATTACTAGAATATTTTTACTCATAGTTGCCTCCTTCTGTAAATATTATTTTACATTTGAGAGTGGCTATCAATCAAGTCCCTGTTTTTAAGTAAAAATTTGTGTGTACTATTTTATTTTTACTGGTTTTTCAGTTATTTAAGCGCTCGTAATGAATTAAGAACTGCAAGAACTGCTACGCCTGCATCAGCAAAAACAGCACCCCACATAGTCATGATACCGAACGCACCGAGAATTAAAAACAAAACCTTTATACCTATTGCAAATACTATGTTTTGTTTCACTATAATCATTGTTCTTTTGGCAAGTTTTATTGCTGCTGGCACTTTTGATGGTTTATCATCCATAATTACGATATCCGCCGCTTCAATTGCTGCATCAGAGCCAAAAGCCCCCATTGCAATACCAATATCAGCCCTTGTTAAAACAGGAGTATCATTGATGCCGTCGCCAACAAAGATTACTGATTTATCAGGTTGCTTGCGTTCAATAATTTCTTCAGTTTTTTCTACTTTTTCTGCTGGAAGAAGTCTGGCAAAAACTTTATTAACCTTGAGTTTTTCCGCAACTCCTGCGGCTGCACTCTCAGAGTCGCCGGTTAGGATTATTGTCTTAATATTGGATTTTTTGAGTTCCGATACTGCTTGTACCGAATCTTCCTTAAGCTCATCGGCAATAACTGCACAGCCCGTATAAACACCGTTTTGGGCAACATAAACTATTGTTCCGTTTTCTTCCGGCGGTATATAATTAATCCCGTATTTTTCCATTAAAGCGGCATTTCCGGCAATTATTGTTTCATTGTTAATTATAACTTTTACCCCTTTGCCTGCTGTTTCTTCCGTTTCTGAGATACGAGCAGCATCAATTACTTTTCCGTATGCCTTTTTTAAGGAGAGTGCAATAGGGTGGTTTGAATAATTTTCTGCGTACGCAGCATATTCAATTACCTGATCTTTGTTGTAACCGTTTGCAGGGATAACATTTACCACTTCAAAACACCCTTTGGTAAGAGTTCCGGTTTTATCAAAGATAACAGTATCCGGTCTGGATAACAACTCAAGGTAACTGCTGCCTTTTATTAAAATACCTTTTCTTGATGCACCGCCCAGTCCTGCAAAGAAGCCTAAAGGCACAGAGATAACAAGGGCGCAAGGACATGATATAACAAGAAATGTTAATGCTCTGAAAATCCAGATGTTAAAAGCATCCCCTGTTACTATAGGAGGAATAACAGCGAGTAGTATTGCACTTAAAACAACAACAGGAGTATAGTAACCGGCAAATCTGGTTATGAAATTTTCTGTCTTTGCTTTTTTTGAGCTTGCATGCTCAACAAGTTCAAGAATTTTGGAAACGGTTGATTCACCAAATTCTTTCGTTACTTTTATTTTTAAATATCCGTTAGTATTAATACAGCCGCTTATGGCTTCGTCCCCGATATTTAATTCTCTTGGCACAGATTCTCCGGTAAGAGCGGAAGTATCAACTACTGCTTTACCTTCAATTACAATCCCGTCTAAAGGAATTTTTTCACCGCTGGCAACAATAATAATATCGTCTACAGCGATTTCTGATGGTGATTTTTTAACAAGTTTTTCGCCTTCCTCTATATTGGCATAATCCGGACGTATATCCATCAGTTCTGTTATTGAACGACGTGATTTTTCTACTGCTAAATCTTGAAAATATTCTCCAATTTGGTATAGAACCATTACCATAACGGCTTCAGGGTATTCTTTTATTGCAAAAGCCCCTAATGTTGCAATTCCCATCAGTAAGTTTTCATCAAAAACTTTGCCTTTTTTTATATGCAGGAATGCTTTGTATAAGACATCAAAGCCGGAAATTAAATATGCTGTTACAAACAGAGATGCGGAAAGCCACCCTTCTAATAGGAACCCTGTTCCAAAAAGAATAAGTGCCAGAGTAATTCTAATAAATCTTAATTTATTATTGTCCTTGTTGTGATGATGGCTGTGGTTACACATGTAGTTCTCCTTTTGATGATTGAATACCTATTCAACTATACTAGTATTATAATTGAATAGTTGTTCAATTGTCAATACTATTGATAGAAATTTATTAAGTTTTAATAGTTAAAGAGCTTCTATACCCCTGTTGTTACTAGGTATTAGTAAAATAATTTGCTTTAATATTTCTTAATAATAATTGAACAATTATTCATCTGTTGTATAATAATATAAAAGCGGTGTAATTATGGAAAATAAAAAATCAGATTGTGAAGCAATCAATCAAAAACTTGTGGATAGAATAAAGCCAAATATGCCAGATATGAATTTGCTTTATGAACTTTCAGATTTTTTCAAAGTGATGGGTGATAGTACAAGGATACAGCTGCTGTGGGCGCTGGAGGAAAGCGAAATGTGTGTTGGAGATCTTTCGGTGCTGCTTGATATGACAAAATCTGCAGTATCACACCAGCTAAAAGTACTGCGTGGGGCTAAACTTGTACGGGCTAAAAAAATTGGTAAAAATGTTTATTACGCTTTAAGTGATAATCACGTTAAAACAGTTTTTGAAAAAGCACTTGAACATATATGTGAATAAATCTCTTAAATTCTGCTAGGTTTTATTGGATATAATATTGAAAGAATAATCATATAATGAAAGTACAACGAATTAATTTACAATATAAAAACAGTAATATAATAAACAGACAAAAAGGAATGGCGGGAGAGGATATTAAAAGCCAATCTTCATTGTCATTTCAAGGTAAATACCGGTATGCAAAAACTTTAGGTTCGGTATTTGGTACAGCAGGTACACTTGCTGCATTGGCTGACACTTTTGTATCAGGTATGTTTTCTCTGCCGCTATTACTTATATCTACTGTGGTTACTGCTGCAAGTGGCATGATTATTGGACACGAGTATGATAAAGATGCGGACAAAAGTGGAAACGAAAATGAAATTTGTAAAAAATCTTAAATAAATTTTGTATTTCCCTTTTGGCTTTATATTCCCTTATTATAGATATTTATGTATAATAGTTAAAAAGAACTTGCATAAGTATAATGATAAAACGAAGGAGATAGTATATGGAAACTTATGGAATTGAAAAACTGGGTATTATTGCCCCGAAAGCTGTTTATCGTAACCTTACACCGGCTCAGCTTACTGAAGCTGCATTACGCCGCGGTGAAGGAACACTAAGTAATACAGGAGCCCTTGTTGTAACAACAGGTAAATATACCGGACGTTCACCCAAAGATAAGTTTATTGTTGATACTGACGGTGTTCATAACGAAATTGCCTGGGGAAAAGTTAACAGGCCGATAAGTCGTGAAAAATATAATAGTATACGAGGTAAAATTGCTGCTTACTTGCAAAATCGTGAAGTATTTATCTTTGATGGTTTTGCAGGTGCTGATAAAAAATATACTCAAAAATTTCGTATTATAAATGAGCTTGCTAGCCAAAATATGTTTATTCATCAATTGTTAATTCGTCCGACGGCTGAAGAGCTTGCTTCATACGGCGAACCGGATTATACAATTTTGTGTGCTCCCGGATTTAAATGTGATCCGGAAGTTGATGGTGTGAATTCTGAAGCGGCTATAATTATTGATTATGAGGCTCATGAAATTATTATTTGCGGTTCTCAATATGCCGGTGAAATCAAAAAATCTGTATTCTCAACAATGAACTATATTATGACTAAGAAAAATGTTCTTCCTATGCATTGTTCTGCAAATATGGATCCACAAACAGGAGAAACTGCTGTATTTTTTGGTTTGTCAGGTACTGGTAAAACAACATTGTCTGCAGATCCGGCACGTAAGTTAATTGGTGATGACGAGCATGGTTGGTCTCCTGATGGGGTCTTTAACTTTGAGGGGGGATGCTATGCAAAATGTATTAACCTTTCTGCCGAACATGAACCTGAAATTTATAATGCTATTAAGTTTGGTTCTCTGGTAGAGAATGTTGTTATGAATCCTGAAACCAGAGAATTTGATTTTGAGGATGGCAGTCTTACTGAAAATACACGTGTCGGCTATCCGATTAATTATATTGATAATGCGCAAATTCCTAGCGTGGGTGGAATACCGAAAGTTGTTATATTCCTTACTGCAGATGCATTCGGAGTTCTTCCTCCGATAAGCAGACTTAGTAAAAATGCGGCTATGTACCATTTTGTAACAGGTTTTACCTCAAAACTTGCTGGTACTGAGCGTGGTGTAACTGAGCCTCAGCCAACATTTTCAACATTGTTTGGTGAACCGTTTATGCCGATGGATGCATCAGTATATGCACAAATGCTGGGAGAAAAATTAGATAAATACGGTACAAAAGTTTATCTTGTAAACACAGGCTGGGCTGGCGGAAGTGCTTCATCAGGGGCTAAGCGTATGAAACTTGCTTATACAAGAGCAATGGTAACTGCGGCTTTAAATGGAGCATTTGATAATATTGAGTTTAAACATCATGATGTATTCAATGTTGATTATCCTGTATCTTGTCCTAATGTTCCTGATGAACAACTTGATGCTCGCGGTCTCTGGGCTGATAAAGCAGCGTATGATGAACAGGCTGATAAACTTGCACAAATGTTTGTGGATAATTTTGCAGCTAAATATCCAAATATGCCGGCAGAAATTGTTGAAGCGGGACCTAAACCAAATAAAACAGTTATGGTTTAGTTTTTACTACTGTAGCATCTTAGAAAGAGTGCGTGATAAAAACGCACTCTTTTGACTGTTTGAAACATAATTATATACTTCTTACATTTTTCTTACGGTGCAGTATTGCCGTAGAAAGAGGTAAGTATGAAACATTTGGTAGAATCAATCAAAAGAAAAGAAGACATTGAAGCGGTGGAAAATTATCTGGCGGAAAGGAGTGAACGAAACCGTTTGATTTTTGCGATGGGTATCAATTCCGGACTTAGAATTTCTGATATTCTGTCACTTAATGTCTCTGATGTGTACGGTAAATCTTATATTGAAATTCGAGAGCAAAAAACGGGTAAATACAAACGTTTTCCTTTAAACCAAAAACTTTGTGGTTTATTAGCGGAGTATACAGATGGTATGATAAACTCGGATAAACCGCTGTTTACCGGTAAAAAGCTCGGAAGATTGAATCGTTCACAAGTATACAGGTTTTTAAATGAGGCCTGTAAGGCAGTAGGTTTGACGGATATAAATGTTGGAACTCATACTATGCGTAAAAGTTTCGGGTATTTTTTTTATAAACAATATAATGATGTTGCTTTGCTTCAAAAAATACTAAATCACTCGTCTCCTGCAGTAACACTTCGTTATATAGGAATTTCTCAGGATGAAATTGATACGTCTTATATAAATTTTAATCTTTAAAAGTTAAGCCGCCGTTTATTTCGGCGGCTTTTTTTTCTGTTTAAAAAATGTGATTATTTTTATGATTAAATACATGTGAGAGAACTTGTGAAAATTAGGTAGAATTTAATCTTTTATAAATATAAAAAATTTTTTATAAAAAAGAGTATAATAGTTATAATGGAAGGTATTAGATATGGGTTTTAGATTGATATTCAAATTATACTTGCTTTTTGCTGTAATATTTTTAGGCGGAGTGGTTTTTGCTTCTGAAAATCTTACGGCAAAACAGCAGTCTATTGCGTTGATTCCTCCATATACTGCTAAGGGGGATACTTCAAATCTTGAAGATGCATTAAATTCCGGACTTGAGAACGGGCTTACTGTTAATGAAATAAAAGAAGTTCTTGTTCAGTTTATGCCTATGCTGGTTTTTCCAGAAGTTTAAATGGGATAAGTACATTTATGAGTGTACTTGAAAAGAGAAAAGCTGATGGTAAGCAGGATATTGCAGGTGAAGAAGGTAAACCGCTTTCTCCTGGGATTGATAAGAAGGCATACGGGAATAATGTGCAGATAGAATTGATAGGAACTCCGGCTGAAAATGAACTTTTATTATAAGATTTAAAACACAAGAAGTTTAAACACCAAATATGTTTTTAATCAAATAACTTTTTACATTTTTCTTGAATATCTAATGCAATATCTTTTGTAAATTTTTCTTTGAGTCCGATATTTTTTGCAACGGCTAAAATATCATCTAAAGTCAGATTTTGACCCTTGCCATTAATTGTTGTTGCGTGTTCTCCATTAAAAGAAGAACTATAAGTCAGGTCATACGCAGGAGACAAATGCCATTCTTTTTTATTGTCATCATAAAGATAAGAAAAATTCTTTGAATGGTCATCCCTATTATGAGCAAAAACATTAAAACACATCAATCTGAATAATTGTTCAATATCGCCATAATCTCTTGTAAGCTCAAGTGTAAGTTTCATTAATATATTATAGTCAAGATTAGGGAGCCTGTGACTTGTTTCTAACAACCCGCTTGCTGATACCATATGAACTTTTTTACCGTTTTTACGATCAAACCTTTTTATTCCAAAATACCCTGAACAAATTTTAGATGGAAAGAGTCGTGTTTCCGGCATAGCTATTCCGCAATCTTTTGCGCACAATGAATATTGATACTCTTTTTCCCCAATATTTTTAGAGTCAACAGATGACGGAAATTTAATTATCCAGTCTCCATTATCTATAGAAGTCAAAATCTTTGGTCTGGCACCGCCTGATGAGCCGCCCAGTTGAAAAAGCTCATCCAAATTGTCCGAATCTTGTGATACCAGTATTTTTGAACACTCTTGAGCGAGAGTGTCATAATCATCAATATTATTTTTTTTCGTTTCAAATCTATGTTCAGGCTTATAAGTCAAAGCCCCCATCCCGCTTTGCTGAATGACAGCAAGACGATTAATATTATCAACTTCAGCAGGGTTTATTTTGTTTTTTAAAAATAGCCTATCAACAAGTAATCGTCCCCATCCGTCGGGCAAACTGTCATTAAAAACGCCAAATAGCCCGCCAAATGGTTCGTATTTTGGAATAAAAACTTTCTTGACAAGGGGCAGGCTAAAAGGTGAAATGCTAAAACCATTGTTCAACCAGTCAGGCTCATATTCAAATGCAACAACCATTTCGGGAGTTTTGGCGAGAGTCCCGACCAAAATATCATTATAAAATACTTTTAAATATTTATAATTATCCATTTATAACCTCATCAATAGATGTGTAGTTTTTTTGAGTAAATAAATTTTCAAAATCCCGTTCTAAATTGAGAGCAATCAGGATTTTTATAAAAGAATTCAAAGAAATTTCATACTTTGACTCAAATCTTTTAATTGAACCAAGACTGACACCTGATTTTGAAGCAAGCTGCATTTGTGAAATTTTAAGCTTTTTGCGTTGCTGCTTAATTTTTTCAACCAATTCTTTTGCTATATCATTAGGAGTTTTAGGATTAAACAAAAAGTTATTCATAGATAATATATTATACTATTTTTATCCTAAAGTCAATATTTAGATAATATATTATCTAAATATAGCGCACGTTCCTTAACACGAAATGGAATAAAATGAAGTTGTGTTGTATTTTGAGGTAAATGTATGAGCGGGGAGGGGGTAATAGATTTTGCAGGTGGAAGTATATTTTGAACGTTGCCGAAATTTTTGAACACTTTTTGAATGCTGTTTAAATGTAGTTTAAACAGTGTTTAAATTTTGTGTCATTCGACTTTACTTTTTATATGGAAGAAGCAATTATTGTCAGTGATTAAGCGAGTTTGAAAATGAATGTAGTACAACCTATAAAAAAGATAGAAGATATCCAAAAGATTAAAAAATATTTGGCAAAAAAGTCAAGAGATGCATTGCTTTTTAGTTTTGAGATAAATACGGGACTCAGAATATCTGATATATTATTGCTTGATGTTGGGGATGTAAAAGGCAGGGATTATATTGAAATTAGAGAGAAAAAGACGAATAAGTATAAGAAATTTCCGCTTAATAGGTTTTTGAAAAAGGAGATTGATGTATTTGTAGAGGGTTTACCGAGTGAGCAACCGCTTTTCTATACTCAAAAACATTGCAGGCTTGATAGAGCACAGGCGTATAGAATTTTGAATAAGGCAGCACAAGCCGTCGGGGTTAAGGAAAGAATTGGAACACATACGCTGAGAAAGACATTTGGGTATCATCATTATAAAAAATATAATGATATAGTACTCCTGCAAAAAATCTTTAACCACTCCTCGCCATCAGTAACACTCCGCTATATTGGCATAGAACAAGACACAATCGACGAAAGCTATATGAATTTTTATTTATAGAAATGTTATAGTGGATAATAGAATTAAAAGTAATTATTTATAGCTTCCGACTTTTCTACCAAATTTGTCATATTAACTATAGCTAGGTAAGATTTCCTTTTAAGAACTGGTTTTTACCATAGTAGTCATAAATATTAACTGCAAAAGTTACATTTTCTCAAAATAATAATAAAATATTTAAATATATTTACCAAAAATTAGGAGCAAAAATTTTTTATTATAATCAAGCGATATCATGACTTCTTTTTAATCATTAATTATCTATAAAACTTAAGATTCGATTACTCCGTCCATTTTGTTTGTAGTTTTTGAAATATATTATCAGAGAGGTTAAGAATACGAATCTGTGATATTTTGGAAAATTTTCAAATATATGAATTTTTAAATGCTTAGATAATCTATTTTTAAAATTTCTAATATATTTTTTATATAGTATATGTTAATATTTATAAATATAAGGAATGTTACGTATTAATAACTTCAATCATATTTTAAATTAAAAATATAATTATGAATAAAAAACTTAAAAACATTGTAAAACAAGCTGTACAAACATTTTATGCAAAAGATATAGAATTAATTCAAGTAAAAGGGATGGAACAGGCTTGTGTTTTTAGAATAGGTCTTTATTTAAATGAAATTATGAAAAATTATCCAGAATTAAATGATCTAAATCTTGATTGCGAATATAATAAAAGCAATCGAGGCACAAAAATGCTAGCTGGAGTAAAAATTCGTCCAGATTTGATTATCCACAAAAGAAACTTAAATAATGACAATGCGAATCAGCATAATACATTAGTTATAGAATTTAAAGGATGGTGGTATGATGACCTTTCAGATATTGAAAAATTGAAAAATTTTACAAGTCCACAATATGGATATCATTATCCTTTAGCAATATTTATCAAATTAGGTAAAAATAATAATAAAACTATCTACAGATATTTTCAAAGTGGAAATGAAATTTCTGAAGATGATATTTTATAAAGCTTTTATTAAGTCTGAAGCTTTACCATAACCTGTTATAAATACTGCTCTCTGAGCTCTAGTTAAAGCAACGTACAATAAACATTTTTCTGATTTTATATATTCTTCATTTGATAAATTATCTTCAAATTCATTTTTAGAATATCTTAGAGGAATAATATCCTTATTTACTGCTACAATAAACATTATTTGAAATTCCAAACCTTTAATTCTATGCATTGTTGCAATTCTTATACCATCAACGCTTCTATCATCAATTTTACTCCTTTTAATTTCAAAGGTTGATATTTTATAAGTAGCAAAAATTCTGGCATAATCTTCTATTAATTTTTTTGTTCTGGCTGCAACACAAATATTTTTTAGTTCTATTCCATTATTAGTAAGTTCTTTGATTTTGTTTATTATAAAATCAATTTCTTCATTTGCCGTTTTAAATTGTTGTATAACAGGTTTTATTCCATGCGTTAAAGATTGGCATTCTTTATTAGAATCTATACCTCCGTCCATATCATCAAAATTTATGTCGTTTAGGATTGCTGTTGCATACTTTCTAATTTCTTCTGTTGTTCTGTAATTTATTTTTAATTTACTACTTCTTCCTCTTATATTTACACCTGCTTTTGATAAAACAGCTTTGTTTTTATATATTCTTTGATGAGAATCCCCAACAATAAAAATATCATTTGTATGTTCTTCACCTGCAATAGTTCTCAATAGCAAGTAAGCACTCATAGACAAATCTTGACCTTCATCAATGATAATTGATTTATAATGTTTTGAAATTTTATCATTCTGTAGGGCTAATTTACATTCATAATATGCCCAATTTACATCTCGTATGTTTTTGATTTTCATAATATTTTGATATTCTTCAAAAACTTTCCAAACTTGCATTCTTGTTTTTCTATCCAGACGAATACCTCTGCCTACACGTTGTGTACGTAAATACAATGTTTCATTATAGGCTTCTTGTGCACAAACAACATTATTCCATTCGTCCATAAAGAATTTAGCAGAAAAATTAAGAGATTCTCCGGATTGGATAATTGCTTTTTCCCACTCTTCAATCAATTCATCATCAAATTTTATTGCATATTGAATATTTTTTGATTTTAGAAATTTTGAAACCCAAGCATCAATGTTTACCACTTCAATTTTCTTTAAATCATTACTATTGCATATTTTTTTTAAGTTCTCTTCAATATCTTTTGCCAAGTTAGATGTATATGTGGTAAATAAAACCTTTTCTTTATCACTACATGTACTTGCGAGGTATTTTGCTCTATGCATTGCGACTACTGTTTTACCAGTGCCTGCCGAACCCAAAACTCTTGCAGGTCCAGAATATGATTTATCGACCAGTGTCTTTTGTGTTGGATGTAAGAAAACTCGCCATTTTTCTAATGGTTCTGACATCATTTTTACCAATTCTTCATTATTATCTACAATTACAAAACTTCTTTGAGATTGAGTATTTTTAAGAGCTTCTGCATAGCTATTAGTTTTATTGGATTCTGGTATATCATTTGTGATATAGTTTATTACTTCATCATAACTAAATCCATTCATGAGCCATTCTATATTTTCATATGCATCATCAGGCATAATTGTTTTTAAAGAATATAAATCTTGTTCACAGCATACAGAACGAACTTGTGATATTAATTCTTCTGGTACAGATAATTTTAGTAACTGCTCATCATTATAATTGATAAATAAACTATTTTCTTGTTTAGCAGCATCGTTATATTCTTCCTGTACTTCATATATTTGTAAATTGCCTGTTGTTGGATTAATTCTACATTTTTTTCTAGTTGCCCAAGCATAAGCTTCATCATGGTGGTCAACCCATAATAAAATATATGTACCTTCTTGTTCGTGCTTAGCAATAATTCCTCTATATGTATCGTCAATTCTCACAGAAAATATATTTTTATCTGCTGCATTTACAATTTTTTCATAATTTATTCCTGTTGCAGTTGGATTATTTCTAAATTTATTAATAAACGCTGTTACTTTTCTTTGAATTTGCTTTGGTAATTTTGCAAAAGAATCAAAAAATTCAGTTGATATTGCTAATGTTATATTTATCACTATAAATTACTCCTTTTGAAATATTGGCGCATCACCAATTGTACTAATACTATATACTTTCCATCCATCTTTTTCAAAATCATCTTTATATTTCATTTGGTCCGTTGTTAATAATACAACTTTATCATCTTCCCAAGCATATTCACACATTGCACCACTATCAATTTCGAAACCAACACTTGTAGGTGGTTTAGCACATTTTGAAATTAGATTGTTTATAAAATCCTTTAATTCGTCAATTGTTAGTTCTAGTATTTCGGTCCATTGGTCTTTGTTATTAGTGCCATATTCTTGAACAAAATTTTCTACAATTTCAGAGAAATTATAGATTTCATTATTTAGCCCCTTTCTTGAAACGAATATAAAATCTTTTGCAAATTGCATAACATTACAAAAATGCCAAAAACCTGTCCAGTCAGATTGATATGAAATTCCTTGTCCAATGGTATCATCAAAAATTGCAAAAACAGAAATAGTAGCATTTAGTTTTTTCTCTATTTCTTCATTAGTTGTTGCTGCAGAAATTTTAATATATGAATCTTGATTTGGGGACCATATAGAACAACATTGGGTATTTTTGATTGTATAACTAGCTTTACAAATACCAGCCTCAAGTATATCTTTTACTTCATTAATCCATAATAACTTTTCATCTTCAGTTTTTTGCATAATTGATAATAACTTAAACGAATATGCTTGCGCATAAGCTTGTAAAATTGTTTCAGCGTTATCATTAGCCAAGTAAGCTAATAGTAGTTCTATTTGAGTTTCATCTTTTACAACTGAAAGAGTTACTTGTAGAGATGCAATTATTTTATTAAATATGGCACAAGATGGCATTTGATTATTATTTAATAGGTCTGTTGATTTTATTTCAACCGGCTTAAATTTTTTTAAAATGTCATTCCAACATAATGACCATACAACAAAATTTCCTGATTTTAAAACAGCCATTCGTTTTCTTGTATCATCATCAACAATATCATTGTGATAAGTGTAGCCATCCATATAAACAGCCACTGGCTTAACCTTTTGTCCAACAGGCCAAAGAATAAAGTCAGGTTTAGTTTTTACAGAAACACCATTTTCTTTATCTAAAATAACCTGGGGTTCAATTTCCCATATTTTATCTGCAATTTGTAGCCTGTATCCGTCTTTATTTTTTACCATTGCACTTTGAATTTCAATAGGTCTTTCAGGCGTACTTAATCTTTTGAAAACTTCTATAAATTTTGCTTCTAACTCAGTTTCTATAAGAGAGTTTACAGCAATATTAGATATTTTTGCAATTTCTTTAATATTATTTTTCCCTTTTAGAATATTTGTTAATAATTCTACTGCAACTTTTTTAGAAATTTCTCCGTTATTTTTACTTTGTCTGTATGCAAATAAACAATGGTAACAACCATCATCACAATTACAGTCTTTAACAACTCTTAACGCTTTTTCTAAAACTTCGATTAAAGCATTTTCTTTTTGCATGAGTTGTTTTAAATATCCGGTTCCACCAGGAACAGAGTCATATATTACTAAATATTGCTTTTTCATCGGTGAATTTTCTATTGGAACATCACTGACGCAAGCTTTTAAATGATCTACATTACCAAAGTATTTTTTCATACCGAGCATAAAGGCTGCAATAAATGATTCTTGTCTTACCATTGAAGATTCTATTACTGTTGTAGCTGGTATTAAAAGTCTTAAAGCTTCCGTATTAAATTCTCTATACAAGAATAAGCAATCTTCATAAGCTTCTTTGTTATTTAAATCTATATTTTTATTCTTGCAATAACGAGCATGTTCCGTTTTTTTTGTTTGTATCTTACCGCAGGATTTACATATTTTAAATCCTTTACGCTTAGCTTCATTACCCGCAATAACTAAATCTTCACCTATATCATCCTTTTCACCAAAGTTAATTTCACGAATAGTTGCTTTTTTAATAAATTCATAACCAAATGTGAATTTATCATTATCCATTTGATATGCTTGTGTAATATCTTTATCTTCATCAACATCTACAAGAGTTTGTTTGCAATAAAATTGAACGATTCTGCTTTCACTTGAATCATCAATTCTTGACTTTTCATATGACATAGAAGAATATACAGTTTGAAATTTTAGCATAGAACGGACTTGACCTGAATCTGCCCATCCAACTGAACCGCACACCGGACAAGATGTAATTGCACTATCATTTCCTGCAGGTTCAGCGTGAGAACAATTTGGACATAATCTCCATCTGAGGGGTTTTACAGTAGTCAAATCAATCTGATCTATTTTTAAAGAATGTCCTTTGACATAAAATTCATTATTTGGAGCAAACTCACTTATTGCTGAAGATGCAGAACGGCTGTATTCGTTAGTTATAATATCATATTTTTTACGTCCTTTTAACGTATTATTTTCATTATCTTTTTCTCTATACAGAATTGATTTTAAGGTTATACCTGCTTCAGGAAATGCATAGTTAGGTAATAAACCTTCATCTGACAAAAAATTAAATGTATTTTTGCATCCTAATTGTCTTGCAATATAAGCAAATCCTTTTCTTTCTTTTTCCAATTCATCCATTTCTGCATCATAAGAACTGTCTTTAGGTTTTGATTTTAATTCATCAATTTTCTTTTTTAATTCTTTTGCATTTTTTCTCAAACTTTCTTTTTGTTCTCTTACTTTATTAAAAGCTCTGTACATACAAACTTGAATTGATTGGTTAGAATCAGAACCTTTTGCGAATGCAATAAGTTCTGATTTAGTAGATTCTTCCATTTTCGGGAATAAAGATATAAAGTTTTGAGTTAAATCTGTCAAATTAGTTTGAATATAATCTAAGAAATTATATGGAAAAATCTTAGAATCTTTCTTTTCGATATTAGTTATGCAAGTATTAATAGTTTGGGGAATATCCTTTTCCGTTATATTTTTAGACTTTATCCAAGAGTCAAGACAAAATGCGATTAATTGACGTTCTAAAACTGCAGATGCTTGTAAAAATATTTTGGGTGGTTCTATTTGTCCAGTAACCATATCTATCGGATCTGCATAAAAATACAAATCGTGAGGTTTTGTATTTGCAACAATTATATTTAAAGCATTTCCATCTTTTCGTCCAGCTCTGCCGACTCTTTGCAAATATTGAGCTTGTGCAGGAGGGACAGAACATAATATGACTGATGATAAGTTTCCTATATCAATGCCCATTTCTAAAGTTGGGGTACATGATAAGACATTTGTATCCCAAGGCTTTTTATCTTTTTCTTTATGTTTAAATACTTTTTCTAAATCTTCTCTATCATCACGTTGCAAAAGTCCTGTATGTTCTCTTGCTTTTATACGTTCAATATCACCATTGTTGTACAATTTGTTATAATAATCATTTTCAATATCTATTTGTTCATAACTCCCTGAACAATTTTGTTCTATACAGTTACTATTTGAATATAGATTAAGAATATTTGTTGGTACAGTATGTTTATTTCCGCAATTTATACAATTCAATAATGATGTATCCGTAGTAATATATATTTGATTTTTATCAAGTGCATAAACATCAATTCCGTTAGGTGAATCTTCAAATTTTACTAATATTTGTTGTTTTTTAAGTGTATCAAATATTATTTTTGAAATATTTGCTATATGTTCGTTCCATATTACCTGCAAGTTACCGAATGTAGAGGAAATAATGTTAAGATATCGTTTATCTGTATATTTATCAAAATTGTTTTTAGTACCTATAGGATTTATGATTTCACATAAAAATTTTGGGGTGTTTCTTCCTGGTTGAGATGCTGGAAGCCACATAATACCACCATACTTTGAATTAGTTGATAATCTGTAAGGGTTGCCTTTTTCTTTAACAAAATTATCAAAAACGGAATCACTATATGCACCATTTGACCTAATAACATTTAGATAATTTAATACTAGCAATTTGAAGAAATCAGTATTTTTATCCCTTAACACTCCAACTTCATTAATAACTCTGTTTTCAACTTCACTTGCTATAGAATCTATTGTTTTTTTATCAAACTCAACTGTTAAACAACCAGATTTTTCAAGAGTTCTTCCTATTTTTCGATTTAATCCTATTTCAAGCATTATTTCATATCTTAAACGATTTTCAATAAATTTTATAAGTTTTGTTGTTTTTTCATTATGTGCTAGATTATTCTCTTTTATCATCTGCTCATACGCAGCCATCCAAGTCATATTCGGAGCAATAAATTGAGAAATAAATTCTTCATCAGATAAGATATCTCTATAATATTTAATAAATTCATCACTAAATTTTTCTAAACTTAAATGATTACCTTTTTCTTTTGCAAATTTTTGAATAGCAATTCTTAAAGAAAAACGCCAAGTTTTTGAATTAAAAAAGCCTGCACTGAATGCAGCATCCTGAACATTGTCAGAAAATGCCAAAGTTTTTTTATCATCATTAAATTTTGATGAAAATAATTGGGAAAGTATTGCACTGATTTCAGTTGTACTTCTAACACCTATTACGGATAAACCTCTTTTGCTGCCGCAGTATGGACAAATATATTGAGGGTTCTCTGTTGAACTTGTCTGCAAAATAGGAACAAAAACAGTTATATATTTCCTTCCACAAGATGTGCAGGTATCAGCTTCCGTACTTTCAAGTTTCATACACTCAGGACAAATTTTATATTTTTTCATCCCAATTGGGGGGACTTTTCCTTCCGATTCAGGAAACATCATTTTTATTTTGTCATCTTTTTTATTATTGAAAAATATATTATAAAAAGTATCAAAATCTTTAATTTCTACACTATCACGTTCATTTTTTCTTGATACCCAACCTGTAGCGCCACAATCTCTGCAGTTAATTACCGGCAAATAAAATTTTGCATTATTTTGATTTAAATTAGCACCTATCTCAAATTCGGGGTTTTCACTGACATTTGCAAGCAATCTTCTTAATTCTTTAAACCAAACTTGTACTTGAACATTCAAAAAAGGTCTTAAACCTTTTATTCGGGCATGAGACACAAGTGCTATCAGCGCATCAATTAATATATCAGTATTTTCAGTATCCTTGATATCAGGATATTTGTCATACAAAGAATCTTTAATATATTTTGTCTGAACATATAATCCGTTAATATTTTCGATCAAAATTCTAAAAAACTGATGATGCATAAGTTGTTCTGAAATATCTATCCTTGCATCATCTTGCATAATTTCATCTTCAGAATATGGCTTATCCAACCAGCACTTTGTTGCATAGGATAAATATTTTTTCAGTTCTTCGTGTTGTGCATATTCTTGCAATTTTATGGCATCTTCATCTGAAGGGAATTTAAAACCGGTAGTTTCAATATCTTCAAAAAACTCAAACGGTGAAAGCCTGTCTTCTGTTATAATAGATTCTTCATCAAAATTTTCATCAAAGACTTCTGCAGCATAGTTCCGAATTTCTTGTCCGCTATCTTTTGAACCCATTGTTGCAGAAGTTCCGATACAACACAAATGATTTGGGGGTGTTTCCAGTCTTGCTTTTAAACGTCTTAGTAAACAAGCCAAATCAGTTCCTTGCGCACCATCAAAAGTGTGGAATTCATCAACTGCAATAAATTTTAAAGTCTCCTTTTTATTTTCGTCCCATAAATGTGCATCTTTTGGTCTTACTAATAAGTAATCCAGCATTTTATAGTTTGTCAAAAGAATATCCGGAGGATGATTTAAAAGAGTCGCTTTATCTGTAATTATATGTTCTTTGTCCATTATTCTTGACGGATGTTCTTCTTGTCCACCAACATACAATCCGACTGTAACATTATTTTTTAGTTCAGGAGAATTATAAATAAGTTCGGCAATTCTTTTTGCTTGATCAGTAGCAAGTGCATTCATTGGATATATAATAATTGCTTTTATTCCTGCTTCACCTCTATGTTTATAACAATATTCAAGTATAGGATATAAGAAACATTCTGTTTTACCTGAACCAGTACCTGTTGCTATTAATGTAGATTGTGGATTTTGCGAAGCTAATCTTTCAAATGCTTTGTATTGATGTAAATACGGTTTATATGAAGAATGTATTGTCTCAAATTCAAAAGTATTTTCAGCGACTCTGAATGGTAATTTTATAGAGATATAAGGTTCATGAAAAACTGCATCTTTTCTTTCAAGCATTTTTCTTATTGAATCTTTAAAGACAGGATTTGTTATCGGGAAAGTTGTTTCAATATAATCAGATAATCCTCTTTGTAATTGTTTTGCTAATACGGATGGTAGCATTATTTACCCTCCTTATATTTTTCTTCAAAAAAGGCCCAAGCAGTTTCGTAATCTTCTTCTCTGTTACACTTGTCAAACGGAGCATAATATGTGATGGTTCTTTCTATCGGTCCGTTTGGCATAGTATCATCCTGAATGGTTTGAGTAACAGTTTGACCTTCTCTATAATCTTTTACAGATTCCCATTCCTGACGCGTTAAACCTACGCCGGTTAAACCTCTGTTATTTGTGAATATAATTCTGCCTTTTTTATCATACCAAGTATCATCTTCATACATTCTTAGTACAGGGAACTGTATTTGATAAATTGTTTTTAACTGTTCTAGTGTCATACCTAAAGCCATAGAAGTAAGAACATCTATTTCAACAAGAGCCTGACGGCGTTCATAATATGTTCTTAAGGGTGTTTCCCATTTCCATTCTTTTGTCAGATTTTTGAATTTGCTATTGTCAAGTCTTGAATCAACTTTTGACCATATTTCTTTATTAAAATCTTCATTATATTGATCTTGCCAAAGTTCATCATAATATTTTGTTAGGCAATTAAGCATTAAAGCTCTTTGAATAATTGCAAATGATAACTTAGATTCCAGTAATGGAAGTTTTTCAGCTAAATCTTCTTGAAGATTCGATTTTCCAGATAATTTAACAAAAAAATCATAAGGTAATGATGCAAATAAACCAGAAATTATTGAAAATTTATTTAAATCTAAAGAAGTAAAACTTACTATCCCATTTATATGTGCAGTCTTTGGAGGTATAATTGCAGGAATAAGCGTTCTCTCTCCTGTTATACTTAGCATTTTTCTTGCTGCAATTCTATAATTATCTGTATATAAGATAGAAGAATCAATTTGGGAAATTTTAGAACAATAATCTTCTATTTTTGTTGCGATACTATAATTACATCTTTGAATATATTCACTAGAAATATTTAATATATCAACAACATCATAATCTGAATTTATTCTACATATTTTTCTTGAAGCTTTAAAAATTGGATTAGCTACTGATATATGAGGTCCTGAATAAATTGTTTCAAGTAAGGTTAACGGTATATGGACATCTCGTTTTATTGTATTATCTTTTTGTGAATTAGCTTCGTCCCACATAACTGAGAAATAAAAATCTTCACTATCTCCAATTGTTTTGCATTGATTAAATAATTCTAAAACTTTTATCAACTGTTTTACTTGTATTGCTGGTAATTTTGCATCTTTGTAATTGTTGGAATTACTTAATAACCTGGCAAAAATAAGTAAGTCTTGTTTATTGACTTTAATTACTCTTTCAATATCACCTTTTATATTCCAATTATTATTTTGATCTTTAATACCTAAATCTGTACCACCTGTTTGAATATAACATTCATCAATTGTTTTTGGATTGAATAAGTTAGCTATTGAATCAAATGAAATATTTTTATTTCCATTTGAATAGATATTTAAGCCATATTGAAGATGATGATCAACATCTTCAAAAAGATTCATTTCGTTTATAAAATGGAAATGATATTTCAATTTTTTATATAAAACTTCCCTCAATGGCGCTGCATTCGGATCATCATATACTCCATCAGGATGAACAAAAGCTGATATTCCATTATCATTTCCATAAACCCAGGCTTGAGGTAAAAAGCACTTAAATAAATTTGTTTGCTGCTTTCTTAATATGTCATAATTTTGTATTGCATTCAAAAATATTTGAGTACCATTTATAGATGTACATTCATCTAAATAAGCATTATATGTATCTATATCTTTTAATGATTCACTTCTTTTATCTTTCGTTTCTGTTGCAGATAATTTTCTTATAGCAAATAATGGATTTTTATTAGATAATAGATCCTGTTCTTTCCATTCAAGTTTAAGCCATGGGGGATTACCAAGTATTAAATCAAACCCGCCACGTTCTGCAAAAATATCGGCAAATTCAAGCTCCCAATGCATAAACTTATTTTTATTGGCAATTTCTTTTACAAGTTTCAAGCGAGGTAATTTCTCACATAATTCATCAAGATTAACAGCACCATTACTTTCATCAAATTGTTTTAACATATCTTCTGCTAGTTTTTTTATACCTGTTGAAAATAATGTTAATTGCCCATTTTTTTTGTTGGTTACAGATGTTATACCACCCTCCAATATTAAAGACATTTCTGCTAGAAAAGTATCTTTATCTGGAAGCATATCAGCTTTGTCGATTGGCCAGAACCATAACGCACACCAATAATCCATTGCAAATTTTAATCTTGCATAAGGGCCAGCATTTTCCATTTGTTCGGATTTATAGATTTTTTTAAAAATTTCATCTTTCTCTCTTATAGTAGTATGAGATATTGCTCTATTATCTTCTTTCCCAAATATAGGAAGATAATCCGCAGTTTTTTCTTCTACCTCTTTTCTTAATTTAACCTGTTGTTCAAATAATTTATCAATCGTAGATGATAATCTCAATAATGTTTCAATATTCTCATCTGAATATGTATTACAGAAATTATTTCTCCAATTTTTTATAATTTGTATATTATCTTTTTCAAGTTCTTTTATAACTTTATCGTTATAATCACACATACCGGGATCACCTAACAAGAAATGATATATTTGTGTTTTAGGCTGTCTCTTTTCTCCGATAGGGACCCTTTGTGGAGCATAATTATACCATCTGCTGGCTTTTGCAATGCCATCTATTATTTGATGCTTAGAGTAACATTCTTTTCTTGCACCGATTAAAGAATTACCATTAATTAATTGAGTATTAAACCAAGGAACATATCCCCCAGGATAAATTGTGTTAAGCCATAAGGAAACTTCTGCAAGTTCTACAGCAGTGGGATTTAAGTCAATTCCATAAACGTTATTGTCTGCAATATACATTTTTACTTTTTGGATTTCTTCCCAACGCTTATCATAAGATATATTTTGTCCTAACTCTTTTTCTTTTAGTTCAATATATGCCTCAGATAATTGATTTATTGCCTCATTCAAAAAGGCCGCAGAACCCATTGCAGGCTCACAAACCTTTAAACTTAATATCTCATCAGCTGTTTTATCTTTTAAAAGTTCTTTAAGTGCATATTTTACAAGACATTTTGTTAAACATTCAGGCGTATAATAGGATGCCGATTTTTCTCTTTCTCGTCCTGCTAAACGATAGATAAATGTTCCTTTTGGGTATTGTCTTAATTGTCCTTTTTTTTCAGAATCTTCGTATCTTACACGTTCTTCTTCTTTGTAGTTATCAAGTTCTGATTCTGGAATAAAATAACCTACATCTAATTCATCAAATTTATCATCAGCTTTTTTGACTTCAAATAAAGTTTGCTCGGCAATAAAACCTCTATATGATAATAATGCTTCATATACAGATCCTAATTGGTTTATACCTAATGTAGCATAAGATATTCGGCCCCTTCTTGTATTTTTACCACCTTTTCTTGTAAGACTCATTAAATCAATTATTTTTAGCATTACACTATTTCTGATTTTTGAATCTCTTAGCATAGGAGTCTTTTCTATATCAAAGATGTGTGCTTTTAGTGGTTCTATTACAAAGACATCATGTAATGTTCCTTCAGCTTGAAGTCTTTTTAATTCTTCATCATTATTAGGATAACCTTTATAAATTAAATCATATAACTTTGATAATGTTTCATGTAAATAATACCCATTACCAACATTTGAAGTTTCATCTCTTATTGAATCAGCAATATCTCTTAAGCTTTCTAATGAATATCCAGAAAAATAAGTCTGATTTTTTATCGGTGCATATCCTAATTCAGGTCTAGCTTCTATAAAAAGTAAAAATAGCATTCGATACATAAAGCGTAGACATTGAATGGTTAATTCACCTGAATCTACTGGGTCTGAATCTAAATCACGACCTAGCCTATGAGACATATCATATAAAACTTCATTTCCTAGTAATTCTATACATTCTCTCAAAGAATATTTTAAGTCTTTAGATACATCATTTGCGTGTCTATATGATTCATCACTAAACTCATCTAAAACAGAAATACCTTCATTAGGACATAAAGATTCTTTATGTAATAATACAGACATAGCTTGGAAAGTAGAATCTTCTTGCCTCTGGTATATAGTATCTAAATCAAATTCCAAAAATCTTTTTTCTGCCCATTTGTTTCTATCTAATAGACAAATTTGATTATAACCAATTAAAATGATCCATCTTGGAGGTTCTTCTACATCAAAAAATATTTGAGAAACAAGATTTTCATTTGATATATTTGTTTGGTAATAGTCTAAACTTTCATCTAGCACACTATTTGCATCAAAACAATTACATTCAAGTATATTTTCATTATCATGAGTATTTGTTGATAATAATATCCATAATAATGGTGCTCCATTGTTCTTTTTTATTTCCAAATATACTGGTATATCCAATGATGAATTCAAATTAATAACAAATGGCAAAGCGCAATTATCATAAGACAATGCTGTTAGTATATTATTGCTGAAATCTATAATTGCTTCAGCTTTTTTTAAATCAGATAAATTTTTAGAAATAAACTCATTTGTTTTCTTATAAGAACTCAAGCAAGATTTTAATTTTGCCCATGGAGTTTGAATATTTTCATTATTTTGTGATTTAATACGCCAAGAAGAAACAGTAGAAGAAGCATTTTCTTCAAAGATAGAAGAAAAATAATGGTTGGTATAATATTCATTATGATTATTAATTCCTGTTAAATCCATTCTATACTCCTGTAATCACCGCAATCACCTTTAGATATGGATTGTCTTCTATCTCTAAAGTGTCTTTTACCCAATCAATATAATCGTTAAATAGAGCATCAATTTGCCGTTCTTTTTCATTCCTTTTTCTATCATTTTCA
Organism: uncultured Muribaculaceae bacterium; assembly: GCA_964452495.1. Lineage (GTDB taxonomy): Bacteria > Cyanobacteriota > Vampirovibrionia > Gastranaerophilales > Gastranaerophilaceae > CALUTH01. Next base: position 41,437 of record CAYVMC010000002.1, on the reverse strand, counting down.
AATAGTGATAATTGATAATCTTTTCTTTTTTGTCTTAAATTATCCAAATTCTCTATTTCTTGATATATTTTAGGATCTATATCTTTATTATAAACAATACATTTTTGGGACATTTCCTCTTTTGATTTTTGTATTACTTCAGCCAATAAATCTTGTGCTAAGTCCAGACTCGCTTGGTCAAATACATTAATATTAGGATTGTCATCTTTATCTATGTTCGTTTTTTTAATAACTTCATCCATTGAATATATTTTATCAAATTTATTATTCACATAATGTAAACCAAACCATTCATTAATAAGAGGAGTAGCCTTTCTATTTGGAATTATTCCTGAAACTATGAATATAAACTCTTTATATGCTATAGAATTATTAGATAAAAATATCAAAGGAGCTTCATTGCGCTTATATATAATGCTCGTTTTGTCATTAATCCAATCAAATATAGGATGAATTTTCCATAAATATTGAGTCTCTGGCCAAGCAGTTTCCGTTAAAGAGTTCTGCATACATTTTTTCATCTCTTGCATACAAAATTCCTTATCCGGACTTAATGTAATATTACTTTTCCCTCTCATTATTTCACGAGGTAACAATGCATTTAGTCGTCTTTCCAAACTTGGAGATATCTGTAACTCAATACCATTAACAGTTGAAAGTTTACGAGCCTGAAAAGATTCTGTCTGGGCAAAATATCCGATAGCAGTTTCAAGATAACCTATATCATTAAATAATGTTTTATCTTCTATTGGTACAATTGTTTGCTTATCATTAGAAACTTCTTGTAATAATGTTTCGAAGGGATTAAAATTGTTTAGAAAATCTGATTCTGATAAATTATTTTCTATAGCTTTTCCAACGACGAGTTCTTCTTCTGAAACATCATTTTTCCCTAGTAACATCGCAGGATCTCCGATGTTTTTATATGCTTGTTGTTCTTTTTCAATTAATATTTCCATAGTTCTTGTGTCGCCTTTAATTTTATTGTTAGAACTATTTATTAGGAAATATCTAATATCCGGTTTTTCTGTCTGTCCATATCTGTCTATACGACCATTCCTTTGTTGAAATACCATCAATGACCAAGGTATATCGAAATGAATAAGCCTGTGGCTTAAATAGTGCAAGTTTATACCTTCAGATGCAACATCAGAAGCAACTAGAATTCGTATGCGAGATTCTTCTCTGATAAATTCATCAACAATTCTTTGTTGTTCTATATCATTCATTCCTCCGTATAATTCTTGAATTTCTGCCGATAAATTTAAATCTTCTCTTAAACCATTTACCAAATATCTCATTGTTTCAATTCTTTCAGTAAAAATTACAATACGATCTTTTGTATTTTTTACATTCCAGTTATATTCAGAAGATTTTAATAAATTTAACAATGCCGTATAACGAGAAAAGTTGTCTGGTTTAATGTTTTCTATTGCGTATTTTAGTTCATTTAATTTATCAATATCACCAGAATTATCATGTCTATTTTCGAGTTTATGAATTCTCTCATTGATGCTCTTTAAACAAGCAGCAGGGCTAGAGAACAGTGATTTCTCTATAATAGTTTTAAATAATAGATCTTTTGAATAGTTTTTTTTATTATTATCCATATATAAATGCATCTTCGAAAATATATCAAATACGTTTTCTTCTTGTTGCGTTGCATTAATCTTAATTATATGAACTTCTCTTTCTTGGAATCTCGAAATGATTTCATTTTTAATATCATTTTTAAAACGTCTTACACATAATCCCTTAATATCTTCTGTTGTATAATCACTTGGATTAGCGATTGCCGTTGGATTCAGCATATTCATTAATGATGCAAAACTTTCTGGTCTTCCATCATGGGGAGTTGCAGATAACATAATTAAAGTATCAGACCTTTGGGCTAATAATTCTGCTAATTTTGATCTTTGAGAGTGGCCACTTCGCTGGGCAACATTTTGAGCTTCATCAATAACGATGATATCCCAAAAAGCCTTTTCTAAATGTGTTCGGTATTCAATATCTCGTTTCAAAGTATCAATAGAAATAATCGTTTTATCATAATAAAAAAATGGATTATAATTTGACGGCAAATCCTCTCTAATTTTATGTATTTTTGTAGAATCAAGTCTTACTAAAGGAATAGAAAATCTGTTCCACATTTCTTTTTGAAATTGTGTCATCATACTTTTTGAAGAGACAACTAAAATACGTTTTCCTTTCCCCCTTAATATTAGCTCCGACATTAAGATGCCAGCCTCAAGTGTTTTACCAAGCCCAGTTGAATCTGCTAAAAGAATCCTTTGTCGGATTTGTTTAAGTGCTATTGAAGCCGGAACCAATTGGTAATTTAATACATCCATAGCCGCTTTGTTGCCAATATGTAATTCGTTATCAGTTGGAGCTTTTTGACGCCAATTACTCTCTATATATAATCGTGATTTTTTAAAATTGGGAGAATTATCACATACCAATTTTATCTCAGCAGGATTAATTATTTCGATTTTTTCTAAATCCGCCAAAAAAATTGCTTCTCGATCTTTTACGAGAGGAGAAATTCCTTTGCAATATAGTGCTTTTTTGCCAATACTGTTATTTTCAACTTTTTTTATCATCCATTCTTCATTACGGATAATAACCCGCATTCCTGGGGAATATTCTTTTGATTCTAATGCACCTGAAATCATAAATTAATATTATCATAAAAAAAGTATATTGACTTTATTTTGTAATTGAGTGATGAATACGACACTTAAAAAAGGAGGTCGTATGAGTAAAAGTAAGAAATACAAGATTAAACAAAAAGATTTTAGGAAGTTAGAAAAATTAGCTGAGCGGATTTATAATACAGCTACTGTAATTGATTATTTTTGCAGGACGCAACAAGAGATTGAAGAGCTGTATAATCTTACTCCAATCGTCGAAAATTTAAGGCGAGACTCTGATACTGTAAACGCTTATTTTATAAATTATCCTGACAACAAAAATTTTTAAATGGTATTGAAAATCTGTTTTAATACCGTTCAAAAAGTGTTCAAAAAAATAAATTGTATCTGAATGATACGTTTTGAGAGAGTTTGCTTGATATTTTACTCATTAAGAGTGATGATGAATGTCATTGCTGATAAGAGGTAACAATGATTGAATTAGGCAAAAAATACAAACTTAAAAAGATTAAAGGCTTTGAGAACTCTGATAATGAGCATTACAAAGTAGTCGGTTTCTATAACTTCGACACTGTAATTTGTGAAAACTCTTACGGAGAAAGATTTGTATTTATGAAGGTGTTTTTAATTGATCCACAAAAGCCTGATGATATCTATTCAGACTTGATGATTGAAAGGAAAGAATAATGACAGAAAAAGACTATGCACTCTATGGAACAAAGGTTTTAAACTTAAAGACTCAAGAAATCGGCTTGTTGATTTGTATTTGGAAAAATAAGTTTGCCGATGCAGAGATAGATTATGCGACTTGCGTTGATAAACAAGGTAAAAGGTACAATATAGAGCTTGATAATATAAGAGGGTTTGAAGATGATTTTTGCAAAGCGAACAGTTGAACCTATGGCGAAACTTGTGAGCCTGCATCTGTAATGTAGCGTAGCGAAATGAAAGTGAAAAATAAGCTGACAAGAGAAACTTTAGAAATAACTTATCCTGAATTTAGAAAAAAGTTTGCAAAGGAACTACAAACAGCTTTTGAAAGTTATCGCAGAACACAGTTAAATAAGTATTCTTATAACTTTAAAGATAATAATTCTATGGAATACAATTTCTATAACAAAGGAGTGAATAAAAAGCCAAACTTGTTTGGGCTTTTTTGAGCGAGTGCGTTAAAATGGTGAAGCAATTACTTCCAATTGCAATGGAACTTCAATCACTTTGGAAATTCTAATTGGTATATTGAAAGATTATAACATTATTTCAGAATATAACAATTTTCAATATCTTCCCCCATTTTATATAATGAAATATTATTTGTAGTACAATAATTAATTAACCATTTAAAATTTTGTGTTGTCATATTTTTCCCCGCATATATAGCTGACGGTTTTAATCTTATTTGAGGTTTTTTAATACAAGTTGAGATTATACGCTATTCACTATCAAAAGAAAATTCAGGCAACTTGTAAAGCATTATTTTGTAAAAAGCTAATTCATCATCAATAGGTATTTTATTTGCGAATTCAAAATATTTACTATATTTTTCTTTAAAATATTTTAGTAAAAAAGAACGTGCTTCAAATTTTTCAGAAGTGTAAATTATAGGGAAAATAACCTCATAATGTTTTATAAGACATTTTTGCTCGTGTGGGCAATTAAGACAAGAATGCATATAGTTTTTATAATCATATTCTATTATAAATCCTCTGTAATTATCTCCATAATCTTTCCACATTTGACTAGAATATTTATTATCTGTCAAACAGACAATATATGGATAATTTTTTAAATAAGTTTTAGCTTCTTCGAAGTTCTTTTTCAAATCTGGGTTTGATATAAGATAAAAATAATGAAAAACTTGCATGGGAATCATTTGCTAATGATTTAATTCTTAATTGTTGTTCTTTATTTAAATGTTTAAATAAATTCAAATTCTGTCTTACCCAATTTTGTAGTGGAATTTTATTTTTTATTGAGCATACACTTTTTATAAAATCTTTTTCATTTATATAAATTAAAGAAGCATTTTTATCATCAAATTTACTTGGTTTTGAAGAAGATATTGTGAAAGTTTTTAAGTCATTTAAAGAATATTGATTAAAGTTTCGATATCTATATAATTATGTCATATCTTTCTACTTTATCGAGAAGGCTGGATAGTTTGGTATTTTCTAATATTTTTTTGAATTCACTTCTTTCCTTCAAATTCATAATACACTCTCTAAATTATTTTTAAAAAAGGGCATATTGCTTTTTTTAATCTTATAGCATTGTTTTCAAACCAAGCAAAATCTTTTTCCCAATCGTTATCTTCGTAAAGATTAAAATTATCTCTGCTTATTGAAATTCTACTAGCTTTTTTACCTTTTAATTCTTGCCAATATAGTTCTTGACCAAAAATTTGTTCTATTTCTTCTTTATGTTCAACCAAATAAAAATACAAATCTTTGTTATCAGGGATGTAAAATTCACAGCCTATTTTCTTCTCTTTGGCAAGAGCTGTTAAACTTATATGAGCTTTTGATGTTCCAACAGAAATATTATTCCAGTGATCTGAAGATGGCTTTTGCGGATTTATTTCTGAATTTTTATTATTTAAATATTCGTTTAAAGCTGTCCAAAAATCTAATAATTTTAATTTTCTCTCAGTTAATGACGATATAGGAGCCTTCATAATTTTTGCCCATTCATTAGGTTTGCTAATTATTTGGAATTTAGGAGCATATGGAGAACCATCAATTTGCCATAATTCTAGTTTAATTGCAAAGAAGTTTATTTTTTCATCAGTATGTTCATTTAGCCAATCGATCGCTTGTTTATGTTCGTTACGTACATCTTTAACAATCCATATAATTATTTCTGCATTATACCCAGAAGCATAAGTAATAATTTTACCAAGATGATCATGATTAGTAGATTCTAATTGATTTTCGATAACAATTTTTCTACCATTAGAATCTTCAGCGAGAATATCGACATTAAAAGAACCAACATTCGCTTCAGTTTCAATTAGATTAATATCGACACCTATTTCTTCGCTTAATAAAGCTAAATTTTCATCTTTTGCAAGCCACTGAGTGAAATCTAAAGCTTCATGTTTCCACGCTTCCCTTAAATCAATCTTTTTTAATTTTCCCAATACTGCCATACTTAGCTCCTTTTATATTTATACTATCATAAAAATTTCAATGGTTTTATGTACTAGTATAATCGTTAAATGTATAGCCATATTGGTAGTAAATTAATAATTTTTTACTCTATACCTAAAATTTCACGCTCGATTTGGCGAATGAAGTCAGGAGAAAGTTCGGTTTTTTGTGGTGTTTCGTTTTGAGTATTGTTTTCTTTCAATTCAGGGAGAAAGTCCAAAATATTCACAAGGGAATAGTATTCTGCTTGGCTTATCTGATGGTTAGTTTTATTACTATTTGCGATTTTTTCCATAAGTTTTTGGGCAAACTTTTGCAAATCCTCTTTGAACTGTGATTTATCGTACATCGATTCTTTTCGCTTTTTATCCCAATCATATTGCTTTTTCCAGTAAAATAAACTTCTTTTTACAATCCCAAGTTCTAAAGAAATTTCACTAACTGTCAACCCTTTTAAAAACATTTGCTCTGCTTGTTTAAATAATTTCATTTTACTTATTAAAAGCCCTCAAAAATTAAGTTTTCTATTCCAAAATGGTTTTTGTCTTGTACTTTTTTAACCTGATAAACGCAACTCCTATCAATCACTCCAAGATGTTGGAAATACTTTATTCAGTTGGTTTAGAAGAGCCATTGTGTTTTTAATTCTGCGGGGCTTCAGACGTCTTAATTCGCAGACTTTAAAAAGTTCTTTTATCGACTCAATATCAATTTCATGCAGGTAATAGCAGTTTATAAACGGTATAATATTAAAATTAAAAATTGCGTTAGAGTTCCTGTAGGTCTCGAATTTGCAGTACTTTTCGACATAATTTTTCATAAAATATTCTTTTGCATCTTCTATACTAATTTTTAGGTGTTTATTCTTTAGCGGGCTTAATATTTCATAATTTTCCCCCGTTTTAGTTGCCTCATTATATTTATAAATTCCGTTTTCAAAAAGTATTTTATTGCTCTTCAAAAGCTGTTCAAGCTCTGTTTTGCAATCGCATTCTGTGATCAATTCAATATCATCAAGGGTAAATTCTTTTAATCTTTTTGCTAATCGTTCTATGTTCATATTGTCCTTTCGTCTTGGATTATTCGGGGTGTAAGCAGAGTAATGTCTGGCCGACACCTTACGGGCTGGGTTTGCTTTCGCTCACACGGGGCCCTACCGAACGCTTCATATTAGTTCCTTTATAATCTCAAATGTAATTTCTGTTAGACCATTTTCTTTAGCAATAGTTTCGAGTTTGCTTATAAGTTGTACTATTTGTCTGAACCTATTGTATTTTTTGTGAATATATTCTATCGAATCAGGGGTAAAAGGTATTTCAGATAGTTGGCTAAAAATTTGGCTCAAATCTTCTATTTCAAAGGTCTCAAATTTTACAATCTCGCTAAATCTGTCATACAGGTGCTTGTATCTCTCAAGTTTTCTAAGAGCCAAGCCCATTCCGACAAAGACTATCGGGCAATCTGTTTTATCGTGGATATCTCTTAGGGGCTAGACACTTTTGTAATTATTCATCAGGTAGTCGATTTCATCTACAAAAATAATTTTGGGCTTTTGAATAAGTTTGCTAATCACGACATTGAAGTTGTCTGAGGTTAAATACAGAGGGAGTTCGTCCATTTCTCTAACAATTTCTTCAACAAGCCACCTGCTTGTCATAAGGTTTGAGGCTCGAATATAAATCCCGTCATATTTGCAGGCTAGCCAAAGTGCCGTTTGTGATTTTCCAAGCCCGGGCTCGCCATATATAAGTCCCATTTTAGGAATGTTTTTGGGTTTGTTTTTTAGGGTTTCAACTAAGCCTATAAAATTCCTTACATTTCGAGTTTTATAAAGATTTTTTTTTCATTTTATCCTTTCTTGGTTGCTCGCAATAAACGGGTACGGCTTCGCCTTTCACCCTCTGCTCGCAATCCGCTATTCATATAACAGTTTGTACTCCTTTGTTTGTTTAAATTCTGTAATCCAAGAGTCGCTTGGGTTATGTTTTATCAAATATTCATATTTTTCTGAATTGTTTTTGAAAATCGGGAGTGATTTTTCTCCGTTGTTTATTTTTTGAACACCATTTGAACGAGGCTTGAACTTATTGTCACCCTGAACTTGTTTCAGGGGCTCTTGCGTTGTAGATTCTGAAATAAATTCAGAATGACATTCCAGAAATTTTATTTCATCATTCGTCAATAATTTTTTGACCGAGTTTATAGTTTTCTGTTTAAGTTTTTGTTGTTTTTGGATTTTTTGTTTGTAATTCTCTAAATCCTCGACCGTTCCTAAAATCTTTGCCATCGGGTGAGTTTTGGTTACTCGCTCTGCTGTGCATAAATATTCACCTTTCGGTGTAAAAACTTTTACACTTGTCAGATCAAACAGGTTGTATTTTACTAAAACTTTTCCTCTCAGCCCGTATAGTCTTTCGTCAAAATAGTCACAATTTAAGAACCTTACACCGTTTCGCTGAATTGTTTTAACTTCAGTTGCCAGCATCAAATCGTCAAGTTAGTGCAAAAGAGTGCAAGAAAACGGATTGTCGGCAGAGGGCTGGAGTCAGCTCCGCTGCGTGTCCGTTTAATGCTGACAACCAAGCATGAGTACTCAAGTGCAGCGGATTTTCGGTAGGGCGATGCGAGGCTTGGCGAGCAAGCCCGTAAGGTGTCGGGAAGCTGAGAACTTTCGACACACCGAATAATCCAAGATGAAAAGACCGGTACATCTCAATACTAAAAAACAGTCTCAAATCGGCTGTCTGTTTGATTTTTTATTAAATTTTCGCTGTCTCAATGTCCCTGAAACCTATTAATAGGAACTCCGGCGACAGGAGGTTATATTGAATTTACTCCGGCTATTGATACGTTTTTAAAGGAACATCTTTTTGCTAATATTTTTGGACACGGAGTTTTAACATACAAAGACAGAAAGGTCTCTACAGTAGCGGTACTATCTGCCCTCAGGGGACTTGAACCACAGTTAAAAGCTCATATACTAATTGCTCTGCATATAGGAATTACACCTGAGCAGATTAGAGAAATTTTTAATCTAACGAACTCAAAGAATGGGTTATCTGTACTTAATGATGTTTTAAGTACATTAAAAAGTGACTAATACGATATAAAACACCTTACAACCCTATTTTCTGATCGAGTTTAAAGTGGTCAATTAGTTCAATAATAGAAGTAATTTCTTCAAACATGATAAAAAACTGTTTGTAATCGTCTGCAGGTACCTCTATCGCACCCAGTGAAAACATATCTCCCGTGTACAATGAAATAAAAAGTTTGTTCATGTAAAATGCGCAGGAAACTTTAGCAGATTTAAAAACATTTTTCACTTTTAACAGTCGTTCCATAAAAGAAGGAGTGAGTAAGTATCTTGCTTCAATTTCATCATTTGTAAAAACATCAAAAATTTTTTCAAATGTACTGTCCTCTAGTGTTGTATGCCTCAGCCCGTTTATTGGAGAAATATGTCGTGCATTGTCGGCTGTTACAAGTGTGTGACTTTGAAACTTTTTGTTCATATCAAGAAGTATTACTACTCCGTGAAAAGTGGTTTCATGCATCTTAAATTGTTTTTTGTAATATCTAACTTCTGCAATTTCTATAGTTACATCATTATGTTTTCCGGTAAAAATATCATCACTTTCTGCAATGTGCCAATTTTGGGGAACAACTCCCGCATTTACAAATAAATTATAATCTACTATTTTAGTCGGACACCAGCTGAAATCTCCGAGTGCACTGCAAAATACGGGCATTAATTTGAATTTTATTTTTTTCTCAAAATCTTTCTTAGTCTTGTAATAGTCGCCGATAATGGCAACATAAATAATACCCAAAATCAACTTTTTAAAGTCTCGTTCGTATTTTTTAGGAATGATATTACTATTGAAAGTTATACAGAAGAATAAAAAGATATACAGTATACAACCAAGAAAGGCTCTGACTTTGAATGCTGAAAATTTTTTCTTCCTTTCATCTTCAAATTTTGCAAGTACAGGCATGCAATTTTTATAAAATTTTTTATGAAATTCGTTTCTGTAACTCATTTGTGCAGCAGTTTACTCGTTGGTTACGTTATTATTTCTAATTATTTATTTAAGTAGTCAGCGGCATTAACAGGCTTTGTTTCAGACTCATCAATATTGAAGAACTCCTGGCGTTTGACCCCGATTATTCCTGCGATTATGGATGACGGGAATATTTCTACTGCATTGTTAAGTTCCAGCACTGCAGAATTATAAAATCTTCTGGCAGCAGCAATATGCTCTTCAACTTCATTATATGTTTGTATAGCAGAAATCATTGTCTGGTCAGATTTAAGCTGCGGATAGTTTTCAACTGCAACCATAATTTGTCCCATTTTATTTTTAATTTGTGCATCAAGTTCTAGTTTTTTACTAAGACTATTAATATCATTAGGTAAAGAAATCGCCTGTGTTCTCAGTTTTGTGACTTCTTGCATTAACTCTTTTTCGTGTTCCATGAATTTTTCTGCAATGGTTAGAATATTGGGGATTAAGTCATATCTTTTTTTTAGCTGTACGCTTATGCCGGAAAATGCTTCCATTACCTTATTTTTCTTTAGAATAATAGAAACATATATATTGTATGATACAATTATAACAAGAACTGCGGCAACTAAGACAACAATGGTGATTATGTTCATATTTTATTCCTTAAAAATTAAATATTAATATTTTTATTATAATGTTTTTACACTCGGGGTAATCATTTATTCAGATGAATATACGTAATTTTCTTCTAAAATATAGAATTTTATACATTTCCTGTTGAGCTGTTTCTGTCATCCTCCAGTTGTTTTAATTGCCGCATATCGACTTTTTCATCAGTATCGTATGCTGTAATTGTTTGGATTGATGCATTAATATCAACATTAACTTCTGCGTCGACCATTTCTATATCATCTTTTGTGAATTCTTTTATTTTTCCGTCTTCAAATTTAACCGCTACAATATTGTTTAAAAATTTGATGTAACAGATTTTACCCAGCCCTGCGGGCGTCATAACAGTTGAGCCGACTGGCGGAATACCTTTAGCGGCTTCTATATAATTGGAATATTCATAAGTAAGACAACAGAGTAAACGTCCGCAGTTCCCCGAGATTTTAGACGGTGTAATCGGCATACCCTGATCTTTTGCAAGTTTTACGTTTATTGATGCAAACTTTCTTAAGAAAGAACAACAACAGAAAGGTTTGCCGCACATACCTGTTCCTTCCATTATAGAAGTTTCATCTCTAACTCCTATATGCCTTAAATCTATTCTTATGTGACGAAAAACTTGTGTTAAGTCTTTTAATAAAGCTCTGAAGTCTACTCGTTCCGGTGCGGTATAATAAAATGTTATTTTTTTTCTGTCAAAAGTCAATCTGCATTGCACAAGATTCATTGTTAAATTGTGCTGCTGAATGAGTTCCTTACATTTAAAGAAAGAGGTTACCTCTTCACGTTTAATGTCATCATAAATCATCATATCTTCATGTGACATTGTCCTTACAAACTGAAACGGCTCAAAATTTTTCGTTGTATTTTCAAATCTTTTTGCGATTTCTGAATTAACTCTGAAAACTTTTAAGACTTCTTCACCTTTTTCTGTTCTTGCAATTACCAGTTGGTTTTCTTCCAACTCTATGCCTTCAGGTACATTGAGCGGGTGGAATGTATTTTTGAGGTAATTAACTGCCCACTTTATCATAACGTTCTTCTTCCTTGAGTTTTCTGTTCATAAGTTTATCTAAAATTTGCTGCGGGGTGATATCGGTGTATAGTGCATCGTAAATAGCGTTTGATAAAGGAACATCTACACCGAGTTTTTTCCCTAAGTCGCACATTGCTTTTGATGTTTTAACACCCTCTGCAACGGAACCTAACTCTTTTAGTATATCATCTATTTTTTTTCCTTTGCCTAATAAGGAACCAACGGTAAAATTTCTGGACATCGGGCTGGAACATGTAGCAATAAGGTCGCCCATTCCGGATAAACCATATAATGTTGACGGCTGCGCTCCAAGCTTTATGCTTACACGAATAATCTCAGCCATTCCACGTGTTAAGAGTGAACCAAGGCAATTGTCGCCCAATTCCATACTATGTGCAAAACCTGATGCTATTGCGATAACATTTTTTAAACTTCCGCCAAGTTCTACACCTATGACATCGGAGTTTGTGTATAATCTGAATTTACCGCTGACATTAAGTGCTTTTTGCACAAATTCGGCGGTTTCCATATCGTCTGATGCAACAGATGCTGCAGTAGGTTTCCCCTGCAGGACTTCTTTAGCTAGTGTTGGTCCGGAAAGTATTGCAAGTTTCTGGTCGGGCAGTATGTCTTTTATAACTTCAGACATACGCATAAGGGTATTTAATTCAATGCCCTTTGATGCATTTACGAGAACTTGAGAAGATTTAATCCCCGCTATCTTTAATTTTTCACAAACATCTCTCATCCCTGATGTTGCTATAACTGCAAGAATAATGTTTGCACCTTCTATTGCGTTATTGAGATCGGAAGTAATTTCTACTTTGTTATCTAACTGAATTTCAAGAGGTTTAGAGCAATGTTTATTCTTAACCAAATCTTCGTACAAGTCTGTGTTTCTGCCCCAGACAGTTATTTGTTCAAAGTTGTTAGTTAACAGCCAGGCTAAAGTCAGTCCCCAGCATCCGGGGCCAAGAATGGTTAATTTCATTCTAAAAATCTCCTAATACTTTTCTTAATACACCTCTGTGTTTTGCAAGTTCTTTTTCTGCATCTTTTTTGCTAATATTCATTTTCAGAGAAACAATTGCTGTTTTTATGTTCCACCCGCATTCTAAAAGTGTGGTAAATGCAACTGAATGCTGAACATTTGTAAGTTGTGAAACAATTCTTATAGCACGGTCTTTAAGCTTTTCGTTATTAGCCTGCAAATCTATCATAAAATTTTTATAGGTTTTTCCTATTTTTATCATTGAACCTGTAGATAACATATTTAAGACCATTTTTTGTGCCGTTCCGGCTTTAAGCCTGCTTGAACCTGCAATGACCTCCGGACCTACTTCTACACATATAACATGTGCCGCTTCGTCAACAATTTTACCATTACTATTACAGGTAAGAGCTATTGTTTTACAACCGATTTCGTTTGCTCTTGCAAGCGCTCCCATAAGATAATTAGGGTTTCCGCTTGCCGATATCATAACCGCAACATCTTTATCTGTTAAAATATTTGCATCTGCAACTCCTGCGGCATAATTATCTTCAGCACCTTCTACGGCGGTTCTTAAAGCATCATATCCGCCTGCAATAATACCCTGTACCATATCTTGCGGGACATTAAAAGTAGGAGTACATTCAGAAGCATCCAAAACTCCTAGTCTACCGGATGTACCGGCTCCAAAATAAAACAATTTACCGCCTTGCAGAAATTGTTTTGCAATCATATCAATAGCTTTTGCAATATTTTCGGCTTCATATTCGACAGCCTTTGCGACGATTTTATCTTCATCGTTCATCTTTTTTACCATATCAAGAGTTGATACAATATCAATATCAATGGTATTTTGGTTTACAAATTCAGTAATAATTTCGGTCAATGACGATCCTCCTCTACAGACTATATCGATTTAATAAGATTTGCCATTTCAATTGCAGTGCGTGCGGCTTCTGAACCTTTATTTCCAGCTTTTGTGCCGGCACGTTCTATTGCTTGTTCGATATTTTCTGTTGTGAGGACTCCGAATATAACAGGAAGTCCTTCGTCAAGCGCAACTTTTGCTATTCCTTTAGAAATTTCTGCGCTTACGTAATCAAAATGAGCGGTAGCTCCCCTTATAACCGCACCTAGTGTAATAATTGCATCATATTTTTTTGTTTTGGCGCATTTCTGTACCACAAGAGGAATTTCAAACGAACCTGGTACCCAAACCACATCTATTTCGTCTTCTTTTACTCCGTGGCGTCTGAGTTCATCAAGAGCGCCGGATAAAAGTTTTGATGTAATAAATTCATTAAACCGTGCTGCAATAATACAAAACTTGCTGCCATTCGGTGTTAAAAATCCCTCAATAGTTTTCATAATACATTACTCCTTATATAGATTTTATAACATAAACAAAGTTTTTACAAGTTTAATAAGGAACAATGTAACAAACAGTTTAGCAGAAATAAAATTTATGCAATAATCACTTAAGTAAAGAGCGGTATACAATTGTATTTGCATACCGCTCCCCTTGCTGATATTATCTGTTCTCAAAATATCAAACCTAATCTGCCAAAACAAACAGTAATGTTTTTAAACAGAAATCAATTGCTTATAAACTATCTATGTATTTTGAAATGTATTACTCTATTTCTGTTTTTTATAACCTGTGAACTAGTCTTTATTTCTCAAACCCTTTAGTCTAGATAAATCTTAATTATATTTTGCCCCGATGATTTATTTGTGGTTTTAATTGTATTAGAAAGAAATTTATATATTGAAAACAAAAATGTTTGGTTTTTATACAAGACCTTCTTTTACTGCTTTAACCGCAGCTTGAACTCTGTCATTTACACACATCTTTTGTAAAATAGAACAAACATGTGCTTTGGCTGTATGAACACTTACAATTAACTCTTTTGCAATTTCTGTATTACTTTTACCAGCAACAAGATGTTTTAGGACTTCGTATTCCCGTTCTGTTAAAGGGACACGATTTTTATCGTTGTTTTTGTCCTGCAAAATGCCTGCGGTATCTTGTTTAGGAAATGCATTAAGAACCTTTGATGCAACTTCCGGATCAAGCCAGCATACACCCTGTGCTACATCCCTGATTACATCGGCAAGTTTAGTTGGATCTATATCTTTTAAGCAGTATGCAATTGCACCGGAACTAAGTGTTGCAATTACTTCTTCTTCCCTGTCGTGTGATGTAAGAGCAATTACTTTGATTTCCGGATTGAATGCTTTTACCTGAATAGTAGCTTCGATACCGTTCATGCCGGCTAAGCCTAAATCCATAAGTACAACATCAGGATTAAGTCTTTTGATAAAGTTCAATCCTTCTGTTGCATTATCGCTTTCTGCTACGACTTCTATATCTTCGTTAGCATTAAGAGCACATCGCAGGCCGACTCTGGTAAGTTTAAAATCCTCAATAATTACAACTCTGATTACTTTTGTTTTTACTGTCATTTGTTTTACTCCTCTCTTGATTATATTAAATTATATCCAGATTGCGGAGTATATTACCCAACTGGGGGTATTTTATATAAATTGTAAAAATTAAAAACTTTTACAACTAAAGTTAGAAAAACTTCTAACTTAGTTACAATACAATATTCGGTAAAAAACATTTAAGATAACAGTGTGAGGGAGAAAGACCTTCATGACTTATTATGAAAATAGCATAGGAGAAGTAGAGAAATGGCACTTACTCTTAACACAAATATCATATCAATGAAGGTTAGAAATAACCTTGAGGCGGCTACGAATAGTTTGAATACTGCCATTGAAAGAATGACAACCGGATATAGAATAAATTCATCAATGGATGATGCTGCGGGGTATTCTATTGCTGTACAAATGGAAGCTGATCTAGGTTCGTATGATGTAGCGGCTGATAATACCCAGATAGGTTCGGATATGCTTACGACCTTGGAGGGTAATTATGATTTAATCAACGAACACCTTCAACGTATTAGAGAATTAACAGAGCAGGCAGCAAACGATACATACGGAGATGATTCAAGAGAAGCAATTGAAGCTGAAATCTTTGCACGTCTTGAGGAAATCAGCCGTATTGCCAAGTCTTGTAATTATAATGGTTTAAATCTTATGGATGGTTCTGTAAGAGCAGAAGGTTACAACATTCAGGTAGGTATAGACGGAAATGAAACAAGCCGTATTAATCTTGGACAAGAATTATTTGCTGATTGTACAAGTACTACTATTTTTGCTAACTTAGGTGCTGGTACAATTTCTGAAGTTGCAGCAAAGTGTGCTGGATTAGATGATAGTACACTTGCTTATAATATGTTATCTATAATAGATGCCGCTATGGCTGAGGTTTCTTCAAGAGTGACTCTCTTAGGTGCAGCTCAAAACAAAATTGAATCGGCAGCATCAGCCATTGAAGTTGCTACAATTAATCAGACATCGTCATTATCAACAATAAGAGATGCTGATGTAGCGGAAGAATCAACAAATTATATACAACAACAAATCATTCAGAGTGCTGCAGCGACGCTGTTAGCGACTGCAAACCAAACTCCATCGATTGCACTCGATTTAATTTAACAATCAGGTTGAAAAACCGTTTTCATATATTAGTAAGAGCCGGTTATTACCGGCTTTTTATTTGTAAAGTTTTTTTATCTTTTTTGTATTAGTCTAAAATCTTTGTGGGTTGTTATAATTTACATGTAATTGTATCAATTCTTAATATTTTGATGGAACGAAATGTAAATGCAGCTTTATATTAGGCTGAAAAAGGTCATAATCCAATATACACCCCGTAGGATGTTACCTTTGAAGGGACTGCGGTTTATGGATATGCCAAAAAGTAATCAAACACGTTATTATATTATAATGCTACAGGTAGCTTTGAGTGGTTTAATAATTATAATATGATGCTGCGGGGAACATTATAACAGATATTGATATATATTTCATTAAAATATAGCAGCATGTGAATTAAAGAAATCAGTAATAACATTAACAAGCATCGGCAATATCCAGGTCATAATAGCAGCACCGAATACTGGTTTAAATAAGAAACTCAGCTGGAAAACGTTTACCTGTGGTGCAGTTCTAGAAATTATACCGAGTATAATATCCTGTCCCAGTGTTGCGAGCAATATGGGTGCTGCAAGCTGCAATCCGATGTAAAGTACATTTGAGGTCATTGTAATAAGGTAGTTCATATTGATTATTTGATCTAATGGAATAGAGTTTGCATATATCGGAAATATTTCAAAACTTCTGATAAAAGCCTTAAGCATCCAGTAGATGCCGCCGATATGTATAAATAGTATGGTTCCAAACAGTGTAAGACAGTTGCTTAATAGTGCAGTCTGGCTGTTAGATGATGGATCCATGACCATTGCAGAAGACAGCCCCATTTGTGTGTTAATCATATCGCCTGCTGATTCGATTGCAAGTATGAGCAGTCGTGCTGTATATCCTATTATTGCTCCGCAGGTAATGTTAAGAATTATCAATAAAAATAATGATGTTCCGCTTGGAACTGGCGGGGGATTCAGTAGAGGGGTAAGCATAGTTGTAAAAATAAATATAAACCCGAGTTTTACGTATGTAATAACATCGCTTCTGTGGAAAACCGGAGCAAACCGTACAAAGCCTGCAAGACGTGCAAAGACAACAACACCTGCAAAAAAATAGGCATTAAATTGAGGGAATAATTTTGATATGCTGCTTATAATTTCTTCCATTAATTATTATTTTCCTCATTACTTAGTTCAAAACTTTCTGCGGATGTAATTCCTTTGGGCTGAGCCGTGTTTTTAACTGTTTTCATTGGAGGCGGATCAAGTTCAAATACCCCGGGAGCTGTATCAAGTACATACCATGTATAGTCTTTTGTCCCTTTTAATTCTGAGCAATTGTCGCTTATATTTATAGTAAAATTACTCTCTTTTCCGTCTGAGGTTAGTATGAATTCTCCTTTTCCAGCTTTTTTACACTCTACTATTATTGTGTTTTTCTCATTCATTATTGTTGTTAATTCTCTAATATCAATAATTTCAGGTGTTTTATTTTCGATTTTGGTAATAGTATTTTCACCTGTTATTATATAATTTTCAAAACCCATAGCTGTTGAAGCAAATGCTAAGCAACATATTGTAAGTACTCGTTTCATTTATTCCCACCCCATGATTTTGTTTGTTTCTACGAAATTAGGTTTAGGCATAGGAGGCATTCTGTTGGCGTCGTATTTAATTTTTTGTTGTCGGTCAATAAATGGAACTTTGCCGGGATTTTTCATTATATCATTAATTGTAGACTTGTTTTTAAATGAATCAGTCATTTCATTTTCAAATGGTGTTGTATATTTATAATAATCAGCCGGTAGTGCAAATGTTCCCTCTGCGGGAGTTACTTCAAATGCGAGTACGTACCCCTGCTCAAAATTATTTTTAAGAATTTTTATAAACACGAAACCGAGCAGAACTACAACCAGAAATACCATAAAAACTTTAGGTGCCGCAACAATTGTCTGTTCTTGTACCTGTGTTACAGCCTGTATGATACCAATGGTTAAGCCTACTGCGGCAGCAGTCAATACAACTGGCATTGCAATTGAAAGCATTGATAATATTGAGCGCCCCATATATTCCATTAAATGTCTTATATCAGGCGTAGAACGTTTTGAAACATCGTTTACCAGTGTTAATGGCTGAGTATATTTATGATATTCTGCCGGAAGAACATAGCTTTCATTTTTTGAAACGATATTGAAGGCTATATTTGCCCCTTCCTGAAAGTGATTTGTAAGGTTGTTCATAAATGTGTAACCGCCGATTAAAATAACCGTAAACACGAGAAAGATTTTGGGAGCTGCAGTAATTGTTTGTTCCTGAACCTGTGTTACGGCTTGTATAACACCGATGATTAACCCGACTGATGCTGCTGTTAAAACTATAGGCATAGATATTGAGAGCATTACCATAAAACCCTTTGCCAAGAAATTTGCCAGTATCTCCATAATATCCTCCTAGTTATAACTCTGAACGAGTCCCTGTACAATTAATGCCCAGCCGTCCACGGCAATAAATATAAGAAGTTTAAACGGTAAAGAAATAATTGTTGGTGATAGCATCATCATACCTAGTGCCAGAAGTATGTTTGCAACAACAAGGTCAAGTACAATAAACGGGACATAAATTATAAATCCGATTTCAAATGCCGTTTTTAATTCGCTTAAAATGTATGCCGGAGCAACCTCCCAGATTGTGATTTCATCGGGTGTTTGGGGAGGAGTTTTTCTCTTAAGTTCTACAAAAAAGGCTAAATCGCTTTCCCTTGTTTGTTTCATCATAAATTCTTTTAGCGGTTTGGAACCTTCATTAATTGCCATAATAAGATTTTGATTTTTCTGGTATGGTATAGAACCCATTTCATACATTTTTTGGAATACTCCTCCCATGGTGTAGAATGTCAGAATTAAACACAATCCTACTGTTGCAAGTGCAGGCGGTACTTGAACCCCCATTGCAGATTTTAGCAGGGAAAAGACTATAATAAATCTCAAAAAAGAAGTCATACAGCAAAAAATAAACGGCAGTAATGAAAATGAAGCCATTACAATTAATAGTTGTATAACGGGACTTACGTCTTTTAGTACATTTTCCATGTTGTATCTTCCTTTTGTTCAAGCCGTTTGTTAATTCGTTCTAAAATTCTTTTATTAGTTATATGTATATCTTCCTGATTTGTATTGCAGGTCGTTGTGAAATCAGGCAGATGAGAGGGTTTTCCTATATCTAGTTTTGAGAGCATTGTTGTACGTTCGCTGTCGCCGGCTACAAGGAAATACTCTTCACTGGCTTTTATCACATACAGATTTTTTCGCGGTGCAATAGCGAGTTTGTCCTGAATGCTTAAAAGTTTTCCGTTTTGTTTATCTGGCAATCCGCATACTTTTTTGTATACACTTACTGCAATGAGCATTACTCCTGACATTGCAAATACATATACTATAAAATTTGTAAGATATCCTATATTCATAAATATTATTTAACTCTCGTTTCTTAAAAGTCATTAACTATCCGGATCAAAGTCGCTGTAATCAAATTCCTCTTTAACACCTTCTTCTCCTCCTTCCTGCGGAACATCTGGATATTCTTCGGAAGTACTATTATCCGCAGTACCTTCTGCCTGCGGATTTATGCCATCAATCTTTACCCCGTATCTGTCATTAATGATTACCAGATCTCCATAGGCAACGGTTTTTCCGCCAACCTGCAGATAAACTTTGTTATCATAAACGGAACTTATATCAACGACAATACCTTCTTCAATATTTTTTAATTCTCCCAGAGGTATTTTTACTTTCTCAAATACCGCTGTCATATCGACCTGAATACTGTCCCAAAGGTTTGTATTCTCTTCGCTCATTTCATTTCCTCCACTGTTATCTAAAGGGACTACGAGTTTCATGTCCGGTTTTATTTTTACATCTTTTATTATCTTGTTTCCTACAATAAGATGCATATTATTTGCCTTACTGTGGTCACAAACGACGATATCTCCTATATCAAGCCGCTTTATGTCCGCAAGCGGAAATCTTGTACTGCCGAGGATAAAGTTTACTTCTACCAGAGCATCTTTAAGATAATTTTCTTGTATTCTCGGAGACTTTTTTTCTTTTTGGGGAGGTATAAGGATATCACGCGGCAGGGATATAATGAATTTTGCAGCATCTTCCGATAATTCGTTCTTTACCAGAAAGGTTAAATGCAAAATTTCCGGATATTTTTTATCTTTATCAATGCTTAAAACAGGAGTTAATTTTTCATATAAAAAATCATTAAAAGCTGTTATTATTCGTGCTTCAAGTTCTGTTACTTCTGTTAATTCAAAATTTTTGTTTGAGTTCCCTAAAACTTTGTCAAGTATTACATTAATTGTTTCTTGAGAAATTCTTATAAGGATATCGCTTTTCTTATTAATTTTAATTTTTGTAACAAAAAAAGTTTCGTTCTGTGACAGAATATTCATGTTCTGACTGATTGATATGAGTTTATACTTGAGTCCTTCAAAGAAGAATTCATCAGAGGCAGCTTGAACAGCCGGAGCAAATGTTTTTTCAATCCAGCCGTATTTTTCATATAAATCATTAAATACACTGCTCAATAAAGATGTACTCATATTATCCCTTATATCCCATAAATATCTTATTATTATTTTATTTATAAGACATCGACTGTTTACAGGATTTTTGTATATTATGAAGGTTTTCAAATGTGAACAAATATAACTAGACTTTATAAATGATTTACAAAATCTATTTGAATAAGTTAGAATATAGTATGTGTATTAGTAGAATGGAAGTAGTAGAACCTTTTTAATGAGTAAATCTAAGCAGTTATTAGTGTTAGCGGCTGTTGTTGCGGCATTATCTTTGCCGATTGTTTGTATTGCTGAAACTACTACAGTGTCCGGCGGTACTGCTACGGTAAATACTACCGAAGGAACTGTAGTTTATGACGAAAATACATATTCTTGGAGTAGTAACAATGATGATATTTTAAATTTAGATGGTGGTTCTATTACTGTTACAGCTAATGGAAGAGGCTATAATGGTATTTTGAATGCTATTAGTGGGACTATAACTCTTAGTAACGGAAGCAGCAATACTAATCGTACAACATTAACTCTTGCCACGGAGTCGATTATAGAAGCTGCGGTTAAAGTTGTTATCGGTAGATACTCGACAATTAATCTTACCGGCGGTACATTATATCTGGATAGCGGAGATTCTTTTCAGAGTTCTTCTGTTGTAAGTATGGAATCAGGTGCATTATACCTTGATGGGGTAACATCATCATCATCATCAGAGCTTCGGCTTAGTGCAACCGGAGGAACTCTCAATATGGAGGGGGGGACGACATTTACACTTACAACTAATTCTTCTATTGCTGCAGAGGTTATTATAAATACAGTTTCTGGAACCACTATTAATGTTACAACAGGAACATTGTATTTGGATAACCAAGACAGTATTTCCGGCGGATTATCTCTTACAAGCAACAGTGGCAGTATTAATATTAATAGTGTAGAAGATTTTACTCCAGAAAGTTATACACAGAGTGCAGGTAGTCTAAACTTAACCGAATCTAAATTTACTGCCGGTACTGGTTCAAGTATTACTGGCGGAACAATTAATCTTGAAAACTCTACTTTAAATATAGCAAGCGGTGGTACAGCAACTACAACCGTTTATGCAGACGAGGGAGATACTGTAAATATAACTTCGGATTCTACATTAAATTTATCCGGAGGGACAATAGCTTCTGATGCTCAATTGAATGTTGCTGCAGGCTCAGGTATTAATGTTAACTCAAGCAGTGCAGTTATAAATATCGACAGCGATGATATTTATTCCGGTTCATTGAGTGTAAGCAGCGGGACTGCAAATATTACGGATAAATATTTTAATACGGATAGTTCTATACTGTTTAATTTGTTAGGCGGCACTATAAATCTTGATAATTCAGAAATATCATTGAATAATTCCAGTTCTGTATTTAATGGCGGCTCTGTTAATATGTCAAATTCCTCCAGTTTAATATTTAGCAATGGGGAGACAAATAAAACTTCTATTACTACTTCTGGTGACGATATTATTACACTTACAAACAATTCCAATTTACAATTATCCGGCGGAACTATAGGTAAGGAAGCAGAGATAACAATTGAGTCAGGTTCAGAACTTTCTGTATCCGGTGCGGAAGTTACTCTTGATAGTGATACTGATAATTGGAGCGGTGCGCTTTCATTAAACTCAGGTACCATATCTCTTAATGATTTTAATAATGATAAATCTATTTCTACTGATTCAACAAATAAAACATTTAATCAGTCGGGGGGAACTCTTAATTTAGAGTCTACGAATATGACTCTTAATGAAGGTTCCTCTATTACCGGTGGAACAGTTAATTTAACCGATGATTCGGAGTTATATTTTAGTAATGGAGGTGAAAATTCTGCGACAATTAATGCTAATGATTCAACAAGTAACATTATTCAAATTATAAATAATTCTACTTTGATTTCCGATGGCGGTACAATAGATGAGGCGGCTGCTATAACAATTGATTCAGGTTCTACGCTTAATATAAACGGGTCAACTTCTGACATTACTATTGATAGCACTGATATATGGAGTGGTAATATTGAATTATCGGGTGGAATATTAAATATTACCGGTTATGAGAAGAAAACAACCGATACATCTACATATACACAAACCGGCGGTACATTGAACCTTGATAAAACTATTCTTGTCTTGAACACAGGGGATTCATCCATTTCCGGCGGGTATATAAATTTAAGGAATGCTTCTATTCTTAATTTTGACAATGGTTTTAGTAATTCTGCAAATATTACTACTGAGGATAGTTCGTTAAATGTGTTAACTGTATCTGATGGTTCATCTCTTACATTGACTGGCGGGACAATTAATAAAGAGGCTTCTGTTACTGTTGCTGATAATGCTTCCTTGACAATAAGCGGAGCCAATGTTTCTCTAGACGGAGCAGATACCTGGGGCGGGGATATAAACTTATTGAGCGGAGAGCTTTCTATCGAAGCCCATATAAAAGCATCGGGTTTTTCGCAGACTGGAGGTTCTCTCACTCTTGATAATTCAAATATAGAACTAACACAAAGTACAGATATTCTGAAGGGTGGTAATATTAGCCTTACAAACAACTCTACTCTTGTTATCGAAAATGGAGAGGACAATACGACCGCAAGTATTACAACCGATGAGTCTTCTACATTACAAATTAAAGATGGGACTTCTTATGATATTCAGGGTGGAAAAATCATAGAAGGGACTGTGGTAACAATTGAGTCAGGTTCAGGGCTTTCTGTATCCGGTGCGGATGTTACTCTTGATAGTGGTACTGATGATTGGAGCGGTGCGCTTTCATTAAACTCAGGTACCATATCTCTTAATGATTTTAATAATGATAAATCTATTTCTACTGATTCAACAAATAAAACATTTAATCAGTCGGGGGGAACTCTTAATTTAGAGTCTACGAATATGACTCTTAATGAAGGTTCCTCTATTACCGGTGGAACAGTTAATTTAACCGATGATTCGGAGTTATATTTTAGTAATGGAGGTGAAAATTCTGCGACAATTAATGCTAATGATTCAACAAGTAACATTATTCAAATTATAAATAATTCTACTTTGATTTCCGATGGCGGTACAATAGATGAGGCGGCTGCTATAACAATTGATTCAGGTTCTACGCTTAATATAAACGGGTCAACTTCTGACATTACTATTGATAGCACTGATATATGGAGTGGTAATATTGAATTATCGGGTGGAATATTAAATATTACCGGTTATGAGAAGAAAACAACCGATACATCTACATATACACAAACCGGCGGTACATTGAACCTTGATAAAACTATTCTTGTCTTGAACACAGGGGATTCATCCATTTCCGGCGGGTATATAAATTTAAGGAATGCTTCTATTCTTAATTTTGACAATGGTTTTAGTAATTCTGCAAATATTACTACTGAGGATAGTTCGTTAAATGTGTTAACTGTATCTGATGGTTCATCTCTTACATTGACTGGCGGGACAATTAATAAAGAGGCTTCTGTTACTGTTGCTGATAATGCTTCCTTGACAATAAGCGGAGCCAATGTTTTTCTAGACAAAGACGATGACTGGAGCGGCAACATTGATTTAACAAGCGGTTCATTAACTCTTAACGAAGAACTTGTTGCCGAAACTGATGCTAATAAGACATACACACAAACAGGCGGTACTTTGTATGTTGATAATGCATCATTAACTTTGAATACGGAGGACTCTTATATTACAGGCGGTACAGGTTATTTGCAAAATAGCGGTGAGCTGACTATTGCAAACGGGCTTGATACCAATAGTATGATTCTTTATGCAATTGACGAAAGTGATAGTGTTTTAACTATTACTGATAATTCTACTCTTACGATGACAGCGGGAACGATTGATGCCAATGCTCAGGTAGATTTGGATGAGGGGTCTAAATTGAAACTAGATACTGGTACTGTTAGTGTTACGATTAACAATAACGATACCTGGGAGGGTAGTATTGAAATGGCCAATAACACTGTATCCCTGACAGTTTCTGATAATGCAGAATCTGTAGGGAATGGGATTTTGGAGGCAAAATACGGAACTTTAACTGTTGGAGAGAACGGCAGACTCTATATAATAGATAATGCAAGTATTGCCGAGGTTGTAACGACTAAAATTGAGGATACAGGAGAGTTACATATTACCGGCGGGACGGTTTATATAAACCGCTCCGATACCTGGAGCGGCGATATATATCTGACAGACGGGACTCTGAATTATACGTATCTCACTACAAATGGTAATATTTATGCTGACGGCGGTACTTTAAATGTTTATAGAACAAATTCTAGTGGTACATTGAATGTTTATGACGGTTCTTATATTTATGCGGATACGGTTGTTAATTTAACCAATAGTGCTACAATTGCAATAACAGATGGTTATGTATACCTTAATTCCGGTGATACCTGGGATAGTAATACTACAATTACACTTGATGGCGACGGACTTTTAGATTATAGCGATTTAACATCCGGCGGTAGGTTACAGGCAACTTCAGGTAATCTTAATGTTCATTCGGGTATTCTTAATATTAATAATACGTCATCGTATATTTTAGAGGCCGTGCAATTAGTTCTTGATCAAGAGGCAACGATAAGTATTTCAACAACTCATACAAGTAACGGTGTAACAATTAACGACGGAGATAACTGGAACGGTAATGTTGAATTATCGGGCGGAATATTAAATATTACCGGTTATAAGAAGGAAACAAGCGATACATCGACATATACACAAACCGGCGGAACTTTAAATTTGAGCGATGGTGCTGATTTAGTACTGAATGCTGGTTCCTCAATAACCGACGGGACTGTCACGTTTGGAAGTTCAGGTGAGGGTTCTTCATTAACTATTGCAAACGGTCAGGAAGGTAATGCTGCTATCCTTTCTACATCTGGTAGTGGTGATAGCTTTACGGTTACAAATAATTCAACTTTTACACACACAAGTGGAACAATTTATGCTGATGATACGGTAAAGATTGATGAAGGCTCTACGATAAATCTTGAGGGGACGTCAAACTCTAGTCTGTCAAGCCTTTATTTAAACGAAGGTGATACGTGGGCTGGTAATATAGAGCTTAATTCTAATTTTGCAAGACTTTATATAGATAATATATCAAAAAAGGATACCGGAACACTTGTTCAATCAGCATCGAGTGCTATTACAACAATAACAGGCAGCAGTTTTGACCTTAATAATTCTTCTGACC
This sequence comes from uncultured Muribaculaceae bacterium, assembly GCA_964452495.1. Lineage (GTDB taxonomy): Bacteria > Cyanobacteriota > Vampirovibrionia > Gastranaerophilales > Gastranaerophilaceae > CALUTH01. The sequence continues at coordinate 15,540 of CAYVMC010000002.1, read as the reverse complement.
ATATTAGTGCAGGAACTTTAAATATCGGGAGCAGCAGTAGTAGTAATACCGGAACTCTCGGTGTTAGTGCCGGTGTAATAGACTCCGGTGCGGTTGTAAATCTTATTAGCGGATCAATATTGAACATATCCGGAGATGGTACTGTAACCATTGATGACGGTGATCTCTGGGCAGGTACAATAAACCAAACCGGCGGCACTTTGATATTTGATGAGCTTACTTCTAATGGTATTTTAAATTCATCAGGCGGTAAGCTCAATTTGACCGAAAGTTCATTAACACTTGATGGTTCATCAATTGTAGCTGCTGAGACCATAATAGATATAGATGAAAGTTCCGAGATTACAGTGAGTAACGGTGCATCATTATCTCTTGATAAATATGATATCTGGAAGGGTTCTATTGTTAATACCGGCGGTATTGTTAATGCTGATAGTGTTGATAAAACAGCAGGTTCTTATACCCAGACAGATGCGGATTCAGTTTTAAATGTTACGGGTGAGGGGTTTGAACTTTCAGACGCAGATTCTATTTTGGATGGATACTTAAACATTGGTGATGATGATGCGACTCTGGCTAATTTTACTTTATCCGGCGGTACAATTGCAAATGACGTTACGGTTAAGGTTTTTGAAAATGCAAAACTTATAATTAATGGCGGAGAGTTGACTCTGTCAGGTGAGGATAATGTTGCTGGTACATTGACATTAAATGATGGTGATTTGACTTTAAATGATTGGAGTTTATCAAATGCCGTTTATGTACAAACCGGCGGTAATCTTTATATGTACGATTCGGTGCTTCGTTTAACGGATTCAGATTCATCAATAACTGATGGTTCAGTTTATCTATATGATAAATCATTGTTAGAGTTTTCATCTGGTACAAATAGTACATTGAAAATTATAACAGATGATACTGAAAACACGATTGATATTAACTCGGGTAATATAACTTTTAATGCTTCGTCAAATATCAACAGTGCTTCAATAGTCGACCTTGCAAGCGAAGCAAGTTTAAGTATTGCCTCCGGAGTAGTTAACCTTAATGATAATGATATTTGGGCAGGTACTATTAATAACAGTTCTGTCTTGAATATTGATAATGTTTCTAAGACCGGATCTTTAGTGCAAAAAGTGGCAACTGCACAAACTAATGTGACCGGTAATTTTGCCTTGAATTCTGACTCCGATAATATCACTGCAGGAACTTTAAATATCGGGAGCAGCAGTGATAATACTGGAACTCTTCGTGTTAGTGCCGGTGTAATAGACTCCGGTGCGGTTGTAAATCTTATTAGCGGATCAATATTGAACATATCCGGAGATGGTACTGTAACCATTGATGACGATGATTTCTGGGCGGGTGATGTCAGTATAGCAGGAGGTACTCTCAATATTTCGACTGATGATAGAACTGGAGTCTTGACTATTAATGGCGGTGTGACAAATATTTCTTCTGAGTTTACCGTTGATGGGGATGATACATTGGTTAACGGTATAATTAACCTCTATGACATTCTTAATATGGAAAATGGAGCAGTAATTGCTTCTGATGTTGCTTTATCAATATCAAGTGCGGCTGCTGTAAATGTTGATGAAACCTCTGTTTTAAATATTGATGACAATGACAGCTGGGGGGGCCGTATATATAACAATGGAATAGTTAATCTTTCTCTGGATAAAGAAACAAGCGACAGTTCTTTATATGTTCAAATCGGCGGAGTATTAAATATTTCCGAGGCATCATTGACTCTTAAGAACGGAAGTTCCATAACGGATAACGGTACTGTTAATCTGTCAAATTCATCAGGTATTAGTTTTGATAATGGTACTTTAAATAGTGCTGTTATCCGTACGCTTGATGATACTTCAAATAGTGTCATAGTTAAATCCGGAACCTCGCTTACATTAAGCGGTGAAACTGATATAAATTCTGAAGCATATGTTGAGTTGGGTGGTAATGTAACAATTTCCGGCGGAGAGATTGTCTTGGATGAAGGTGATACTCTTACTGGGAGTCTTACAAATACAGGAGCTGAGGTTACATTTGGCGGATTAAGTAAAACGGGCAGTTATACACAGTCAGGTGAAAAATCTCTGCTTAATGTCATTGCTGATTTAACTCTTGGAAATACTGATTCAATAACGGCAGGAAGTTTAAAAATTTCAGATGCAAATTTAACACTAAATAATATCTCTATAGACGATGATATTATAGTGATACTCAATGACAATGGGATACTAACCATTAATTTCGGCAGCTCAGTTTACTTGTCATCAGAGGATACGGTTAATGGTTCGATTGCTAATTCGGGAAGTCTTACAGTTAAAGATATTACACTAGGTAATTCTTATTCTCATAACAATGCTGAACTTATAATGGATAATTCGACATTTAATGCTCAAACAGGCACGGTTAGCGGTGGAAGTATTGCATTAAATAATAATTCGGAACTGAATATTTCAAACGGTGGATATAATAATATTGCTATTACTACAGATGTTACAAATAATAAACTCAGTATAACTGATGAGTCGACTGTTGTAATGGAAAGTGGAACTATTCTTGAGAATGCAATATTTAATATTACTTCGGGTTCTACATTTATTCTGGCGGGTAATGCTAGTCTTACTCTCAATGATAGCGGGGAAACTGCTGATACCTGGCAGGGACTGATACAAATGACTTCCGCAGATAGCACACTTAAACTTGTAGATTATAAATCATCTATAGGTGAGCTTATTGCCTCAGCGGGTAATTTAATTTTGTATGGTAAAACGTCAATATCCCTTTCAGATGGTTCAATAGCAGAAGCAGTGTCCCTTGACATAGGTGTGGCTGCAACGCTTTATTTATCCGGTGCCGATTTGACTCTGGATTATGCAGATAATTGGGCAGGGACGATTGTAATGGAGAATGAGTCCTCTAGTCTGACACTGACCGGTATTACTACAGATGATAATTCTAACTTGATAGCGGAAAAAGGTGAGTTAATTCTTGATAGTTCAACCTTGAATCTTACAGGTACTTCTCAAATTGCTTCGGATGTCAAGGTTAATATAAAATCTGACTCAACCCTCAATATTACCGGAGGAACCGTCACATTAGACGGTTTAACGGACAAATGGGAAGGCACGTTAACGATAAGCGACGGTAATTTAACGCTTGACAATATGATAAAGTCAGAGGGTGCAATATACCAACAAACAGGCGGAACAACAACGATACTTGGTACAAGCTTTGACCTGAACAATGAAGAAGACTATGTGAGTGGCGGAACCTTAATAGTCGGTGATGGAAAAACTGAGTCATTGTTAACGGTATCAGCAGGTACGATATATGACGATGCAACATTGGTAATAAATGATAATGCGGAAGTAAACATAACCAATAATGGAGCATCCGGCGAAAACGGCAGCGGAAGCGGCAGATTGGAGTGGGCAGGTCATGTACAAGTAGACGGCGGTAGTTTAATAATAGACAGTAATGATGGAAAGCAAGAAACTGGAAAGTTAACGCAAACCGGCGGAGAGATAGTAGTAAGCGGAGAATTTGACTTAAATAATGCAGAGGATGTTTTAGAAGGCGGCGAACTGACAGTGTCGGGAAGTTTGAAAGTAAGTGCCGGCACGATAGAAGCGGATAATAATCTTGAGATAACGGAAACGGGCGAGATACTTGTTAACGGCGGAAGTGTAACGATAAACGGTGGAGATATCTGGGATGGGCTTGTCAGTATGACCGATGGTAAGATATTTATTGATAATTACTCTGCTGAGGATGTTTATTATTCACAATCAGGCGGTACATTTTCTTTGACAAACTCATCAGATTTAACGCTGCATGGTGATGATTCTTCAATTACAGGCGGTTATGTTAGTATTGACAACAGTTCTCTTTCATTTTCTTCTGGTTCAAGTATAAATAATACAAATGTTTCTCTTAATAATGCAGGCAGTTTAACTATTGGCGGCGGAAAACAAAACACTGTTGACTTTTTATCTGATGATTCTGCAAATAAAGTTACAATAACAGGGAATTCGGATTTAACCATAAATTCCGGTGATATTCTTAAACAAACAATTGTTAATATTCAAGAAGGTTCAACACTTAATATAGCGAATAGTTCTTCCGTAACACTCGATGATTTGGATACCTGGGCTGGCATAATATCACTGGACAGTGAAGATGCAACATTGACATTGGAAGATTATACAGGAGAAGGCACAAGCGGTTTGTATGCTGAATACGGAAAGGTTATTCTTGGCGGTTCTACTATTTTGACATTATCCGATGGTACTATTGCCGAAGCGGTGAAACTTACGATTAATACAGATGCAACGCTTAACCTCTCAGGTACATCGTCGCTTATCCTTGATAAAGAGGATACTTGGCTTGGAACTATTGGAATGTATAGCTCTGATAGCAGTCTGACGCTGACAGGTATGAATATTACTGATGAGGCAAATCTCATTGCAACGGCCGGTAATTTGAGACTTGATAATACTGTTCTTACAATAGGCGGTAATTCTAATATAAGTAATGATGTAAATCTGAATATTGATTCCGTTTCTACGGTTAATCTTACTGATGGTGAGTTAAATATTGATGATGGAGATACTTGGGCGGGAACAGTAAATAATCAAGGCGGCAATCTTACCATTGATAGAGATACTACAAATAAAACAGGTGTTCTGACTCAGGAGTCAAAAGATGCAAAGACTACGGTTCTTGGTACATTTTTTGATTTGAATAATGTTCTCGACCGTATTATGGCAGGTGAGCTTACTGTAGGAAATGGTATGGAGAATGCTTTATTAACTGTATCTGAGGGGAGTATAGATTCGGCTGTAATAGTAAATATAACTGAATATGCTTCAATTTCAATTAAAGGTGGAGATGTTACATTAGATGACGATGATATTTGGAAGGGTAATTTATCAATTAGTGATGATGGGGAGTTAACTCTTGACGGTGTTAATAAAGATGGTATTCTTGAACAAACCGGCGGTAATATTACAATTGCGTCTGAGTTTACATTGAATAATGCATCTGATAGCTTAAATGGCGGGAGTCTTAACTTAAACGATAATGCGAAATTTATTATAAGTAATGGTACAGTGGGAGCTGATACTTCAATTTCTATGGAAGAAGGTTCAAGCATAGAAGTATCGGGCGGAGAACTGACACTGAATGATGATGATATTTGGAGCGAACAGGTTACAGTAGCTGGCGGGATTTTAAATATTTATGACCCGCAAAAGACAGGAAGTCTTGTTCAAACATCAGGTGTAACAAATATATTACAAGATTTTACGTTGAATAATGTTCAAGACAGTATAGAAGGCGGTACATTATCCATTTCTGATGGAGTAGAGTTAACTGTTTCTAATGGACAAATTACTGCAGCTGCAGTGGTAAAAATTGCCAGTGATGCCATATTGAGTGTTTCAGGCGGTTATGTTACTTTAAACGCAAATGACACTTGGAACGGCAGTGTAGTCCATACAAGCGGTGATTTAACCGTATCAGGTTATGATAATAATACAAACGTAAACGGTGCTATTGAGTCATCGGGCGGTAATCTTACTATTAAGGATGGTTATTTAACTATTGCAAGCGGGTCATCCATTGCTAGTGACACGCTACTTAATATTAATAGCGAGGCAAGCCTTGATATAACGGGCGGCACTGTAGAGCTTGACAGTAGTGATATATGGAACGGTAATATTTCAATTTCAGAGGGTAGTTTAAGTTTATCGGATATTAATAAAACAACCGGAACGGAGTCAAGCTTTATTCAAACCGGTGGTAGCCTAAGTATGAGTGACAGTACTTTGACTATCGCTGATTCTGAATCCGGAATTACAAGCGGGGATGTATCGTTAGATAATTCAAATTTAACAATCAGCGGTGGTTCAATTAATGGGAGTGATATTTCTCTGGATAATTCCTCGACGTTAACAATTTCAAATGGAACTTCAAACAGTATAGCTATTACAACAGAAGAGGGAACAAATAATACAGTTTCTGTTACCGGCAATGATACAAAACTTGATATAACCGGCGGAACAATAACTGAAGATACCAGTGTAACAATAGGTTCGGGGGCTACGGTTAATATTACCGGAGCGGATGCTAATGTCATATTAGACGGTTTAACGGACAAATGGGAAGGCACGTTAACGATAAGCGACGGTTATTTAACGCTTGACAATATGATAAAGTCAGAGGGTGCAATATACCAACAAACAGGCGGAACAACAACGATACTTGGTACAAGCTTTGACCTGAACAATGAAGAAGACTATGTGAGTGGCGGAACCTTAATAGTCGGTGATGGAAAAACTGAGTCATTGTTAACGGTATCAGCAGGTACGATATATGACGATGCAACATTGGTAATAAATGATAATGCGGAAGTAAACATAACCAATAATGGAGCATCCGGCGAAAACGGCAGCGGAAGCGGCAGATTGGAGTGGGCAGGTCATGTACAAGTAGACGGCGGTAGTTTAATAATAGACAGTAATGATGGAAAGCAAGAAACTGGAAAGTTAACGCAAACCGGCGGAGAGATAGTAGTAAGCGGAGAATTTGACTTAAATAATGCAGAGGATGTTTTAGAAGGCGGCGAACTGACAGTGTCGGGAAGTTTGAAAGTAAGTGCCGGCACGATAGAAGCGGATAATAATCTTGAGATAACGGAAACGGGCGAGATACTTGTTAACGGCGGAAGTGTAACGATAAACGGTGGAGATATCTGGGATGGACTTGTTAAGGTTACTGATGGTGATTTAATTCTTGATGGTGTAGATAAGAGTGGTATTTTAACTCAAACGGGAGGTAATACTGTTATAACAGGTGATTTTAATCTGAATAATGAAGATGACTTGATATCGGGCGGTGAGCTTACAATTCAGGAGGATACATTTACAATTTCACAAGGTACGGTTGGGGCAGATGCTGATATAACTATCAATACAGATGCTAAGATAGCAGTAACGGATAATGGTAGTCTTACACTGGATAGTGATGATATATGGAATGGTGATGTAAGTGTATCAGGTGGAAAACTTGTTATTTCTGAGATAGAGGATAAAACGGGCAGTTTAACCCAGACTTCGGGTGACATTAGTATTACCGGAGACTTTAATCTGAATAATACATCAGATTTAATATCAGAGGGTTCGCTTACAATTCAGGATGGTACATTTACAATTTCACAAGGTACGGTTGAGGCAGGTGCTGATATAACTATCAATACAGATGCTGAGATAGCAGTAACGGGGGGTAGTCTTACACTGGATACTGGTGATAGCTGGAATGGTGATATTTCATTATCTTCCGGTAATCTTTCTATTGCTCAGGATAAAATTACAACTACAGATTCTACATTTAATCAGACCGGCGGCACTCTAGACTTATCCTCAAGTCTAACTTTAAAAGAAGGTAGTTCAATTACGGGTGATAGTATTGTTAATGTAACAGGCGGTAGCCTTATATTTGAGAACAATACACAAAACAGTGGCAGTATTACTACTGGTGATAGTTCGTACCTTACAGTAAGTGCAGATTCTTCATTGGAGTTAACAGGGGGTACAATTGCTGATGGTTCGGTACTTGATATATCTGGTGATTTATCAATTAATGGCAGTGAAACAATTGTAAATGTCGGTTCAGGTGATACTTGGAAAGGAAATATAACCCTTGTTGACGGTAATTTGAACCTTACTGTGAGTAAAGTTACAGATGCTGATTCAACATATAATCAAACAGGCGGTAATCTTTCAATTTCAGGTGTAGGATTGACATTAAATGATGATTCCTCTGTGACTGGCGGTAGTATTTCACTTGATGGTGGCACTTTAACGGCTTCGAGCGGTAGTAGTATTACAACTGCTGAAATAAGTATGAATGATTCTTCATCACTTGTAATTGATAATGGAGAAAATAATACAGTTTCTATTTCGACTGATGAAACGACAAACAGTATTTATATTGCAACAGGAAGCACTGTTACTGTTATTGGTGGAGAAATTGCTGCCGAAACAGAACTTGGCATATACGGAGATTTAAATGTTAATAATGATGCAATTGTAACAGTCGATGATACAGATATATGGGAAGGTAAAATATCACTTGAGGATGGTACGTTAATCCTTGAAAATGTTGCAGATGCAGGAGATTTTGAAGCCAAATCAGGTACATTGGAAATACTTGGTTCAAATACTACCCTAGGTGAAAATCTTGTTGTTAACAAGGGCGTAAAAACAATCATTGATGATATGTCAACACTGAAGATATCTGGAGGCAGTGTTACATTTGATGATAATGAAAGTTCAAGTGATGACTGGTCGGGTGGTATCACAATGTCATCAGGTAGTTTTACTTTAACTGATAATTTCCTTCACGAAACGGAGAAAGGTACCTATAATCAGGACGGCGGCACTCTTTACATTGATAATGGTGCTGGACTTACAATAAATGATGCTATGAGTTCTATAACAGGTAATTCTGTTGTTGAATTAGGTGATAACGGAACACTCACTATTGCCAATGGCCGTGATCACAGTGGTGTTATTAAAACAACCGGTAATTCTGAATTTGTACTCTCTAGCAATTCTAGCTTTACAATGAGCGGAGACAGCAGCATTGTTGCTTCAACAGATTTAAGTATAGCAAATGGTTCTACTTTAAATGTTAGTTCAGGAGAAGTGGTATTTGATAATCTTGGTACGGAATCACAATCAGATAACTGGAGCGGAAAAGTAAATGTTACCGATACCGGCAGATTAACTATTGCCGATTCCAATACAAGTATTGGTACAGATGGAAATATTACTTCTGCTAATCTTGAACAAACTGGCGGAACTTTGTCGCTATCTAACACAGTACTTGAGTTATACGAAAACATGAATGATATTTTGCAATCAGGTACTGTTGAAGTTGACAGTCGTTCAAGAATTAACCTTGGTACTGCCTGGGCAAACAGTGATATAATTCTTCAATCAGCAGGACTAATAGCAGCAGCAAATGGTGCTATTGAGGCAAATTCTCTCGGCGGGTTGATTATAGATAATGTTAATGGAAGAGCTGACTTTACAATAGATATTTATGAAAATGCGATTGAATCAACATATACCACAGACACTTTTGATTTCACGTCAATTACCTCTACTGACAGTTCGCAAGTGGCTATTGTAAACATTTCAGGTTTTAACCTTATTCAAAGCAATTCTGGAGCTATGATAACATCTCAAACGGTTGATCTGGGAAATATCTTTGATGCGGATGAAATAGGTGATAATGTTATATTCACTTCTACTGCAGAGGATGTTTTAACTCCGGTTAACAGATATCAATTAGTAGCTTCTGATGCAAATGATGGAACTTATTACCTGAATATATTAGGATATAACAAACAGGCATTCCGTGGTCAGGTTGTTTCGGTTGCACAGCTGATGAACCAGCTTGTAATAAATGACATTATGTTTGACCGGCTAATGCTTACACCGCAGACACTTGCAAAAACTTCTGTTGCAAATAGACTTGCTATACAGGATACGAATGTGTTACCAGGATATGAGTATACCCGCCATGACCCCGGTATATGGGTTAAAACCTACGGTAACTTTGAAACCTTGCGTATGACAGAAGGTCTGGCTGTAGAAAATAGTGCTTACGGTTCACTTGTTGGTGTTGATATGGGGACTATTGATATTGGCAAAGGTTGGAGCTGGATACCTACTGTCTATATGGGATATATCGGTGCTCACCAATCATTTAGCGGTGTAAGTGCTAATGAAAATGGCGGGCAAATTGGTGCAATGGGTACGTTCTTTAATAAAAATTGGATTGCATCACTGTTAGGATATGCAAGCTTGTACAATGTTGAAATGAATGTACAGGGTAATAATGATCAGGATATGAATTATTATGCCGGTACTGCATTAAAAGGGGCTTATAACTGGCGTATAAAAAATAAGTTTATAGTTCAACCGTCTGCTACTGTTTCTTATAATTTCTTTGGCGGACCTAAATGGCAGTCAAATTATGGACAAATAGGTATGACAACAGGAACTTTAAATGGATTGAACGTGGCTCCCGGTGTAAACTTTATCTGGCAGGAAGAAACTTGGAACATATTTGCAACCGTTGCTTACGTATACAACTGTGTTGGCGGGGTTTCAGGCTCTGCTTCAGGTGTTGAATTGCCGGATATCTGGTTGAAACGTGGATATTTACAATATGGTTTCGGTATAAGTAAAGAACTTACTGACCGGTTATCATTATTTGCACAGGTTATTTTAAGAAATGTCGGCAGAACAGGTATTGGCTTCCAGGGTGAATTAGAATATAGATTTTAGACTGCGGTTTTTCTTATTAAATTGCTTTTTACTGTTGCGTTGTGTATCTTTATACTATAATATTTTTAGGTATTATAGAGGTTTATTGTGGATAAAAATTATCATTTTGTAGCAGTTGGCGGTATAGGAATGAGCGGTCTTGCAAAGTATCTTCTGGAATCAGGATGCAAGGTTTCAGGCTCAGATATTTGTGATAGTAAGTATATAACCATATTAAGAGAAATGGGGGCGGATGTTTATATAGGGCATAGTGAAAGTAATCTTCCTCCCGAGTCAACAGTAATAGTTAGTTCGGCAATCAGAGAAAATAATCCGGAACTTGTTAAAGCCCAAAAAGAGGGTATGACTGTACTTCACCGTTCTGATTTATTAGAAAAATTATCACACGTAAACGGGCAGTTTATAGGATTTTCGGGAACTCACGGAAAAACAACCACAAGCGGACTTGCTTCTTACCTTCTTGCAAAGGGCGGATTACATCCTTCATTTATTGTCGGAGGAATTATCCCTGAATTTTTGACTAACGCACGTCGTGAGTCGGATGACTTTTTTATCGCAGAACTAGATGAGAGTGATGGTACAATTGTTAAGTATTCTCCGGATATTCTTGTTATAAACAATCTTGAGGCTGATCATCTTGATTTCTATAAAGATGGCTTAACCTCACTGTTAGATACATTTAATTCTTATATTAAAAGACTTGTTAAAACAAAAATCATAATAAATGCTGATGATAAGGGAATAAAAAATTTGAATATTAATAACCCTATAACATTTGCAATTTCTGCCGATGCTGATTTTATGGCAAAAAATATAGAATATAAAGAAGCTGAAACCCTGTTTAATCTTTATTACAAAGGAGAATACGCTTATCCGGTAAAATTAAATATTCCCGGTTTACATAATGTCTATAATGCTCTTTCGGTTATTGCCGCACTTACAACGGCAGGAGTAGAGGTTGAACCTTTATTAAAATATTTTGAAGAATTTTCGGGAATGGGCAGACGTTTGCAAAAGGTTTGTGAATTAAATGATAATATAGTTGTATACGATGATTATGCCCACCATCCTACAGAAATAAAAGCTGTGTTGAGCGCACTTAGAACAGCTAATCCAGATAAACATATTGTTGCTGTTTTTCAGCCGCACAGGTATACGAGGTTAAAGGCTTTTTGGGATGAGTTTAAAAATGCATTTTCTTCTGCATCAAGAATTGTTGTGACGGATGTATATTCAGCTTCTGAGGATGTGATTGAAGGAATTAATTCCTCCGAATTTGTAAAAGGATTTGTAAATGCAGAAAACTATACCGGTTCAATCAGTGATGTTGCAAAAAAGCTTCTGCCTACTTTAAAGTCCGGTGATATTGTAGTAGGACTCGGGGCAGGAACAATAACGACTCTTGGTAAAGAGCTTTTAAAAGCAAATGAGGAATTTGTATGGTCTGCAAAGTAAATGAAGGTTTCGAGCTTAGTCGTATAACAACGTTTAGAATAGGCGGCAGATGTGACCGTGTTTACTTTCCGGAGTCAGCGGAAGAGTTTATTGAACTGCTTAATAATGATTCGTCTTTGTTTGTAATTGGTTCAGGTTCAAACCTGCTTATATCGTCACAGGGAATAAAAGGCGGGGTTGTCTGCACTAATAAATTGAAAAACGTTACTCTTGACGGGAACAGAATTATTGCAGAATGCGGTGTTCCCGGGCCGTTTCTTTCCCAATTTGCAGCGAAAGAATGTTTAAGCGGGTTTGAGTTTTTTATTGCATTTCCAGGCAGTATAGGCGGAAATGTTTATATGAATGCCTCTGCCCATGGACAGTTTACGTCCGATTGTTTTATTTCTGCCCGTTGTTATGACAGGGAAAACGGAAAAATTGCAGTATTGATGAAAGAAGATATGAATTTTTCATACAAACAATCGCTTTTGCAAAACGGACGATATATTCTTATTGATGCTGTTTTTGAGCTTAAAAAATCATCCCCTGAGTCAATAAAAGAACTTATGAGCCGTAATCTTTCAGGCAGAAAACAGTCACAGCCTTCAATGGCTTATCCAAATGCAGGTTGTACATTTAAAAATCCGCAGAATGACAGTGCCGGAAGGCTGCTTGATAAAGCCGGTTTAAAAGGGTATGATGACGGCAATGTCAGGGTTTGGGATACACATGCTAATTTTATAATTAATAAAGGAAATGCAACAAGTACAGATGTACTTGAGTTGATGCTAAAGATGTATAATAAAGTGAAAGAATGTTATAATATAGAACTTATTCCGGAAGTTATTTATGCCGGAGAGATGAACAAAAGAGAGGAAGAAATATGCAGACTTCTTTATCCAAAAATGCCAAAATAGCGGTTCTTTGCGGCGGAATGTCAACAGAAAAAGAAATTTCTATGCGTTCAGGTAAAAATTGCTATGAGGCATTGAAAAGGCTCGGGTATGTAAATGCTCAGCTTGTTATTGTTGATACTAATATTGCCCAGATTTTAAAAGGGTATGATTTTGTATATAATGCATTGCATGGCAAATATGGCGAGGACGGGTGTATTCAGGGCTTACTTGAGATTATGAAAATCCCGTACACAGGCTGCGGGGTTATGTCGAGTGCAATTTGTATGAATAAAGAGTTTACAAAACGTGCATTAAAAAACTTTGGTATCCCTCTTATTAGTTCAGTTTTTATAAAGAAAGATGAAGATGCGGAAATGGCGGTATCAAACCTTAACTATCCGCTAATGGTTAAACCTGTATGTGAGGGCTCAAGTTTTGGAATGCACAAGGTCAATACTCCGACAGAGCTTCTTTCGGCTGTAGATGATGCCAGAAAATATAATCCGGATATTCTTGTTGAAGAATATAGGGAAGGTATAAGTGCTACAGTTGGTGTTCTTGAAAAAGACGGCAAGTTTTTTGCAACTGAAATATTGGAGTTTCGCCCTAAGAATGAATGGTATGACTATGAGGCAAAGTATACCAAAGGAATGACAGAGTTTATACTGCCGGCTCAGATTAGCGAAGAGCTTACAAAACAGGTTAAAGATATTACAATAAAAGCATTTGAAGCATGTGCATGCCGCGGAGTCGCAAGAGTAGATTTTTTAATATCGGATGGGGTACCATACGTATTAGAGGTTAATACAAGTCCTGGGATGACGGATACGAGTGATTTGCCTGCACAGGCAGCAGCCGGCGGTATAGGATTTGACGAACTTGTAGAACTTATTTTAAAAAGTGCAGGTCTTAATAAATAATGGCAAAAAGTGATGATGAATTTCAAATAACAAAAGAAAACCAGTTAAGGCGTTTAAAACAGGCGCAGATGCAGCGCAAGATAAAATATCAAAAAAAACGTCTTAAGACTTTGCGTTCATTTTTGAAATTGATTATAGTATTACTTTTAATGGGGCTGTGTTATGGAATAGTAAAGCTCCCTCAATGGTGTCTTGATCCGCATGCTTTTGATAAAGTGGATAATCCATCATTGGAGATTATAAATAACAGAATAGTGCCATCCTATAAAATTCTTGCAGCACTAAGGTGTAATCCTGTACCATCAGAACCGATTTTTATGGTGAAAACTGATAATATAAAAGAAAGTATAATGCATCTGGAACCGGTGCAGGATGTTTATATAAGGCGTTTCTGGTTTCCTGCCAGACTTCAAATTATTATAATAGAACGAACACCGGTACTAACAATATCACCGGAAGCAGATGTTCCGCCAATAGCATTTTTCTCTGTAGACGGTACTCTTATTGGTAGAGAGTACATGCCGCTTAATCCCATGTATAAAACATGGTTAATCCTTACTTACGGTACAAAGGATGATTATAGAAACTGGGATGAATCAAAAGTCAGGATTTTCCGTACAATTGCTCAAACGATTGAAGATATGTCCGGCGAACCTGTTGAGTATATAGACTATAAAAATCCGGATGATATTTATGTAAAAATACCTACTGTTAATATAAGGCTGGGTAAAATTTCCGACTCAATAATGAACCGTATTGCACGTCTGCCATCACTATTGCCGCAGGTTAAGATGCTTAATAAAAAAATTAAATATATTGACCTAAGATGGGAGCAGACGAATTATATAAAACTTGATGAGTAATTTTAATATAAAAAAACCTCCTTTTTAGAAGGAGGTTTTTTATTTACTATGCGCTGTATACGCTAACCTGTTTTCTGTCTCTTCTGTGAGTTTCAAACTTCACTTGACCGTCAATTAATGCGTATAAAGTATCATCGCTGCCGATACCAACATTGTTACCCGGGTGGAATTTTGTTCCTCTCTGGCGAACGATAATATTACCTGCCTTAACGAGTTCTCCGCCGAACTTTTTGACCCCGAGGCGCTTAGCTTCGGAATCTCTTCCGTTTCGGGTTGACCCCATACCTTTTTTATGTGCCATTGTTTAATTCTCCTATATTTTACCTATGCTTCTGCAGATTCTGCTGCATCTGCTGATTTGGATTTTTGTGCGGTTGTTCTGATTTTGTTAATCATAACTCTGCAAAATCCTTGTCTGTGTCCCTGTTTTTTTCTGTAACCTTTTTTAGGTCTTTGTTTGAAAACAATAATTTTCTTAGCACGGTCATTTTTTAATACAACACCTTCAACAGAAGCATTGCTTACATAAGGTTGACCAACCTTTGATTTTTTGCCATTAACAAGCATAACAACTTTATCAAATACTATTTTGGCATCTTTATCAGCACCGAGCAATTCTACATCAACGTAGCGTCCTTCTTCTACTTTGTACTGTTTTCCGCCTGTTTCGACTATTGCGTACATAATAATTTCCTTTCTTTTGAGGAATCGTATCCGTTAAGGATTTAAAAACGATTTACCTATCTACAATACTATTCATTATAATTATGTTCGGCTAAAACTTTACTGTCAAGTATAAGCGCTTTTTAGGCTTAGTTTCTTAACATTTTTAAATAAATATCCGGTATTTTTTTAATTTTTCCCGACAGTTTTCGTTGATGTTTGACGGAAGCGGGAGGGAATATTATGTAACGAAAACTTAACAAATCTTCCAATGTAACGAAATATAAAGATGAGTTTATATTGGGCTGAAATCGAGTTATAATCCCCTATATGATATGATATGATATGATATGATATGATGTGGTGGGGTGGGCTAAAGTTTTAAAAA
>CAYVMC010000001.1:112101-188699 GCA_964452495.1 uncultured Muribaculaceae bacterium | reverse complement strand
TTATTACGGCAGAATTTCTTAAAACTTTAGGAAATTTTTTAATTTTGTTACAAAAATTTACAGTACAATAAAACAGTCTGGTATTAAACCGACTGCAAAAGTTCTGATTTTAACTATTATAGGTTATTTTTAGTTAAACTTGCTTCTTAACCCACAGCAAGATTATAGTGCCCGTTTTTTATATTGAATCCATCCCCCATCACACATTAAACTTTCTGTTTTTTGAACTGCATATCATAAAGAGCCTTGTATTGTCCGTTTTCTATGGACATAAGTTCATCATGATTTCCAAGTTCCACCAATTCGCCTTCATTTATAACTGCAATTCTATCGGCATTTTTGATTGTTGAAAGCCTGTGTGCTATGATAAATACCGTTTTATTCTTTATTAAATTATCTAGAGCCTTTTGGACAACTGCCTCCGATTTGTTATCTAAAGCGGAAGTTGCTTCATCAAGAATTACAATCGGAGTGTTTTTTATCATAGCACGTGCAATTGCGACTCTCTGTCTTTGTCCGCCCGATAATGTCATTCCACGTTCGCCAAGCAGAGTATCAAGTCCTTGCGGCAACTCCGCAATCATTTCTTGCAGGTGGGCTGATTCTATTGCCTGATTTAATTCATCCTCTGTTGCATCAGGATTTCCCATTAAAATATTCTCTCTGATTGTTCCGGAGAATAAGAAATTATCCTGAAAAACCATTGCAATATTCTTTCTCAGGGAATTTATTGTATAATCTCTTATATCTACACCGTCAATTCTTATAGAGCCGGATTTAATGTCGTAAAATCTCGGCAAAAGGTTTACGAGTGTTGATTTGCCGCCACCGGAGTTTCCGACTATTGCAAGAGTTTCATTTTTGTTTATTGTTAAACTTAAATTCTTCAATACCGGCTGATTAGGTACATATTCAAACCAAACATTTTGCAGTTCAATTTTATTGTTCAAACCTTTCATTTCAATTGCATCTTTTTTATCCTGTATCGCAGGCTGTAAATCAAAAAGTTCAAATACCCTGCCCATTGCGACAAAAATATTCTGGATTCCGGTCATTGTATTACCTAGTGTTTTTACTGGCTTATAAAGCAGTAATAAAGATGTAACAAAAGAAGCAAATGCACCTGCCGTCATTTGTCCGGAAGTTATTAAATGAGTTCCGTAGCCTAAGACTATTGCAATGCCGCATGATGCTATAAGGTACATCAATGGTGACATCCAGGCAGCCCGTTTTGTCAGAGACATATTAACATTAAAACCTTTCCAAATCTGTTCCTGAAAGTATTTTTCCTGCCGTTGTTGCAGTTCATAAGCTGCCATAACTTTGTTACCGTTATATGTTTCATTAATATTAGTGGTTATGTTTCCGCCTATTACCATATTTTTATTTGAGGCTTCTTTAATTCTTTTTCTGATTAATGCAACAGGTATAAATGCCACACAGAGAACAAGCACGCCAATGAATGCAAGTTTCCAGGAGCTGTAAAGCATTACACCGATTAGTCCTAATGCTCCGAAAAGACTTGTTGTAATTGTTTTTATCTGGTCAACAATTCCAGCAGAAGCGGTCTGAGGATCTGACATATATCTTGTAATAATTATTCCTGACGGATTTTCGTCATAAAATTGCGGATCCATATAGATTAATTTATGAAAGAGGTCAAATTTTACGTCATTTGTAATTCTTTGAGATGTCCAGGCTGAGATATAGTCATTCAAATACCTCAGAACACCTTGGAAGCCTGCAAAAGCTATAACTCCGAACGGTATAATAAATGCGAACATTTGCCAGGAGAGAGTATATTCGTTACCCAGGATATGAAAAATCCAGTCTTGTTTACCTACCACATAGTCCATAAACGGTTTTAGGGCAAAAGCTGTTACACCGTCTAATAGTCCCAACGGTATTGCAACAAGAAATCCGCAGATTATTCTAAACATATATGGTTTAATGTAGGGCCATATCCTTGATAAAAGCCAGCCATACTTAAATGAATTTTGTGCTGTTGTATTACTTAGTTTCATCCTCTCTCCTTTAAAATCTTAAAAAGCGTAGGGATTAAAGTAATTCCTGAAACAGGAATCCCGATAAAAAATTGCTCTATTTTTACTTGCAAAGGTGCTTCAGGATCAAACAATTTATACAGGTGTTTATAAAATCTCAAAATTCTGTAACCTATTTTTCTGTCAGATAGAATAATATTTTTTGCGGTTGGAATGTATGAAGAATCACAGTATTTTTTGTATTCCAACTCAAAATTATAAAATGCATATAAATCTAAATACTGGTCGCCCGAAAATAGTTCATATTTACTGCTTTTGTATTTAAGATTATGGATGCCTGATTGTTTATACTCTAAGAAAATAAAATTATTAGCGAGACATAGCTGAGATTTTTTATTAATATCTTCTGAAATATCAGAACAATCTTCCAGTCTTATATCGTCATAGTATTTAGAAAAACAAGAATAACAGATATATTGCTCGGGTGCAAAACGCCAGTCAAATTTTTTAAATACAGATTTTTTAGAAGAATTTTCAGGATACTCAAAATAATTTGAAAAATACGGTTCTTCAACAATATCAGACGACAAAAGAAGCTTTTTTACGTCACTTGTTAATCCGAAAAACCACCAGTCTGAAACATGGAATGGAATTTCTGTTTTAATATTATGTTCGTTTACTGCAAATTTTGAAAACAACGTAGAGGCAATAATTCTATGCTCAAAAAGTTTGTAATTTTCAGACCTGCAAGGAAAGCTATCAAACATTTTTAAGAAGTTTGTATTATCAATACAACAATCTGTTCTTAGCTTTAAGGTGTATTTGCGTTTAGCTTTTAACAAACCGTTATTCGTAGAAAGAATCATATGATTCATATTGTTGTAGAGTTTTTTATTTGTGAATTTTTTTTGTTGAACAGCTCCAGGATCATCATTAAGCACAAGAATATCAAAATCTAGACCATCAACAAGGCTATTCTGCCAGGTTGACAGGATAATCTCAGCTTCCGGCAAATTTTTTCTTATGCTTTGCAGACATTTTTTAGTTCTTGTTTTGTGAATCGGGCCTTGAACAACAACCGAAATTTCTTCTGACTTTATATTATTTGTTATCGCCATATAACCTCTTATATTTTTTTAGATTTTTTTGTCTTCTTAAGAAATATTTAATTCCATAGAACATTACAGAAAAAGGTTCAATTAACAACTGAAGTGTAAATTTTTTCGGATGAGTTAAATGAAATAAATGTTTTTCCAGCTTCACCTGATATTTATTTTTATTTACTAGTGCATTATACCTTTCATTTATTCCAAATGCATGTTCTTGCGAAGCTGCAAGAATATTGGGTTGAACAATATCCATAAATTTTTCTTGTAATTTTATGTTTTCAAAAATACTATAATCACATCTAATAATGTTAAATCGGTATTTTTTAAACATTCCGGCAAGTATTTCCCAATTTGCATCATTCAGTAAAAGCATTGTATGTTCAAGAATGCCACAATTTCCTTTAAAATGATTATTATAATCTTCAAAATATTTCTGCAATAACTCAGGACTAAAATTACTTTTTAGTAAGTTATCAACATCAAGTACAGTATAATTATATTTATTATTGTTGTTATATAAATATGCTTGATATAATTCAATCTCAAAGATTCCCGACTCTCTTTTCTGTTCATCTTTTAAACTATATACTTTTTCTGCCATTTCAATTGGAGTACCGTAAAATTGAAACATATCATTTAATATAGCTTTATCATAAAACCATACAAAGTTTTCAAGAAACCATCTATCACAAGGCTTGCCAAGTAGGAAATTAACATTATCATTAACCCCCTGTGTAAAATCACTTACTGAATCTCGATTGCTAATTGATGATCCGGCAATAAAAGGTGAATTAAAGAAATTCTCAAAAAGCTCATTCATATTGGTTTTTCTAACCCACATCGATTCAGAATCTAAAACAAGAAATTTGTCTGCATCTGAATAAAGCATTGTATAGAATTTTTTTAATGTTTGAAAAGTAAATTTCTTATACTTTTTTAAAAGCTCCTTTGGAGAAAGGCTAATTCCAAAGTGTTTTAAAATATCTTCAAAGAACAGTGTTTCAAATTTTATTCCATTACAATATTTATCTGTTATTTTTTTGAAAGTTTCCTCCTCCTCTTTTGAAATCGTAAACAACAGAGTTTCATTGTCTTTGTCAATAACATACTTTTGATAGCTTTCTAAATATTTTTCTACAAACTGGAAATGAGGTTCAAAAGTAGGTGTTATAATAGCATATTTCATACTTAATTCCCTTTAAAAAGAATTTTTATAAATAGTTTTGTAAAATAAAAAACAATGGAAATAATTTCTAACGGTTTCAATATAGAAAATTTTGAAACATGTTTTAGAAGTTTGTTATAGTATACTGTAGCATTATTTTTACAGCTCATAACTGCTAATTTCGTATTATTAATTCCAAATAAATGTTCTTGTTCTGATGGTAATATACAGATAGAAGTATTATCTATCACTTTCTTTTGAGCTAAATAATTATTATTAGGACAAGTAAATCTCATAACATGGATATTATTATCATTAAATATCCTAATAAAAGCATCTACGTTTTCGTCAGTTATAAAATATGTGCATAACTCATATAAACCTGCAACATTTAGATGTGAGTCATCAAAATTTTTTCTGAATTCTAAGTACTTTTTTTCACCAAGATATTTCTTGAATTCATCTTGAGTTATAATAATATCATATTTATATTTATCATTATTTTTTAGAATAAATAAATAATACAGTAAAGCTTCAAGTACACCCTCTAAATCGGGGAATTTACCTGTTGGTACAGCTTGTTTTATAATATTTATAGGTGACCCCAGTTCTTTAATTAAATCTTGTAGTATTTCTTTTTTATAAAACCATTCATAAGATTCTACAGTCCAATATTCGGGTTCTATACCTAGGAGTTTAGCAACTGTACAAACATAATTATAAACAAACGTTTCTTTGTATCCTTCGTGACGTTGAGAAGTTCTACTGACAAAAAAATTAGGATGTTTAAAATATTCATCAAATACTCTATTAAAATCTGTTGGTTTTATAAGCATGGATTCTGAATCCAGAAAGAAAAATTCATCTGCACCACTATATAAACCACCATAGAATTTTTTTATAGTTTGAAAACTTAACCTGCCATATATTTTCAATACTTCAGCCGGAGTTTCTTTTATTTCATATTTTTCAAAAATATCCTCTAAATAGCAAACATTTATATTGAGCCTATGCTTATAAGGTTTAACTATTTTATCAAATTTTTTTTGTTCTTTTTTTTCAATAATAAAATAAATTGGAAAATCTTTATTAATTAAATATTTATCAAAACTTTTTAAATATTTTTTTATAAAAACGAAATGTCCAATATACGTTGGTGTTATTATGGCTCTATTAGTCATATATTCCTTTCTATACTTTTACAACCTTTGTTTATTTTTTAAATTGAAATATAATTCATACAATTCTTGATAAGGAAATACTAATTTCATTATCAAGAATGATCGTACTTTTTTCCTTAAATTTTTAAAAATTAAAATTAATGAGAAAATTTTAATTAATTTTATAATTATTAATTTTGTACTAGCCTTATTTTTCCATTTATTTTTACAATAAATATTTTCCTTATATTTTAAAGGGTTATTCCAATCAAGATTACTATTTTCAAAAAATATTTCAATTGGTGTAGCCAATATATTATAATGAATTTTTTTCTGTAAATCACAATAAGCATCATAAAAATTAGGCAATTTATATTTATCGCATAAGTATCCATATAATTCTTTTCTATTAAACTTTGATTTAATCTTCAGATGTTCATCGGCACATAAACGCCAAATATAAAAAGATTTATGAATACCACCCTTTAACCTAAATTCAGAATCGATAAAATTATAATCATCTTGACAATCTACTATACAATTAAACGGTAAAGCATCGAATGCTTGTGGAGATAAAATATTTTCTCTGTTTGTTTTGTATTTTTTAAAAACAAATAAAATAAATTTATCCAATTGTGCTATTAGTTCATTAAAATCAATTATTTCTGAAAAATTTTCCTGTATAGAATTTCCATAATATAAAATTCTTGTTCTATCTGGGATTACATCTACATAATCATTTGAAGCTTTTATGTCATTTAGAAGAAATTTTCTCTTTATATATCCTACCTGTTTTTTGTTTTCATAATATGTTGTTTGCATTATTTTTCCACATCTAGCTTTAAAAAACCAAAGATATTCTCCCTTCTTAACTCTTTTTATATATTTTTTATAAAGAGGGTGTTGGGGGACTAATATATGCTGCTCCAAATTAAAAAATATTGAAAAATTTCGCATTTGTTGTGTTAGAAAAATTGGATTTAATGAAAACATTTTTTTATGAAATATTAAAGAACCATATATTCCTGAATCATAATAATATAATTCTTCATTGCACGGATTAAATTTAATAATATTTTGTACCTGTTTTTTATTATTTAATAGACAATCTGCACAAATACTATGTTTATAATTATTCTCATTCAGCCATTTATTTAAATACTGTTTTGTGGGTATAAATTCTTTGCCAAATAATTTTTGAGTTAAATCTTTAAACTTTTCCTTATAAGTATTAGATACATAATTTTTGTGATAATAAACATGAAAAAGTAAACTATAGAAATACATCTCATCAGAAGGTACATAAATATTCTTAGAGTTTAATACTTTTTCTTTAATTAATCTTTTTGAGAATTTATAATCATAATAACCATCAAGTGGAAATTTTTTGTGAAAAGGAACAACATCATTACCAACTTTTACAAAACAAGTTAGTGGAAATGCATTTTCCTTCAAATTTGATAGCGGTTGCATCAAATGACAAAACGCTTGTACATTGTCTACAAGTATATCAATATCTTTATGTTCATCAATTTTATAATTATTAGGTAAATCTTCAAAATTTCTAAGAACAACATAGTCAATAGTTTCATTTAAAATATAGAAAACTTGCTCAAGATTTTTCCATCCTTCAACACTTACTGTATCATTGGTTAAATATTCTCTTTGCGAACCTATTGATGGTAAATTATACATAAAATCAGAAAGGCTCATACCAAATAAAACTGCAAAATCATGTCTCATTTCTTTCTCTGATAGAGATGAATGTATTGAATAACCCGCATTACAATATTTATTACGCAAATCATTCTTTAAATTATAGCAATTTAAATTAACCTGTTCGGTACCTCTTAATGTTGATATTTCACCGTATATTGGATTTTCATCTTCGACAATTACACAAAGAAATGAACCAAAACCGCGGTCTTTTTCAAGAAAATTTTCATCAAAAATATCATGTCCATATAAAACACTTAAATTTTTTTTATAATTTTCACGTTTCCATTCTATTTCATATTCTTTTAAGATTTTAAACTGAGTTTTTATTTCTTCTAAAATTTCTTTTTCTTTATTTCGTGCGTTTTCCCACAAGATAAATAAATGTTGTTCGGGCATTATCATAATTCTCCGTATCATATCTTTTTCATTGTTTAAAACCGATTTTCAATCTCTCTTTTAATTTCATCAAAATTAGACGGTGTCAGTCTCTGTAATTGTGCTATTTGTTCATTAACAAATTCAAGGCGTCCTGCTCTTACATTGTTTCCCAACAGCTTACTTTGGGTAACATTTAACTGTCCATCATCTTCATATAAACCATGCAAATTCGCCATTTTAAAATAACCAGAAGCCGGAATATTTTCCCCACTGCGTACAATAATAGTTGACAATATAGGTAAATTAAGATAAGAAGTTATATCGCCCAATTTACCTAATATATCTCCTAATTCATTAACGTAGTTTATGAAATCTCCGCCATTATTTTCTATGTAATTGCTAAATTCTAAATAGGTAATATTCTGTGTACCATGCTCTTTAAAATATGCTTTAAAAGCATCTAAAACATCTAACATTGTCTTTTTTGAAACTTTTCTTCCTCTGTTCATAATTATCTCTCCTTTGCTTGTTTCAGAACTTCTACCTTATCCATCTTGTCCCAGCCCTCAAACTTTATAACCCTATCATCAATTGTTATATCAGCATTCGGCTTGCCGAAGAAGATTTCATCATACTGAATTCCGTTTTCTTCAAGCCAATCAAGAGTAATTTTGCCGACATTTTTCATAACCTTACCCACATTATGCCCCTGTGTCTGCATATTTCGGGCGGTATTTATAATTATCGTATGCCCGTCAGCTTTCAGGCTGTCAATAAACTCTTTTGCTCCGGGCATTACTTTTACATCCGCATAAGTTTCATCCGGCTTTTTTATTGTGCAGATTGTGCCGTCTAAGTCAATACATATTCTGAGTTTCTTTTCTTCCATATTAACCTTTCTCTCCAACTAAGGATAAGACTTTTTCATTATTACCCCTGATTTTTACAGTATCATTCAGTAACTCTATTGCCCTTAAGTAAAATACCTTTTGCCTGCTGAAATTATCCTTGTGAAGCGGAATCATTGAAAGAAACAGTAAGCCTTCTATAAACTTAATTTCCTGCGGATTGTAACCGTTCAATGCAGCATATTTATCGAATATTCTTTCTAACATTGAATAATCAGCGGAGGTCTTTATTTCATACTCAAAGCCTGTTTTACTCTCGTTTAACTTAAATAACCCGTGAACGATAAAGTCATAAAGCCCTGCAATACTGTGACGCAGTTTTGCAATATCATATCTCGGATCGCCGTATATTGTCGGTTCTTTATTCAGCCTGCCTCTCGGATCTATCAGTTTGAAACAATAATTACTTGAATCAAAAAGTATATTTGAAAAACAGTAATCGCCATGGATAATAGTTTCTTTTCCAGTTTCGCAGAGTTCTTGAACATAAATATCAATACCATTTTTTAAAGAGGCAACTCCCCTGTATTTTTCCCCGTTGATATATTCAAACTCTCTATCTAAAACTTTGTTCCAGTATGAGTTCTGTTTCCTTAAATCCCCTAACCGTTCTTTTGTTTTATCGTAATAAAGCCATTTAAGTGCATCAAAATCGGGTTTTGTCTTATAATTTTCAAATTTCTTGTGCAGTTCAAACAGTGATTTTATAATATAGCCCCAATCCTCAAGATTTACCTCGCCTGATAAATACAGTTCCTGTAAAGACGGATAACCGTATAATTCCTGTATTAAGCTGGCAGAAGATTTGTCTTTATTAAAACTTACAAGTCTTGGTGTGAAGATTTTTAATTCATCGGGCAGGTTAAGATACCAGAAAGCTTCATCCTCAAGTTTTTGAATTTTTGTACTGGTTTTTGTTAATAAACCGCACTCTATATCAACCGATATCGAATTAAAGCATCTAGCATTAAAGAGCATATTTTTAGCTTTAACTAAGCCGGAAGTATGTCCTAAATCATACCAGTCATCAATAAGTTTTGTTTTAAGTTTGTGTTTTTCCTGATACATTATTAATGCTGTCGAAATTTCTTTTTTCAACATTAACCTTGCTTTTACGCAGCAGTTTAAAAGATGTTTTGTGTCAGAAAAAGTGTAATACCCGACAAGAGTCTCTTTATCTGTTAAATCGATGTTTTTCTCTTTGTCATAAAAATGTCCCAATTTATCTACAAGACACCAGTTATCCGACATTGTAATGTCTTTTGATGTGAAAATTACATCCTGAGTTTCATCAATACTTTTAGGAATCATTGTATCGCCGAGTAAAACCCTTGTTGGTAAACTTAAATCTGCTTTTTTGAGTGCGTATTTTAATGAACTTAAAATGTTCTTTTTGCTGTTTACCTGTACAAGTTTTATTTCAAATTTTTCTCTTAAGATGTTTTTAATATAATCCAGAAGTTTATAATTATCGTTACAGACCACAATAATAAATTTACTCAACCCGTACGACGCTTTGAGGTTCTCAAGCTGTCTTAAAATAATAGATTTTCCCCTTAGAGGCAGAAGAGCAAGAGAAGAATAGAAACCTACCGGCATATTCTCATTTTTAGTTTCACCCCCAAACAGGAGGATATTGTTAAACTCTTGCACCGGCACCCCCTAAATATTCCTGAAGCTGCTCCGGTGTTCCGACGCAATCAAAATGAGCGATATCATAAATCCCGATTTTATCTGTGAGTTTTTTTAAGTGATTATAGACATTTGACATATAAAACTCACCTTTTTGCGTATCGCTTTCGACAACTAAATCAATTACTGCATTTTTAAAATCTTCCAGTTTTTTAAAATAATACATGCCGCAAATGGCATGGTCTGAAATTACTTCTTTTTCTTTTGTTTCAATTAAAAGTCCTTTGTCATCTACTTTTGCATAAGAAAAACATGGATTTGAAGATTGAAAAGTCAATAAGGCACCTTTTAAATTCCTGCTCCTTACAGACGATACAAACTTTATAATATCTTCGTCATCAAAAATATTATCTGAATCTGCAAAAATGATGTCATATTGAGAGTTTATTGCTTTATGAGCCGCAAGAGCTGTAATTGCAGCCCCCATAGTAAGTTTTGGAACGGTTACAACATTGAGTTTATATTTTTCTTGTAATTCTTCAATCTGCTCTTTTTGCTCAAAAAGGAATTTTTCCTGTATTACCAGAGTGAAAATTACGTTTATACGTTTGAATAATGCCAGAACGTGTTCAATCATCATTTTGCCGTTAAATTTAATAAAAGGTTTTGGTATATCATAACCGGCAACAGCAAATCTGCTTCCGGCTCCTGCCATAGGAATTACGACATTAATCGGCTGGTATAATAGTTCATCATATGCACTGTGCAAAACAGTTCTCATCTACAAACACACTCCTTCTCTGTAAACTTCGTCATTTTCTGCGAGTAATCTGGCTATTGTTACTCCGCTAAATCCTGCTCCAACTACTAAATTTTTAGTTTTTGTCTTGGTTTTGATTTTCATTTAATAGACTCCTCTTTAAATGGAATTAAAAAAAAAAAAAAAAATTTAACGGTATTTATGCTTTCTTTTACTTGATAAAATGTAATCCCTAGGATTTTCTTATTACATTTAATTGCCCAAAAGTCCTTATCTCTTATAGCAGCATTGTCAGTTTCTATTTTTGACTTTAAGAAATCTAAAACCTGTCTGTGTGCAAGATGCTTATCATTAATTAAATTTTTAGTATGCTGAATTTTTCTCGTATTAACAGTTGAGTTTGGATTTCTAAAGTAGTAATAATTTATTCCGGGAACTGCTACAATTCCGTTTGCATAATAAACTGCCTGTATTGTAAACAGTTTATCTTCACAATAAACACCTTCCGGAAATAAAATATTACTGTTTTTTAAAAGCGATGTTCTATAAATTTTATTTGTCGGGCATGGATTTTTAGGTTGTTGTCCAATGTCGATTTTATCTTGCAAATTTGTCACAAATTCAACTTTTTCAATATTTAAACGCTTTTTTGTTTTTCCGCTGCCAATTCTAACATTAGTTGCAAGGGCAATGTCTGAATCGTATTTTTTTGCGGCAAAGTATAATTTTTCAAAATAATCCAAATCTACCCAGTCATCTGAATCAACAAAACCTATATATTCACCTGTCGCTATCTGCATACCATTATTTCTTGCCGCACCTTGTTTTAGGTTTTGCTGTTCTAGGATTTTTATTCTTGAATCTCTATTTGCAAATCGTCTAATAGTGATTAGGGAATTATCAGTGGAACCATCATTTATACAAATAATTTCAATATCAGAGAGGGTTTGATTTACGAGTGAATTCAAACACTTTTCTATATACTTTTCAGTATTAAAAACCGGCACAATAATAGAAACTTGAACCATCAGCTAATTAAAACTCCTATTTTCACAGTACTTAGTGACAACATAATGGATGTTTGATTAAATTCCCATTCCTCATTTTCTTTTACCAGTAAACTTATTTTCATTAATTACTTTCCGAGAATATTTTCTTTTAACATCACTTCCGAACCAGGATTTAAAACTCTACTCAATTGAACGTCTGTTGAGTATTTGTAAAAATATAAGAAAATAAAGCCTTTTAGCTATTTGATTTTATAAAATGTAAAGTAAATTCAACAAAAAAAATTTATAATTCTAGAGCTTATTTATCTTTGTGATATACTAATTTCAGGGATTTAGAAAAAACAATTCAACAAATGTTCAAATATGTTGGGTATAATGCAGACCTAAATCCCAATAAACAAAATAGTTTTCAGCTTTTTTGTTTATAAAATTTAATATAATAAGTTACTACATCAATTTTTTTATTTTTGTGGTAAGATTATTAAAAATAAAGGATTTTAAAACAATTCAACAAATGTTCAATTATGTTGAATTGTTTTTTTGTTGAATTATGCGTTATATATGGTTTAGAGGATAAAATTGTTGTAACTGTCATCTATCATGTCCTGGTCAATGCCGATATAACGAAGTGTTACCTGTGGTGAGCAGTGATTAAAAATTTTTTGCAGGACAGCAACGTCTTTAAACTTTTGATAATGATGGTAGCCGAAAGTTTTTCTCAATGTATGAGTTCCGATTTTACAGTCTAATCCGGCTTTCCGGCACGCTTCGTTAACGATACGGTAACATTGAGTTCTCTCCATTCTGTTATGGAAAACTGATAAAAACAATGGTTCATCGGCTTTTCTGCCTTGAGTAAATTTAGCAAACATTGGCTTTAATTTAGCATTTATCGGAAATCGTTTGTATTTGCCTGTTTTCTTCTCTGTTATGCTTATGTAGTCTTTATCTCTGACATCGCCAACATTTAAATTTAATATATCCGAAATTCTCAAACCGCAATTTGTACCTACTGTAAAAAGCAGCAAATCCCTGAGACTTTGTTTTCTTAAGATGCTTTCAATTCTTTTCAAATCTTTTTTCTTTCTGATTGGTTCTACAATATTCATAGTCTTTCTCCTTTCCTAATTCCATAAGAACTCTCATTGAATGGCAGAGCCGTTCAATTTTTCAATCAACTAATTATTATGTGAAATGACGTCTTAAAATTTAGCGTGAAATATATTTTGCAACACTAAATACGATAAAAAAGAATGAGTCCTTATAGCCAGGGGTAAATATAAATGTCTTAAATTTAGCGGATTTTATATTTCATCCGGATTAAAGCCCCGCTGAAGCAATAACTCTAGTATTCCGATTGAAATACTGCCAAGAAATTCGTATGCTTTTGGTAAATACAAACCTATTAAAACTAATCTAAAAAAGCATCTTAGTGAATAAGTTTAAGTGATTAGGCGGCTGAATAAGTATAGGGTTAGCAAAACGTAAGCTTGCCCGCCTTTTTAATTCAATATTTCGGTGGACACGCATTATCAATTAAAAGTTGTGTTTTCTATTTAATGCCTCTTTGCCCACCCTACATACTATAACCTTGATGCGGTAAATCTGTGATTTACCGCATCCTACATCTTTGCCCTCGCCCCTTATGGGAGAGGGGGAAGCCGTTCTTGAGCCATCAGGCGAAAGTTACGGATTCGGGTGAGGGGTTATTACCATTTCTCTTGCAAAAACAATTATTATATTAAGAAATATTAAGCAATTTCTAGATTATTAAGTTTTGTAAACACAAATTTCCAGAGGCTGAAATCCAGATGCGGCACGCGTAGTAGTAGTAGTAGTAGTAGTAGTAGTAGTAAATTCAGCCCCGCCTGAAAACTTTATTAGAGTACAAGAGATTACACGAAGATATTAAAAAAGGAAAAAAGGAGAAAAATTATGGGAATTACTATTGCACAAATTCAGGATGCAAATTTGAGAGAGTTAGCGGCAAAAGTTGACGGTTCATTCGAAGGAGAGACAAAAGGAAACAAAGTACTTGATGATTGCGAAATGGGAATTTTTACGTCACAGGTTAAAGCTGCCGGACTGGACTCTGAGTACGAGGAGTTTTTGAAAATTCATAAACAAACTCAGGCAGCAGGAAAGGTATCTGATGCCAATACAGTTGCTGCAGAAAAAACAAGATTAGAAGCAAACGTTCAAAAAGCTAAAGCAAAAGTTAAAAGTTTGCGTACAAAACTTTTAGAAATAAAGAGTCGTCCTAAATCCAAGAAACTAGCATGCTCGAATATGGGTGGGGCTATTGGTTTTGTTACTGGTGGTGCAATAGGATTGATAGCTAGTGCTGGTGAGGTAGGAGCAATGTTATTGCTGGGGATTCCTGGTATGCTGGTTGGTGCTGGTATAGGTTTAGGGGTCTATTACTTAACCAGATCTAAAAACGAGGAAAAAGCATACATAGAAAACAATGAAAATGAATATATATATACTCAGGCGAAATTGAAAGAAGCAGAGCAGGAATTACAGCAGAGCATAGTAGAATTACAAGATTTTATGAATAATCTGTAATTGAATTATAACCGGTAAATTTTATATACATACAACAAAAAACCCGAGGATATTATACGAGAAAAGGAGGAATGAACATAAGTAATTTAGAAGTAACATCACAACAGGGAACAAAATCCCCCCCCCCCTCAAGAACAGCCAAATGAAATGTTCCACAAATGGACTGAATAGAAATAAATAATACAAATCGTCAGGTGTGTAAGCATAAGCTTGCCCGCCTTTTTAATTCAATATTTCGGTGGGTACGCATTATCAATTAAAAGTTGTGTTTTCTTATTTAATGCCGTTTTACCAACCCTAAATACTGCCGGTAAGCCCCTTCTCTCAAAGGGAAGGGGAATGCCAAAATTGTTTTAAGCTCCCTTCTCTCTTCACGCCTCACCCTTCACCTGAAAATAAAAAGTTTTTGTCAGGTGAAACCTGACCTACAATTCTAAAAAATAGTATGTCAGGCATTGCCTGACATAAACAAAAATTCTGTCACCCTGAATTTATTGTAAAAGAACACATGGGTTGATTATTTTGAGACACTTTGTGTTGGGGTAAAAACTGCAACCTACGAACTTTTGCACGAAATCAAAGATTCAGGCCAAAGAAATCAAAGGTGAGCAGATGCCGGATGCGTTGAGCCGGCGGCAACTGCGGCACTAGATTAGATTAAAGTCCGATTTGTTCGGAAGTGTTTTTTTAGGTCGAATTGGCATACTTGCCCGACAAAACCAGCTTACAACATACAAAATTTCTGTTATATTTTATGAATCCAATAAATTTTTAAAATTTAGAGTATTCTCTTTTAAATTTAGGCCCATTGTTTGAGTTTTATTAGGCCGGCCAATTTCTTTGTCTAATTCGTACAATTTGTGTTGAATTCCAAATAAAAGGGCTTTTTTGACTTCTTCTTTTATTTTTTCAATTTTTTTTGCATGTTTTGGATTTTTAGGATCCAAATTTTTAAGTTTATTTTCAACATCTAAATGTTTAATGTATCCTATTTCTTGTTCTGACAAGTTATCATAATTATAGACCTTTTTAATTCCTCTCTCTTTGTCTGCAAAATCAATAATTGCCTTTCTTAATTTTGTTAACATTTCATTTGCTGATGTAGAAACTTTATCAATTCTTGTATACTCTTTATCATTTACTTTTAAGTTTACATATTTTTTTCTATCAACAAATTTAATTACGTCATTTTTACCGTCTTTTAATAACCCTTCTATGGCATTTGCATATTGTCTTGTAGTCTGGAAATCCGAATAATTATACGGAAAATAAAACGTACTGCGTAAGATGTTGGTTCTTACAAAATGAGAGGCAAAATTTATATGATTGCCCAGTGGTTGGTTATTATAATTTGTTAAAATTTGCATAGTTGATTTTCCTCCTTGTTGTATTAAAAACTGTAAAAATATTTTTTTGCCTGGGTAAAAAATGAAATCATAAAAATATTATAATAATCGTTCAAATTTTGCAAAGTATAAGAGAACTTGAAGTCTGTGAATGTCAAATTTGATTGTAAGAGTGCTTGAATTTGATCAATTGTTAGTTTTGACTTCTCATAATTTCTCCTTTCTTTTTTATATTACACAAAAATTTGCCTACTATCCAGTGCTTGAAACCTATCCAAATTATAACGAAAATTCTGAATTTGTTAGCTTATTACCAGTGCCAACAACTTCTAATGACATTATTGATAATCAACTATTATATTGCGTTTATCAAGGTTTGGTGTCTCATTTACAGATATATTTACGAGCTAAAAACCCCTATCACCGTAGGCAGTTCCAGCTCCACCAAAAAATTCGTCTATAATAAGTCCTACTTTTATTTTTTATTGCATATGCTTTTCTTGAATATTTTAACCATATATTTTTTAATTTATTTCGGCATTTTTTATCCCAAGGTTTTAATTCCCCCGTATAGTGAATGATTATTGGAGTTTCTTCTTTCTTCTTTCTTCTTTCTTCTTTCTTCTTTTACGTTTGCAGAAGCAAAATTATATTTACTATCAATTGCTTTAATATAGTTTTTGAAAACGATATTTATTACATCTTGGTCTTGATATTTAATTTTACCATTAAGTTCTATTGTTTTATCAATTAGTTGTTTACCGAGGTTTAACTCTCTTATTTTTTGTAAATTAAGAAGTAGGACTCCTGCATTTATATATAAATCATTGTTTTTGAAATTTATTTCTTGTTTGTAGTTTAAATTTTTTATAAATAAATCTTCACTACCAGCACAATAATAATTGCTTATATCCAAATTATACAAAGGGGTTATATCTCCATCTACAATGATATCTGCGTCTAAATAAAGAGCTTTGTCTTCATTTAAAAGTAAATCAGCAATTAAGTATCTATAGTATGTTTCTTTTGTTATATATGGAATATTTAATTTTAAATTATCTAATATCTCTGAATTAAGGGTAATAAAATTTATATGACAATTTTTGTAATATAGTTCTAAATTTAATATTTTTTCTTGATTATTTCTAGATATATTTTGATTGATTATATAAAAATTGATATCATTTTGATTATTTTCTAATATTGAAAAAATTGTAACATACAATTTATCAGAATAATTGTCATCAACTGCAAAAACAATATTAATATTTTTCATATAATTACTCCCTATTTATAATTTCCACAAAAGTATTTTTAAATAAAATATAGTAAGAACTTTATTGTTTGTATCGTTTGACAATGAGAATATATTCCTCCAAAAAGAATTTTTCTTAATATATTTTTTTTGTAGTTTGAATTTTAAATTCTCATTAGAGGTAATGTAGTCAAGGAGATTTTCTTTTACACGTATAACATCTTGTTTAAAAATGGGAGACGATAAGCTTAAGTTGTTTTCATGAATTCGATAACGTAAAAGAGGCTCTTGTATATTGTAAAAATTTAAAAATTTTATAGCTCTTGTCCATAAATCGTAGTCTTCGCATAAATATTCATTTGTATATTCAAGAGCATACTTTTCAAAATCTTTTTTTCTTAGCATTACTGAAGGATGACAAATACAACATTCTTTTAATAATTCTAAGATTTTGGGGTTTTCAGGATATTTACGAATTTTAGATGAGTTTTGTCTAAATATCTCTATATTTGAGCCGCAAATCGATATATTATTATGTGTATCTAAAAATTCTATTTGTTTTTCAAATCTATTTGGCATTGCGATATCATCTGCATCCATTCTTGCAATATATTCACCTTTCGCAAGTGTAAATCCATTGTTCAGAGATTTTACAATCCCAGAATTTTCTTGTTTTATATATTTAATACGATTATCTTTATATGACAAAATAACATTTTCAACATTATCGTCGGTTGAACCATCATTTATGATAATGAATTCAAAATCATAATAAGTTTGATTTAATATACTTTCTATTGATTCACATAAAAAAACTTTTTTTGTATTATAAACAGGCATTACTACTGAAAGTTTCATATTTTCTCCAATTCTTCATTTAATATTTCTAATATCTTAGGATACTCTTGAATCATTACTTTATACGCATTTTCTAAACTGATTCCAGTTTTACCATTTTTGTTACAATGAATTAACCCGACATCTTGTGTTCCTTCAACAAAATATAAATTTTCATCAAATCCACCGATGACTTGAATTTTCGTTTTATTTAAAACTGCCATTGCCCAAAAATATGCATCATCATGCGTTGGTATAGTATTGCGTATAATGTCTATATTTGTGCAGTCTTTGTAAAGTGAGTGTGGCGGATATAAACATCCGCTGCCACCCATTAATTGATTGAAATAACTTGGTTCTATCAGATGTTTATACATATATTTTCTGCTAGAAATACCTTTTGGATAATTATCCTCCATTTTTAATTTTACAGAACGTTTGACATATATATTCTTCGGATTTTTTTTATATGCATTGTATAATGATTCAAGCATGTTCGATTGATAATATACATCATCGTCAGCAGTAACAATAATGTCTTGAGGGTATTTTTGCATTGCGGGAACAAGTTTTTTAAATGATTTAATATCTTCACACCATTCTATATCTAATCCCAATGTCTTTAACTTTATTAGTTCTTGTGGTAAATCTTTTTCTTGGTTTGGGAACTGTTCATTTGCTAACCATAGAATAACTTTATCCGGTTTTAAAGATTGTTGTAGTAATGTGTTAATTGTAATATGAACAGTTTTAATTCTTGCCGGATAACTGGTTAATGATACAATTAATTTAGGATTTCTTTGAGAATTTAGTTCGATACCCATACTATTTGCATCTTTATATTTAAATTTACACTTATGCTTAATGCATAAACGAACCCCAAATAAATATATTACATAATGAGAATCTAAGTCTTTGAAAAAGAATAATTTATTCATTTAAACCTCCTGCATTACAAATGTTGTTTGCGCTACTGTCATTGTTGTTTATGACTTTAACCTTGTATAAATCTTCACTTGGACTTCAACATTTTAAAGTTGTTTATTCATAAAATATAGCAATAGTTGGGACACCAACTGCATACCCTAAATGCATTGTTCCTGTATCAATGCTTATTAGGCATTCACATTTCTGTAAAATAAGAGCTAATTCTTTTATAGAAGTTTTATTGACTAAATTTATAAATTTTCTGCATATTCTATTATTTCCAACTCCGGTAAAGTTGAATAATATTTTATTTCTTGATTTTGAATAATTTGTCACTACAAACACACTCCTTCTCAGTATCTAAGATTCATATTTTCCTGCAC
The DNA here is from genome assembly GCA_964452495.1 of uncultured Muribaculaceae bacterium. Classification (GTDB taxonomy): domain Bacteria; phylum Cyanobacteriota; class Vampirovibrionia; order Gastranaerophilales; family Gastranaerophilaceae; genus CALUTH01. The sequence continues at coordinate 169,539 of CAYVMC010000001.1, read as the reverse complement.
CTCTACGGTTGTCTTGGTCAAAAATTTCTGCTTTGCCTTTTATTTGTAAACTAATTTCCACTATTACTTAATTACTTTCTGAGAAAAGTCCTCTTTAACATCACTTTGAGAAATAACCTCTTAACTTTTTAGCAATTATGTGAAGACCGTTAATAAGCCTAATTTAAAAGGGTTTTAAGGGGGATTATTTTCAAAAAAATGGGAACTCATAACATTTTTAATAAATATAAAATTCCATTTTTGTTTGTGATAATATAGGTTCATGTAAGTATGAAAATATAATCTTCACATAATTGCTATATTGTTAAGAAGATAAAATGTTAAATTTCCCATTGTAAATAGAGGATTTGAGGCTATAGAATAAAGTTGTTATAGCTTTCGTCAATTTGATCCTGTTCAATACCGATATACCTCAGAGTTATGTTCGGATTTGAATGATTAAAAATCTTTTGCAGCATAGCTACATCCTTAAATTTTTTATAATGATGATAGCCGAAAGTTTTTCTCATAGTGTGTGTTCCTATTTTTTCATGGATACCAACTGCTTGACAGGCTGTTTTTATAATATAGTACGCCCCGAATCTATCAAGCCGGTTTTTAAAAATAGAAACAAACAAAGCCGCATCAGAGCGTTTACCCTTTGTAAATTCTTCTATCATAGGCTTTAGTTTTGAATTAATCGGAAATTTCTTAAATTTGCCTGTTTTCTTTTCTATAATCTGAATATGGCTTTTGTTCCTGACATCGCCGACATTCATGGCTACTATGTCTGAAATTCTTAATCCGCAATTTATACCAATAGTAAATAGCAACAAATCTCTCGGACTATGTTTTGCAAAATACTTTTCTAATTTCTTGATACTTTCAATATTTCTGATTGGTTCTACTGTAGTCATAAAATCTCCTTTCCTAATTCCATAAGAACTCTCATTGAATGGCAGAGCCATTCAATTTTTTAATCAACTAATTATTATGTGAAATGACGTCTTAAAATTTAGCGTGAAATATATTTTGCAACACTAAATACGATAAAAAAGAATGAGTCCTTATAGACAGGGGTAAATATAAATGTCTTAAATTTAGCGGATTTTATATTTCATCTGAATTAAAGCCCAGCTAAAGCAATAACTCTAGTGTTCCGATTGAAATACGTCCAAGAAATTCGTATGTTTTTGGTAAATACAAACCTGAATTATACAGGTCTAAAAATTCAGCATCAGCTTCTTTTATCTTCGGATATTTGCGTCTGTGTTCAAGAGCGGCTTTTACAATATTCATTCTGTGATTTGCCGTCAATCTTGCTTTGTCTGCAATAACAGGCGGTTTGTAATTCAACGAAACAATTGCCGTGGATTTGGTTTCGCATTCCCGAAGCTTTTGCTGTAATTCAGGTTCTAAACTTGAAAACAATATTTCGTATGACATTCCGCCGTTTACTTTGACTTCCCTTGAAATATATCTGCTTTCAGGTTTGTTGATTTCCATTCGGATTGAACGGGTACTTTTCAACCCCTTTACTTCTGCGATTTTCTTTATATCTATATATTCGTTCATGGTACACACACATTACCTCTGATGACAAAAAATTGAAACACCACTTCCGAGTATGTGTCGGTTTCGTATCAATTAAAAAATTTAACCGAACGACAGAATTTTCAAAAACCTCAAACGACTCACTTTGCCCAAAATAATCAAACCATTTGCACCAAGCCTCAATCGCCCTAAAACACAAGCAGAAAGAGGGTTAAAAACCTTTTGCCCGAAAAAATCACACCATCTGTCCTGATGCCCAAAAGAGTAAAAAAGAGTAATTACGAGACACATGGTTTGATTATTTCCTACCCCTCAAACTCGCTCTACAAGCCGATTGCCCAAAATAATCACACCATCTGTCCTACGCAAACCACTCACTTCATTACATTACAATTACAGTCCCGTTAAAATACAATTGTAAAAAAGATAAATATCTAAAAACTCAATAAAAAAACGGAAAAGGAGGGATTCGAACCCTCGGTGCAGGTTACCCCACACAACACCTTAGCAGGGTGCCGCCTTAAACCTACTCGGCCACTTTTCCTCTCGTGTGATACTATAGTACCATAAATAAATTTTATTTCAAACTTTTATTTTATACCTTAATAAAATTTTATATATAATCACCTCCCAGTACATTGATTTTTCAATTATTAATAAGGTGATAATTACTCTTTTATATAAGAAAAAGGGCTTGCTTTATTACAAGCCTCTTATTTCTCATCTTACATCCTCGTCAGTATATTACTTTACTGCTCTCAATTCAGTCCGAAGTCCGGAATCGGCATTTACCCTTACCGCTTCAGCAATTGCCATCGTTCTCCGTTTTTTTGCTCCACGCAAAATAAACTCAACACATGAACTGGTATTACTTGTTGGTTTTTTAATTTTTTTTAGCATCTGTATCATCCTTTCGTAATAATATATTCGGCATTTTTTTGAAAAACTTTAATAATTTTTTGTTTTTTTTTACAAAAATTTACAATAGTATCAAAAAATTAAGGATAATTACTTGAATAAAAAAGAGTGAAAATTATAATAAGAGTAGCAATAACAATGTAATCAATAACTGTTGTTCCCTTTCTGATTATATCAATATGCCACTTTTTACATTTTTATTAAAAGAGAAACTTAATTTATACGTATTTATATACTATTTACATTCATTGTAAATTTTTATTGTAATATTTTGAACTTATCACCTTTCTATTGTTTAATATAAATAGGAGGAGTAATGAAAGAGTACGATAATGCAAAAAATATTGTAAATATTTTTGCCTCGCACCATAACAAAAAAAATAATGGAAGTAATGAGAATATACGGTATTTTGCCGGTTTTAACTATGTTAAAATTAATAAAGATAAGAATGGAAACAAGTTCAATAAAGAACGACTTTTAAGTTATGCTGAAAAGTGCCATTACATTGTAAGTGTTATGCGAGAATTGGATAATGAAATCTGGCTTTACAATTACGATATAACAAATGATGATCTACCTGAGTTCTTAAAAGCCTTTGAAAAAAACACTTTAAACGGGAAAATAATAGAAATTGAAAAGTACTTTCCCGAGGATTTAGCATAAATGGACTGCAAATTTCACAATTTACATGAAGCCCTGCACAATTGCAATAAACCCTACCAGTATGTCGGCGGAGAAATTATGGCTGCCAATAAAGACTTTGACAGTGCAAAGTTAAGATTTGCATTTTTGTTTCCTGACAAATATGAAATAGGAATCAGCAATCTCGGGGTAAGAATTTTATACGATTTAATAAACAAACATCAGGATTTTATGGCTGATAGAGCCTATGCCCCAGAACCTGATTTTAAACCAGAGTATTTGTACGGTCTGGAAAGTAAAAAACCGCTAAAAGAGTTTGATGTTATAGGTTTTTCTTTACAGTACGAATTATCTTACCCTACAGTACTAAGGCTTCTTGAAATGTGTGGAATACCATATTTATCAAGAGAGAGAGAAGAAAACCATCCTATCATAGTTGCAGGAGGTCCATGCACTTACAATCCATTACCTATGGCTGATTTTATAGATGCTTTTATAATCGGTGATGGAGAAAAAGTCAATCTTGAAATCTGCAATGTTCTTTTAAATAATAAAAACTTACCCAGATTTGAGCGAATAAAAAAACTATCTGAAATTGAAGGAATCTGGGTTCCGGCTATGGGGAAATATCGTGTAAAAAAATGCGTTGTACCTCTAGAGTATGATACGGCACTAAAAGCACATCCCATACCATTTTCAAGCTCGGTTCATGATAGAGCCATCATAGAAATTCGACGCGGCTGCGGCCGTATGTGCCGTTTTTGTCAGCCCGGACATGTTACTCTGCCGGTCCGAGAGAGGGAAGCAAAAGATATTATCAGAATAACCAAAGAACTTGTAGATAATACCGGATATGATGAGTATTCGCTGCTATCTCTATCCTCCAATGATTATTTTAATATAAAAGAGGTTATAAAAGAACTCTGTATAGAGTTTAATAAAAAGAAAGTATCAGTTTCACTTCCCAGCCAGAGAATTGACGGTTTTAGCCTAGAACTTGCAGAGCTTGTACAATCTGTCAGAAAATCTACTATGACACTTGCTCCCGAAGCAGGAAGCCAAAGGCTAAGAAATGTAATAAAGAAAAATATTTCCAAACAACAAATACTTGATGCTGTGTTCACTTTGTACGAAAATGGTTGGTCAAGATTAAAATTTTATTTTATAACAGGACTGCCGACAGAAACAAAAGCAGATATTGATGAAATGGCAGAACTTTTAAACGAATTAAAAAACGGAATACGGCGAATAAAAAAAGAAAAGGGGTTAAAACACAGTTTTGATATAGTATGTACATTATCAATATTCGTACCAAAACCATTTACTCCATTTCAGTGGTGTCCGCAAAAGAATTTGGATACAATAACTGAAAATATCCGATACCTAAAAGAAAAAACAGCACATATAAAAGGATTAAAAATAAATTATCACGAAAAATATATTTCTCTGTTAGAAGCAGTATTGACCAGAGGCGATGAGAGCCTATGCAAATATATTGAAGCTCTTTATAAAAAAGGGTGTTACTTAGATGCATGGGACGATTATTTTAATAAGGATGTATGGTTTGAGACAGCAGAAGAGCAAGGGATAGATTTGAATGCACTTGCTCAGCATGAGTATTCTTTAGACGCCCCTTTGCCATGGGATTTTATAAACACCGGACTTGATAAAGAATGGCTTAAAAACGAGTATAAAGAAGCTTTCAGCCAGCCTGAAGAATTTAACTTACAACCAACCTGTGAACAGAAATGTGTTAATTGTAGAGTTTGTAACAACTTAAAAGTAAGGAAAATTCTTGCAAAGCCATACACGGCATCAAAAGAAGCACAGGAAGCAGCAAAAATAAAACCAGAAAACCCAAATTTTGTACATCCAGATCCGAATGTTAAAACGTACAAATACCGGCTTAAAATAACAAAAACAGGATTACTAAAATACTTTTCACACCTTGATTGGCAAAATACATTCTTCAAAGCACTCGCACGAAGCGGTTTGAATGTCGTATTTTCTCTGGGATTTAATCCATCAATGAAGGTTTCAATGGGAGTTGCATTACCTTTGTTCTGTGAAAGTGAAGGAGAACTTGTGGACATTGAATTATATGATGATTTGACGGAAGATTTAATTGCAAAAAAAATCGAAAACTCACTCTGCGGACAATCAAAAGTTATTTCAGTAAAAAAAATCGACAAGCATACAAAATCAATAGACACAACCGTTCAATGGGCAGAATACAGTATCCGTCCGTATTCCGATGAGCTTTACAAAGATGAAAATTTCAGGTACAATGTAGATAAAGTTTTATCTTCTGATGAGATTTTTCTGACGAAGAAAAATAAAAAAGGTTTAGAAAAAACAATAAACATCAAAAATTCAATTTACTCGTATGAGTATAAAAGTGATTGTTTATTTATAATACTCAAAACCGGTCAAGGTTCCGAAATTCCTGCTGTAAGAGCAGATGAATTAATGAAACTTATATCAGCTGACACCCTTTTTGATATTAAGCGTTTACGGTTCTTTGACGAACAGTTAAAAGAGATATAGAGGATTTATACAATGAGTTTACCACCTATTGAAAAAAAAATTGTAATAGCTGAACGCGACAATATTGCAGCTTTAATGGAAAATAAAAAGGTTACCGAGTTTTTTATTCACAGAGGCGATGTACTTTTAGGCGATGTCTATTTAGGACAAGTTGAAAATGTTTTACCCAGTATTGACGCAGCATTTATTAATGTAGGCTCTGATAAAATGGGCTTTTTGCATGCCGAAGATGCAGTAAGAAAAGGTGCGCTTCAAGACAAACTTTATCCAAAACAAAATTTGATTTTACAGGTAATAAAAGAACCTGTAGGCCATAAAGGCCCACGCTTAACTTCGGAAATCAGTCTGCCCGGACGTTTTCTTGTTCTTATGCCAACAGAAAAAGGAATTAGTGTAAGTAAAAAAATCACAGGTATTAAAGAACGCGCCAGACTTAAATCTATAGTAAGCCTTTTAAAGCCGGTCGGTGTTGGTATTATTGTAAGAACAGAAGCTGAAGGACAGTCAGAGGCAGATATTCAAGAAGATTTGGAAATTCTTCTTGAAAAGTGGAATAATATCATTACTGCGGCAGAAACACTTGAACCGCCAAGTCTCTTGTACAGAGATCAAGATTTATTATACAGGGTTATAAGAGAAGCCTGCACAGAAGATATTCAGGAAATTATAGTAGATACAGCATTTGCGCTGAACCGTGTACAAACACTTCTCCAGAACTGGCATCTTGGTAAAAACATTAAAGCAACTCTTTATAAAGGTTCTGAACCATTGCTGGTTGCAATGGGGATAAATAAAGAAATCAAGGCTGCTCTTCAAATGAAAGTTAATTTACCATCTGGCGGGTATCTGTTTATACAAACAACAGAAGCACTTACAGTTGTTGATGTTAACAGCGGTAAATTTACAAATTCAGCAACACAAGATGAAACAATACTTAAGACAAACCTTGAAGCAGTTCAGGAAATTGCAAGACAACTAAGGTTAAGAAATATCGGCGGCATGATTATTATTGACTTTATTGATATGACAAGAAGAATTGATAAATTAGCTGTAATGGAAGCTTTTGAACTTGCTCTTGAACCTGATAAAGCAAAACCGCAAATCGGACAGTTATCAGACTTAGGGCTTGTAGAACTTACAAGACATAGACAGGGACAAGCACTATCAGAAATTTTTGCAAAACGCTGCCCGCACTGTCAGGGTAACGGTTATATCATGGAAGAATTAAAATTCGCATCTTCAACCGCAGACGGGGAATATCGTGCTAAAGCCGCAAAACTCAAACTTCCTGTAGGTAATTTCAAGAAAAATAATAACAATAATAAGTTTAATAATAACAGAAACCCAAAAGCTACACAGGAACAAGAAGAATTCCAAGAAATACAACAGTCAGAAGCTGCTGAAATTACAAAAACAACAGTAATAGTTGAAAATCCTTCCGCAGTAGCAACAGAAACTGTTGAGGTAAAAGAGCAGGAAAAAAAGGAACAAGAAACAAGCAACAAGAAAAAACGCGGGGGAAAACGCTTTGAGCGAAGAAAAGCAAAAGAAGCAGCAGCAACAGCAGTTGAAGTAGAAACAGCGGAAACAATTCTTCCACCTAATGCTGAAATTGTACCTGTTATTCCTGAAGACGCTGCAGTTAAGCATACCGAATCACTTCCTGAGCAAGAAAAGGTTCAAGAAATACAGGAAGGGGATACTTCTGGAGCAGAAGAAATATCTGAAGCAGCACAACCAGTAAAGAAAAGACGTCCTAACCGTGGGACTCAAAAACGCAGTCGTGGAACAAAAAGAACTAAAAAAGTAAGTGAAGAATAGTAATGAGGGGGAAAAGCTATGAATAAATATGAGCAAAGTAAGAAGCGTAACAATCATTGCTATTTTCCCTCTTTATCCTTTACTTTAAACGAAAATAAATTAAAGAAAAAATTTTTAACTGTTTTTTGTTTACTATTTTTATTAGTACCTGCCTTTGCAGAAGAACCAACAGCAATAACAACCACGGCCGCATCCCAGCCGCAAACTGCAAACACCGCCGATAAAACAGATAAAATAAGTACTGAAAAAACGCAAAGTAAAATAGTATATAAGGAACCTGTCAGCAAACGTAAAATTGCAATGAAATTTATTTATGCAATGGCAGGAGTGGCAGTATCTTCAATTTTATTATTTATAATGCTTACTATTTACAATAGAATACGGTTTAAAGTAGTACAGTCACCCTCTACTGACTATACAAATACTTTAACAACACCAAGTAATTTAAAAGATGCGGTGAATATATACTTAGAGAAAACAAAATAGCATGAGAAAATTTCAATTGTATATTGTACCAACACCTATAGGTAATCTTAAAGATATCACTTTAAGGGCTGTTGACGTACTCAAATCCGTTGATATAATTGCCTGCGAAGATACAAGAATGACACAAAAGCTTCTAAATCACTATGAAATAAAAACAAAATGTTATTCATACCATAAATATAACGAGAAAGAACGAATAAATCTATTTAAAACCTTCATAAAAGAGGGAAAGACAATAGCACTTGTATCTGATGCGGGAACTCCTCTTATTTGCGACCCCGGAGCAGTATTATTAGAAGAACTCTTAAAAGATGGTGTTTCAATAACTTCACTTCCGGGTGCCTGCGCCGTGACAACATTTGTATCACAGGTTCCACGAAACAACGAAGAGTTTAGCTTTATAGGTTTTATTCCAAGAACATCAGATGGGATTAAAAAAGCTGTTACTGATAATATGGACAAACATCTCATCTTTTATGAAGCCCCCGAACGGATATTTAAGACACTAGAAAAAATACAAGAGTTCCGTGGAGATGTCAGAATTGCCCTAGGGCGTGAACTTTCGAAACTCTTTGAAGAAATAAAAATCGGAAAGATAAGCGAAATCCTTAATTATTTCAAAGGAGAAATAAAGGGTGAAATTGTCTGTATGGTATACCCCTCAGATAATATTAATGATGAGCAGCTTATAAATAGGATTAAGGTTCTAAAATCCAAAGGTTTTAAAGCAAAAGAAATATCGGTCATATTATCATCACTTTTTAGTGAAAATAAAAACAAAGTGTATGATCTGGCAATAAACGAATTTAATAATTAAGATTCCGGAGCTTAGAACTATTTATTATAACAATTACAATTCTGCCCCTTTGTAATAGTTTTACCAAAGATTAATCGTATTCCACCAAAAGGTTTCTTAAGAGTTGTTGCAACTCCGCAGGTTATATCTTCAACATTCTTTATAATACATTCCGTACGATCTATTGCAGACGGAAGAACACTGGTAACATCTTTTGCCGGTTCTGAAATATTATCTACAACTCCGTTTAAACTATCTGTTGCCTTCTTGATATTACTAAGACTATTTTGAATATCATTAAGAGACTGGTTTATTGCCTCTTCCTTAACAGACTTATTTATTTTATCCGTAAGAGAATTTATATTGGATGTCGTTTCCGACAAATTATTTGTCATTGTATTAATGTTTTTCTGATTCTCCTCGACAGTTGTGTACAGTATTCCTAGCAGTGAATCAAGTGACTTTAATGTATCATTCAAGGACACCGAAGCCTGATAAAGATTTTCTTTTATTCCCTCCAATGTATCACGACTCTGGTTTGCTAAATAAGTATTTGTATCAACCATTGATTCACCTGCTATTATACATCCTGTACATAAATTTCCCTGAGGATCACCCTGCTTAAAGAGTTCTATATAATCATAATCCTTATTTTTACGTTTTTCTATCCTTAGTTCTGCTTTCAAATTTTTAGGCAAGACCCGATATTTTGGGCGCAATTCAATTATGACAAAGGTATATTCATAATCATCCGTATGCCTGGCTGATATAACACGTCCTACCTTTATTCCTTTATATAAAACCTCTACCCGTTTTGGCAGCGGACGTATATCTTTAAATTTCACCGATATACGAACAGATGTGAGTTTCATATATAAAACCCACCCACCAAACAGAATTAAGAGTGACAAAAGTATTATTAATATTGTAAATAAGATTTTTTTCATTAATCAGTAGTCCAAAGTCCATGTATATTACACAATTCACGTACAGTTATTTCATTACACTCACACTTAAGGCTTAACTGTGGCTCTTCTCCGGGATATAAATACTTGCGTTTTACATAGCGTTTATCAGGAGAATTAGCCTCAATAAACATAATATAGTGTTCATCAATCATAGGATGCAAAATTGAACCCACTTTTATTTCAAATCCATCATCCGTCTTAGTTACAAACGGTATATGTTTTTCATGCAGCATCTCCTCATCTTTTGCATGTTCCTTTAAGAGCGCCATAGGTTCTCCGCAGCAAACTGGTTCACCATATCCTGCTGCAACAATTTCCACAATATTACCGCAAATATTACACTTATACATCTCTAAAATATTTGTCATATATTTTTTCTCCTTGCAAATGAACCATAATTCAACGTATGAAAAAAATTAACCCTCAATAGGTTAATTAATCAGAATAAGAGTATTAGTACAATAATTAATGGAATTATCTTTTAGTTTTTGGTTTCATAGTCATTGCTGCATTTTTCATCTTTAAAAAATGGTAATTTTGTAAGATAATAAAGCCATGGCAAAAGAACATAACTTCGGATTTCTGGCAAAAATTGATAAAAACCTGTACGGAATCGCTAATGATGCGGAACAATTATACTGCGATGAATATTTCGACCAGTGCATGATACAAACAAGAAGATTTGCGGAAAATGTTTGCAAAAATATAACCAACGGAGAATTTTCAAGTGAAGAAACATTTGATGAAATTCTTGCAACTCTTAAAGACCGTATGAGTGATACAGTTGGCGGAAGAGAGTTTATAAATGACCTGTATTTTCTAAAAAAAGCAGGAAATACATCAGCACACTCGGCAAGGATAGAAAATGACGGAATAAAAGCTCTTGAGTGTTTGCAAAGAGCGTTTGAAGTTGCAATCAATTTTGCAATGATTAAAAATACGCCGGATAAAACAATACTATCACTACAGTATGATGAAGAACTTTTAATCACAGGTAAAAGAAGCAAAGAAAAAACTCTGCAGCAAAAATATACAGAAATGAAACAAAAAGAAACATTTACTACTAAAAAAACAAAATCTGCAAAAACACTTCCTAAGCCAAAGAAACCCAAAAGTACACCATCACCTTCTGACTATCCGAAACCGAAAAAAACAAAAAATACGCCAAGAAAAACAAAAAAGAAAAAAATGAAAAAAAACGGTAATGGAATATTTTTTAAAACTGTAGTTGTACTATCTGTGATTTCACTGTTTATTCTCGCAGTTCTCAGTATCATGACCAGGTTTTAAGAATATACCTTGGTGGTAATCAGGTTTGAGGATTACACCGATTACAGCAATAAGAATAAGCGCTATACCGCAAATAATCTTGAAAGTAAGAATTTCCTGAAAAACAATAACACCAAAAAACAATGCCGTTACAGGCTCTAATGTTCCAAGAATAGCTGCCGGCGTGGCTCCAAGCAATTTTATTGATACTGCCATCGTTTCAATAGACACAATTGTAGGTAAAAGAGCTAGTCCGAAAGCATTTATCCATAAGTAACACTGCGGAATAATATCAATACTTGTACAAAATCCGGTATTTACAATATATACAAGCGAGCCAAAAAGAAGAACATAAAACGTAAGCTTCTCCGGTTGCAGGTATTTAAGACTAGTTTTATTAACCGCAACAATATATATTGCATAACTCAAAGCAGAAAGAAATACTAGAAATACACCGAATAAATCCAAATGCCCGTTGGGTTTACCCGTGTACAGAAAAAAAACACCAAACAAAGTACAAATTATCGACAAGAAAGTCTGAAGGGTCAGTTTTTCATGATAAAAAATCATCATTATAACAGCAACAATTACAGGGTAAATAAACAGTATAGTTGATGCTATACCTGCATCCATATAGTTATAGCTCATAAACAAAAATAAAGAAGATAAAGAAAATAAAATACCAAGAAAAAACAGTTTCACACCCTGCCTTATTGTTATATAGAAAGAGTGTTTTTTAATTTTTATCCATAAAAAAAGAAAAATAACAGCAATAATGTACCTGTAGAAAAGAGTAGAATTAACTCCAACACCATGACTATAGAGAGGGAGCGCAAAAAGCGGATTCATACCATAACTTGATGCGGCAATCGACCCGTATATAACGCCTTTTAACCTATCCTGCATCTCATGACTCCAAAATATTTACAGTTGGTATTATAGCAGGAGCAATGAAAAAATCAAAATATCACTATATTCTTGTATAACTACCAAAATATTGAAAATCACTTACATTCTGTAATATTTCAAAAAGGGCTTTAGAAATATTATCAGTTAATACGTGTCCGTCAATATCAACATAAAAAACATATTCACCCAAAGATTTTTTTGATGGACGAGAGTCAATATAAGTCATATTAATCTGGTGTTCATCAAGGATTTTCAAAATTTTACACAAAGCTCCCGGAGTGTTCGGTGTTGAGAAAGAAAATCCTGTTTTATCATTACCGGTTATTTTATTTCTCTTGGAACCTATTAAAACAAATCTTGTAGTATTTGAATCCATATCATTAATCCCCGCACGTATTACAGGCACATGATAAAACTTTGCTGCATATTCACTGCCAATAGCCGCTATGTTAGGCTGTTCCGGCAGTATACCTTTTATAGCCCGCGCTGTTGATAGTTCGTTTTTAAGAATAATATCTTCTCTTAATTTATCATTAATAAATCCGTAACACTGTGCAATCGCCTGAGGATGAGATATTATCGTATCTATATCATCAAGGCTTTTTGCATATCCGGCGAGGCAATGATTTATAGAAATAGACGTTTCTGCTAGAATTTTCATATTAGTATTTTTTAAAAGATAAAGGTTATCAATAGTTTCTCTAACAACACCTTCGACAGAGTTTTCTATAGGGATAATCCCATAAGCATTTCTATTCTCTATTTCTGTCAGTTTTTTAATAACTGAAAGTATTGAACGTTGAGGTGCATCCTCATACTCACCAAGGAAAAAAGTCCTTACAAATTTATCACGGGCACAATCACAATATGAAGCCTCCGGGCCTAAATAATAAATTTTTGTCATCCTGATTTTACTCCTTATATAGTCCTTCAACACCTGCTCCAAACATGGCAAAGTCATATTTTACAGGATCATCGGGGTCAAATTCCTTAAGTTTTTCCATTAACATTAATACCGATTTAAAATCGTTAGCATTTCGGGTTAATAGTCCCATTTTTCTGGATACATTACCAACATGAATATCCAGCGGAATTAAAAGTTCTGACGGTTTAATAAAATTCCATAGGGCCAAATCTACAGGTGGCTTTCTAACCATCCACCTTAAATACATATTTAAGCGTTTCATAGCTCCGCCCTTACGTGGCTGCGCCAGCATAAAAGAGAACCCCTGTGTTATATTGGGATTATTTGCATAAAAATAATCAGTAACTACTGTAAGCGAAGACAAAACCGTATTATCAATTTTATACCCGTACTCAAACAGTTCTCGTAAACCGTCTGATGTTGAATAAAGTTTTCTTAAAACAGAAAGAATTGATATAATATCACAAGGTTTTGCAAACCTGTAATCAAATTCTGATAACAATTTTAAGTCACCGTTCATTATAAAATCAAGAGGTTTACCCTCCATAACTGAAAAGAGTGTATTCAATTTTTTTATAAAAACCTTTCTTGAACCAAAAGCAAATAACGATGCAATAAATCCAGCAATCTCAATATTCTTTGCATCCCCGCCTTTATGAACAAACTGCACCGGGTCGGAATCTATGAAAGAAGAATTTTCATATTTTTCAACAAGTTTATCCAGCTCTGTTTTGGTTATCAATCTTTTTCACTCCTTATACTATTAAAGAACTCTTCTAACAGCAAATCACACTCCTTCTCCATTATACCGCCAAAGACTTTTATTTTGGAATGAGCAAGTTTTTTAAGATTTAGTACACTCCCTAATGCCCCGTACTGTGTATTATAAGAACCAAAATAAATTATACTAATTCCAGACTGTAAAATTGCCCACGTACACATAGGACACGGTTCAAGAGTTACATACATAGTACACCCAGCAAGCCTAAAAGAGTTTAATTTTTTCTGTGCTTCCTTTATTGCAAGGATTTCTGCATGTGCGGTTACATCATTTAGTTCTTCCTTTCTGTTATGAGCCATTGAAATAACCTCTCCATCCTTTTCAATAACAGCCCCTACAGGAACATCAGATACAGATAATTTCGCTTCCAGAATTGCCCGCTTCATAAAGTTATTTTATATTAAATCTCACTTGTAATCAAATATTGTTTAAAATAAAATCAGTATATGGAAGTCCCAACTAAAACACTTCAGGCACTAGAGTACGAAAAAATACTTGAAAAACTAGCCGCCTGTTCAAAACTCGAACAGGCAAAATTGTTGTGTTTAAACCTAAAACCGATTGATGATCCCCAAAAGATTCAAGACGGATTAGACTTTACATCAGAAGCACTTCGTGTTCTGGATTTCGGTATTGATATTCCTGTTGAATTTGTTATGGATATTTCTTCACTATCTCTCAAAAATGAATATTTTATAGAAGAAGAGCTTCTGGATATTGCAAAAACCCTACGTACATCAAGAATAGTAAGAAATTTTTTAAAAGAAAATACAGAGTTTAATTCAAAGTTAAACACACTTGCTTTTCCTCTATACGTTAATAAAGAACTAGAGAACAGAATATTTGACACTTTTGACGATGCTGGAAACGTTAAGCAAAATGCAACACCTGAACTTGCAGGCTTATATTCTTCGCTCAGAGATACCGAAGGGAATCTTAAACAAAGCGTAAATAATTTATTAAATACACCGGAGTTTGCAAAACACTTACAAGAACAAATATACACAATAAGAGATGACCGTGTTGTTTTTCAGGTAAGAGCATCTTCCAAAAGTAAAGTGCCGGGGATTGTTCACGATGTTTCAGCAACAAACAGAACCTTCTACATAGAACCTCAATCACTGGTTCCGGTTAATAACAAAATAAGAGAACTTAAAACAAGAATTTATGCAGAAATTGTAAGAATACTTACAGAATTAAGCAGAGAAGTACGTAAAGATTTACCAAAACTTATTGATGCGGAGCAAATTCTTGCACAAATCGATTTTCATTTTGCAAAAGCACGTTATGCCGTAAAAACAAAGTCTGTACAACCCGAACTAACTACAGAAAAAATTGTAACTATTAATAAAATGCGCCACCCGCTCTTAATAGGTACTGTCAAAAACATTGTAGAAAACGATTTTGAAATAGGAGAAGGATATAAATCAATTATTATTACCGGCTCTAACACCGGCGGAAAAACAGTTGCACTAAAAACCGTAGGCCTGTTCTTGTTAATGATAAAGTCTGGCATGTTTATTCCTTGCCTTGGAGCAAAAATTTACCCGTTTAAAAAAGTATTTGCCGATATAGGTGATGAACAAAACATTTTACAAAACCTGTCTACCTTCTCATCACACATGAGTATTTTAATTAATATATTGAATAAAGCCGATGATGAAAGCTTTATTCTTATTGATGAAATATGTGCAGGTACTGATCCTCAAGAGGGTGCAATCCTTGCTGAAGTCATATTACGTGAATTTGCATCCAAAAATGCTTTTTCCGTTACAACTACACACTACGGAGAACTTAAAGCTCTTGAGTATTATAACGACTACTTTAAAAATGCGTGCGTCGAGTTTGATACAAAAACACTTTCACCAACCTATCGTTTAATTATAGGTATCCCGGGCTTAAGCAATGCTATTTCTATTTCGGCAGGGTTGGGCCTAAAACCAGAACTTGTTGAACAAGCGAAATCTCTGCTTATACAGCAGCGTGATAATTCAGCCCTTGTTGTCGAAAAACTACAGGATACAAAGCAGCAGCTTGATGAAAATCTTAAAACAGCACTGGAATTAAGGGAAGAGGCTGATGAATTAAAAAAATCTTACGAAAAACAACTTAATGAACAAAAAAAAGAAAAGAAAAAAGTTCTAAAGGGTATCAGGTCACAGTTTAGTGCAGAAATAGAAGATGCAAAATCAGAAATTAAACAAATTTTAAAAGAAATGCGGGAGGAAAAATCAGAAAAGATTGCTAGACGCTCCATCGCAAGACTAACTAAACTTGAGCAGCAGAACAAAGCTAATATTAACGCTCTTACAGACAAAGATAAATACAATGAAATAGATTGGGAAAATATTAAAACCGGTGATACTGTAATGATAAAAGACTTAAATCAAGGAGTTACAGTATTACAACCACCGGATAAAAACGGAAATGTCTACGTAAAAATGGGACTTATTAACACAAGAGTAAAAAAAGACAGACTTGCCGTATATGATAAAAATTTGTCAACAAAAATAATACTGCCAACCAGATACACCCAAAATTTTGAATTAAAAAAATATGAGTTATCTGCTACATTGGATTTACGAGGACATCGGGTAGAAGACGCCCTTGACGAACTTGAAGGGTACCTTGATGAAGCAAGTCTGGCTAATCTTACCCCTGTTTATATTATACACGGTCATGGAACCGGAGCGTTAAAAAGTGCAATAAGAGATTTTTTAACTACTTCACCCTATGTTGCTAAATTCCGTCCGGGAGGAAGTACAGAGGGCGGTGACGGTGTAAGTGTTATAGATTTAAAATAAAAGGAGAAGCTTTTTGATTGGATTAATAGATACACATGCCCATATAGATATGCTTGAAGGATATGCGGAATACTATATTGCTCAGGCTGCAGAAAATAACGTCAGTAAAATTATTATCCCTGGAATTGATGTTGAAGGATTTGCCAGAATAATAGAAATTGCTGAACGTTTTAAAAATGTATTCTTTGAATTAGGCCTCTTTCCGTCAGAAGCTCTTAAATGGAATGATGAATCGCAACAGTTAATACTGTCGTTTGCAAAACACCCCAAATGTGTGGGAATAGGAGAAATCGGACTTGATTTTCACTGGGATACAAGCTTTATTGATAAACAAAAAGAAGTTTTTATAAAACAAATAGAGTTGGCAAATCAGCTCAATCTTCCTATAACGGTACACGACAGAGATGCACATGAAGAGGTACTAGCAATAATAGACCAATATAATGATACTTCTGATATTATATTTCACTGTTTTTCTGGTGATGTAAATTTTATGAGAGAAATTACCAGTAGAGGTTATTATCTTGCAATTGGCGGAATTGTAACATTTAAAAAAGCCGACCAGCTTAAAGAAGTTGCTAAAGAAGTTCCCTTAAATAGACTGCTATTAGAAACAGATGCCCCTTATCTTGCCCCTGTACCATTTAGAGGCAAAGAAAACCAGCCTGCTTATATTAAATATGTAGCAAAAGAAATAGCAAAATTAAGAAATATAACGGAAGAAGAAGTCGCTGAAGCAACAACATCAAACGCAGAGAAAGTTTTTAAAATATGAAAAAAGAACGATTAGACAAATTTTTGACTGATTTAGGCTATTTTGAAACAAAAAGCAAAGCTTCTGCGGCAATACTGGCTGGAGCAGTAAAAGTAAATGGTGAAATTATTACAAAAGCAGGATACCAGATTGATATAACAAAACAGCATGAGTTTCTGATAAAATCTATGCCTTACGTTTCAAGGGGCGGATTTAAACTGCAAAAAGCTCTTGATACATTCAATATTTCACCCTCAGGAAGAATCTGTCTTGATGCCGGTGCTTCAACCGGAGGTTTTACTGACTGCCTGCTGCAAAGAGGGGCAAAATTCGTTTATGCCGTTGATGTCGGATATGGACAAATTGACTGGAAACTAAGAAATGATAAACGGGTTAAAGTTATTGAAAAAACTAACCTGAAAATATGCACAAGAAATGAAATATATACAGAAGATGAACCATTAGCAGACATGTGCGTTTCTGACTTGTCATTTATATCACTTGACAAAGTTCTTCCTAATATAAAAACTATTCTTTCCCCTCACAAACAGGAATACATCTGCCTTATAAAACCACAATTTGAAGCGGGGAAAGAACTTGTCGAAAAGGGCGGTGTTATTAAAGCACCGGAGATTCATGTTCAAGTTATTAAAAATGTATGTGATTGCGTTAAAAACCTAAATTTTAATATATTCGGGCTAACCCACTCGTCTATTAAGGGACCCGCCGGTAATATTGAATACTTAATATGGTTCGGAACAGACGGAGAAGAAAACCCGTTTGATGTTGAAACAACAGTCATGACAGCACATTCTTTATTAGATTAAATAATTATCCTGCCAGTTTACCCTTGCGGGTATATAAAAATTTACAAAAATCCTATAAACTCCTTGTATAAAAGGAGGGAATAATGAAAAAAACATTATCAGTATTAGGAATTTTATCCGTTTTAGCATTCTCTGCACAATCATCTCAGGCATTTGAATGGAAATACTTAAACCCGGCGAACTGGGGGACATGTTCAAAATGCGAATGTCCTAAAGGCAAATGCAAATGTAAAAAAGAGTGCAATCCTTGCAAAAAGAAAGACTGTGGTTGTATGCCAAAATGCGATGACGGATATCCGTGTCCAGCAGCACCGCCGGCACCATGCGATGCATGTGATCAACTACAAACTCAGATGCAGCATAGAAACAGTATCAAATAACCATTTAGAGCCGCCCTTAAAGAAATATAATGCGGCTCTTTTTTATTTCTGGAATTAATTTTTATTAAAACACTTGATTTAAGGCTTGCTTAGATATATAATTATAGTATAATTATCTTATCCGCTTATTGAGGAGTAGTTATTTATTATTAAGTTTAGTATTTTATTTTTACCTAAGTATTAAGAGGCTTTAATTTATGTATATCAACAAGTGCATTAAGTGCGGTGCTGAATTTGAAACAAAAAACCCCAAACGAGTTATTTGTCCTAAATGTTTATATGCGGACAAAGCATCAGACGGTTCAACAGAAAATGATAAACCATTACAAAGTTATAGTTCATACTCTGCCGGCGATGACAGACCGGCTTATGAAAGACCCCGCTATAATCAGGGCGGATACCAGCAACGACAACGCAGTGATTACAGACGCGATAACAATAGTTATCAACAAAAACGTTATAATGATAGAGGGCATGATAATGCACAGAGCGGTTACAGAAGACCTGATAATCGTTTCCAAAACAACCGTAACAAATTTCAAAGCAATAACAGATTTCAAAACAACAGAAAACAATTTAATAAACCAAAAAAACAGCAAAAGCCTTTGTTACTCTCAAAAGAGCAATTAGAAAATATTGAAGTACTCTATAAGACTATGCTGCCACTACCTAACCCTGATGCCCATGAAATGATTGGTGCTAAGCTAGGAATTGAACCGCAAAAAGTATTTTTCGGTATTAATTTAATCAGGCAAAAAATGATGCTTCCCAAATTAGCTTTCCCAAAAAGGAAACTTGCAATTACTCCTGATCAAATGACGGCAATCAAAAGTTTGTATGAGCCATTATTACCACTTCCTCCTATAGGATGTCATAAAATCATTGCCGCACAGCTAAAAATGGAAGAATGGCGGGTTCATGTAGGGATTAAATTAGTTCGGGCACAGTTAGGGCTTGAAAGATGGAATGAAGACAGAGCGGATAAACCTGCTGATTGTATGATACCAAAGCACCCGCGCCCAGAAAAAGCAAAACAAGAACAACCAGTAGAAGAACCAAAAGAAGTGCAAACTACTGAAACTATTACCGAAGATGTTCCGGCACAAGAACCTGTTGCAGTCGCAACAGAAGAAGCACCAGCTAAACCTAAAAGAGGCAGAAAGCCTAAAGTAAAAGATGAAGAATAAATACATCTCATTCGGGAAAATTTTAAATTTTCACGGCATTAAAGGTGAAATAAAGCTTGGATACTCGAAAGGGCGTGAAGATTGGGTTGCATCACTCGGGCGAGTTTATGTTGAGTATGACGATGAACTGATTCCACTTACTTTTCAATATATAAAATTTACTCAAAAATCTGCAATAGCAAAATTCAAAGAATTTGATAACGTAAACGATATTATCCCTTATAAAGGGTGCCTTTTATATATTGAAAAAGAAAAAGCAAACGAAAAACTTGAAGAAGATGAGTATTTGATTAATGACCTTATAGGGATGGAAGTTTATGTCAATAATAATTTTTCAGGAGTTATAACAGGCGTATCAAACAATGGAGCTACTGATTTGTTATCAGTAAAAACAAAATCTGGAAATATCAACCTTGTACCTTTTGTAAAAGCTATAGTTACGGAAGTAAATATTTCTGAAAGGAAAATCACCTTAACTGATATGGAAGGTCTGCTTGAATGAGATTTGATGTTCTGACCCTTTTTCCTGAAATGATTGAGGTAAATTTTGAATACAGTATAATGAAACGTGCTGTTACCGCAGGTATTATAGAAATAAATACAATCAATCCAAGAGATTATACTGTTAATAAACATAAAAAAGTCGATGATACTCCATACGGTGGAGGAGCAGGCATGGTATTAATGCCACAGCCATACGTTGATGCTTATGAAGCGGTAGAAAAATTTGATAATAGCTGCACCATAATGCTGACCCCGCAGGGTGAACCGTTTAATAACCGAATTTGCAAGGAACTTGCCAGATTTAATCAAATTATTATGCTTTGTGGTCATTATGAAGGTTTTGATGAACGAATAAGAGAGATTATTAAACCTCGTGAAATTACCATTGGCGACTTTGTTTTAACCGGAGGAGAACTGCCGGCTCTATGTATTATTGATAGCGTAAGCCGCCAACTTGAAGGAACATTAGGAAAAATTGAGTCAATGGAAGATGACAGCTTCTCAGATGGTCTATTAGAATATCCGCAATATACAAAGCCAAGAGATTTTAGAGGGTATAAAGTTCCTGAAGTCCTGCTAAACGGAAATCATAAAGAAATTGAAGAATACAGATATCAACAAAAAATTGAAAGAACTAAACTCCGCCGACCTGATTTATTAAAATAAAAAAAAAGCGGCATAAACCGCTATGGATTTTTGAAATAAAGAGTGGAATAACACGAGAAGAATTATTTAGGATTCTAACTGGTTGCTAAAACACAAATATTCGTGAAAATCTGACAAAACTTGAGTAATTAACATGCCAAATACAATATTCCCCCACGAACAATAGGAAATATCTTGTAATAAACACTTTTCGCATATACAACCCTTTTAGTTTTGTCATTAATATAACGAAGCAAAAATAATTAAGTTCATTTTATATATAAACGACTTACAAAGGACCTAATAAAATTAGGCATAAATTGAAAATTAATAAAACTCTTTTAACAAAGTATTATAAATATCAATTGTCGGATAACAAATAACCAAATTTCTATCTGCTAAACTTTTTATTGTTAATTTATAAGACTCAAGAATCGCCCGATCTAAACCGTTCGGTTTTTGTAAAAATATCTCAATCTGGCTTCTGTAATCAACAGGGCGGGTTCGTTTTTCTATTTTATCGGCAAGATAAATTATTTTTTCCAGTAATGTCATATCTTTTTTACCAAGAGTATGCCACCTGATAGCAGATAATATCTCCTTATCAGTTATACCGTATTCTTTTTGTGCAACCACAACACCTGCAGGAGCATGATAAGTTTTATAATTTAGTAATTCACACTCCTCAATAGCCAATATCTCACGATTTTTAGCAATTATATCAAGGAGTTTTTCCTTTGGAATACTCTTTGCACAATCATGTAAAAGCCCTGCGACACAAGCTTTATTAATATCCGCACCATATATTTCTGCAAGCTCTACAGCTTCCTCCGCAACACCAATTGAATGCTCATACCTTTCCGGAGTAAGCGTTTGTTTTAATTTATCTAATATGTCTCTATGATTGGTAAAGTCCATTTTCTTTAATATAACTTAATACCTTATCAGGAACAACACCGTTACATGGTTTTCCCTTATATATTCTGCTGCGTAATACCGTAGAAGATAGATCAATAAATTCCATCGGTGCAAATTCATAATCATAATCCCATTCGGTAAACCTCTGGAAATTTTTTTCATGGAAAGTCTTAGTACGCGGATATACAATAAAATGTACCTGTTTTTTCAAATCATCTGCAAATTTCCAGCTGTCAATTTCGCGAAAAGCATCTGTACCAATAAGAAGATTTATTTTGCCTTCCGGTTTATAGCGCTTATAAAGTTCTATTACAGTAAAATACGTATAAGAAAAACGTTCATTCTGATATTCAATATTGCTAATTTGAAACTGCGTATTTCCCTCAATAGCCAACTTAACCATATTGTATCTATGGGTAGCCATTGTATCATCAATATCCTTATGCGGAGGTTTATAAGCCGGAATAAAGAGTATTGTGTCAAACTTATAATATCTAAGCGCAAACTCAGCAATTGCAATATGTACATTATGAATAGGATTAAATGTTCCCGGGTATATACATAATCTCATTTCATGCTCTCCTTAGTATTATATTAACACGGTAATATTCAAAAAAAAACCTGATTTGTGAAAATCAGGCACTGGTTAAATAGTATTGGGGGGGGAATTAATATAAAAAATCTTTATTTTCTCATATATCTCAATATATTTAGATTTGTTGTTGCAAAGATTTGCATTTCATCGTATAACAATTGAGATTTATCATTTTCATCTGGTTCTTTTATAAAATCTTTGTAGATTGAATTAGCTTTTGCATTTATATCATATACATTTAATACTGCCATAATGCTTGCCTCATCTTTCTGTTCGTCTTACATATATATAAAGTATATAATTTTTATTGAATTTCAAAAAAGAAATTTATTGTTACAAAACTTAATATTATGATTAACAGAAACAATTAGAATGAAACAGCAAAAGAGATATTAAAAACATCACAAAGTGTAGATTTTTAAAATATAAGGAATAAAGACAAAACACATAGAATGATTTTAAAATGTAACAATTTTGTAACAAATTAGCAATTTTTATTATTTATGGTTGTTTAATATGAGTATAGGTTAAAAGAAAGGGAAATAAGATTATGGCAGTAGATTCTATTCAAACAGTAAAAGTTAATGCACCACAATTCAAGGCTGCAGAAAATTCTGCAACTACAACTATTACGCCAGAAACAAAGGAAAATGGAAATGCCCTATTATATGGTTCTTTAGGTGCTCTTGGTGTTATTGCGGCAGCAGGGCTTGCAATTAAAGCAGTAAAAGGCAAAGGTATTGATGCAGCTAAACTTAAAAAGTTAGGCTACAAAATAGAAGAAGGAAAGCTTCTCAATAAAAAAGGCAAAGCTTATACCGGTGAAATTACCAAGAAAGGTGATAACGGTACAAAATATATTCAGGAATATAAAGACGGTGTACAGGTAAAAACTATTGTTAAACCTAAAAACGGCGAGTACAAAGAAGTTATTCGCTCAACTGAAAAAGGCGAAGGTACTATTACTACCGCTACCGTATACACACCGGCTAAAAAAGATGCTGACTACAAAGAAATTACAAAAGTTACGGAAAGAACAAAGGACAAAGTTAAAACAACGACAACAAAGACTCCGAAAGAAGGAGAGCCGGTTGTTGAAACGATTGAATTTTACATCCAAAAGGCAGGCGGAGAAGGCGGTGCTGCATAGCATAATCTTATTAATTTATATAAACAAAAGAGTCCTCAAAAGGGACTCTTTTATTATAAAAATTAGTGAATAAAATAATTTTTACAGTTACCACGCTCACAAAACATTTTAAAATTAATGAATCGGTCAGGTGTCAAAAATATCTTGTTTCTGATATAATTTTTAGTATGAATAATAAGAGGGGATTTTATGAATAAAAGTCAATCTACAGGAATGTACATTATCCTTGCCATTATGGTTCTGGCATTTATTTCAATGTTTTTTAACGGTCCTGCTACAAATACACAGGAACTTTCTTATTCATCATTTTTGCAAATGGCTGAAAAGGGAGAAATTAAAAGTGTTGATATTGATAAAGACTATCTGATTGCAATACCTGTTAATCAACCAAAAACCGAGGAAACAAAACCAGCAACACAAAGTCCTCTTTTAGCACCTCAAAAAACAAGTGAGTTACAGTACAAAGTTCTCATACCTCAAGGAGCTGATGTTGTTCAAAAAATAGAAGCACTCGATAATATAGAAATAAAAGCAAAGAAGACAAGTGAATCAAATCAGTGGCTTGGAGCACTGGGCGGACTCATTTTACCGATATTATTTATAGTTTTTCTCATTATGCTTGCCAAAGGTATTCAGGCTGGCGGAACTCAGGCTATGTCCTTTGGTAAAAGTAAAGCTAAAATGATGATTGACAGCAAAGTTAAAACAACTTTTAACGATGTAGCAGGTATTGATGAAGAAAAGAAAGAACTTGAAGAAATTGTTGATTTTCTAAAGAATGGTGAAAAATATTTAAAACTTGGTGCAAAAATACCCAAAGGGGTCTTACTGGTAGGCGCACCCGGAACTGGTAAAACATTGATGGCAAAAGCCGTTGCCGGAGAAGCAGGTGTTCCGTTCTTCTCAATTAGCGGCTCGGATTTTGTAGAAATGTTTGTCGGTGTTGGTGCTAGCCGTGTAAGAGATCTCTTTGAACAGGCTAAAAAACACCAGCCATGTATAGTATTTATTGATGAAATTGATGCAGTTGGTCGTCAGCGCGGCGCAGGTCTAGGCGGCGGACATGATGAAAGAGAGCAAACACTTAACCAGTTACTTGTTGAAATGGATGGATTTGATGAAAATACAAATATAATAATTCTTGCAGCAACAAACAGACCAGATATCTTAGACAATGCTCTACTTCGCCCTGGACGTTTTGACAGACAAATCATGGTAAGTCTCCCTGATGTTAAGGGGCGCGAACAAATTTTAAAAGTTCACGCTAAAGGAAAACCCCTTGATGAGGATGTTGATTTATCAACTCTTGCAAAAAGAATTCCTGGCTTTACCGGTGCAGATATTCAAAGCTTGTTGAATGAATCGGCACTCCTTGCTGCACGTAAAAATAAAGATAAAATTTCTATGGCCGAAGTTGATGAATCAATTGATCGGGTAATTGCCGGAATTGAAAAAAAGAGCAAAGTAATGACAGAGGATGATAAAAAACGTACATCTTACCACGAAGTTGGTCACGCACTACTTGCCAAACTTCTTGAACATTGCGATAAATTACACAAAGTAACTATCATTCCACGCGGTTACGCTCTCGGTTTAACCTGGACAAAGCCGGAGGATAACAAAGTCAGTGTAAGTAAAGCTAAGTTGTATGATGAAATAACCATGATACTCGGCGGCAGAGTTGCTGAAGAAATCGTTTTTGGTCCGGAAGATATAAGCACCGGAGCATCAAATGATATTGAAAAGGTTACAGGTATTGCCCGTAAAATGGTTACACAATGGGGTATGTCTGATAAAATGGGTGCTATGGCATACGGTAAATCGCAAGAACACGTTTTTATGGGCAGGGATTTCGGTCAAACAAGAGATTTCTCCGATGAAATAGCAGCTGATATTGACAAAGAAATGAAACGTATTATTGATGAACGCTATAATATTGCTAAAAATCTACTTACAGAAAATCGTGATATGCTGGAGTATATTTCTGCAACACTCCTTGAAAAGGAAACATTAGAAGAAAAAGATTTTGAAGAATTAATGGAAAAAGTAAAAAATGAAAGAGGTAATCAACAATGTTAACAAAAGAAGAATTCGTACTGGAGCAATACAAAGTTTATTCTGAAATGAAAGATAAGTTTATTGCAAGAAACTTTACAACAAACAGATTCTATTTCATATCCTTTGTTGTTCTGATTCTATTAACAATCTATACTGGTTCTATTGTATTTATGAAGTTAATCCCTGGTTCACTGCTTTTCTCTGCAGTAGGAGTACTAGTTTGTGTTCTCTGGTGGATGAATATTGATACCTACAACCTATTAATTAAAATTAAATACCAGAACGTTCTTGAAAATATGGAAAATTATTTACCTGTAAAACCTTACACACAGGAAAGGGAGGCATTGGCAGAATACAAAAAGAAAAAAAGAGCATTTGTGTTTTCAGATATGCAAAAAACACTTGCAATTATCGGTCTGGTTTTCTTCTTTGCATTATTTATTTGTGATGCTATACCTCTAGTATACAAACTCTGCTTTATGAGCGCATAAACGTTTAAAAAAAATATTAAAACTGGAGGAATGTCCGAGTGGTTTAAGGTGCAGATCTCGAAAATCTGTGTGGGGGAAACTCCACCGTGGGTTCAAATCCCACTTCCTCCGGTTTTATAAAAGTTTACATTTATTAATAAAAACGCAATTTCCAAATAAAAAAATACTTTATAAAACTAAAGGGAATTTTATTTTTATGAAAATATCTGGTATTGGGAATACTATTTGCAAATCATTATTTAATAAAACAAAATTTGGAACAAAAAGCATAAAAAATGTGCCGGTTGAGGAAATGTTCTGTAATAAAATTTGGGCAAAAGCGGTAGATGATAGACTTGTAAGACAGACCAGTAAAGAATCCGTTTCTTTACACGGTTCCCTAAATGGCATAAATCATCATTTTATACGCAGCGCACATCCCGAGGATTTAGATAATGTATTCATGAATCTAAACATAACTCCAAGAGAAATGATTCGTAAAACAGATATTGAGTTTAAGAGATTAAAGCCTACCACAGAAACAATGAATGTAACAAGATGTATAGGAGAAAAACCCGAATTTTTCTCTGAGTATCCGCTATATCTTAAAAGAACTCAGGTAAAAAAGGGCGATATTATTGATATGAAGGAATATGCCTACGCTACTCCTGATATATCTTATGCGAAAGTATATTTACATAATAATAAAGGATTGTTGTATGATATAGAAATTCCGGCAGGCGCAAGAGTTTCAAGAAGCGGAAATGAAGTAGTATTTCCAAGAAGTTCGAGATTTGAATGTATTGATGTAAAAACAGTTAAAGATGCAAACAATGACTACAAACATATAAAACTTAAATATATTCTACCAAATGAGCCTTGGCGAGCTAAATAATAAAAAAATAGAGCTGCATACAGGTATTAAAATCCTATTTTCTACTTTTTTACAACAGATATAGCATCTTGTCCTTCTTCAAGCTCACGATGCCATTTGATGTAAAAATAAATACCTAAAATAAAATAAACAACCCACATTACAATTGTTGAATAAACCTTTTCACCGTGAAGTGCAACTTTAAGCCACATCATTATTGAAAGAGCATTAACAATAATCCATACCCCCCATTGTTCAATACAGCGTCTTACCGTTAAATACATACCAACTAATGACAAGACTGTTGTTATTCCATCAATAACAGGACTTGGATCATGCAAAAATTTTAAAAGGAAGATTGCACCGGCACACCCCATAAGTGAAACGACTGATAAATTAAGCATGTCATCTAACCCGAGACTCGTTTTATATATTTCATGCGTTTTCCATTTCAAATGCTCACTCCACTTTATAATCCCTATAATCTGCATAGGAATATAGTATCCGGCATAAAGAAGCATATTACCATATAATGCATTCTTGTAAGAAAGATAAACATAAAATCCAGAACCGAGAAGCCCGAAGAAATAACAGGAAATCTTTCCTTTACCGGCAATAAAAGTATACAGAATCCCACATATCGCAGATATTACAGCAATAAGACTGTCTTCAAAAATGAGAGCATTAATCCCGATTATACAAAATACAGCAGCAAGTCCAAGAATTTCCCAGAAACTCCAGCCTCTTAACTCAAATTTTATAAAATGTTTAGTTTCTTTAAAAATAGTTTTACTTTTCACTACTATTGTTATCTAATAAAAATAAATGAAAGTAAATCTTTTTAATCAAAATATTTATAAAAATAAATTTTTACTAAAAGGATTAGAAATTGCAGCAAACAACGGAGCTCTATTTGTAGCCGGATCAACTTTAGCCCTATCAACAGTTGTACGTCCATTATCAATACTTGCAACTCCTAAGACGGATAAAGAAAATAAAAAGTTTGCGCTTATAAAATCCCTGGCTTCGTCTGCTGGTGGTTACCTATTAATCATGGCAGCATCAATTCCTGTTGCAAGAAGTGTAAAAAAAATTGATAAAAATCCGCTAAAATACCTTACTCCGCAGGCAATAAAAAATCTAGGAAAAGGAGAGCCAAATATTACAGACTCTAAAAATTATCAGTTTGCAACACAACTCTTTAAGCTTGGACTTGGTGTCGCAATGGCGGCACCTAAATCGATTTTTACAAACATGTTGATATCGCCATTACTTGTTCTTAACAATAAGATGAAGAAAAAAACTAATAAAAAAGAAACGCAGGAAAATAACAACAATAGTAAAGATCTAACATTTAAAGGAAAAGGCGAACCTCTTACGCAGGGTATCGCCAAAATTTTGAATACACCATGCATTCAGAAGTTTGCAGAGAGATTTAAAGATTCAAATTTTGCAATGCATATTATGGCTTTAACAGATACAATTACAACGCTCACATTAATAGATCTTGTAAATAAGAACAAACACATTGATGAAGATAAAAAGAGAGTACTCAATTACAATTCGGCAATTGCAACAGGATTGAGCATTGGCTGCAGCTATACGGTAGATGCTGCACTTGACGGGGCAACTGCAAAATTTGTTAAAAAATTTACCGAAGCAAATAAAAATGCCCCAAAACTGGGCAAATATCTTGAGGGTATAAAGATTGCAAAACCAACACTTATTCTAGGAATTACATATTATGCACTTATCCCTTTTATATCAACATTTCTCGCTGAAAGAATTGATAATGCCGGTAAGTACAAAAACTAGTAATAAACTTCAAAATTTACTTAATCTTCTTTAGGGATGACAAAAAGTTATTATGCTCAACATCGCCATCAACCGTTGTTAAGAATATCTGACAATCCTTTTCATCTGCATTAATATCAGGTATCATTTGAAGCTCTGCAGCATAATAATTCGCCTCACTATTATCAGCACCAAGAGATACCCTGCTTGCAAGACTATTTAATGAAATATTCCTTAAGAAGCCGGTAACCCCTTTATTTTTACTTGCAAATTTTGTATAAATTCTTAATGATGCATCCCTTGAGACTAAATCAAACCGCCCCATAATAAGGCAAGCAAGCTGCTCAGCAGATGATATTATTTGCATACGAGTAATTACATTATCTTTTATATTCAACGTTCCTGATATCTTAGCAAAGCGGCCTTCCGGAATATTTACTAAATCAAATATTGTAGAAGGGCTAACCATTGCCATCGGGTTTCTAAATATTGAAACAAAATTAAGAGCATACTCGACCAGTCCGATTTTTTCGATTGTACCATCAAAAATCGCAAATTTAATCATACCGTTAAGTGCAAGTGACTCATCCGTATTAATATCAATAATACCGCTTGCCTTACCTGTAATTTCACGTTTAAGATCTAGTACCGCAGAAGCAACTTTATCCGAATCAATATCTTTTACGCCCAAAATAACCCTAAATAAGTTGTTAGGCAAATCACAACGAATTTTTATTGATGAATGTCCATCGGCAAAATCAAAACGATTTGAATCAATCTTTAGTTTACCGTCTTTACTCAAAGAAGCGGATGCATGAAGATTTCCAAAATCTATATCCTTGTACTTGCCCTTAAGTAAATGGAAACCGGCATGTTCTATTGCTATAATACCAGGCACAAAAGTTTGTACATTATCTTCAGCAATATCAGCATTTGCCAAATCCGCATCAGAACCGTTTTCAGCTGCGGCCATGAAATTATCTTGCGCTTTTTGTTCTTCAGCACTGGGAGTTTCCAGCTCTCCTACTGATGGCGGCGGAGCCGCAACTGATGCCATCATACGTTCAACATCGACATTATCAATAGTAAACTCAATATTTTTTATTACAATAGGCAGTACCATTTGATTTAACATTGTACCGGTAAGATTATATTCTGATCGCTTATATTTTCCGCTGGAAGATAAATTAAGAGTCCCGTTTGTTGTAGAAAATATACCATCTCTTATAAACAGCCTTTGAGAAGGCACAAAAACTTTATCGGCTCTCAATTCACCCTTTAATACCGGAACTTTACCGGTATTTAACCATTCCATATTACCCGATATTAAACCTTTTTTAAACAATTTCTGCCCGATTAAAACATTTAAAAATTCACTGGGAAGAGGCTTAGGCACATCAAACCCGAGATTGAGAATATTGTTATTATCTGCAATATCCAAATTTCCAAAAATTGTGAGAATCGGCTCAACCTTAGAATCTTTATTAAGTTCTTTAGCTATATAATACTTAATATTTTCGATATTTAGTATATTGCCTTTAAGATGCATGTCTGCTGCTATGGCTCTATCATAACCGGTCGGGCTTAAAGAAGCACCTTCAATAAGAATATCATTTCCAGCTGCCAGTTTTGCCATATAAACAACATCTATATTATCATACTTTGAGAAAACCTTAATCAGTGTTCCGGCTGGTTTTTCTCCGGTCATGGTTATAGAACATCCGGCGAGCTTAGATAAATATTTTCTTGTAAAATCATCCGTCATGATTGTATGAATATCAATCTTTGTGTCAACCGAATTATAGTAATCAGTAACTGTACCGGTTAAAGTTAACGTATTTTTAGTATTATCCGCATAATACCCCGCAAAATCAGACAAAGTAATCAAATCAGGTGTTATATTTATATTTCCTCCTGTAACATTTACTGGCATATCGGCAAGTGAGTTAAGGTTAAAGAAAGAGTCTTTTACTTTAATTTCACCATTTAAACCATTTTTTGTATAAAGGAATTTAAAATCTATATGCCCTTTAAGATTTTTTGTTTCAGCAATAATATCACTGCCATTATTTATAAATAAGTTTGTTCCCAGCAGATTTGCACCATCCTCAAGCCTAAAATCGTTTGATTCAAGAACTATAGCATATTTATCTTCTGATGCCATTGATTTAATAATAATTTTCGATTTATTTATATCAAGAGGACATTCTTCAATAATTAACCGTTTTTTATCTGTGTAAAATTTATTATTATCACATAATGATATCTTTAAATCTTTACCATTTTTTGAAATAACAGTGTCAATTATAAACCTTACGTGTTTAGGGTTTCTCTTTTCCTCAATTAGCATGTGCTTACCATTCAAGGTAAGTTTTGTATCCTCTGAAAGAGAAGCTAGAATTTTACAGTTATTGATATACAGTTTAGAATTAAAAATATCAAATTTTGTAGAAACAGGTTTGTTTTTCGTCTTTTCCTGCTCTCCTGCAGGCATTAATGCCATGATTTTATCTACATCTACAAATAAATCATCAACACCGAGTTTTTTCAGAGTTATTTCATTTTTTAATAATTTAGCAAAAGAAACTTCTGATTCAAAATCCTTAACTAATAAGAGGTCTTCATTTTCTTTTCTTAATGAAATTTTAGCAACATCAAAATCAATTGCCGACCTAAAGCCTGTCTTTAAAACAGCATTATCTATAGTCAACTCAGCTCCGGTAATTTTAAGCACCTGTTTTTCTATAAAATTTGTAACCGTTTTAGAAGAAACAATTTTAGGAAGAATAAGGGCATAAAAAATTACAGCTATAATTACTAAAATAATTGATGAGACAAAAATAACCTTAAATAGACTTTTTACAGGTTTAAAACTCTTCATAAAACAAACATCCTCTTCTAGAAAAAAATTATAGCATAAAAAAATTTTATGCTATCATACAGTTATGAAGAAAATTATTTGCAGAGCTTTACTTATAACATTACTTATACCAAGCTGTTGTTATGCAGCCGCTAATGTTTCAGTATTCAGTGAAAATGGAAAATTTGGACTTCAAGATGCAGAAGGAAATATTCTTGCTACACCGGTATATAAAAAACTTATTGTTCTCGGCGATACATCATTCATCGCACTAAAGGGCAGTAAATACGGACTTGTATCAAATACCGGTGATATAATACTTGATTTCAAATATTCACATGCAACAAGAGTTCTGGGGAAATTTGTCAAATTTGGGAACTATAAAGGTTTTGGATTATACAATGAACAGGGACACGTAATTATACCGCAAGAACAGGAATCTATTGATATTTTATTCGGCGGCATGTTTCTTGTCAGCAAAAATTACAAATACGGGCTTGTAGACTTTGACGGGAATGTCATTGTTGATTACGTTTGTGACGATATTTATATGCCAAAACCCAACGTCATGAGGGTAAAATATAACGGTGAATGGTATGAAATAGAACAAGTTTCAGCCCAATCATTAACATTGCCAAAAGATATTATGGATGTAACAACAAGCAATGAGTTTAAAATCACAAAACTTGTTACCAGTCCGGGAACCGCATCAAAATATTCTATAGTAACAACAACTGACTATTTCTTAAAAATTCTTTCTTCAATATCACCGGCTTATGAAGCAACTATTGATGAATTAATGTTATCACAGGGTGCAGAAGCTGTATCCATTTTTATGAAGGTAAGCTGGCTGCCTAAGTTCCCGTTTGTTTACGCTAAAAATTATTATAAATCATTCAGAAACCCAAATAACGGGCCTTTATCAGGAGTAAAAGAAAATCTTAAGAGGGAATTACAGGAAGAACCTGCTGCAACAGCAGCTACAGCCCCTTAAGCCACGTATAACAGAATGTATTACAAACTATCAATAAATTTCTGCAAGACAATTGATAATAATTCAGTTATAATAAATTTATGGCAGAAATAAACAGGCTTTACAAACATTACAAAGGAAAAATATATAAAGTATTGTGTTTTGGTAAACACTCAGAAACAGGGGAAGAAATGATTGTTTATCAAAATCCTGAAAATTTTGAAATTTGGATTCGTCCTGAAAACATGTGGGATGATATTGTTGATAACAAAGGTACAAAGCGATTTACCCTGATTGAGGAAGAATGATAACAAGAGAAGTGAATGAGTGGATAAAAAAAGTACAAAGCGGTTGTTATTCTTATGTTACTGCAATGGAAGAATTTAAAAGAATTTCGATGTATCTTACAAAAGAAGAAGTCAGACAGGTTCTTAATAAAATAAAACTTTAATACAACAAATTGGATTTAAAAACTTTACTTCTTTGCATAAGAGAAAATCAATATAATACTATATTAGCCAACAAAGACCTTAATGTCCGGTAGTATTTTTTTTAGTAAATGGTAAAATAATTAAAAAACTCAATTAAACAGGAGAAAAATAAATGAGTTATTTAGATATTGTGTTAGAAGGCATCCAGCTTAATAAGGGTAAAAAAGAGTATAAATTATCGGATTTTAAAGGCAAAAATGTAATATTGTATTTTTATCCTAAAGACAATACTTCAGGGTGTACCTCAGAGGCTAACTCTTTCAATGAAATTTCTCTTCCCCATAACACAATAGTTATCGGGGTGAGTCCTGACAGCATAAAAAGCCATCAAAAATTTGCCGAAAAATATGAACTAAAATTTATATTGTTGTCTGACCCGGAACATAAACTTGCAGACGCATTCAATGTATGGGGAGAGAAATCTATGTATGGAAGAAAATATTTCGGAATAATACGCTCAACATTTATACTTGACAGTGAAGGCAATATTACAAAAGAATGGCGAAAAGTAAAAGTAAACGGACATGCAAAAGAAGTTCTCAGCCATGTAGGAGAGTAATATGTTATTAATTATACAATTAGTATGCTACGCACTTGCAATAATGTTCACCGCCTGGTTAATTCCGGGAATAAGTGTTGAAAACATTTTTTCAGCAGCACTGCTTGCCGTAGTTATAGGTTTAATAAACCTTACAATAAAACCAATTCTTCTAATAGTAACGCTGCCAGTTAATATTTTAACATTCGGGCTGCTTACACTCGTTATAAATGCTATTTTACTTATGTTTGCCGGAGCAATAGTACCGGGAGTTGATGTTAACGGGTTCTTAAGCGCACTGCTGGGTTCAATACTTATATCAATACTATTTACAGGTGTCGCACGATTTACAAGGTATTATTAGACTGCTCTTTTGATTTTCGTTGATGATAACGGTATTTATTAGTTTCAACAATCCCGAGGTGCGCAAGCGAAAGGACTCCCGCAGCATAAGCAAGGTATTTATGCGCATTAAATTTTTTCATTCCAGCAGTAACACCGCAAGCAATACCCGCTCCCAACGCTCCATAACCGGTATACGATACGTAATTTACACGTTTTTTAGAATTCCCGTCCTTTATTCCTGAAAAATTAATTTGTGATACAGATGATACTTTCATATAATTAATACTAACAAGAACAGAAAAGCTTTTCAAGCCGTTAAAATAACCCCAGCATAGCAAATATAAGATATACAGCTGCTATGAAAAAGAAAAAAGCACAATAAAAAACTGCAATTATTCTACCATATTTTTTGTAAAGATTAACATTAAACACAGCACTGATTATAATCAGAACTAAATTGGTCACAACAAGAAAAGATATAAGCAGCAAAAGTATTTTAATAATCATTTTTACCTCTTACATAATAATATAACGTATGAAGAGAATATTTACAAATTATGTTAAGCGGCTGTTAGTTATATCAAAATCGGCAATCGGTTTAAATATAAGGATTTATTACACAGAAAATATGTAAAGTTATGTAAACAAATAATTATAAAAAAACGCAATTTCTTTACATAGATATACTTTATATATATAAGGATATTATTTATAAGGACAGAATTATGTTTCCATTATTTTCAGCAAATTATGTAGACAACTATTGGATTAAAGACAGAACTTTCTTCTCAGATATGAAGTTAGGTCTTGAAAATGCCTTTCTCGGTATGGAACTAAGCGGACTGCACAACTGGCAAATCAGCCCGTTCAATACCAGTTTTTATGATACAAATTCTTTATTCACACAATTTCTAGAAACATCCGCAAAAAATGCACAGGCTATGACTGAAAATATGTTCTGCGGGTTTCCGGGGCTGAATTTCCAAATGCCGACAATACCGGGTGTTACAACCACAACACCTAATAAGGAAATAGAAGGAAAAAAAGTGAAAGAAGATTTAACTGATGAAGAGAAAGAAGAATTTAACACCCTTAAAGAAGAATTTAAAGATTTGTATGATAGCTTAGATGAGATTGATACAGAAACAAAGGAAGCTCTTGAATTAAATAAAATTTTAAAAGAGGCAAAGAAATGCTATGATGCAAGTGACACACCAGATAAAATGCAAAAATGCATTGATAAATTAAAATCTGCGATTCGTGACATTGAAAAGAAGGATAAGAACTTAAAGAAAATACTTAATAAAGTAACTGCTGAAGTTGCCCGAGACTCAAGGGCAGAAAAACTATATAATAGTAACACCTCTAAGGAGGAAATAAAAGGCTTATTTGAACCGGCAGCAAATGCAGCTATTAAGAAAGAAAATATACTGTCAGAGATAGATTTAAGCATGTCTAGAAAAGAGGGCAATAACACTTCACCTATCAATGCCCTTGTATCACGTAGCGATGCAAAAAAATCAGAAATACAAAACGCCATTAAGGCGGTTAAAAATGCATTACTTGACAGAGCTAATATGGAAGATGTCAAAGAGTGTGAAAATGTAATAAATGCAAAAGATAAATTAATAGATGCTTTTGAAAAATACAGTGAAAAAATCAATGATGACAATAAAAAAGCCTTAGTTGAAGCATTTGAAAATCTCTACAAAGAAATTAAACTGGCAAAAGCAAGACGACAGGATGAAGCAAACAGACAAAAAATCTTAGACTTGCCAAAGGAATTACAAGAATTATACCTTGATGAAAATGGTATGTTAAAAGATAAATTTAAAATCAATGAAACAAGCACAGTTAACGAACTGAAAGAAATAAAAGGGGGGACCCCAAATGACCCAACCCCAGCAGCCGACGACAAAGGAAAGGTAAATTATAGCGCTGCACAGGAAGCTACATTCAAACCCAGTAATAATAAGGAAGAGAGTGCTACTCCAATTACTTTCCGCTTTGGACTTAAAGCTTTATAATTGATTCTTACACCTCTATAAACAATTCTGTCCTATAATATTAGGTTTATTGTTATAATATCCAGCGAAATAGCCGCCTTGAACAGGGCGGTTGTTTCAATAAGGAATAAATTATTAAAAAACATTGATTAGAAACGTCACCGTCAAAAGAATTTGATAAAATTTTTGGGATTAATAGCTGTGACTATTGCAAATATTTTTCAGTGGAAACAAATAATTTGCTGTAATAAAAAACATTTTTATATATACTATTTCTCACTATTATATATAATACCTGTTAGTAGTATTAAAAGTTTAATACTATCTATTCTATACATTTTATCTAAATATATCGTTACAAAAGCTTGTTTCATATATATTATGATATAAAATAATATTATGTTTCTTAATTTGAGGGTTATTAATAGAAAGGGTAAAAATAATGAAAGTACAAGCAATTAATAATGGTCATAGTGTAAACCCTAAAGGGCATTTAACAAAGATTGGCAAATATACAAATCTGGCATACTCTGCATTATTTGCAACATCTCTCTTGTGTATATGTGATTCGTTTAGCAAATCGTCTACAAAAGAACAATCGACAACGGATACAGAAATTGTTACTACAGATCCACAGGTTGAAACTGAAAAGAAAAATGATAAAAACTCACAGGGAGAAAAAGATAAAAGTGTGACTCCAATTACTTTCCGTTTTGGACTTAAGGCTTTATAATTGATTCTCACACCTCTATAAACAATCTCTGCCCTACAATATTAGGTTTATTGTTATAATATCCAGCGAAATAGCCGCCTTGAACAGGACGGTTTTGACCGTATGTTCGGAAAGGGTTATTTGAAGATGCTGATGATACAAACGGATTAGTAAAATCACCAGCAAATGGATTTGAAGAAATTTTACGTTCTACAGGACGTGCTGCCTGAAGTTCATACATTTTAGGTTTCATTAGTGCCTGCGCCAGTATATTAACAAGTCCTGCCATTTTTCACCTTTCGTTTTATAGTTAAACTCTCATTATTATTTAATGATTAATTATTACAAATCAATATATATTACGTCTAATTTTTTAAATTCTTAAATATTTTTACAAAAAATCATCTATTTAACGTACCCCATGCTAACTAATTGTATTCTTTACTCACCTTTTCTTTTAAGGTAAAATCTGAAAAGCATAGTAAAAGACTACGAGGACAAGTAAATATGAGCGTAAACCAATATATTAAGCCTATCACAGCAGAAGTTAAAAACGATAACCTCTATATAGGCGGATGCAGCACCATAGAACTTATAAAAAAATATGGTTCACCCTTATATGTTATTGATGAAACAACACTCAGAACAGTATGCAGAGAATACATCACAGCATTTAAAAGCTATCCGAACATTTCAATATTGTATGCTTCAAAAGCTCTTGCGACATCTGCAATCTTCAAAATTGTTACTCAGGAAGGTCTCGGGCTTGATGTTGTATCCGGCGGAGAAGTCTACACTGCTTATAAAGCAGGAATTGATATGTCCAAATTAATGTTTAACGGTAACAATAAACAGGAATGGGAACTGGAAACAGCTATTGACACCGGTGTTGGCAGAATTTCAGTTGATAATTTTCACGATATTGAATTACTCGGGAAAATTACAGCTGATAGAAATAAAACCGTAAATATTCTTTTGAGAATAACCCCGGGGATAGACTGCCATACACACGAGTATATTCAAACAGGGCACCTTGATTCAAAGTTTGGTTTTGATTTAACACAGGTTGATGATGCTGTTAGATTGATAAAAGAAAACTATCCAAAAATCAAAATAAAAGGGCTGCACGCTCATATCGGTTCTCAAATATTTGATACAGCTGGATTCATTGATGAAATAAAAATTCTTGTAAGAGAGCTTGCACGGATTAATTCTGAACACTCTCTTAAACTTTCAGAATTAAATCTTGGCGGAGGCTTAGGCGTAAAATATATAGAAACAGATACTCCGCCTGACATAAAAGAAGTTGCAAAGATTATTATCAAAACACTGCTCAACGAAATTGAAGAAAATAATCTGCAAGATATAAAATTATACATAGAACCAGGGCGGAGTGTAATATCGACCAGCGGAGTTACTCTCTATACAGTTGGAGCCGTAAAACAGGTCCCGCATGGCACAAAATATGTATCTGTTGACGGCGGAATGGCTGACAACCCGCGCCCTGCTATGTATCAAGCTGAATACACCTGTGATTGTGCCAATAAAATGAATACCAACGAATGCGAGTTTGTTACCATTGCCGGCAGATATTGTGAATCCGGAGATATTCTAATTAAGAATGTTTCGCTTCCGCCGCTAACATCAGGTGATATACTCTGCGTATACAATACAGGGGCATATAACTATTCTATGGCCAGCAATTATAACCGTGTACAAAAGACGGGCATGGTACTTGTAAATAATTCACAATCTGATATTATTGTATATAGAGAGACGCTTGAGGATTTAATTTCTCATGATAATATCCCAGATAGGTTAAAGTGATGTTTGATCAAATTATAAATATATTAAAAAATTCACTTGAAGAAACATTCTTCTCACTTAGTTGGGTGAATGTTTTTGAAATTTTTATAATTGTGCCAATTCTGCTGTTTTTCTACCAGAGATTCATCAGAAATACACAGTCTGAGAAACTGGTTAGAGGATTATTTTTTCTAGCCGCAGCATGGATATTTTCTCAAATATTGATTTACTTAAATATTAAAATCATAGGCGGATTTATTCAGCTTATGGTAATTGTTATTACTTTAAGCCTAATAGTAATTTTTCAGCCGGAATTAAGACGACTTCTCGGTTATTTGGGACAACCAGGAGTTATAAGTCGTTTATTATTCGGATCAGGACTCCATAATTCAAAAATAAATAAAGATATAGATATCGTCAAAGAAATTATTGAATCTATTAAATACCTCTCCAAAACAAGGACAGGAGCTTTAATTGTTTTTCAAAAAGATATAAGCGACACTGTTTTCTCTGACGTAGGAACAAAGCTGAATGCCAATATATCAACAGAATTAATACTAACAATTTTCCACCCCAACACACCCTTACACGATGGAGCAATGGTTATCAGAGATAACAGAATAATTTCAGCAGGTGTACTACTCCCTCTGACTGAAGATCCAAAACTAAGCTGGAAATACGGAACAAGACACCGTGCAGCAATAGGCATGTCAGAATGCAGCAATTCCGCTTGCCTTGTAGTGTCTGAAGAAACAGGCGACGTATCAATAGCCGTTGATGGGACATTAAAAAAATATGATGATTTACATCTGCTTAAAACTGATTTGGCAGCCATCCTTGGATTAAAAGAAGAAGATACAAACTCTGCCCCTCAAAAAGATCATAATATTTTTGATTTCAGTAAAATTCTTCCTAATAACAAACCAAAGGAGAATAATTAATGTTCGGCAAACGTGAAAAACCCCCTCTTGTCGTAAAAACAAAAAAACAAATTTTTCTTGATCTTTTTATACGATATGCTGCACTGACAATCGGAGTATTTATTACAGCAGCAGCTTTGGAATGTTTTCTGGTTCCAAACAATGTAATTGACGGCGGTGTTATTGGTTCCGCTATGATTATCAGTTCAGTAACCAAACTCAATTTAGGTTTATTAATTCTAATTATTGATATTCCCTTCATAATTCTTGCACTGCAAAAATTTCAAAAATCATTTGTTATACAAACATTTTATTCAGTATCAATACTGGCATTTGCCACTAACCTGTTCCATTCACATAATTTTACACACGATTTACTTCTTACAACAGTATTTGGCGGAATATTACTCGGGCTGGGTGTTGGTATCATTTTAAGAAATAATGGCTCGCTTGATGGTACAGAAATCCTTTCAATATGGCTCTTTCAAAAGTATAAACTTTTTTCTGTAGGTCAAATGCTTATGGGTATAAATATGTTTGTTTATACAGCCGCCGGACTTGTATTCGGCTGGGATAAAGCGATGTACTCGGTTCTTACATACTTTATAGCATCAAAAGTAATTGATATGGTCATGGAGGGTTTCAATAAAATGAAATCCGTCAGAGTTTTTTCTCCATATTACAAAGAAATAGGTTCAGCTATTATGAAAGAACTTGATATAAGTGTTACTTATATGCGGGGAATGGGCGGATATTCACGAGAAGAAAAAATTATTACTTACTGCATTGTTTCCCGTTTTGATCTTCCAAAACTCAAAGAAGTTGTAATTCAAATTGATCCTGCCGCTTTTTTTGCAATAGGAGATGTTTTTGAGGTCCACGGCGGAAGATTAAATAACAAGTAATTGTTAAATCTGAAAAAATATTATACAATTAATATATGAATGAAAGGATTATATAAAATGGCTAAGAATATTGATACCATACCTATAGAAGTATGTATACTTACTCAAGACCACGATATCAAAGGTGTTGTACACGTATCAAAATATACAAGTACTAACAGAGAATTAACAGATTTATTAAACGATCGTGAACGACGTTTTCTTGCCGTTACAAATGTAGAGATTTATACAAGAAACTCTAATCAACCGCCTAAACGGTACAATTTCCTGGAAATCCACATGGATTACATCCTTATGGTCCATCCAACATCACAAGCGTTGTTCAAAGAAGTTGGAAATAAGGCGCAGGAAGATATAAACAGGTTTCAAGAACTGAGAAGAAAGCTCGGGCAAACTAAGCCATTTTAGTTTATATTTCTTAATATTCTTTATATATTATTTACTTCTACTTGTATGTTGTGTATAATAATAAAGTAAAGGTTTCTTAAAAAAAGAACGGTTTGCCCGTTCTTTTTTTGTCAATTGGAGGCTTATGAAACAGGATATTAACAGGCATGAGATTCTTGAAAAAGTCACACCGCTCATTGAAAATACCGCTATGAGGTTTAACCTTATTCCCATAGAAATAGAATTTGTAAAAGAAAACCACAGATGGTTTTTAAGAATTTACTTATACTCTCGGGAAAGAAATATCACAATCAACGATTGTGAAAATGTAACAAGAAGCTTGAACGAATTTTTAGATGACCTTATTCCCGTTAAATATTCTCTTGAAGTTTCCTCTCCAGGATTAGAAAGAAAATTCAAATCAGATAAAGAATTTTTAATTTTCAAGGGGCGCAGAATAAGTATAAAATTAAAACAACCGCTTGAAGGTGAAACCGAAAAAATTTTTAAAGGTGAAATAATAGACTGGGATAACAAAGATGGGCTTACATTTTTCAGGTTTGAAGATGCAAAAGAAATGGTTATTCCTAAAGAAAATATCCAGTCAGCAAAACTTTATATAGACTAAACACTAAAGCCGAATGGCAGAAAGGTATGAAATGATAAAAATCGGAACAGCATTATTCGAAGCTTGTGAAGAGCTTGAAAGAGAAAGAGGAATATCTAAAGATGTTTTGATTGCATCACTATGCGATGCAATGGTTGCTGCTTATAAAAGACACATGCACGTTAAAGAAGCAGCAAATATTGAAGCAATACTTGATGAACAAGCCGGAGAAATTGGTGTATTTTCAACCAAACTTGTTGTAAAGGATGTTGAAGATCCGGAAACACAAATCTCACTTAAAGATGCAAAAGAAATTGATGAAGATGTAGAAGTCGATGACGAAGTAAAAATAGAAGTTACACCGGATCAATTCGGCAGAATTGCGGCTCAAACAGCAAAACAAGTAATTACACAACGTATAAGAGATGCTGAACGTAATAATATTCTAAATGAATTTCTAGAAAAGAAGGGTACTCTTGTTACAGGTATTATCCAGCGAGTTGAAAACCGTAATGTTATTGTTAACATCGGAAAAACAGATGCTATAATGCCGCAAAGAGAACAAATTCCGAGAGAATACTATAAACCTGGAAACAGAATAAGAGTTTTTGTACTTAACGTAAAAGAAACAAACAGGCTGCCGCAGGTAATTGTTTCGCATGCTCATGCAGAAATCGTAAGAGAACT
Organism: uncultured Muribaculaceae bacterium; assembly: GCA_964452495.1. Taxonomy (GTDB): domain Bacteria; phylum Cyanobacteriota; class Vampirovibrionia; order Gastranaerophilales; family Gastranaerophilaceae; genus CALUTH01. Next base: position 127,746 of record CAYVMC010000001.1, on the reverse strand, counting down.
ATTTGATCTTGAAGTTCCTGAAATTGAAGACGGAATTGTAGAAATTAAATCAATTGCAAGAGAAGCCGGTTACAGAACAAAACTTGCAGTATGGTCAAATGACCCCGAAGTTGATAGTGTAGGAGCTTGTATAGGACCACGCGGCAGCCGTATTCAAACAATTGTAAGCGAACTTAAAAACGAAAAAATCGATATCGTAAGATGGTCGCCGGATCCTGTAGAGTATATTGTTAATGCAATTTCTCCGGCTCGCGTTGTATCTGTTGATATTATGACAGATGATGAAGATACAAAAGACGCTCTTGTAGTTGTTCCTGACGACCAATTGTCTTTAGCAATCGGCAGAGAAGGTCAAAATGTAAGACTTGCACACAAGCTTACCGGCTGGAAGATTGATATCAAAAGTGTTTCACAAATGGAAAAAGAAGAAGCAAACAACCAGCCTATTTATGAATACGATGAACAGGCTGATGCCGATTATGAAGCACAGCAGAGCGCTGCTGACGATGAATTACAACAAGAAATTGAAGAAGAAATGAATCAACAGGTTGTTGATGAAGAAGATTTTACTTCAGACGAATCATTGGAAACAGACGCAGAAGAAACTGTAGAAGAATAATAAATCTATCCACAAAAAAGGGTGACTGTGACTATACAGCACCCTTTTTATTTATTAAACGCCTAAATTGTTTCTGCTTATCCTTAAGCTGCTTTTTTAACAACTTAGCTTTATTTTCCAAGGTATTATAATCTGCTTGATTAGCTTCAATTTCTATAGTAAGTTTCATGATTTCATCACGCATAGCATTTGCAGCTTCTTTTTGTTCGCTAATTAAAACAAGATTCAAGTTATTGCCACATAATTTTTGAACATTTTCTTTAAATTTTTCCTTTATAGCCTCTTGTTTAGAGATTAACTCGAGTCTTTTTATTAAAAATATTTTTACTTGCTCTGTATAGCTATTAATCGTATCATTCAATACCTTTATATCTTTTTTTAATTTATCAATCTTTTCCTGCTCCGTAAGAACTAATTTTGTATTATACGTTTCTACCCCTTTGGTGCGTTTTTGGGATGTAATTTTTCTTAATTTATCATTCTCAGCATAAAATTCAATTTTATAGTAATCAATACTATCACTAATCGGTTTACTATTCTTATCTATATTTTTACCACTTAACGCTAACCTGCCATTTTCATAACTTCTAATATATTTATTCCCGTTTACTGTATACTTAAGTACACCTGTATAAACCTCGCCATTTTTATTTTTTAATAAACCCGTTCCTTTTTCTATATTAAGCCCTTTTCTGTTTATTACAGTATCTAAACCTAAAGACTTCCCTTTAGATAATAAAATACCTGTAACAATACTCCCTGCTGCAATTGCAGCAAGAGATGCATAGAGCAACGCGGAACGATTTGTTTCTTTATCAATTGATTGGGCTGAGATACCAGTTTGTATATTTGATTTGCCTATAAACGGCAATCTCTCAGGTAATGATTGTTGGATTTGCATAAACATATATCTTTTCCTTTTTTTGTTATAAAGAAGTATAAATTTTTAAATTGCTATTTTTATAAAAAAAGTTTTAAATTGTTACATATCTTTACAATAAGTATAGTTGTATTACCCGCCGGGGGTTAACTATAGCGATTATTCTTAATAATTTTAAATATACACTTTAATCCATACAAATTTTACGGTAAAATATAACTATTATATGTGGATTATGTGATAAAGGATAGAGTTAATAGAAAAGGGGCATTTTTGAAAGAGCTGTATTTTATTCTTATATTTTTGCTACTATCAACTTTATTTGCAATAGCAATGGTTGCAGCAGGATTTATTTGCCAATACAAAAAAAAAGATCTTGTCAAAAACACACCATATGAGTGTGGTGTAAATCTCTTTTCCGATGCCAGAGAAAAATACGATATAAGATTTTTCAATTATGCTATACTGTTCCTTATTTTTGATGTAGAAACCATATTCTTATACCCGTTTGCAAAAAATTTCTCACAACTCGGGTTACTGGCGGTCTTTGAAGGTTTATTTTTCATTTTTATACTTATAATAGCACTTGTATACATAATAAAAAAGAATGTGTTGAGGTTTCGATGAATATAATAATTTCAACAGTTGATTATATTCTTAACTGGAGTCGGGCAAATTCGTTATGGCCGTTTACATTCGCAACATCCTGCTGCGGCATAGAATTAATGCAAACAACTGCAAGCAACAACGATATCGCACGATTTGGCTCAGAAGTTTTTAGAAACTCCCCAAGACAAGCCGATTTACTAATTTGTGCAGGAACAATAAACCATAAAATGGCACCTGTGTTATTAAAACTTTACCGTCAAATGGCTGAACCCAAATATGTTATTGCAATGGGTGCCTGTGCATGCGGAGGAGGAATGTTTTACAACAACACTTACGCAGTTGTAAACGGAATTGATAAAATCATTCCTGTTGATATTTATCTCCCAATGTGCCCGCCTCGCCCCGAAGCTTTGATTGATGCAATTAGAAAATTGCAAAAGAAAATAAAAAAAGAATCAATAACAAATAGAAAAGAATTTGTAAATTCACATAAATCTAACTTGACTGAAAAAGCGGAAATCCTTGTTAAAGCACCTGATTTAAAAATAGTTAAAACCGAGGGGTGCTATCTGGATTACTCTTTTGAATTTGAATGTTCACATAATAAACAAAACCCGCATGTTGAGTATATTGTTGATTACAACAGTGAACTTTTAAATAATCTTGCAAATTTGAAAACCTCCGGTTTTAACATGTTAACCTCAATCATTGCAACTGACTGGCAGGACTGTATCGAACTTAATTACAGGCTTTATTCAACTTTTCAAAGCCGTTTTTTTGATTACAAAATATACGTAAAAACTGAAACAGATTCTGCTATAAGCATTTTTCCTAGCGCTCACTTTGACGAATGTGAGATTTATGATATGTTTGGAATTACCTTCAAAGGTAATCCACACTTAAAACGATTATTAAATCCTAAAAGCTGGATTGGACATCCGCTCCTAAAGAATTATGTCCCAAATGATGAAAGGCTGGTCTGGAATGAGTAAAATGAAACTTAATCTCGGACCGCAACACCCTTCCACTCACGGGGTTTTAAGATTAATACTTGATGTTGACGGTGAAAAGATACTTGCGTGTGAACCGGTCATCGGCTATCTTCACCGTGGGATGGAAAAGATGGCAGAAGGTATGACATACCTTCAATACCTGCCAACTGTTGACAGAATCGATTATTTAAGCGGTTTCTTTAACTCGTATGCTTATGTATCTGCAATTGAAAAACTTTTAAAGATTGAAGTTCCCAAACGTGCATCCGTAATAAGAGTTTTGTTAATGGAGTTAAACCGTATTGCATCCCATTTGTTATGGCTTGGAACCTATCTTCTTGATTTGGGAGCAGTTTCTCCTTTCTTTTATACATTTAGAGAACGTGAATTAATTTTAAGTTATTTTGAAAAAATTTCCGGGCAAAGATTAATGTATAATTACTTTGTTTTTGGCGGTGTTAGATATGATCTTGAATTCATTGATGAAATTATACCTATTGTAAGAACAGTTGTTGAAAAACTAAATGATTACGAGAAACTCCTGACAGATAATCCTATTTTTATTTCAAGAACAAAAAATATAGGAACTCTTAAACGTGAAACTGCTCTGGCATATTCAATTACAGGTCCAAATCTAAGAGCTTCAAATTCTCATCTTGATTTCCGGTTCCAATCAGATTTATATAAAATTTTTGAATTTAAAATAGCAAAAGCAAATGAAGGGGATTGTCTTGCAAGGTATAAAGTACGACTTGATGAAATCAGAGAATCATCAAACATTATATATCAAGCCGTTGATTACCTTAAGAGTGGCGAATACAATAATACACCATTCAATACAGGGCTTAAACCGCTTAATCTAAAAATTGAAAATGGAGAAGCTTTTACTGATGTTGAAACGCCAAGAGGATTGACTACCTGCTGTGTTAAATCTGACGGTTCGGATAAACCATACAGAGTAAAATGGAGAACCGGTTCATTCTATGCAGTTCAACTGCTTCCAAAACTCCTTACAGGTAATATGATTTCTGATGTTATGGCAATATACGGATCCTTGGATGTTATGCTGCCGGAGGTGGATCGATGAATTATTTGTACTGCGCATTTATTGAATTACTTGCTAAATACCATTTTCCAGAGGGGTTAGCACTCATAATATTTCCACTGCTGCCATTTTGTATACTGGCTGCAGGATTAATTATTATGGTTTTGTTACTCGTACTTGCTGAGCGTAAAATTCTCGGATTTGTAACTCAGAGAAAAGGCCCAAACCGTGTCGGATACTGGGGACTATTGCAAACTTTTGCTGATGCTTTTAAATTATTATGTAAAGAAAATATTACACCAAGTAGTGCAGATAAACTGATATTTACTCTTGCACCTATAATTGCATTTGTTCCGGTTATGCTTGTATGGGGCATATTACCCTATAATGCGGAATTTGATTTAATGTCAACCCCAGCCAACCTTATTTTTTACCTATTTCTTGCATTTATGCCTGTTTTAGGAATATTCTTAGGCGGATGGGCTAGCAATAGCAAGTATTCATTAATAGGCAGCATTAGAGCTATTGCTCAGGCAATAAGTTATGAACTTCCTATAGCTTTTTCCCTGTTAGGGATTGTAGTTCTATCCTCATCACTCAATCTTACCCAGATAACGTTAGCCCAATCATCTGTTTTCGGGGCGGCAGGATGGTTTATTATCCCTTCTTTTATCGGGTTTATTGTAGTATTTATCGCTGTTATCGCAGAACTTAACAGGTGTCCGTTTGACCTTCCAGAGGCCGAAAGTGAACTTGTTGCTGGGTACAGTACAGAATACTCAGGTATGAGATTCGCATTATTTTATATTACAGAATATTCAATGATGTTTGCAAACGCTGCCTTTATCGTTGTACTGTTTTTAGGAGGATATTTGTCACCATTTGGTAATTATCTTTCAAATATCTTCTTTGGGGATAGTATTTTCGCTAATATTCTTGTTTATTTTGAACAAACATTCTGGTTTCTCTTAAAGACTTTTATTGTATTGTTTCTCTTTATTCTAATAAGAGCCACATATCCAAGACTACAGTCTGATAAACTGTTAAAACTTTCATGGACTGCTCTGCTTCCGCTGGCAATAGTAAATCTGTTCGTTTGCATGCTGATAAAAACAGTTGGAGGGACTTTATGATAAAGTTTTTACTATCAATAAAGGCTCTTGGAGAAGGTATTTTAACGGTATTTAAACATTTATTCAAAAAACCGGTAACACTTCAGTACCCTGAAGAACATCCTGTCATACCTGAAAAATTCAGAGGCGGACACAAATTAAACGGATGTATTGGATGTGGTATTTGTCAGCAAGTCTGTCCCTGTAGCGCTATCACCATAAAGAAAGAAAACAACAACGTTATATCCTATAAAATTAATCTGCGCCATTGTATGTTTTGCGGAAATTGCCAGTATTACTGTCCTGTTTCGGCAATAAAGCTGGAAAAAGAATTTGAACTGGCAACAGATAATAATAGCGATTTAGAAAAAGAACTTGTCAGAGACAAAGAAGAAAGCGAGGCTAAAAAAGAATGACACAAGCATTAATCTTTTATCCTACAGCACTGATAATTCTGATATTTTCAATATTTACGGTTTTTTCAAAAAAAATCGTATACTCACTTATTTCTGCAATTATTGTTTTTATGGCCTCCGGTTTAATATTTTACCTGCTAGGAGCAGAATATAATGCTGTTATCCAACTCACAATATACGGAATTGCGGTACCGATACTTCTTGCCATGGCTGTAATGTTTACCGATATAAAAAATGAGAAGTATGCAATAATCACAGGTGCAAGAAAGTATGTTATAATTACGGCTGCTGTTCTTATTGTTATGTCAGTGGGGTATCTGGTAGCGATAGCTGTTAATATCAGCCCTTATCAAATATTTAGTAACCCCAATATGCATTTAAACTCTTTTAGAATATTTGATGCAATAACAGACGGTTTTTTCACATCATATATTATTGCTTTTGAACTTTTTTCTATACTTTTGCTAGCCGTAGTTGCGGGGGTGTCTGACAATGCTAAGTAATATTGGAATCTATCATTATTTAACAATCGCTTTTATTTTATTTATAATCGGACTTTGCGGAACAGTCTTATCTAAAAACGTTATAAAAATACTTATTTCAATAGAGTTTATGCTTGCTGCCGTGAACATAAACTTTACAACATTCGGATTATACTGTAAAAATCTGGCTTTCGACGGATATATATTTGCACTATTTTATATTGCAGTAGGTGCTGTTGAAGTTGCGATTGCATTATATATTTTCTACTCAATGTATAGAGAAAAACAAACATCAGACATAGAGGACTATGGTGACGTATGAATATATTTTTTACGGATAACTTAATATGGATAATACTTTATCCGCTCTGGGTATTTTTACTGATAGGCATAGGACGGCTGTTTGCCATAAGGATGTCAAAAAAACTTATTACGTTAATTACCCTGGCAGGATCTTTACTAGGCATAGTTTTTGCATGCGGAACATTAATACATACATTTATTACAGGCAGCAGTGAAACCGTCTTTACTTTTATAAAAATCCGTCAATTTCTTCTCCAAATAGGAGTTTCGGTAGATAAACTGTCGGCTGTATATTTATTACTATTGTTTACAATATCTTTTTTTATACAACTGTATTCAGCATCATATATGAAATCAGAGCCTAAATATTACCGATTTTTCGGTTACCTTAACCTGTTTAATTTTGCAATGGGGCTTTTACTCGTTTCACCAAACCTGTTTCAAATGTATATAGGCTGGGAACTTGTTGGACTGGTATCTTACCTGTTAATAGGATTTCAATATACAAATCCGCTTAAATCAGTTGCGTCAATAAAAACTTTTATTATAAACAGAATCGGCGATACAGCTTTACTTGCAGGCATTGCATGTCTTATGTACATAATGTACACTTATTCCATACCAAAATTTGTAACACTTGATTTCTCAGATTTTAATCTAGTTTCATCAATTGCATACGCACATACGAACAATGTTACATTCTTTATACTCTGCATCCTGCTGTTATCCGGAGCAATTGTAAAATCAGCACAATTCCCATTCCATACCTGGCTTCAAGACGCAATGAATGCCCCAACACCAATAAGTGCACTCATACATTCTGCAACAATGGTTGCCGCAGGAGTGTTCCTTATTATAAGATTATTACCAATATTTACACTTTCAAAAGAAATTCTTATATTAATTGTTATATTAGGAATGTTTACCGCACTTTTTTGTTCATTATGCGCAATCTGCCAGGATGACGTCAAATCGGTACTTGCATACTCAACATCCGCAAATCTGGGATTAATGTTTGCGGCTGTCGGTTTTGGGAATATAGATCTTGCCGTTATCTATCTTATTGTACATGGTTTTATAAAAGCAGCACTATTCTTAAGCTACGGAATGGCAAACAATGAATATTCCGAAAATGGTAGAACAGAATTACCGCCGACATTCATAATAGGTGCATTTGCTCTTGCTGGACTAGCATTTGCGGGATTAAACTGTAAAGAACTATTTTTTGATACCTTTAAGGAAAATACATTTTTATCAATTGAGTTACTACTTGTTACTTTTATGTGCGCCGTTTATATTTTCAAATTATGTTGTAAATATCCGTTAAGTAAAAATGTACGCCCGCATCCGATTGAACAGATTTCTGTCTGGGTATTTTTAATAATAACCACCGCTGGGACATTCATAATTAATGGTTCGCAGCTAAGAGCGCCTTTCTGGACGGCATTTGCCGGAGCTATAACTGCCATATTAATTACGATAAAGGCAAAAGATTGTACTAACGGTAATTTAACACAAATATGCAAGAAAGGCTTTTTTATCGACCGGTTTTATACAAGATGTATTTATTCTTTATATGGAAAAGCAGCAGAAGCTGCCAATAAAATAGACCTTTTTATATCAGAAAATAAAATACTTTATTTTATTGTAAATATTTTTGTACAAACTGCCGAATGGATAGAAAAAAATATTTTTGAAGCTCCTGTAAAACTGTGTGTTTTGTGTACAAAATTTGCCTCAAGAGAGCTTGAACACGCACAAACGCGAAATATACAAACATATATAGCTTACGGGGGGTTGATTGTCGGAATAATACTCATGGCAATTTTACTTACATACTCATTTGTTATTAATACTTTAGGAGGGATAGGATAAATGTTTGACTTAAGTAATATATTATCTTTACCGGTTCTGATATTTTTGCCGCTGATTTTCGGGTTGATTATACTATTACCAGTATTTCCGAATAACGATATTACTGTAAGACGTTTTGCAAAAGGCTGTATAGTAATCCATTTATTATACTCTCTCCTTTTCTGGGCATTTTTCGATAAAGGTTTTGCAAGTATTTATTCGCCTGAATGGATAAAAGCTCTGGGTATAAATTTTGGTTTTGTGATGGATGAACTTGCATTACTTGTTACTATACTAACAACGGTTGTATTTACACTTGCAAGTATTACAAGTAAATTGCATATAAGACATGGCCAAAAATATTACTATGCATTATTATTGTTTTTTGAAACAACCATTCTGGGGATATTTAATGCATCAGATATATTTACTTTCTTCCTTTTTTGGGAACTGGAACTTATACCTGCATACTTCCTAATTGGGTACTGGGGTGAAGGAAATAATGCAAAAAAATCAGCAATGAAATTTATCTTATACACCTTTCTCGGAAGCTTATTCATGTTATTGGGATTAATAATGCTGCATTATTTTAACTACCTTGCAACAAACTCTCTAAACGGGCAAATTGCGATGTATAATCTGAACAATGTCGGGATAGGGCTTCAAACACTAATATCTATACTTCTTTTAATAGGTTTTGGAGTCAAGCTTCCTATTGTTCCTATTCATACCTGGCTGCCGGATGCACATACCGATGCCCCAACGCCGGTAAGTATGGTTCTTGCGGGGGTGCTACTTAAGACAGGAGCTTATGCAATTATAAGATTTAATCTGCAAATTTTACCTGATGGATTTATTAAAGTTGCCCCTGTACTTGCTATACTTGCTTTAATAAATATTATTTATACAGCCTTTGTAGCGTATGCCCAGACAGATATAAAACGAATTGTGGCATACTCAAGCATTTCCAATATGGGACTTATACTGCTTGGTATTTGCTCAATGAATATAATAGGTTTTACAGGGGCGGTATTCCATATGATTGCACACGGAATTATCACAGCAGGTCTATTTGCCGTATGCGGAATTATTTTTCTGCGATGCCGGGAGCGTAATATTAATAAACTTGGAGGGCTCGGAGCGTATATGCCAAGACTTTTTAGTTTTGCAACAATAATAATCCTTGCCTCAATCGGTCTGCCGTCACTTGCAGGTTTTATAGGAGAAATAATAACAACAATCGGAGCCCTTGCATCGGAATTTAGCGACATAATTAAGTTTTCAGCGCTGTTTGCACTTCCGATACTGATTTTAAGTTCATGCTATATGCTAAAATTTCTTCACTGCGGATTTTTTGGACAGGAAGGAAGCTGTAAACCATCGGCGGACATTGCGAACCATGAATTTATAATACTTGCATCAGTTGTTGTAATTCTTTTCATACTCGGGTGTTTCCCGTCCTCAATTATTAACGTTATTCAAAATATCAACATTACAAACGGAGCAGTTATATGGTAAACGATTTGTTAAGTATATTCATACCGCATATAATACTCGTTCTGACAATTATTGTTCAGATGATATTAGGAATGATTAGAGCTTCCTCACTGGTATTCAAATATAAAGATATTAATATTATAACAAGTAATATAATAAGTGTTATCGGTATAACTGCTGCTATTCTTGGGATTTTTCATTCAAGCGAAGATTATGCAGGTTTTAATTATTCAATAGTTGTAACCCCTGATGTAAAAGTTCTTTCAATAATGACTCTTATCTGCGGGATGGTTACAGTATTTTTAAATACTAACATCTTAAGAGATAACAGGCAAAGCTGTTATAAGTATCACATACTACTACTAACCGGACTTCTGGGAGGGATTTGCGCTATTGGTGCTAATGATTTTCTTACTCTATTCATATCACTGGAAACACTTACATTTGCGCTTTATTTCTTAATCGCCTTTCCTAAAGGGTATCAATCTAAAGAAGCAGGGTTCAAGTATTTAATTGCAAATGCCGTTTCAATCGGATTTTTCTTATTTGGAGTTTCTTATATTCTAGGACTTACGTCAAGCTTAAATTTTTCGGAAATTACTCATATATTTGAATCCAACCACAGCGGAATAATTTATACAATCGCCTCAATTATGATATTTGCCGGATTAGGGATGAAACTAGCTATATTTCCTTTTGCCAACTGGGTAATAGACGTATATGCGGGCAGCGAATCATCCGTTTTAAACTATTTATCAACCGTTCCCAAAATTGTTGTAATCGGTGTTATAATAAGGTTTTTAACAGGAATTCTCGGCTTTAGTATCGAGGTTAATGCTGTAATGCTTATTCTCGGGCTTTTAACAGCACTGTGGGCAAATATTTACGCAATAAAAGAAACAAATGTAAAAAAAATTCTTGCCTGTTCATCAGCCTCAAATGCAGCATATATGATAATAGTAATATCCGTTTTCTCGGAATTTGCAGCTACAGCCGTTGTATTTTATTTAATTTGCTACGTATTTATGACAATGGGGGCATTCGCATATATTAATATGATAGAACCCAGATGCAAAGTTATTACACTGGATAAACTATCAATTTATGGAGCAAAAATATCAGGCGCAGCTTTTGCGTTATGTATTCTCGGGCTTGCAGGTCTGCCTGCGACATCGGGATTTGTTGGAAAAATCTTTTTGCTTTATTCTCTCATCCAGTCAGGGCTTGTATTCATACCTGTTGTTTTTATATTACTTCTGCTTTTTACAACCGCTCTTTATTATTATATTAAACTTGCGCGCGGAATTATTCCAAACAAGCAGAATAATAAAACCGCAAAGAAAACATCTAATACTCTCTATTCATTCTCCCGACCGATTTTATTAATGATGGCAGGAATAACACTGCTGCTGGGCATAATGCCGTTCAATTTAATAGCACGCTGCTTATTACTGTTTTAGGATGTATCAATTAAAAGAGAGAAAATAAGTTAGAATAAGCAGATGACATTGATGAGTAGAGAAGTTCCATGTTTTTGAATTTTCTGGTGAGTGTATTTTGGTAGAACTCTACTGCTGCTTGAGCTTTAGCAATTTTATTTTCGTAGCTGGTAATATCTCTGCTGATGGCAGAGGCTTTAGAGGAGAAGTACCCTGATGCAGAAAGCATATCTTCAACGAGGTTTTCAACTCTTGTAAGGATACCGGGATTATCTGTTGTACCAACAAGGAGGAGTTTAACGTCGTTTTCGGATTCATCAAGAGCACTGGTAAACTTATCCGTATCCAGATATAGTGAATAAATATCAGATGTTAAAGCCGTACTGGCTGATGCCGTAGAAATACCTATAGCTGCAAGATTTCTGAAAATACTGGTACCATTCGTACCTTTAGAAGTCAGAATGGAAACAAGCTGGTTTCTGAGTCCTGAAAGTGCTGTATCACCGTGAAGATCGCCAGAGATAGAGAGAGCTGTATTAAGTTCTGCGATGAGGGTATTGTAAGCATCAAGAGCATCCTGAACGGCATCTATAATACTTTGAGTATCACGTTCGACAGTAATTGTGACATACTCGCCTTCTGTAAGACCTTTGATATTGATGGTAAGTCCTTCAATTCTGGAAACGTCAGAAGTAATGGTATTAGATGTAGATACAATACGGGTGCCGTTGATTGTAACAATAGCGTTATTTCCGAGGGTTTGGTTATAAGTCGCGAGTCTTTCTGTGCCGTCACTGTCAGTAGTAATGAGTCCAAAGATTTCAGCAATATTGCTGGTTCCTGATTGGATATTAACGTAAGAAGCGCCAAGGACGTTAGAGGTAATAACAAGTTTACCGTTGATGCTGTCCCAGTAAGCAGAAGCGTTTGCATCTTCGTTTCGGTTAATTTCGCTGACCAGAGAAGCGATAGTTGTATCCGAAGTAATAGTAAAGGTAGCATTACCGATTATAAATGTTCCTTCCGTTACATCTCCGAGCCGGAATAATCCGGACTCAGTAATTTTGGAACTGGCTGATGCCTTGTAAAGAGAGGTACCGCCTGTAATAACGTTAGAGCCGTTTGAGTCGAGGTTAAATACTGTAGCAAGGTTAGTTGTATCAGTTGAAGTCCCGACGAAAAGTTCAACACCTTCAGCCGCGGTGAGTGTAAATCGTCCGTCAGAAGTAAGTGATGCGGTAACGGAGCCGTTGGTTGCCTGAGATATTCTTGATATAAGGTTAGCAATTGTATCTGAGGACTCAACATTAACCGTTTTTACTGCACCATTAACACCAATTGACAGATCGCCGGAAGTAACCCCGAGAGTTTCAAGAGTAGTAGATGTATCAGCATAATTAACTATAGAGAGATAGCTGATTTCATCCTGTACTATTTCGATTGGATCAGTACTTTGCATCCATGTTTCAACTATATTATTACTGAGGTTGAGGTTATCAATGAGATTAGAGGAACCACCGGTAACATTTATAGACCCCAGTCCGTTATGTATTGTAATAACACCGTCTTCAAGGTAAGCTGTAAGCCCTATATTCTGGAATTTTTGGAGTACGTCGCCTATGGTATCCGTTTCATCAATATTGATAACATAGTTAGAAAGGTTGCCATTCTGATCATAGAGTGATAGATATATAGACCCTTCCGCCTTTGAATCAGCTGTATCAAAGTACGAAACAAGAGTATCTTCCGTTACAAGGTTAACATTATCTTCAAGAACGAGTGTGGTACCTGTATATGTAGCCTTTGTTATATTATCGTCAAGTCCCCAGAGGGATACGAGATTGGAGGTTCCGTCAGAGAGGGTAACATCCCCTATTGATTCTATGGTAATTACACCGTCTGCGTTAATACTTGCTGCAACACCATAGGCTGCCAGTGCGCTAAAGAGCTGCCCAATGGTAGTATTATCTTCTATAGCAATTGAAGCTGTGATTTCTCCATCGGTTAGAACGTTAATATATCCTGTGGAGACACCCAGATCCGTTATTTTGGTGGACGTATCCGCAATATAATTAACGTCAGTGGTATTTTGCGAAGAAATATATGAAACTACTTTTTCGGTTTGTATATAAGTCGGAGCGGAGCCGTTGAGTGCATCAGCCAGCGTGCCTGTGAGGTTAAAGGTTGTATCTGTTGATGTGGCTGAGAAGGTGCCGTTACTGATGGATGCCTCAATCCCCAGCGACTTAAGCGCGTCTATAATATCGCTGACAGTTTCATTAGCGGAGAAACCTATCGTTTGTATGGTGCCATTAATTTCAATTCTGAGCGAAGCACCGGAGGAGAAGCCGAGATCCTTAAGTGTTGTAGTTTCATCTGTAGTATGAGTAGTAACAACCGTAAGTGTCTTTGAGTTTGTCTGGTCGTATAAATCAGCGTAAGATGAAGTGCGGTTAGTGAGTCCTAATTTAGAAACAAGGTTTGATGTTTCATCTGTTATGTACTTATCGGAATCAGAGGTAATAGTCAATTTTCCATCTTCAAGCTTAGCGGTGAAACCATACCCTTGAAGTGCATTAATGAAGTCCTGTATTGTTGTGTTTTCGTCAATAGATATAGCGGTATTAATCCATGTACCGTTATCGTATACTTTTATGGAGCCTTCTGTTACACCCAGATCAACAAGTTTGGTATCGAGGTTAATTTCAACATCGTTTACAGAGTCAGGAAGGTCTGCATAATATCCCGTAACCGTGGTGATAGTGGAGTATTGGGGGTTATTAGAGGTAAGGATATTACCGAGTTCACCGCCAAGTGTGAAAGTATGTTCTGTAGATGAGGCGGAGAATGTTCCATTATTAATGGAAGCCGTAATACCGTATACGGCGAGGGTATCTATGACATTTTGAATGGATTCATTAGCACCGAATGAGAGAGAATAGAGTGTTCCGTCAACGGATATACGAAGTTCCACATTATTAGAAAATCCAAGGTCAGCCATTGTTGTATTATTATCAATGGTGTAGGTTTTTGAGTATGAGAGCGTATTGGAAGTAGTTGAGGTATAAATCGTATTGATAACTTTTGATGTAGTTAAGCCCAATTTCGATACAAGGTTAGATGACTCATTGATGATATACATATCTGAGTCAGCGGATATGTAGATTTTGCCGTCTTTGAGTTCGGTTGTGAACCCGAAGCCGTTGAGGGCAGAGAAGAGGTCATCAATGGTAGTATCGGATGTAATATTAAAGGCACGTGTAATATATGTACCGTTATCATATATTTTAATGGAGCCTTCTGTTACCCCGAGGTCAACAAGTTTTGTACTTCCGCTGATGGAAACGCTGTTTGTTGACTCCGGCAGTGTAGCAGTCCATGCGGCAGTAGTTGTAGTAGTGGTAAATGCCGGATCACTGCCGAGTATTATATTACCGAGGTTCCCTGAAAGTGAGAATTCAAATAATGACGATGAAGCGGTAAATGTTCCGTTATTGAGTGATGCATCTATACCAAGAGATTCCAGATAATCCATGACATCCTGTATTGTATCTGTTGATGAGAAGGTATGAGAGTATACTTGATCGTCAATAGTTACGTTTATAGTTCTGTCTGCTACGGATGAAGTAAATGAGCCGAGCGAAGACGTAGCCGTTAATCTGGTTGTTACTCTGTTATCTAAGACATCTGACGTAGAATTTTGATAGTATGTAGCTGATGACGTTGTAGTTGTAAACTCCAATTCTGTAACTAGATTAGATGTTCCATTGGTAATATAGCTGTCATCATTAGAGGTAATAGTAAGTCTGCCATTGGAGAAGTCAGCAGCAAAACCGTTTTGGATGAGAGCTGCGATAAAGTCTGAAAGGGTAGATGATGAGGTAACGGTAAAGAATGCGGAGGTTGTACCGTTTACCACTTTATTTACCGTTCCGTTCGTTATTCCTATGGCTGACAGCAGTGTATCGGTGGAGTTAAAGGTCGTCGAGTCAATTATGTATGTTTGCTGACCAGAGCGGTAGACTATATTTTCCGTGCTGGTTGTCGTGACAGTTTTCGTAAGCGCATCTACGTACGTAGATGTGGTTTCTTCAGTAGTTGTACGAATTGATGTCATTGTTGTTATTTCAGTATCGGTTTTGACCACTGTTTGTGTGGCAGTTGTCGTGACGGTTTTTGACTGAATATTCGTACTCGTTGTGATTGTCGTGACGGTTTTTGATTGAATATTCGTACTCGTTGTGACTGTCGTTCGCGTTGATGTCACCGTGTTTGTTGTTGTTACTGTATTGGTTGCAGTCGTAGTACGCGTTGTCACTACCGTCTGCGTCGCCGTTGTCGTACGTGTCGTCACGGCTGTCTGCGTTGCCGTTGTCGTTCGCGTCGTCACGACTGTC
>CAYVMC010000001.1:110640-112001 GCA_964452495.1 uncultured Muribaculaceae bacterium | reverse complement strand
ACGTGTCGTCACGGCTGTCTGCGTTGCCGTTGTCGTTCGCGTCGTCACGACTGTCCGCGTCGCCGTTGTCGTACGTGTCGTCACGGCTGTCTGCGTCGCCGTTGTCGTTCGCGTCGTCACGACTGTCTGCGTCGCCGTTGTCGTTCGCGTCGTCACGGCTGTCTGCGTTGCCGTTGTCGTTCGCGTCGTCACGACTGTCTGCGCTATTATATTCGTTGTCCCTGACGATATGGTCTGGGTTATATATGATGTGGTAGTAACTGTTGCTGTTTCGTTTATTGTTGTTGTGGTTGTATATGTATAGTCAGTCTTCGTTCCGGAGGTTACTATGCTTGTTTCCGTCATAACTCTAGTAGTTGTTGTTCTAGTTGTTGTTCTAGTTGTCATTAAATCTACTATAGCTGCAGAGCCGGAGATAGATGATACATTACTGAGTCCACCTATTACTAAACTATAACCGCTTTCAGTAGAAACCATCGAACCTACGAGTGATGAATTATCATAGAGGGAAACATCAAGTCCGCAGTTCCTTAACCAGTCTCTAAAGTCACTCACAGTACTGCTTGATGTTACAGTAAACTTATACGATGTGCCATTTGACATAACAATAGTAATTGATTCCCCCACAGCAAATGCCATTGCCCCATAACCATCAGAATTGTATACTGCTACATCACTTAGTTTTGTATTCATACTAATCTCATCTATACTCATTGACCTGAGAGTGAGTGTCATCGTTGTCGTCGAATAAAGACTAGTTGATATAATAGTGCTTGTTACGATAGAAGTAGTACTATTGGTAATAGTACTAGTCAGCGAGGGACCAAATAATGCCTTATAATCGTCATCTACAACAAAGACGTAATTCTGATTAAGGCCATCACCATCCTGATCCTCTAATGATATTGTTATACCGCCTTCGGTAATTGTATAACTCATTGCTATAGAACCAGAAGTCAACTCATTTACCTTTTCAACCATGGTGTTGAGAGTATCACTGCTTGACAGCGTAAGAGTATAAACATCATGCTGCATATTCCCTATACTACGACTAATAACTAATGTAAAAGATGATTTTCCGGGGGCAATATCTCCAAATGCAGTGTCCCCTGTAATAGATGCTGTCTGTGTATATGTAAGCGTAGTCCGGGTTACAACTTCAGTAGTAGTTTCTTGAGTTATAGTAGTAACATAAGATGTACTAGAAATAACCGTGCTGGTCGTAACATTTGTACTTGTAGCAATACTGGTAACCGTAACCACGGCGGTACTCGTTGCTACACTTGTTACCGTTGCAATTGCAGTACTGGTCGCCACACTGGTAACCGTAACAACAGCGGTACTCGTTGCTACACTCGTTA
>CAYVMC010000001.1:0-110540 GCA_964452495.1 uncultured Muribaculaceae bacterium | reverse complement strand
CCGTTGATATTGCCGTACTCGTCGCCACACTGGTAACTGTAACAACAGCGGTACTTGTCGCCACACTCGTTACCGTTGATATTGCCGTACTCGTCGCCACACTGGTAACTGTAACAACAGCGGTACTCGTTGATACACTCGTAACTGTGGCTATCGCCGTTGATGTTGTCGTTACAGTCAATGTTTGGGTTGCTATCGCCGTACTTGTAGTTGTTACAGTCAATGTTTGGACTGATACAGCCGTCGTCGTTGCTACGCTTGTTACAGTTACTATCGCCGTTGAGGTTGTTACGGCTGTTGCTGTTGCAGTCGTCGTTATTGTTATCGTTCTTACGGTAAACTCTACCTGCGTAGTTGTAACCGTACTTGCACTGCCCGCTTTTTGTTCTATCCCGAGGTTTGTTGCAAGGCTGCCGGATAACTCGACTCCGCTTATTGAAATATAGCCGTCAATTATTTCAAATTCACCGCCCGCTGAAATTACCGCATCCCGTATATCTGCTATCGTTGAATTTCCGCTAAAATTAAATCCCGACACCGTACCATTGTGATTTATCGTTAAATACTGTGTTCCTGATATTCCTAAATCACTCAATGTTGTATCAAGTCCGGCAGTTGTACTTACTTTTGCCGTTATACTCTTTGACACCAGCGTCTTTGAGTTTACTACAGTCATATACGCATTCGTTGTTATCCCGAGTGCATCTGCCAGCGAACCGTCTATTGTTCCGTTGCTTATTGAAATTTCGCCGGATTCGGTTATACTTGCATTGAGTCCGTAAGATTGCAGCGTAGAAAGGAAATCGCCTATTGTTGCATTACTTGAAAGTGTCAGGTTAGAGGCAATAAGTTCTCCTGTTGTAGAATAAATATTAAATGTTTTACCTGTAGTGCTTATTCCGTAATCACTGAATTTTGATGATTCTGTTGCAATAGAGCCTGACACTACCGATACACCAGTAGAATAGATTTCTGTGCCGTTTACTATTGTCGGTGACAGCCCGAGTGCATCAAGGATTGTTCCTGATATATTCTCACCGGATATTGTCAAATCTCCGTCCTGCAAGCTGAAAGTACCGCCGTTGCTTTCAATGTAGTTCTTTATATCTCCCAGTGTCGTATTTCCGTTCAGAGTGTAACTCTTTCCGTTTATTCCAAGAGTATAACTCCCGTTTAACCCCATGCTTGACAGGCTGCTTTCTTCCGTTGCAGTTGTTGTTGTACTGCCCTGAAGTATAGTGCTGACCTGTTCTGTACTCATTACTATTGTGCCGCTCGTTGTCTGGCTTATACCGGTTTTCTCCGCAAAGGTTCCGGATATAACTCCTCCGCTTATTGATATAACTCCGTCGCTTATATCCAGTGACAACCCGTAAGATGATAAATAACTGCTTATTTCATCAAGCGTTGTTCCGCTTGTTAATGTCGTACTATCCAGAAGTTCGCCGTATTCATTGTATACGTATAATGTCTCATTTCCTAAGCCCAAATCGCCCAGCGTTGTTGTACCTTCCGCCAGATAACTAGTTTCGTACGTCAATACTCCCGTTGTTAAGCTTGTGCCGTCTACCGTTGTCTCTATTAAACCTAATTCATCTACAAGAGTTCCGCTCAGCTTATCTACACCGCTTATTGACAAAAGACCGTCGGTTATATCTGCCGTCCCGCCCGATGCTTCTATCGCAGTTATTATTTCGCCAAGAGTGCTGGTTCCTGTGTAAGTGTAGGTGGTAGTTACCCCGCCGGCATTTATTACTAAATTACCGCCGCTTATCCCCAGACTATCTAAACTGCTGCTTGCATTTGCCACAACAGTCTTTGTTCCGGACAACTCATTACTCGTCTGCTCGGTTATACTTACCTCACTCCCGCTCTTTACATAACTTAACCCCAGTGCGGTCGCTAAATTACCGCTGATTAAGCCGGTTCCGTCTATACTGATTACACCCTCATCACTTATTGTTGCGGTGATGCCGTATTGTTTTAAGCTGTTAAACCACTCTTCAAGTGTAGTATCCTGCGATACTGTAAGCCCGCTGGCTACTACTTCTGCCCTCTCATCCAATACATCATATTTTAAGCTGCTTCCCGTTATCCCTAATTCGCCAAAAGTTGTGCTGCTTGATGCAGTCATTGTGCTGGTGTATTTTAAAGCACTGCTTGTCATTTCAGTACCGTTTACACTCTCCATAGTTAAACCCAATCCGTCAATCACCCCGCCGGATAAGTATAAATTATCAATATCCCCGCTGATGGTAATTATTCCGTCCTCGTCAAGGGTTATCACAGCGTTCATTCCGTTATTTGCCGCATAACTTTCTATCTGGCTGATTACATCTCCTACCGTAGATGTAGAACTCATGCTCACAGTCGTTGAGGTTGTCCCGTCCGATAATACCAGATTGTAATTACTGAATGTTGTGTTTATGTCACCCAGTTTTGTTGTTTCTGTTATTACTTCCTCTTTCGTATATGACAATCCGTCGCTTGAAGATGTAACACTGTCTACTTTTTCCACAAGACCCAGTGCTGTCAATATATTTGACCCGCCATCAACCTCCTTAATATCTATTCCGGTTATTGTTATATATCCGTCAGAATCCATGACCGCACTTGCACCGTCTGCGCCGTAGTTGTTGTTGATATAGTCAAGGAAGGTTTGAACCGTCGCATCAGCACCTAAATCAAGATTTATCTGCTGTTGATTGATTATAATTGCGCCTCCCGTTGCCCCTATATCACTTAACAGCGTGGTTGGTTTTATTGTTACATATCCCTCTGTCATTAATTGACTGGATTCTAATCCCTCTACATCTACAAAATCCAGACCGAGTGACTCAAAAAGCTTTGTACTCCCGTCGTCTGCTTCGTATATATTTGTAGCAATCGTAAATATCCCCGTGTCCTCATCGTAATACGCATTAACACCTATTTCTGACATTTTATCAATCAAGCTGTTGATTGTATCACTGTTTGTTATCTCAAATTCTCTATTGTTAATACTTACATATCCCTCTTCTACACCCAATACGGTTAATTTTGTAGTACCCGCTGCAGTACTCGTTACCGATACAGTCTGTCGTATCGCAGTATTTACCTTAGTACTGCTGGCTACCTGTGTAACACCTACTTCATAGGTGTCCCTTGCCGCGCTTGATGTCGCTGTCGCGGTCACCAGACTTGGATTGCTTGAGTTTGCAAGATTTTGTACAAATAAATCAAGGCTGTCTATTCCGAATTTAGCATCCGTTAATTTCTCCAATGCACTCCTGAATGATGAAAAATAGCTCTTAATATTACTTACAACATCCTGCAAGGACTCTAATGCACTCTTTTCCTCCTCTAATTCCTCCACCTTTGCATTTTTCAGCGCAGTTAATGCACTAACCCATGAGTCAGTGTCCAAGCCAGTTACTAATCCGCTAAATGATATTACGCTCATTCTTAGATTCCTTGCGCTGTACTAACTAACACACACCTGTGTGTCATCCTTCTCTAAGTACGTTCAAGCGTCCCTGAACTATCAAGTACTTAGTTCTTATATAGATTTATTCCACTATCAGGCATATTTATAACATGATTTTTACATTTATTTACATTACATAGCTTATATTGTTCTGCAATTTCAGGCAGAGTGACTGGATATTTCATGTTTATATTGATTGTATAGTGGATGTATATACTATACTAAATTTTTCGGAGTTTGACAAGAGGAGCAAGAAAATCGCCCGACTGAGCGCATGACTGAGCGCCCGACTAGCAGCATGACTAACCGTTTGCTTAACCGTATGCCAGTCAGCCCAATCGCCTGCCTCCCAAATCGCCAGACTGAATAAATGAAAAGGTTTGAAACCGGAAAAAAGTACAAAGACTAACCGCATGCCGCACCGTTTGCCGCACCGCCTGCCTGACAGTCCGACTAACCGGCTAAGCGCCCGCCGCACAGTTTGCAAAATCGACCAACGGAGCGCCCGACTGAGCGCATGCCGGCAGTTTAAAAATATGTAACTCAATAATTACACAAAACATACTCTCCATTAATTACAATAATGGACACCGGAACAGTAAAAATCAAGTTAAAAATAAAGTACCCTAGTTACGTGCGGCATTATAAAAATAACTCGTTAATTTTGACAGGAAACTTCTGCAGCGTTCACCAAACGTTAACGGCTCGGGCTGCGGTTCCTCATAATCACCGGAAGCAAATATATTTACCGGCTGTTCCTCAAGCATCACATCCTGTTTTATTACTCTCGGAGGACGCTTTACACGCTTTTTCTTGCCGCGCGGTCTCCACCAGCGGGTGTCATCCTTATCTATAAAATAAATCGCTTCCTGCTGGTACTTCTCCCGCACAGATGTATCCAAAAACGGCTTTTCCTTGTTTACATCCCGTTCAGCTTTTTCACGTTTTATTAAATGCTTAAAACGATGTCCCGCAGCTCCCGTGTCCGGAGTTTGAATATCAACATCCTCCCCGCTCACTGGCACCGTACTATCCAGCCAATCAGTACCGTTGGGCATCTCATTGTGCGGTGATGCAAACTCATCTTCAGGAGCATGATGTTTATTACCATTCTTATCAAGTCCATGCTTAGTTTTTACCCTTAAGCGTTTACGCGGCGCCTCACCGGAAGTTTGCTTTGATTTATTGAAAAAACGATGCCTTTTTTTCTTCTCAACTTTATTCTCAAACTCCGAGGATGGCAAGTTTGTAATCTGCCCTGAGTCCTCTGTATTCTGTTTGGGAGATACATACTTAACTATACCGGCGCTTATCCCCTCTGCTGCTTTCTGGGTAAACTTATCAGAATGATATACAACAGAATCATCCGGATTTACCATATTACACAAATCAATACTTACACCAAGATATTCCGTTGGCTGCAAAATTGCCGCACCGCTGCGGTTAATTCCGGCATCTGCTGTAGAAAGTTTCGATATAACCCCGTTTTTTATACTCTCTGCAAGCTGTTTAGCACTTTCATTTCCGTAATGAACCCTTGTACCACCTTCCGTCAATGGATTTTCACCCTGCGGGGTCGCCCCCATATGAACACTTACTAATATGTTTGCATCATACGCTTTCGCAAGTTTTATCCTGTCATATAATGGTACATCATAGTCAGTACTGCGGGTTAAATATACAGATGCACCTTTTTTCTCCAGTTCATCCTTTAATTTAAGCGCTGTCTGCAGTGTTAAATCCTTCTCATTATCCCTGAGTATACCTAATGCACCGGCATCCTGTCCGCCATGCCCCGCATCAACAACAATATTAAATCCGGAAAGCGGCATGCCTGCCTGACGTTTACATCCTTTCATAAGAAGCGTAAAGTCACCGTTTGTAAAACCTGTACTGTATTTGACAAGCTCATGTTTAGATACCTTCAATATTAACGTTTCATCAGTCATGCCCGCAACGTTAAAAATATTGATTATAAGTTCATTCGGGTTATCTATAAGTTCATAAGGCAAATTTCGTGAAAATGCAACACGGTACAATGACAAATCTGGTACCGTCTTATCATCTACATTATAGAAATCGGCAAGAGATGGCGGCACAGGGAAACCTTTATGGTCGTACACCATCCTTACATCGTTCTTATGCACCCAGCCATATCTGGTAGGAGTTAAGTAAACCCTGTAAAAATTTCCCTGACGGGCATCTATAATAAGATGTGTATCCTCAGCCATGCGCGAAAGAATATTCAAATCACCCAGTTCCGGCGTACTGTATAAAACTGTATTATCTCTGCCCGTTGTAAAAACTGTACGCCCTATAGGTGTCAGAACATCTACAGCCGGTGTCTGTACAGTTTTCTGACGATTTTTTATTATATAATACTGTTTAATTACCGAGCGTCCGTCCTTGCATATCCGCAAAAATACCTGACTCCGTCCTGCTGATACTGGTACATTTACAACAAAGGCTCCATTTGCTGCCGGCTTAACCTGCTGATTTTGAAATAGCAGAGTTTCACCCTTCTCCAATGTCCCCATAAAATATACACTATCATGATCGGTTTTGTTATATTTTCCCAGCGGATAAACAATATCTGCTGCATATACCGTCCCGCAGCCAAATGCTGCAATTCCTAAAAAAGCCAATATCTTCTTCATATCTGGGATTATATTATAAAATTTAACATCAGACAAGAATATGTAAAGTTTCGTTTATTTTTTATTTTTTAAGGACTTTGGATCGTAATAATCTATGATAGGTTATCGCAAATCTGTGAGCCTCGTCTCTTATCCGCTGAATAAGATATAATGCCTCCGACTGTCTGGGCAAAAGTATCGCATCGGATTTATGCGGTAAAAAAACTTCTTCCTCTCTTTTGGCAAGACTTACAAAGTCAATATCCGTTATCCCAAGTTCATCTGCTATCTGCATAACGGACGATAACTGTCCTTTCCCGCCGTCAATGATTATTAAATCCGGTTTTTCCCACCCTTTATCCCCAAGTCTGGCAAGCCGTCTTGAAAGTACTTCCTTCATAGACATAAAATCATCCGGTTTCCCCTCGGTACTCTTAATCTTAAATCGTTTATAAGCAGATTTCTTACTCATTCCATCAAAAAATACAACCATTGATGCAACGGTATTTGTTCCCTGAATGTGTGAAATATCGTAACACTCAATCCGCCGCGGAAAATTATTGAGTTTAAGTTTTTCCTTCAAGTAACTACCTACTTCATTAAAGTCATTACGTATCTTTGACAATTTCTCCAGTTTCGCCCGCTCCATAAGGTGTTCCGCATTCTTGTGCGCAAGTTCAACAAGTTCTTTTCCGTTCTTTGTTTTTCCGTAGCTTATCTGTACGTTTTTACCCGCAAGCAGCTTTAACCAATCCTGATAAAGTTTTTTATCTCCTAGTGTTTCCAGTTCATTAGAAACTATCTTGTCCGGAAATTCTTGTTTTAACCCTCCGTAGTATTCTCTAAAAAATGCCTCAAAGTACTCGTTGACAGCATCACCTTCTTCAAAGTATACAAAATCCTTTTTGTCTATAAGTCTGCCTTCCCTAATCAACAAAATCACCAGTGCAAAAATTCCATCCTCATAAACAAATGACAGAATATCCTCGTTCTTGCCGGTATTTTCGTATACAACCTTTTGACGCTCCAGTGTTTTTTGCAAATCTAAATAGCTGTCACGCATGCGTGCTGCTTTTTCAAACTGTTCCTCTGCTGCGTACTTTTCCATTTGTTCCTTCAAGGCTCTGATAAGTTCGGACTGTTTACCGGACAAAAACATCTCTACTTTTGAAATAAGTTCTTTATACTCCTTTGATGAAACTTTCTTCATGCACGGCGCAAGACATCGCCCTATATGATAATATAGACAGGGACGGGATTTGAATTTAGGTGTTTTACACTGTTTAAGAGGAAATATTCGTTTTAAAAATTCAAGCGTTGAATACATCGCCCTTGCATCCGTATATGGTCCGTAATACCGTCCATGTTCAGGGTTTAAGTTCTTTTTTCGCACAACCGTTATTCGCGGGAATTCTTCGTCTGTTATCAGAAAGTACGGATACTTCTTATCATCCTTCAATAGTACATTATATTTCGGTTTGTGTTTTTTTATCAGGTGGGATTCCAGAATAAGTGCCTCAAGTTCTGAATCGGTTATTATATATTCTAACCGGTCAATCTGAGGTACCATTACACGGAGTTTCGCACTGTCATGGTGCTTATGAAAATAGCTGTACACCCTGCGTTTTAAAATCTTTGCCTTGCCTACATAAATTATCTCTCCTGATGCATCATAGTATATGTAACATCCCGGAAGCTCCGGCAGAATCTTTAGGGTTTCCGCTAATTTTTCATTCATGACTAGTATTATAGCATAGTAAATAATATGATTCTCATCCCCCACCTAAAAATTTTCAAAGTTAAAATATAAGCATTAAAATATAATTAAGTTTAATTTATGCTATAATTGAATGTATTAACAGGCATGGAGGGAGTATGAAGCTAAACGAAAATTATTCTAATCTTAAAGAGAGTTACTTATTTTCTACTATTGCAAAAAAAGTAAATGAATTTAGTGCAATAAATCCTGAGAAAAAAATCATCCGGCTTGGTATCGGCGACGTTACACTTCCTCTTTGTAAAGCGGTAATAAAAGCTATGCATTCTGCAGTAGATGAAATGGGGGTTCAATCAACTTTCCGCGGATACGGCCCGGAACAAGGATATGAATTTTTAAAAACAGCTATTAAAAACTACTATATTGAAAAAAATGTTACACTTGACTCTGATGAAATATTTATCTCTGATGGGGCAAAAAGTGATTTAGGGAACATACTTGATTTGTTTGACAAGAACAATACTGTTCTCATTCCTGATCCGGTTTATCCGGTTTATGTTGATACAAATATTATGGATGGACGAAAAATAGTTTATATTGATGCCAATGAAAATAACAATTTTCTGCCGCTTCCTGATGAGAGTATTAAAGCAGATATTATTTATATTTGCTCGCCTAATAATCCGACAGGTGCCGTCTATACAAAAGAAGGGTTAAAAAAATGGATTGATTATGCACTAAAAAATAACGCAATAATACTTTTTGATGCTGCGTATGAAGCGTTTATAACAGACGGAAGTCTCCCTCACTCCATATACCAGATTGAGGGTGCTAAAAATTGTGCAATAGAATTTTGTTCCTTCTCTAAGACAGCAGGTTTTACAGGTACCCGCTGCGGATATACGGTTGTTCCAAAAGATTTGGGAACGCTTAACAAAATGTGGTTAAGACGACAAACCACAAAATTTAACGGAGTTCCCTATATTGTTCAACGCGGGGCAGAAGCAATATACACAGAAGAAGGTAAAAAAGAAATTCAAGAAAACCTTAATTACTACAGAGAAAATGCTAAAATCATTGCAGATACTTTGACCGAATGCGGAATAAAATTTTTCGGCGGCAAATACTCTCCGTATATATGGTTAAAATGTCCAAATAGTATGACTTCCTGGGAGTTCTTTGATTATCTGTTAACAAATATTCAGGTAGTAGGCACTCCCGGTGAGGGATTCGGTAAAAACGGCGAAGGTTTCTTCCGGCTGACTTCTTTCGGCAGTCGTGAAAATACAATTGAAGCAATGACACGGTTTAAAAATTTATTATTGAATAATAGATTATAGTTTTTCTTTCCCGATAAAGAAAAAGCTTTATTGTATAACAATTGTAGAAGTTCTTACTAAAAGTGAAAAAAGAGGTAAGAATTAAAATTTTATTGGATTCTGGCACTACTGTTTACTGTTGAATAAGAATTAACAGGAGGTATCATCCCCTGGCATTTTTCAAAAAGCTTGAAAAAAAAATAGAGTATGTGGTATTATTATGTTTGTAATTATAATACAATAGTAAAGGAGACATATCATAGCAGCTGATGACAAAGGCGGAAAATCCGTCAAAGACAAGGTTATTTTTAACGAAAAAATTCGTTCAAAAGAAGTAAGATTAATTGATCACAACGGAAACAATCATGGAATTATATCAACAAGAGATGCTTTAAAAATGGCTGAAGATGCCAATCTAGATTTGGTTCTCGTAAGCGCAAATCAGGAACCGCCTGTTGCAAAAATCCTTGATTATGGAAAATACAAGTATGAACTTGATAAACGAGCAAAAGAAGCAAAGAAAAAACAACACATTATCGAAATAAAAGAAATTAAAGTTCGCTACAAGATTGATACTCATGATTATGAAGTAAGACTTAAAAATATAAGGAAATTTATTTCGCAAGGTAACAAGGTTAAAATTGTTGTTATGCTTAGAGGACGAGAAATGCAGCATTCAAATCTTGCATTTGATTTGGCTCAAAGATTTATCGCTGATTTAGAAAATGATGTAACAATTGAAAAAGCGCCCTCACTAGAAGGTCGAAATGTCACATTCTGGGTTGTACCTAAAAACTAAATTATACCAATAATTTTAAAAATTAAACCTATAAGACCTGTTATCCCCAAATAAAATAACGGGTCTTTTTTAGTAACAAAGCTAATAACCAGAAATACAGCAAAAAGAAACATTGCATAAATGTCATTGACTTTTGAAATAATCATCTGTAAAGCAACAGAAGCAAGTAAAGCACAACTTGCAGGTTTTAATCCGTAAATAATGGCTTTTACATAAAAGTTTTCTTTAAATTTTTTCAATATTTTAGAAATTATTATTATAATGATAAGGGAAGGAAACGTTACTGCAGTTGTGGCAATAAGCGATCCTACAAATCCGCCAGAGGTAAGTCCGGTATAGGTTGCCATATTAACGCCTACAGGTCCTGGTGTTACAGAGGCAATTGCTATCATTCTTTCCAAATCTGACGCAGAAAACCAACCATAAACTTCGCCTATATGATACAAAAATGGTATTGTTGCGTATCCTCCGCCAAAAGAGAACAATCCTATTTTAAAAAATTCATAAAACAAATGAATAAATATCATACTTACCCCTTAACGGTCAAACGTTTATAAATGACACCTGCTATTGCAGATACTATAACAACAAGAACCGGAGATGCTTTTGTAAGCATCATTATAATAAGTGCAATGACAAACAGAAGGAAAGCAAATTTATCACCAAAAGCTTTCGTCCACATCTCTCTCGTTGCAGAGACCATCAACACCATAACACCGACACCAACCCCCCAGAAAATACCTTGCATTATATCTGTATGAAGATATTTACTAATAATTGAAGCAAGAAGAACTATACTCCAAAAAGGCGCAAAAGTTACACCGATAACCGCAACAATCGCACCAATTGTCCTTCTCAGTTTGTACCCTACAAATATTGAAATATTCGCTGCAATAATCCCCGGCAGCGACTGACTTATTGCAAAATAGTCAATTAAATCATCTTCTGATATAAGTTTGTTTTTTTCAACAAATTCGGCCTTAACAACCGGAAGTATAACATACCCTCCGCCAAGAAGAATTGCACCTATTTTTACAAATAACAAAAATAATTTGAATAATGACATCGCTTAACTACAGTCCATGTTAAATAAATATACTTAAATCCAATAAAAAAACAAGGAATGTAGTACAACCACACTCCTTGTTTTTTATTATTAATTATTTTTCGTATATCCAGCCATTAGTTAAGTCTATTCTTATTGGCTGTAGCAATCTTACGTAAACAATATTACCAGGGATAACGGTTACTTTATCTCCTTTAAAGATTTTACGTATAAATTCCATAAATTTGGACTTATTGTTCTCAACATTACTTACCCCTTTAAACACAACAGCCTGATCGTTCGGTGTCACAAGAATATTACTGTCTAAAATTAATACTCCGTTTTTAAAGAACAGCCTTCCTGGGGCTACAATTCTTACCTGTCCTTTTATATCACTGTCTTTATAAATAAGAATAAATTTGTCCTTCGTAATATAATTCTGTGGTGCTTTTGCTATAAACAAATCACCTGCCGCAGATATTTGAGAACCTAAAACCGTTCCAAGTTTTACGGGAATCATTGAACCGGCAGGAATCACTCCCGTTGATCCTTGAACATACGCTTTATCAATAACAAAACCATTGCCTGTTTTCTTTCTCATTGCTTCTGCGAGTTTTGCATTAGGATTTAGCTTTGCCTGCTCAATCATATTATAAAGGATAGCCGCAACTTCTGCCCTTGTTGCGGGTCTTGCAGCATCGAGATACCCCTTTCTTTCTGGTTCAATCGTTATCATATTAAGAATTTCTGCTTTTCCTGCCGTTATAACGAAATCAGAAGGAATATCTGCATAATCTTTGTATATCTTTAAAATATCTTTTGCTTTTTGTTCACTGATTTGTTCCGTTGTCAATGCGTTCACAGCAATAGTAATTGTTTCAGAACGAGATACCGAATCTTCCGGTCTGAAATTCTCCGCATCCTTCTCATTTGAAATCAAATCAAAATAAACAGCTTTCTGGATAGCACCATACGCCCAGTAAGACGTATCAATATCAGAATAGGTTACCGGCTGTGCAATATTTGTATGTTCCTGCCCCAGTGCTTTTATTGCCATTGACGCAAATTCAGCTCTTGTAACATTTTCATCAGGCTTGAATGATCCATCAGGATACCCTACGAGAACTCCCGAATCAGATAATGTTTTAATTTGTTTGTAAGCCCAATGACTTTCATTCATATCTGAATAAAATGCAAACGCTGATTGTACACAAACAGAAGTCACAACAAAAAGCAGCAACCCCTTTAACATCTTTTTGAGCATACTCATACCCTCCTTTTTATTAAATGATATATTAAACTAAGCACGCTTTCAATTTATATAAAAAATCTGTAACATTTACTTCATAAACTCTGGGTAAATAAAATTATTTTGTGATAATATTAACCTGTACGGAGAAAAAATTATGATTACAATAAAAGATGTAGAACATGTTGCAAAGCTTGCAAGACTTGAATTAACTGAAGAAGAGAAAGAAAAATTTACTGGACAACTCGGTGCTGTTCTGGAATACGTAAATCAGATGAACGAAGTTGACACCTCAAATGTTGAACCTATGGCTCACGCTATTGATTTTTCAAACGTAATGCGGGAGGACAAAGTATATTACGAACAAACAAAAGAGGAATTAATGGCAAACGCTCCTTACGAAGAAAACGGGTTTTTCAGAGTTCCCAAAATCAATTAATATAAGTTTCCGGTTTCCCATCTTCCAGGTGGGAAATCTTTTATAAAATGCATCACAAATCATTTAGCAAGGAAGGAATAGTGTATATGACAAAATTCATTTTTATAACCGGCGGGGTTGTGAGTTCGCTAGGGAAAGGGATAATTGGAGCTTCATTAGGGAAGTTACTTCGGGCAAGAGGATACAGTGTTTGTATTCAAAAGTTTGACCCGTATATTAACGTTGACCCCGGAACTATGAGTCCTTTTCAACACGGTGAAGTTTTCGTAACAGATGATGGTGCTGAAACAGACTTAGATTTAGGACATTATGAACGTTTTATTGATACTCCGTTTAGTAAACTGAGTAATGTAACATCCGGAAGTGTTTACTCTACTGTTATAAAAAAAGAACGCCGCGGTGATTACCTCGGTGCAACCGTTCAAACTATTCCTCATATTACCAACGAAATCAAATCTCGTATAATAAAAGCACAAAAACATTTTAAGGCTGATTTTCAGATTATAGAAATTGGCGGAACAATAGGTGACATTGAAGGGCTGCCCTTTATTGAGGCAATACGACAATTTAAAACTGAATCCGGTTACAATAATGCAATTAATATTCACTGCACATTACTTCCTTACCTGCCGACATCAGGAGAACTAAAAACGAAACCTTCACAACATAGTGTTCAAGTTTTGAGAAGCTACGGACTGCAGCCGGAAGTTCTGGTTTGCAGAGCTTCAAAACCAATACCTAAAACAGAAAAAGAAAAACTTGCACTATTCTGTTCTGTTCCTAAAGACGCGGTTATAGAATGCCGTGATATGAAAAGTATTTATGAAGTACCTCTTGCTCTTGAAGAACAAAATATGGCAGGAGTCATTCTTGACCTTCTTAGAGAAGAAAATAGAAAAGCAGATTTAAAAAGCTGGGAATTACTTGTTGAAAAAATAAGGAATCCTAAAAAAACACTAAAAGTTGCAATTGCCGGTAAGTATACCAAACTTTCGGATGCGTATATCTCTGTTGTAGAATCACTTAAACATGCCGGATACGCAAACGATGCAAAAGTTGATATTAAATGGATAAACTCTGAAGAATGTATTGATGAAGACCTATGTAAAACTCTTTTAAAAGATGTTGATGCTGTCGTTGTTCCAGGCGGCTTCGGTATAAGGGGGATAGAAGGGAAGCTTAATGTCATAAAATATGCAAGAGTAAATAACTTGCCATTCCTCGGTCTGTGTCTTGGCATGCAATGTGCAGTAATTGAATATGCACGAAACGTTGCAGGACTAAAAGGTGCAAACTCAACAGAGTTTAATGAAAATTCTGAATTTCCGGTTATTGATTTAATGCAGGAGCAAAAGGATATAAAAGGTTACGGCGGGACAATGCGCCTAGGAGCATACGATTGCCATTTAAAGAAAGGTTCTGTTGCCGCACAAGCATACGGAACTACAAAGATTTCCGAACGACATCGCCACAGATACGAAGTTAACAGCGATTATTTAGATAGAATACAAAAAGCAGGACTTGTATTTTCAGGCATGTCTCCCGACGGAATGCTTGCAGAAGTAGTAGAACTTCCGCAAAACGACTGGTTTGTAGCATCACAGTTTCACCCTGAGTTTAAATCAAGACCGGAAAGACCACACCCGCTGTTCCTAGGTCTTATTAATGCGGCATGCGCCAGAAAGAAAGGATAGGTAATAATTCATGCTGAAAATTTATACAAACACTGATATAAACAAAGATTTAATTAAAAATTATAAAATAGCAATAATCGGCTTTGGCTCTCAAGGATACGGACAGGCTATGAATTTGAAAGAGTCGGGATGTAACCTCGTACTGGGGTTAAGACCTGAAGGAGCATCAGATATAAAAGCCCGTGACTACGGTTTTAAAACTATGTCTATTGAAGAAGCTTCAGAATGGGCTGATATTATACAAATATTGATTCCTGATGAAATACAGGCAAAAGTATTTAAAGAACAAATAAAACCATACCTGAAAGAAGGAAAATATTTAATGTTTTCACACGGGTTCAATATTCATTACGGATTAATAGAGCCGCCTGAAGGGGTAAATGTTATAATGGTCGCACCAAAAGCACCGGGACATACGGTTAGAAGTGAATATACTGCAGGTCGTGGAGTTCCATCACTTGTTGCTGTACAAAAAGATTTTAGCGGAAACGCTCTAGATGTGGCACTTTCTTATGCTGCTGCTATAGGTTCAGGATATACGGGGATTCTAGAAACGACCTTTAGAGAAGAAACCGAAACCGATTTATTCGGTGAACAGGCAGTTCTCTGCGGCGGGTGCAGCGCATTAATAAAAGCTGGATTTGAAACGCTCGTAGAAGCCGGATATTCGCCTTATATGGCTTATTTTGAGGTTTGCCATGAATTAAAACTAATTGTTGATTTAATCTACCAAGGCGGAATATCAGATATGCACTACTCTATTTCAAACAATGCCGAGTATGGAGATCTTACACGCGGAACTTTTCTTATTAATGACGATGTTAAAACTAAAATGAAAAAAATTCTTGAAGATATTCAAAATGGGAAATATGCAACAGAATTTATGCAGGAAATGAGCAGCGGAAGTCATAATTTTAAGAAGCTGCGAGAAGAATCCGAAACACATCAGATTGAAAAAATAGGCAAAGAACTTCGTTCAATTTTTAAATGGAGTAATGCTGAAAAATTAATTGATCGAAGCAAAAATTAATTTATTTATATATAAGAAAGTGGAACTTAATAAGTTCCACTTTTTAGACAAAATATCACATCCCTATGCAAGTAAATAAAGCTTTTGACCTTTACTTGCTGTTCTTGATTCTGGGTGTACATCACCGTCAGTTCCAATTGCAAACCCTGGTTTTATAGGATTTTCTTCAACTGGGGTAGATGGCTGATTGGACATTTTGTTTGCTCGAAACATTGGAGTAAAAGCATCCAATTTAGATATAGCGTTCAGTTTCATCACACTACCTCCATTCCGCCCACAGTATAACTCTTAAAAGTCTATTTGTCTATTGTATCTTTACAAAAATTAACAATATTCTTTTAATTTTATTTATTTGTGGGATACTTAGAATATAAAGAAGTTTATTTTTAAGTATGCGCATAAATAATATTAAACAGAATCCAAATCAAAAAAATCTTAGTAATTTTCAAGCTTTAAGAGGTATTGAATATCACGGAAGTTTCAATCCTTTGATGAAGCCGATTGACCTTGAAGTTTTAAAGAAAGTTCAAGAATCGAAAACAATAAATAATTTTTGCCGCCAAAATAATGTTGAGTTGTACTTGTCCAAAACCTGCACTAAAGGTGAGTACTCATCAGTTCTTACATTTCGTTATAAAAAAATAGCTAACAATTTCAAAGAAAAATTAAAAAATATATTTACACCGAAAAACGAACTAAACCTTATGTATAAATCTAAAGAAACTTCTGCAGAGCACTCCAAGACCTTTGGTAAGTTAATACAAGAACTCAAAGATATAGATTTGGCTGAAATGGTATATGATGCACCTAAAAAAATATAAATAAAACTTAATATTATAGAAATTTTTACACAAAAGCTTTATAATAATTATGATGTATCATAAGTGGTTTATGTAAAATTTTGTAACAATTATATAAAAAATAAGCAAAAATTTTTTTTGAAAAGGTTTACTATGGCATAAGGAGAAAGTATATGATTGTACATGATTGCGTTTCATTTAATAATTATCCAAAGTATCCAAAAAAAATAAATAATAAACGTTCTATGGAAACAAAGCATCCTTCTCCACAGACAACTAAAACAACATCATCGCCCGCTTTTTCTGCCCTTCTGGGAGTTCAATATCTTAATAGATTTGATCCTGAAAAGAGTGCATCCGCATATAATCTAATGAAGTGTTTTCATAAATCTTACGCAATAAATGATTTTGCAAAGACTTATGATATTGCAGTAGCTTTTTCTACAGACTGGTTAAAGAAACACCCTAATTTCCCCTATAAGTATACTGGAGATTTCTTTGCCTCCATAACGACAATGTTTATTATGGCTAAAAAATTAAGGCCTGATGATGAACAACAAAAGGGTATAAAATACTATTATATAGGAATGTATGGTAACGATTCTCTTACTGGCTCAGAAGAAAATTTAGCACATTATCTAACAAAAATGACATATTGGAATGATATCAGATGTAATTTATTTGATACTCCTACACTTCAAATACTAGAGCCGCTAGAGAGAAAGTTTTATGAGTAGAAATAAAAACTTATAAATCTTCAAATCCCGGTGAAGAAATAGGCAATCCTTGATAGCCTTTATTTGCGTAGACATTCTTTTTTATGTACTTATTTGTATACCTGCCTTTTTCAAATAGGTTTTTAAGAATATTTTCTCTTCTGACAAGAGATGAATCAACACTTTCAAGCTCCGGATATTTTTGCAGCATTTCATACCAAACAGTTGCTTCCATTGTCCAAGCATAAGTTTCTTCCGATAAAGAGTTATACTCATCCTGATGCAATGCTTCGTGAGCAAGTAGAGCTGCAAGTGCGCCGGGAGGGGCTTCTTTATGTTTTGGATTTATATATATATATAGCAAATCTTTACGTTTCCAGCCTACTGCATCAAATTTTTCGTAATTAGGGTTAATCTCAGAAAGATTTTTAAACTCTATTTTTACGGGTTTGCCTGTTAAATTATCTCCTAAGATTGCATTTCTAGAAAACTCTCCGGTTGTTCCAATAAGCATATCAAGAGCTACAAAAATAATTTGTTCATTACTGTTTTTCTTATAAACAGCCGATATTTCATTAATATATTCCTGCGTATATTTTTCTGGCATTTTTACTTTTGCAGGAACCGGTTCATATTTTGCCGCATTTACAGATGTAGAGGCTATAAAAAGAAATAATATAGCATACAAAAACTTTTTCATAACAACTTCCTCTAAAATCTTATATAATTTTTATTATATAACTTGTTTTATCTAATGTCCAAAAATTTATGAACCTGTGGTATAAGACGCACTTTTTTATGTCGTTTTAGGCACTTTGAAAATAATTCATCCGTAAAATTTATTGACGGAGAAATTTCATTGTTTATCATCTTTGGCTGTAAGATTAATTCAAAATCATATTTTTTTGCAAGATTGGTTGCAGCAATAATTTCTTCATCAGTTATATTTTCATCAAATACGATTTTAGCAAATATATCCGTATTTTTATTTGTACATGCTGCTTGGAAAAATGCATCATGTTTTTCAAAAGTATTATTAACTCCGGTGGCAGACGGAAGTTTAATATCAGCAGATATAATATCTGTATAATTTATAATTTCATACAGCTTGTCTGGAAGAGTTGCATTAGTTTCAAGATAATATTTAGCCCTTAACATAGGCATAAATATTTTAAGAAACTCTGCCTGCAATAAAGGTTCCCCGCCTGTCAGAGAAACGGAATGAATATTTGAAATATCAAATTCCTTATTTAAGAAATTAAGCAGTTCTTCAGGAGAATAAACAAGATTAGTATTTTCATAAGTATAATCCGTATCACAATAATTGCAAGACAGATTACAAGCACAAAATCTTATAAACAACTGTCTACAGCCGACATAAGGGCCTTCTCCCTGTGTCGAAACAAATATTTCCTTTATTCTGGCTATTACATTCTGCATTAAAAGCCCTTTCGTATATTATAGGAACTTATTTTTGCGAGTTTTCTGTACAGGTCAATTTCTTCATTCGTAAGATTATCGGGTATTTTAATTTCAACAGTAATTATTAAATCGCCTTTTACTCCGTTTTTTGTAATACCTTGTCCTTGAAGTCTGAATTTTTGCCCTGAATTGGTGTTAGGCAGGATTTTCATAGTTAACTTACCATCCGGTACAGGAATCTCTATATCTGCACCAAGTACTGCTTCGTATGGTGTTATTGGAACAGTCTTTAGTACATTACAACCATCATACTTAAAATTTGAATTATTTTCAATTTTTATTAAAAGGTAAAGGTTTCCGTTTTTTCCACCGTTTATTCCTGGATTACCTTCATCTGCTATTCTGATTTTATATCCATTTTTAACATTAGCTGGAATTTTTACGGTAAATTTTTTATGTTCAGATTCAAGACCTGAACCATTACAATGCGAGCATGCCGTACCGTTTACAAATTTTCGTCCGTTGCATTTTGAACATGTTTTTGTGTGTAATACATTTATTTTTTTAGAAGTTCCATGTATTGATTCCTCTATGGTTATATTAACTTCCGTTGTAATATCAGAACCATTTTCCGGCAAAGGAGTTTGTTGTTTTTGCTGATATTGGTTTTTAAAATCTTCCCACATACCAGAAAAATAATTTTTAGATTGATATTTTGTTTTGAAATCCATACCGGAATTTGATTGTTGAGTATTGAATGCAGCTTTTTCATCGCATGTAGGTTGTTTTGTATAAGAATACAAACGGCGCAATGCATCGTAATCATATCTTTTCCGTCTGTCAATAAGGGTAGTATATGCTTCGTTGATTTCTTTAAAACGTTCAATATTTTCGGAACTGCTGCCAGCAATATCCGGATGAAATTTACGCGCAAGGCTTCGATATGCGGTTTTAATATCCGAATCCGTAGCCATTTCATCAATATCAAGAATTTTGTAATAATCTTTCGTTTGCATAATAGTATATTAATGAAGGCTGATAAAATATCAATACTCCTTCTAAACAAATTTATAAAATAAAATATTGATTTATTTGAGCGGTTGTTATAAACTGGTTTTGTAAATGCGGAAGTAGCTCAGTTGATAGAGCATCTGCCTTCCAAGCAGAGGGTCGCGGGTTTGAGTCCCGTCTTCCGCTCCAGTTATAATTCAGTAGCCGAGAGTTTGCGAGGGAACTGAATTATTTTTTTTATTTGCTGATTTTGTTTTTTGCTCACATTTTTCAAAACGGGTATTCTATTTGTATAATATAAAATAGCAGTAAACATTAGATTAATTAAAAACTTTTCTTTGAATATTATAGAAAATTTCATTTTACTACTATCCAGCATAATAACTAAAAAATCTAATGGAATAATGGTAATACAATTATCTCCATCAGTCAGCCAGATAGAAAATTAAATACTTTTATATTAAAATACTTTACAGAGGGAGATTAAATTATGAGGAAAATTTTTATATTTCTGCTTCTTGCATTTGTCGTTAGCCCTGTATTTGCAGGGGATTATACTGTACATAAACTTGATAACGGACAAACTGTCGTTATACAGGAGGAACATAATAATCCGATAGTAACCATTGATACCTGGATAAGAACCGGCTCTGTTGATGAAAATGATACAAACAACGGGGTTTCACATTTCCTTGAACACCTGTTTTTTAAAGGAACCAAAGCACATCCAGCAGGTGAGTTTGATAAACTTCTTGAATCAAAAGGTGCCGTAATAAATGCAGCTACAAGTAAAGATTTTACCCACTATTATATAGTAATTCCATCAAAATTTTTCGATTTAGCACTATCACTACATGCTGATATGCTCCTAAATCCACAAATACCGAGGAAAGAACTTGAAAAGGAACGAAAAGTTGTATTAGAAGAAATTTCAAGAAATGAAAGTAATCCTGATAGGAAGCTTTATAAAAACCTGACCTCATTAATGTATACAAATCATCCATATAAACGTGAAGTTATAGGTACTTCCGACATAATAGAGACTATCAGGCGTGAAGAAATACTTGAATACTATAATGCACACTATGCGCCATCTAATATGGTTACTGTAATTGTAGGGGATGTAAATACTGACGAAGTTTTAAAGAAAATTTCACAAAATTTTATATCAGAACCGAGAAAAATAGAAAAAAATACTTATAAGCGTGAAAAATTACTAACTGAGAAGAAAACTTATACTGAAAAAGCTGATGTTAATTCGGGTTATATGCTTATCGGCTTCAGAGGAGTTCCTATTACTGATAATGATACGTATGCTCTTGACGTACTTGCAACCATACTGGGAGATGGCAGAAGTTCAAAACTATACCAGTCTATAAAAGAAAATAAGCAATTGGCATATTCAATCGGAGCATCAAATTCATCACTTCGTGATGACGGAATTTTTTATGTAAATGCACAATTTACCCCAGGAAATGTTGAGAAAGTAGAAAAAGCTGTATTGGCAGAAATAGACCAGATAAAGAAATATGGGGTTACAGAAAAAGACTTAGCAATTGGTAAAAGTATAATAGAAAAAGATACCTATTATGCAAGAGAATCAGTGTCAAATATAGCAACAAGCCTTGGTTATACTCTTACACTTACAGATAACCCTGATTATTACAGAAACTATCTCGACAATATTAAAAAAGTTACTGTGAATGATGTTAAGCGTGTTGCAAATAAATATCTTTCTGAAAATAAGGCTGCAGTATCAATTCTTTTGCCAAAGGATGACAATTGCGAGGTAAAAACATCCTGTGCAACAGTACTAAATGAGCCTATTTTGAATGAACAAAGTGATAATTATAAAAACTATACACTTGGCAACAGTGCAAAACTCCTTTTAACAGAAAATGATGCAAACGACATTCTTGCCGTAGAAATACTTATAAAAGGAGGTGAGTTTCTGGAAAATATACCTGGAACAGCAATGCTGACAGCCGGGCTTATGAAGCAGGGGACAGACAAATATACTTCTGCAGAACTTGCAAAACTTCTTGATGAAAATGGAATAAAAATTAATTTTTCATCTGTTTCTGATTACTTTGTGATAAGTCTTTTGACTACAAAATCAAAAGAAACGCTTGCGCTTGAAATTCTTGATGAAATAGTTAATCATCCTAAATTTGATGATTACGAATTTGAAAAGAAAAAAACAGAAATACTGCAGAAAATAAAACAGTCAGAGGATCAACCACTAGTATTAGCTGTTGATGAACTTAAATCCTTGATATACGCCAACAGTGTTTATGGCAATTCAAATGTTATTCTTGAAAAATCACTTCCCCAAATAACCCAAAATGATGTTAAAGAATTTTATAACAAATTATTAAACCCTAAAAATATAATTATTTCAGTAAACGGCAAAATAAATGAACAACTGCTAAAGGATAGTTTTAGCAAAATGTTTGTATACAGTTCTGAAAAACCAGCCTTTGAATACAATACCGTTTCTATTCCACAGCTTAACTGCTATAAGGAGAATTTTATACATAAACCCGAACTTAAAACATCCTGGATTGTAATTGGCTGGCGTACAGACGGCATAATGAATGAAAAAGATTATGCAGTATTTGAAGTTATTGATACAATTCTTGGCTCAGGGATGAGTTCAAGATTATTCAGAAATATACGGGAGCAGGAAGGGCTTGCGTATCAGTTAGGCTCCTCATATTCTCCGAAAATCAAATCCGGAATATTTTTGACCTATATCGGAACAAATCCAAACACTGTAAAATATTCTAAAGCAAAAATACTTGAAGAAATTGAACGAATAAAAAAAGAATTTGTCTCAGAAAAAGAACTCCGAGATGCTAAAGACAGGATATCAGGTGCATATATCATAGGACTTGAAACAAATGCAGAAAAAGCCATGATGACGGCATATGATGAATTAATAGGCAAAAAGCTATATCGCGGAGGAGATTATCTTAAATTGATTGATTCTGTTACAGTTTCAGATATTATTGATACAGCCAATAAATACTTAAACGATATTTATATTCTATCAATTGTCGGGAATTAGATTTAAAACGCCCGTCAATAAATACCTTTAAACCATCTTTTCCTCCATAAAGGAAGAAAAGATGGTAAGGGTACTAATTTCTTTAACAATTTTTCAGCAATTCTACTAAATAGTTTGGCAGTGCAAATCTTGCATTATGATATTCTTTGTTATAAATTTTACAAGTTTTAATAATTTCTGCCGCTCTGTCTTCTGCATAATATGACAAAGGTTCAACTTCAACCGAACAATATGCCCATGCCCAGTAACCACCGGGATATGTTGGTATGGGGGATGTATATGCAGTACAAATCGGAAATACTTTCTTTAACAATTCATACATTTTTTTGATTTCGTTTTTATTTACAACAGGGGACTCTGACTGTGCCGCAACAATTCCACCTTTCTTCAAGGAGTCTTTTACATCAGTATAAAATTCTTTTGTAAACAATCCCTCCCCAGGACCCATTGGATCTGTTGAGTCAATCAGTACAAT
Organism: uncultured Muribaculaceae bacterium; assembly: GCA_964452495.1. GTDB lineage: Bacteria > Cyanobacteriota > Vampirovibrionia > Gastranaerophilales > Gastranaerophilaceae > CALUTH01. Next base: position 87,652 of record CAYVMC010000001.1, on the reverse strand, counting down.
ATCAAATTCGTTTTTCTTATCTTTTATATATTCAATGGCATCTTCAACGCATATTTCAACCCTCGGGTCACTCAATCCGCATGATATTGTCGGAAGATACTTTTTACAAACATCAATAACCATTCCGTCTATTTCACAAAGTACAACCCTTTTAACAGAAGAATGCTTGAGAACTTCTCTTACCGTTCCTCCATCGCCACCGCCAATTACCAGAACACTTTCAGGATTTTTATGATGCATCATGGGGATATGTGAAATCATTTCGTGATAATAAAATTCATCACCCTCTGTTGTCATCATCAAATCATCAAGGGTTAATATTTTACCAAGTTCACTATCTGAATCAATAATTTCTACCTTTTGAAACGGTGATTGTGCTGAAAATAGTACATTTTTTTGTTTAATAGCTATTCCAAACCCTGCCGGTGTGATTTCTTTATAAAACTCGCTCATTTTAGACTCCTTTTATATTACCTGATAATACGTGTATATGAAGGTGGAAAACCTCCTGTCCGGCATCTCTGCCTGTGTTTATAACTGTTTTATAAGAACTTATTCCAAGTTTTTGTGCAACCTGCTTTACTCCTGCAAGCAATTTACCCATAAGTACTTCATCATTAAGTTCATTTAATGATTCGTAATGCTTTTTAGGTACAACAAGAACATGTGTATCAGCTTTCGGATTAATATCTTTGAACGCCACAAAATCATCTGTTTCATATACAAATGGTGTATCAAACTCCCCGTTAGCAATTTTACAAAAAATACAATCTGTCACGGTTAATCCTCCATATATTTTGTCTTCTTTCTCTCATAAATAATATCTTTACGTTCTAAAACATTGTATAGCTGCGAATTTATTTCTCCACCTATCAATATTAATGTTGATGTATAGTACAGCCATACCATCAAAACCGCAAAAGCTCCGATAGTTCCATAAACGAAATTATACGTGTGTAGATTGTTAATATATACGGAAAAACACCATGAACCAGCCAGCCAGAATACACAGAAAAATATTGTTCCAGGAAATGCACTTTTCCGCCGTAAAAGTTCTTTCCCGCTTAAATCAGGCAAAATATAGTATTGTAGATATGCAAGAACAAACAGAGCAAGGAATGCAACCGGCCATCTCAGAACAAGAATAGCATTAGCAATATCTATATTAAAACCAAGGGAAGTTGTAAAAAACTTTAAAATAACTTTCCCAAATACAATAAGATTAACTGTAAGAAAAAGAATAGCTGTATTAACAAAAACCATAGTTAGCGACAGTAATCTTGTATAAATAAAAGATCTGGTTTCCTCAACCTTGTAGGCTCTATTTAAGCCTTTCAGAACAACAGCCATTGCATTTGTTGAGAGTATTACCGTAATAATAAATCCTATAATGGCAAGTAATCCACCTTTTTCAAAAAAAGAAACTTCATTAATTACCGAACGGATTAAATCAAACGCATCACTTGGCATAATTTTACTCAGTGCCAGAAATATCGGATTAACAAATGATTTTCTCCCTAACCGGCTGAATACTTCAATTAAAAACAAAGCAAACGGGAATATCCCTATAATCAGCATAAAGCCCATTTCTGCCGCCATGCCGGAAAAATCATTATCAACTACTGATTTGCTTATACTTTTTATTACTTTAAGATATTTTTTCATATTTTTTCATTTAATAAATTTAAAATCTTTTTAACCGTTGTATTAACTGAAGATTTTACTACGCACCCTGCAGCGTACGTATGTCCTCCCCCTCCAAATCGGGTACATATTTCTGCAACATCTATATTTTTTGAACGCATTGATACTTTGCTGTTTTTTGAGTCAATTTCCTTTACCAAAAATGATACACCAACACTATCTATAGTTCTTAATTTTTCAACCAACCCTTCCGTGAAATCTTCGGTATCCTTATAATTTTCCAAATCTTTTTTATAAATGGTAATATATGCAATTTTATCATTATTACAAAACTTAGCTCTGCTAATCGTATTAGCCTGAAACATTATATTATCTTTTGTCTTGGTTTCGTATATTGATTTATATATCTTATTAGGATTTACCCCTAGCTTGACTAGCTCACCGGCCGTCTTTAAGGTTTCTGCCGTTGTATTTTCATACTTAAAGCCGCCAGTGTCTGTAAGTATTGATACATAGATACACTCGGCTATTTCTTTTGTAATTTTCCAATTGTTTTCCTTAAAATAATTATATAAAATTAACCCTGCAGACGCTGCGCTGCTATCAATAATATTTATTTTTCCATATCCCGGATTTGTTTTGTGATGGTCAAGGTTAATAGTCATACAAGCTTTATCAAAAAGCTCTACAATCTCTCCCATTCTGTCTTTTGCAGCAATATCCACACTTATTACAAGATCATATATTAGTGATTTGTCATAGTTGTTTTTAGCGAGGGTTATAAAAGGTAAATCCCTATACATATAAGGTAATTTCGATGCAATATACATATCTACAGGTTTCTTAAAGTTTTCTTTTATTCCTCCGTAGAGTGCACACATTGTACCCAGAGTATCGCCATCAGGGTTAATATGTGATGTAATAAGTATCTTTGAAGCCCTTTTTATGATATCATCAATATTAATCTTATTCATATTAGTTTATATTATCACAAAAAGATGAAATGAAGAAAATACTCTATACAAATTTTGAATCGGCGGATGAGATAATTGCATCACTTCTTAATAATAAAGATATTAAAAAAGCAGTTACTCGCTCTAATCTTTACACTTTCTGGAAAAAGATTGTCAAGCCAAAATATAAAGACAAATCCCGCCCCTGGGGAATGGGTGGCAACGGTCTTATGATTATAGCTTGTGAAAATTCAATCGTAGCACAGGAACTTGCTATGTCGAAAGCACTTTTGCTTGCAAAACTTGAACCATATATGAAAACACTAAACATTAATATTAAAGACTTAAAATTTGATGTCAAAAGATGGGAGTCTGATGAGGAGTAATTAAACCTGTTATTTTTTCGCTGATTGCGATACAATAAATTTATGGCTACAGGACAGATTTTCAAAATTCATTCCGATTTTTATTATGTGTATGCTGATGAAACATTACACGAGTGTAAACTCAGAGAAATCTTAAAAAAACAGGGAGTAAAACCGCTGGTAGGGGACTATGTAATATATGAAGATAATGTTATAACCGATATTACCGAAAGAAAAAACTTCATTCCCCGCCCCGCAGTCGCTAATGTCGACAGTATTATAATTGTTTCTTCTTTAAAAGAGCCTGAATTAAGTTACCTGCAGCTCAATCGATATATTGCTTTTGCAGAATACTATAAAATAACTCCGGTTCTGTGCTTTAATAAAGATGACTTAATAGATAGTGATGCATTAGTTGTACAGATTAAATCAATTTATGAACCACTGGGGTACAAAATTATATTTACATCAGCGAAAGAAAATGATGGAATTCCAGAACTTATTGATATATTGGCAAATAAGACTTCTGCATTATGCGGAACCTCTGGAGTTGGTAAATCAAGTTTAATTAATGCTATTAATCCAGAGCTGTCTTTAAAAACAAAGAACGTCAGTAAAAAAACAATGCGTGGTACACACACAACAAGACATTGTGAAATTCTTCAAATAGATAAATTTAGAATTATTGATACACCAGGATTTTCTAATCTCAAATTTGATTTCCTCCTTCCCCAGTATGTAGATAACCTGTTTGTCGAAATAAAAGAGTATAAAAAATACTGTAAATACCCTGACTGTTTACACATGTCAGAAGACGGGTGCTGTGTACTGGAGCATTTAAACGAAATAGACCCGACTCGTTATCACAGTTATCTAGAGTTCGTTAAAGAAGCAAAGGTATACAAGGATAAAGTAAGAAATGAAGGTAATAAAATTGAGGGAAAAAGTAAATTAAGCGGAGAAAAAAAACTTGCAAAAATCAGTGCAAAAAATAGAAGTTCCGCCAGAAATACAAAAAAACAAAATATTTATAAGGAAATAGTTAATGGAAGAGTTGATTAAACTAATAAATGAAAAGTTAGATGAGTATATTGAAATTAAGTATCCAAATACAGTTTTTGAGTCAATGAAATACACCTTATCATTGAAAGGCAAACGTTTACGTCCTGTTATGTGTCTAGAAACAGTTAGAAGTCTTGGGGGGAATATTGATATAGCCCTCCCCACAGCATGCGCTATTGAAATGCTCCATGTTCAAAGTCTTATTCATGACGACTTACCCTGTATGGATAATGATGATTTTAGGCGCGGGAAACCATCAAATCATAAAGTATTTGGTGATGCCGTTGCTGTTCTTGCAGGTGATGCACTCCTTTCATACGCTCCTCAAATAATTATTGAAAAATCTGATTTACCACCGGATAAATTAATAAAAATAATCCATGAATACACGAAGGCTGCAGGTGTTTATGGTTTAATCGGCGGGCAAATCGTAGATATGGAAAGCGAAAAACAACATTTTGAACGTAATGAAAATGAAACACTCCTGTATATACATATTCATAAAACAGCGGTATTATTCAGACTTGCTGTAAAGGCAGGCTGTATACTAGCAGATGCACCGATTGATATAACACTAGAACTTGATGATTTTGCGACAAAATTTGGTAAAGCCTTTCAAATATACGATGATATTATGGATGAAATTTCATCTTTTGAAGAACTTGGTAAAACGACAGGAAAGGATAAAGCGGCACAAAAACTAACATATACCTCTTTATATGGAATTGATAACGCAAAAAAGAAATGCATTGAGTTAATAAAAGATTGTCATGATATAATTGACAAGTATGGATCAGAAGTATTTGAGGAAATACTTGGAAAAATTGAACATAGATTGGAAGCGAGGATAAAGTAAGTGAAAGAATTACTTTTTGAATTACATGGAACAGGTATGGAAGCATTACTTATCGGACTTGCATCAGCATTTACCGCGCAGTGTATAAAATTCTTCCTACATTTAATAACAAAAAAAGAAGTCGATTTGACGCTTTTTACAACAACCGGTGGTATGCCAAGTTCGCATTCAGCAGGAGTAGTTTCTCTAGCTCTATGCATTGGTATGATATCAGGCTTTACTTCTGTGGATTTTGCGCTGGCTACAGGTTTCGCTCTCGTTGTTATGTATGATGCAGCAGGAGTAAGACGTGCTGCAGGTAAACAGGCTGCCTGTTTGAATAAAATTATTCTTGATTTTTACAAGCATGACATTGCACAGTTTGGAGGAAGACTTAAGGAACTTTTGGGACATACCCCGCTGCAAGTTTTTGCGGGCGCATTTTATGGTGCTATATTTGCACTGGTTATATTTTTATTATTAGAGCGTTTTATATAATTAAGACTCTATATATGCTTGAGGATAACAAAAATCCTCTTTAAATCCGACCTGCCGGTACATTTTCAAAGCACGATAATTGTTTGTTTCGGTTGTAACGTTAACTTCAGTGCAATTATACTCACCAATTTTTGAGGCGTCTACAATACTTCTAACAGTTCTTTGTAATAAATGCTTTGAAAACCCTTTACCTCTGTGTTTTTTCGCAATGCCGACAAGCGGAATATTCGCAATCTGGGGAGTTGTCAGGTTTGCAAAAACTATTCCACAAACTTTATCTTCATAAAGTAACAGACTTGTATTATTTGGTAAAAATTCTCCGTATATATTTTCAGTTATTTTATCTACTATATCTTCAACACCATTATAAGTTCTAAAACGTGTATCAAATAGTGCATCCGCCGTATCTTTAAATGTCTCCAGTATTAATTCAATAATCTGCGGCTGATATTCTTCTGACCAGCCTGAAATTTTATACTGGGGCGGGAGCGGTGTTAATTTTACATTTTCTAAAATTCGTTCACTCTGTGGATTCCCGATTTTTAATCTTAATACCGCCTGTCCTATAAACTTAAATCCAAACTTTGATATTTCCGAAACGAAAGAAGATTGAACCCCCAGCATAGGATAACAAACAACTTTTCTCTTCCTATCCTGTTCTGTAAGTTCTAAAAATTTTTCTATTAAAACTTTGAATTTTATATTTTTATCTTCTTTGCCCAGAAAATGAACCATGTTTAATTCAATACCTTCAGATATAGAAGTTGTATAGGCAAGAAATCCTGTAGGGATGTCATTTTCAAGCAGAGATATGCAGTTAAGCAGTTTTTCATCAATAGCATTTATAAAATCATCATACTCAAGCGGCTCAAGTTCAAATTGATATTCCACTTTTGCTTTATTTTTAAAATCATTATATACACCTGTAAAGAACTTATACATTGTCGGGTTTAATAATTCTGCTTTGTAAATATTTTCGCTCATAAAACTCCTTTAAACGTATGCTGCATTCTGTCTTGTTTTGTTTTCAAATAGTATTTATTATATTCGGTTATATCTGGTTCAAGATTAATTGTCTCAACAATATTAAGACCATACCCTTTTAGACCTATAATTTTTTTAGGATTATTCGTAATGAGCTTAAATTTATTAAAACCCAAATCCAGTATAATCTGTGCGCCAACACCATAATTTCTTAAATCCGGAGGAAAACCTAATGTCACGTTTGCATCAACCGTATCTAATCCTTCCTCTTGCAGATGATAGGCTTTTATCTTATTAATAAGCCCTATTCCGCGCCCTTCATGGTTTCTCAAATACACAACAGCCCCTTTACCGTATTTATCAACCATTTTAAGGGCATGATGCAGTTGAGCACTACAATCACATTTCAAGCTGTGGAAAATATCTCCCGTAAGACACTCACTATGAACTCTTATTAAAGGCACTTTATCACTGCCATCATCCTTGACAAGTGCAACGTGCTCAAAGCCTGTTATATTATCTCTGTATCCTATTATATTAAAATCTCCAAATTCAGTTGGTAAAAAAGCTTCTGCCTCTCTTTTTACCGTTCTTTCAAATTTAAGCCTGTAGGCAATTAAATCTGCCACCGTAATGAATTTAATTCCGTGTTTTTTTGCAAACTCAGCGAGTTCATTACGTCTTGCCATAGTTCCATCTTCTGCCATAATTTCACACATAACACCTGCTGCTCTCAATCCGCAAAGTTTCGCCATATCCACAGCAGCTTCTGTGTGTCCTGTTCTAGTCAGTACTCCTCCTTTTTGAGCGGTACAGGGAAACATATGTCCGGGTCTTCTTAAATCTGAAGGCTGTGAATCAGGAGCTATAGCAACTTCTATCGTTTTTGCCCTGTCAAATGCAGATATACCCGTTGTTACTCCATATTTTTCATGTGCATCTATACTTACGGTAAATGCTGTTCTCATGTTTTCACTATTATTCTCTACCATCTGATATAAATTCAGCTTTTTAGCAATATCTTCTGAAATTGCTAAACATATTAGCCCTTTACACTCACATGCCATAAATTTTATTATTTCTGGTGTTGCATATTGTGCCGCAACAATTAAATCACCTTCGTTTTCCCTGTGTTCGTCATCAGCAATTATAACAGGCTTTCCTTGTTTATAGTCATTAAGCGCATCTTCTATTGTGTCGAAATGAATATGATTATCTTCCATTATACAAACCCGTTTTCTTCCAGAAATTCAAGATTAATTCTAGATTTATTATGATATATATTTGTGTTTTTTTCAATATACTTCGAAATTATATCAAACTCTATATTAACAATACTATCAGTATTTAGTTTTTTTAATGCCGTAACCTCCCACGTATGCGGAATTATTGCAATTTTCACCTCTCCAGCAACTTCGTCAGCTATAGTCAGACTGACACCATCAACAGTAATAGAACCTTTTTTTACTATATAATTTTTAAATTCCGGTTTTATCGCCAGTACCAGTGTATAAAAATTCTCGGATTTAGTTATTCTTAAAACATTAGCAGTCGTATCAACATGTCCGTATACTAAATGTCCATTAAGTCGTGACGATAAAAGCATTGCACGCTCAAGGTTTACCATATCGCCCTTTTTTTTCTCTGCAAAATTAGTGACATTAAAAGTTTCCGGGGATAAATCAGCCCCAAAACAATCATCTTGTACAGAGGTAACTGTAAGACAGGTACCATTTACGGAAATACTATCTCCAATATTTAGTTCTTTACTAATCTCGGTTTTTATACTTACGTGATTTGTGCTGATAGCTGTAATTATTCCGGTTGTTTCAATTAAACCTGTAAACATAGTTTAATTATATCATAAAAAGCGTTAACTGTAATTTTATAAAGCTTTGCTTACTAATCTATTTTAAAATTATTGTCTTTTATAATTTTTACATTAATCATACAAACAGAGGTACGCAAATATATAGGATATAAGACATAATATTATAAAGTGAGATAGTATAATATGCCTTTTTCATATCGTTTACAAAAAGTTTTAGATTTCCGAATCAGGGAAAAAGAAAAACAACTGCTGGTAGTTCAGGAGGCACAACAAAGGGTAAACGAAGCGGAACAAGCAATTATACGTAATAATGAAGAAATCGAAATGACAATTAAAAATAAGCGTGTTGCTGATTTCAGACTTATGGAATATTATGACAAATATCTTCATCACCTCTGGGATAAAGCTGATGAGTTAGAGGCCAGAAGGCAGGAAGTACAAAAAATCCTTGATCAAGAACTTGTAAACCTCATGCATGCAGAGCAAAAAGTTAAGGTATTGGAAAAACATAAAGAGCATTTAAAAGAAGAATATGAGTATGAACAGAAGAAAATAGAATTGAAACAGTTTTCGGAAATAGGTGTTCAAAGATTTTTCCAGCGTAAAGTTGAACAAATAGAAGAAGCTGTAGAAGAAACAGCTGAACAGGAGCATATATGATGAATATTGAAACAGGAACAGGTACAGGAAGCATATCCGGTGTGAAGCAAACAGAACAATCACAGACATCCACCACATACTCTAAATCGGAAAAAGACTTTAAATCAGAAATGGAAAGTTTAAAAAATAATCAATCAACTGTTGTCGAAGAAGCAAATGAACAAGAAGAAACTTCTGTTGTGGATAATAGTACAAGTACTGATGAGAGTACTCAAACAGCTATTGATAATAACCTAGAAGAAGAAGAAAATACTGTAATATCTGACGAAAAAGAAAATAATACGGAAGAAGAACTTACTTCGACTATTGAGCAGATAAATAATTCTCTAAACCAAACGGATGATTTTAAAGAAAATGAATTAAACCCTACTCATAATCAACCCGATATTAATAATATTACATCTGAAAAAAACAAGGAGCTAAACAATCAATTGTTAAATAATGATATGAATTTACAAAATGTTAAAAACGATAAAATGCAGGAGCTAAAAGCCGATATTAGTTTTGCTCAGAATAGTAACGAAGCTTTTTCATCATTTTTTAACAATAATAACCTTTCTGAAACAGAGGATGAAATTCAGGAAGACTCTACAGTCTTATCAACTATGGCTGAAAATATTGCAATGGTTAATCGTGTTTTAACTGCACAAACAGCTTCTGTGACTAATGAGATAGGAAACGTTGGCAAGGTCGGCGAAGTTGTGGACATCGCACTTAACGCTTTAACCCTTAATATGACCCGTGCAGATGTACAATTTTTTATTAATCTAGCTACCGGTGAGACTAACAATATTACAGCAGCCGAAGAAACATCAGGAAGCAGCATGGTATCCGAAACTCTTGCAAATCTTCTGGCTGATAGTATGAAAAATAACAAAGCATTCAGAATAAACTTTGACAATGACATTTCTGTCATTATAAAACTAAGTAAAGAAGGAAGGATATCGGCAAATTTTATACCAGGTTCCGATATTGCAGAAAATTATCTTAGGAACAATCTATCAAATCTTGTTCAAAGATTTGAAGAAGAAGATATTCCTTATGATGACTTAACTCATCAAGGGCAAAGACGAAACAGCGAACAAGAACAAAATAAGAAGGATAAAAACAACAATGAATGATTCTTTTACAACGGCACTTAACACACAGCGTGCAACCAACCAGTGGATAAATGTTCTTGCTGATAATATGACAAACATTTATACGCCGGGTTTTAAGGAAAACAAAGTTAATTTTCAAACATTTCTCGGCGGAGCTGTAATTGATCATCCGCTAAAAAACCAAGGACAGGGAAAGTCTACTCCCGGTACATCTAATGAAAACTTATTTTTTGAAGGTTCCGGGTACTTTATAGTAAGAAATTCTGAAGGTAAAGTAGCATATACTCGTCTTGGCGAATTTACTTTTGATGCTGAAGGCGTCTACAGATCCACCGACGGTGACACAGTTCAGGGGTATATTCTAAATGACAAAGGAGAAATAATGTCCGGTACAAAATCTATAAGTGCTGATTTATATCAAGAAACAGCTCTTAAAGGCGGAGCATTAAGTATCCCCACTACAAATATAAAACTTTGGATAGACCCTAACAATGGTAAATTCCTCGGAAAATATGATGAATATGAAATTTGTAATGATGGTACAATATACGGTAAAGCGGATAACGGAACCCGTTCTGTACCGCTTTATAAAATTGCAACCGCAAATTTCCATAATCCGAACGGATTATACGAAATAAAAAACAGCAAATATGTTGAAACTGCAGAATCAGGGAAACCCGTTATCGGACGGGGTGAAATAAGGTCAGGCTTATTAGAATTGTCTAACACCGATTTTAAAAACAATATTGCAGAATATCAACAGGCAAAAGTTCAGATGGAATTGGTAAATGCTTTGATTAAGTCAAATAAAGAACTGCTTGAAAATGCAATGCAGCTCGTAACATAGGTTTTAATTTTAACAACTAAAGTTAAACTCCAATTTAAAAAGGAACTTTTCAGTTCCTTTTTTATTTTATTTAACCGCCCCAGTCAAATACCGATGAAATCGCATCATCAATTAAAGACTGTACCGATTCAATTTCTGTTTCAATTGCCGATAATTCTGTTGACAGATTTTGAAGTTCAACATCCCAATAATCTTCTTTTGCTGAAATTTTCTCTTTCTCTGCATTATACCAAGCTGTTATTTCTGCCTGTGTTTCAGAATCTGTACGTTCCGTGATAAAAGCAGCATTTAAATAGTATTGAAGTGATGTTCCTGACTCATATTCACCATAATCATCAACGGTCTGTAGTTGAAATATACCGCTTGTAAGAGCATTACTAATATAGTCACTATCAGAGAGGTTGCTTGTATATTCTGTAGTCCATCCGTTAGATGCACAAGCCTGAAATATTGGTTTATAAAAATCTATTATTTGTTGATAAACTGATGCTCTGGTTGATGAAGTAAAACTACTTGAAATGACTGTTCCATCTTCTGTTGTTCCATCGATAGTAGTTGTTCCGAGACCTAACGCTTCTAATGCCTCTGTATCATTATTGTATACCGCTATTATAGCATTATATTCATCCGATCCCTCGGTAAATCCCATATATGTTGCAATAATTTGAGGAATGTAAGAGGCTTTAAACGTACTACCTCTCCCATTTCCGTCACAGCTTACATCATCTCCGCATGTAGCAATAATAGCATTAGCATACTCATTATTAAGAACAACTAATCCTCTATAATCTGTTAAGATTATGGAGTTATCCGTTTTCGTTACAGACGTTGAAATAGATGAAAGATCATACTCGTCTGCAATATCAGAATTTATATATGACATGGCATAAGTATCAATAAATGAACTTTTTAATGTGCTGTCTCCCATAAGATAACTATATGTAATGGTTGAGTAAGCTCCATCATTATAATAATTAATTTTCTTTGTTTGAAGTTTGCTGTAATATTCTTGAGAAAGTTCACTTTGCTCACGTGAAAGAGCCAATTTCTTATTAGAAATCAACATAGTTTCAAGTTCATTATCAGCTTTTCGGCTAATAAGAGTTAACATTCTAACTTGTGAACATGCTAAACCCATTTTGGCTCCTTTATCGTTTTCCCTTGTATTAATCTTATCGGCACTTTTTTGAAAAACTTTAGGGTTTTAAAGAAAAATTTTACAAATGTTTACAATTTAAAATAAATAGTCTTTTGCTTATTTATTTACTTTTATAATGGCTACATTTTCTATATGCGGAGTATTTGGAAACATATCAAATGGTTGAATCAATTCTATGGAGCATCCGTTTTCTAATAAGAATTTTAAATCTTTAGCCAAACTTTTAGGACTACAGCTTACATAAATTATTGTATCTTTTGTTACTCTTAATACATTAACTAACACCTCTTCCCCGCATCCTTTCCTAGGCGGATCAAGGATTGTAATATCAAAACAGTTCTTAGTTTGTTTTACATAATCAAGACTATCCGATGCTATAACATCAATATTTGTTATTTTGTGATTCTTTATTGTCTCAATCGCATTTTCTACTGCCTGCTTATTTATTTCTACGCTTATTACATTTTTGCATAATTCCGACATAGTTATTCCGAATGTTGCAATTCCAGCGTAAGCATCAAGAAGCTTTGGAGTTATAAAATTATTTGCAATATAATCCTTTATATATTTAAACATCAAATCTGCACAATTAGGATTTATTTGAAAAAACGTATCCGCACTTATTTTAAACATAAAATCGGAAAGTTTTTCTTCAATAAAATTTTCTCCAATTACAGTCTGTGTGTTTTCTCCTAAAATGACATTAGTTCTTTTGTTATTGTAGTTTACAGCAACTCCTTTTATTTCTTTGAAACTATCATACAATTTGTGAGCCAGCTGCTTAATATTATCCGGTATTTCTAAATCCTGATTTATTACTAATACAATAAGAAGATTATTGTTATAGTTGGAAAATCTCAAAACAATATGCCTTAACACTCCTGAATGTGTTGTTTCACTGTAGCCTGTAACCCCAAGTTTTTCTCCTTCAGTTTTTACAAATTCAATTATATTGTCGCAAACTTCAGGATGCACAGGACAATATTTAATATTTACAAGTTCATGAGTATCCTCTTTAAAGTATCCGGCATAAAGACGGGAATTTTCGCGTCCTTTACTTCTTACCGGATACTGGACTTTACACCTGTAGCCGTAATTATATCCGGTAGTCATAGGTTGCTTTACTTGTATTTTTTCTCCAAGAATAGAATACAAGGTATCTTCAACAATTATTTTTTTTGAATTCAATTGTTCATTATATTCTATATGCTGTAACTCGCATCCCCCGCATATCTTTTGCATTTTACACCGTGGCTCAACTCTAAATGGGGACGGGGTTAATATTTCTACAATTTCAGCTTCTGCATAATTTTTTTTTATTTTTGTAATTTTACATTTAAGCTTATCTGCCGGACAAGCTCCTTTTACAAAAACTATAAAGTTATTGTATCTGGCAAGTCCTGCACCTTCACTGTTTAATTTTTCAATATCAAGAATAATAATATTACCGATATCCATTTTATTTACCTAAAATTACCATCATAACGGATATATCAGCAGGTTTAACACCACCTATTCTTGATGCCTGCGCCAAGTTTACCGGTCTTATTTTTTCAAGTTTTTCTCTGCTTTCTGACGAAATACTCTTTACTGTACTATAATCAAAGTTTTCAGGAATTTTGTATTTCTCCAACTGTTCACTGTTTTCAATTTGGTTTTCTTGACGTTTAATGTACCCGTCATATTTAATAAGAATTTCCGCTTCACTCGTAATATCATCAGGGAGATTTAGTATCTTTGTTTCATCATCTATATCTTTTAATGCCGTGTAATCTATATTCGGGCGTTTGATAAGTTCAGCCAGCCTTACCCCGCGGTCAATAGACTCACCGTATTTTGAGAGTTTATTATTTATTTCTTCCGAACACGGTAGTTTTGTTTTCTTTAAACGTTCTATTTCCTGTTTAATTTTTTCCTGTTTTGTTTTGAATATTAGGTACTGTGAATCATCAATAAGCCCGATTTTATATCCTATCGGAGTTAATCTTTCATCAGCATTATCCTGCCTTAAAAGCAGTCTGTATTCCGAACGGGATGTTAGCATTCTGTAAGGCTCCTGAATATCTTTTGTTACCAAATCATCAATTAGAGTACCGATGTATGAGGAACTCCTGCTAAATGTAACCATATCTGTTTTATCAAGATATTTCATTGCATTAATACCTGCAACAAGCCCCTGTGCTGCAGCTTCTTCATAACCGCTTGTACCGTTTATTTGACCTGCAAAGAATAGACCTTTTATAAGCTTTGACATCAATGAATGAGTTGTTTGCACAGCCGGTATATAGTCATATTCAACTGCATACGCCGGTTTTATGATATGAGCTTTTTCAAGTCCGGGCAAAGAACGTACCATTTTTACCTGAACATCAGCAGGAAGTGAAGTTGAAAAGCCCTGAATATAAACCTCATAAGTATTTAATCCTTCTGGCTCTATAAAGATATGGTGAGACGGGTTTGATGCAAAACGTTTAACTTTATCCTCGATAGACGGGCAATACCGTGGTCCAACACCTTCAATCAACCCCTGATACATAGGTGATTTGTCTAAGTTATCTTTTATTATTTGATGTGTAATTTCATTTGTCCTTGTTAGATAACACGGAACCTGTGGCCTTACAGGTCTATCAGGCTTGAATGAGTAAAATGTTAATTTTTCATCACCCGGTTGTATTGTCATTTTTGAGTAATCAATAGTTCTTTTGTCTACTCTTGCCGGAGTTCCTGTTTTTAATTTTTTGACTGTAAAACCAAGTTTTTTAAGTGACTCAGAAAGCCCGATTGCAGGCATTTCCCCCAAACGCCCCGCATTATATGATTTAAGACCTATGTAAATTTTTCCGTTAAGAGAAGTTCCTGTAGTTAAAATTACGGCACCCGCACTGTATTCATTTCCATATTCATCAATTACACCGGTTACAATATCTCCATTTACAAGTAAATCAGTTACTGTCGCCTGTTTTAGCATTATATTATCTGTTTTTTCAATAACATTACGCATATAATGCATATATTCCTTTTTATCTGATTGAGCTCTCAAAGCTCTAACTGCAGGTCCTTTAGAAGAATTTAACACTTTCATTTGAATATAAGTAGCATCCGCCGCTTCGCCCATAACTCCACCCAGTGCATCAATTTCTCGAACCAGCGTTGACTTAGCCGGTCCGCCTATTGCAGGATTACAGGGCATAAGTGCAATATTATCGAGATTTAAACTGAATAATAAAACCTTTGCACCTAATCGTGCCGCAGCAATAGATGCTTCACAACCAGCATGACCGGCTCCAACTACTATTACATCAAATTTATTGTCTAAATAATTCATAAAATGATTATAATACAAAAGAATAATGCGGTATAAATATTCTTTTCTCAACTATTAGTAATAACTTACAGACTTGGACAGACTATATTCTTTCTTCTATTAAGCGTGAGAGTAGAAATGTTCCAATTGAGCGCAGAATATTTTTGTACGTCCTCTTAACTTTGCTTCATACATCATCGCTTCTTGTGAATGAAAAATATATTCTATAATCTCAAATTAAATATGATATAATTTTATCAAAGAGAGGTTTGTTATGCAAAAAATACTAACTTGTTTTTTTTCTTTTTTAATCATTACATCACAGGTTTATGCTGAAGATTTTTTATTCCAAGGGGGAGTAGTTTTTAACTGGGATAAAATTACTCAGGAAGAGCGAGATGAAGATATAAAACAAATGCAAAATAATATATTTGGGGAAAATTTGCCGAAGAAAAAAATTCGTATGGATGATTTTAAAACCACGTATAAAGACTACTTAAAAGATAAGGATTATAAAAAACATTATATGGCTGCGGCTGCAGGTTATAAAGAGTATAAGGAATACAATATTTCAGCAATGTACTTTGAGAAAATGTCCTCTCTTTATATGTACGGACTCCAGAAAAAAAATGACCCTTCAATAATTTATTACTATGATGCGATGGGTAATTTACGTTATGTAGATAATATAAAAGGTCTTTATCCAAAATTTCCGTATTATGCAGAACAATACAGAAGAAGTGGTGTTTTAGCAGGGGTAAGTTACTTTACATCTAAAGAAACTCAGTACATTTTTAAAGGAAATGGAGAATTTAAAGGTGTCTGGAATCAATATAAATTTTATGACAAAAATGGCAAAGTAATAATGCAAAGGAGCAATTATTAATGTCAATAGAGCAGGAGATAGGGAAATTTTTAATCATTAATAACCTGACTCTTTCAACAGCAGAATCCTGTACCGGCGGCTTGTTAAGCTCCAAGCTTACCGATATTTCAGGCAGTTCAAATTATATTACTTATAATCTCATAACATATTCTAATAATATAAAAAATAAGGTTCTAAAAGTCAGTGAGTATACTTTAGAAAATTATGGTGCTGTTAGTCCTGAATGCGCTCGGGAAATGGTACAAGGACTAAAAACCCTTACTGGTTCAGATGTTTGTGTATCAACAACCGGTATAGCCGGCCCCGGGGGCGGATCACTGCAAAAACCTGTAGGTTTATGCTATGCAGCAGTACTCTATAATGATAAGATTGAAATAGAACGTTTTTTATTTAATTCTGACATTCCACGTAAGGAAATGAAAGAAAAGTTTACTGAAAGCACACTATATCTTATAAAAAAAGTCCTACATTTTTGATACTATCTCTTCTAACAAAGGTTGACAGTCTTGCATTAGATATTCTGCAAACATTTGAGTATCAACCTGTACCATTACAATAGACAGGTAATTTTCGTCAAGCTGAGAAACCATTTCCATCAGTGTTTCTTTTTCAAGAACTTCCATTGGTTTAATAATATCCGGTTTCATTAAAGTATTTAACATGTTTATATACACATCATTCTCAAATAATTGTAAGTATTCAGGGTCAACTTTAGACATCGAATATATAATTTGTTTTAAAATAAACGGATCAATACTTGCCATAACAGCTTCATAGTCTCTATCCCCCAAGGATGTAATCTGGTTGATAATTTGTGTTGAATCTACTTGAAAAGCAGGCTGACCGGTTAAAGATTCCATCAATTGCTGCATAAGTTCAGGCGGAAGGGATTTGAGATATTTTGCTACATCTTTCTTTTCCACTTCCTTATTCGCAAAGAAATTTTGGACTTCTTCATCCGGCATCATTAACATAATATCTTCTAAATCAAATGTATTTAACATGAGGTTAACCATTTCCTCCGGTTCAAGATCCTCAAGCATTGTTAATAATTTATCTTTTGTAAAAAATTGCATACCGATAACCATATCTTCTGGCTCAAGCAACGGCAATATAGCTTCTCTTGTTTGAGAGTCCATTTCGGATATGATTCTGTATTTATTTTCCGGATCAAATAATCTGAATAATTCTATAAGTTCGTCCGTATTATTATATAATTTTCTTGCATAGTTAAGCGCATTTACATTTCCTTGAGCTGCTTCAGCTTCAAGTATTTCATCTACAGTAGACGTAGCATAATCTCTCATTCGGGTATTAGAGAGGTTAAGAACACTTTGTAAATGTAAAACATCTGTATTTATTGCGACCATAATATACCTATATTATATAACTTATATATATAAAGTATTTATATTCTCAATAATTGCTTTTTTGTTACAAAAGTTAATAATTAAAAGAATTTTTCTCTCAGCTCGTAGATTGAATGAGCCATGCCTTCAAATACATAATCTCCTACAACCCCAGTGGAATAGGTCTTTACAAGATTATTCTCATAACGTAAATGTGTTGTCGGTGTCATTAGAATTTTGTTATAAACTCCTGAATTTCTCAGTTTTGAAACTTCTAGTAATGCATCTCCAAATGATGTTTCTACAACTTGAAGAATAAACATATAATTGATAGGTGCCTGAGAGTGAATAGCTTTAAAGAAATATTGAAGATGTGTATCAATTTTTTCTATATTAGAAAATTTATAAATATACCCATATCCATTCTTTTCGGGAATAGCACTTGTTTTAGAATAGAGAAACTGGTTTAAAAGTTTATATTGCTCTTCTATATCAACTTTTTCGTGTATATGCTCCTTCTCTTTTAACTCTACATATATAAAACAAGCAGAGATATTTTTATTCATTTTTTCTATATCCCTCCGTAATTCTTTATTTATTTTACGCTCTTCATCTTTTAAATATTGAATTTTTAAGTCTGCAAAGAACTTACTCAGCACACTAAATCTTTGCTTCAAAAATTGTAAAATTAAAAAAAGTCCAGTGATTAAAAACACCCCCGTAATAAATTCCCACGCCTGAAATATACCTGTAGTATTCCCCCCCCAGATAATAACAGATATACTCATAACGACTTGAGCGGCAGGTTTAAAGAAATTAAAACCGGAAGAACCACCCAGTGAAAATATCATAAAAAGGGTATACAATAATAAATATACCAGTACTACAATAGCAACAAATTGAAACACATTTTCTAACCACTTAGTAACCACCTGAGCCAACGTTAATAATTTCTTCAATTTTACTCTCCTAATTTAATGTTATCTATAAGTCTTACACCTTCTACTTTGCATGCAATGAAAGCCCTAGAACTATTGTTTGCTTTGTCTTGAGGTTCCAATGTGTCTGCATCATAAATTTCTAAGTACTCTAATTCTACACTATTATTCAAAAAAGAAAAAGCAGTTTCTTTTAGCGCATTAATATCGGTTATACCACGTTTGTAACATTGTTTTATATTGTTTAATATCGTTGACAAAACAAGAGCTTCTTTTTTACCGTTTTCTGAAAGATATTTATTTCTGGAACTCAGTGCTAATCCAGATACCTCTCTTATAATCGGACACCCTATTATTTCAATTGGAATATTCAAATCTTTTACCATTTTCTTTATAATAATTAATTGTTGCGCATCTTTTTCTCCAAAGAATGCAAAATCTGGTTGTACTATATTAAATAATTTATTTACAACAGTACATACCCCATCAAAATGCCCTGGTCTTGACTTACCACATAACTTATCAGTGTAATTAAATGGTGGACACACATATGTCAAATTATCATTAGAAAGAATAAATCCTCCTCCGTACATCTCCTCAGGAGAGGGGGAAAATACAACATCTACACCATTTTTTATACAGATTTCATAATCAGCATCTAGTGTTCTAGGGTATTTGTTATAATCTTCATTCGGCCCAAATTGTATCGGATTAACAAAAACAGATACGAGAACCCTGTCACATTTCTCTTTTGCAGTTTTTATAAGACTTAGATGACCGTCATGTAAGGCTCCCATAGTTGGAACAAGCCCTATTATTGAGCCTGATTTTTTCCACTGACTTACTTCATCTCTTACTTCAGCTATTGTATAAACTAACATTGCAGCACTCCCTTTTATTAAAATTATAGCATGAAAGGAAGAGTATAAGAATAATGTAAATTTACATTTCTACTGACCAACTCCCGAATTTTTAAAGTTATTTATAAAACTTTGCTTACTTAAACAATACTCACATTATTTTCCGTTTATTATCAAAAAAAGGCATTTAGTCTTATCTTCCACCAAATAATGTTAAAATACTCAATAACCTCATTCATGTTTTAGCATAGATAAAATTTCATATTAATTAAAAAATTTCATCGTCTGAAGGGAATTTGCCTGATTTTACATCTGAATCAAATCTTTTTGCGCAATCAAAAATTAAAGACTTCATATCCCCATATTTTCTTGCAAATTTGGGTTTAAAATCTGAAAATTTCCCAAATATATCGTCTGATACAAGAACCTGCGCATCACAGTATTGTCCTGCACCGCATGAAATTGTAGGAACAACAAGGTTTTCTGTAACATATTTTGCACTATCTTGAGGAACCATTTCCAGAACTATTGAAAATACTCCTGCCTTTTCTAATTCTTTTGCCTGCTTAAGAATCTCATCAGCAGCCTCTTGAGTTTTGCCTTGAATCTTATATCCTCCAAGAGTGTTTATAAATTGCGGGGTGAAACCTAAATGCCCCATAACCGGAATTCCTGTCTCAGTAAGACGTTTTATTACGTCTAAAATATATTGGCTGAAGCCCTCAATTTTTACTCCGTTTGCTCCATGCTTAATCATTTGACCACAATTTCTAACAGCAGAGGAAATATCTGAATGATAACTTAAAAAAGGCATATCAGTAATAACCATAGCTCTTTGCACGCCTCTTGCAACAGCACCGGTAAAAATTGACATTTCCTTAACACTTATACTGTGTGTTGTATCATACCCCAATGCAACCATTGCAAGGCTATCACCTACCAGTATTATATCAATTCCGGCTTCATCAATATATTTCGCCGTTGAATAA
This sequence comes from uncultured Muribaculaceae bacterium, assembly GCA_964452495.1. GTDB lineage: Bacteria > Cyanobacteriota > Vampirovibrionia > Gastranaerophilales > Gastranaerophilaceae > CALUTH01. The sequence goes on along the minus strand of CAYVMC010000001.1, from coordinate 67,388 downwards.
TCATACGCAGTTAATACTGAAAACTTCTGCTTATCATCTTTATATTTTTTAATGGTATTGATAGTAATTTTTTTAGCCATTGTACATAACAGCCCTATCTTTTATGTCCTTTTCTAAACCAATAATAAATTGCCCTTGCAACCCTATTTGAACTATGTCTGACAAGACCTGATTTATTTTCTTCAATAAGTTTTGCGGATATTATTTCTATATTTAGCGAAGAAAGCTTTTCTTTATCTATTACAACAGGAAAAGAACCCGCCTCTGCATACCCTTCTGATATGACATCCGGCAGAACATTATTTACTAGCACCGTATCAATAATTTTTTTACCGCCAGCATGTTTAAGTAGTGCTTTTATGTGATCCGATACGGTATAATCATCTGTTTCACCCGGCTGTGTCATAATATTACATACGTATAATTTCTTTGCTTTTGAAGCAGCAATTGTATCAGTAACATCACTTATAAGAAGGTTTGGAATAATGCTTGTATATAAACTGCCCGGACCTAAAATTATTAAATCTGCACCTTTAATAGCTGTGAGTACATCAGGCAGTGGTTTACACTTTTCAGGTTCTGTAAATAATCGTTTTATAGCCCCACCAGCTTCCGGGATATTTGATTCTCCACGTATGATGCGCCCATCTTCAAACTTTGCAGCCAGCTTCATGTCATCTAGTGTTGCAGGTAGTACAACGCCACGAATCGATAAGACTTTAGAAGATTCCTTTACAGCCGATACCATGTCACCCGTAATAGCACAAAGAGCCGTCAAAAATAGATTTCCAAAACTATGTCCTTCAAGTCCTTCACCATTTTGAAACCGATATTGAAATAACTGCGTTACCAAATCTTCATCATCTGCAAGTGCTGCAAGACAGTTTCTTATATCTCCTGGCGGCAAAACTCCCAATTCTTCTCTCAAACGACCAGAACTCCCACCATCGTCACCAACTGTAACAATGGCAGTAATATTATTTGTGAAACGTTTAATGCCTTTTAACAACATAGAAAGTCCAGTTCCGCCGCCTATTGCAACAATATGCGGTCCGCGGTTTAACTTTCTGCGCCTGTAAAGAATTTCTAATACCGACCCCCTGTCTTTTTCAGTTCTTCCCCCCATTATAGACATATTTGTTTTTTGCCAGCCTAGAAAAAATAAAACAATACCAGCTATAATTAGAATACATGCCAGCAAGTCATGAGGAATATAGTTAACAGTTGACTTAGCAAATGCTAACAACCAAGAGAGTACACCAATATTAAGTAATATAAGTATTCCAAATAAAATCAGAAAAGAACCAAGCAAAATAATTGCAAACCAACGCTTAATTTCCAGACCTGGAATAAGCCATCCGACATCTTTTGGTACTTTTAAATGGCGAATTTTTTTTAACATATCATTCTGCCCAACCTGCTTCTTTGGCTGTTATGTAATTTATCGGATATGGTTTTATTAAGTCATACGCCTGTTTTATAAGTTCTATTGATGACGGATATTTATTACTAAAGTGGATTGTTTTAGCATTTGTACTTACCATTCCCTGATTAATCGTTCTTATTTGCGAGCTATGAATAAAATGCTGCAACCGTTTCATAATAGAATAATTATCTGTATTATCTGCTATTGAATAATCAATTGTTAAATCAGTATTATATGTTTTTTCGGGTATCAACTCTTCAACAACCCTAATTTTCACAACTTCTGAGGTCTTTTGAGCAATATCTCCTAATGGTGCATATAAAGATAACCAATTTGAACATTTCTTTACTGCACGTGCAACAGCACATGAGAATTGAAAATCTTCTCCCATTTTCCTGTACATTGCACCATGAGGTCTAACAAATTCTATATCAAGACTGTAAGCCTTTGCAAAAGATAAAAGGGCTCCAACCTGATATATTACAAGTGTCTCTACTTCTTCTTCTGACAAATCAACATTTCTGTAGCCAAACCCCTGAATATCTGCATACCCTATATGTGCACCTATTGCTATACCCCTTTTCTTTGTTTCTGTAAGGGCAGATTTAATAACAACCGGATCACCTGCATGAAATCCACAGGAAATAGCTGCGGAACTGACATAATCAAGTAGTTCTAGCTCTGTTGAATTTTTGTATACCCCAAATCCCTGTGCAAGGTCACAGTTGAAGTCTATATTCTTTATCTGTTTTCTCTCTATTGTTTCTTGCATTGTTCTACCCTCAATAACTTACAATATTATACCACAAAAACTATACTATAATTGTATTTGTGATTTTAAGAAGGCCTGTATAAAACCATCAAGGTCACCATCCATAACAGCATCAATATTCCCAGCCTCAAATCCTGTTCTATGGTCTTTAATCATTTTATAAGGATGGAAAACATACGATCTAATCTGTGAACCAAAGTTTATATCAAATGCTTCCCCCTTAAGTTCTGACAACTTTTTTTCGTGTTCCTGCTGTTTTAATTCTAATAATTTAGATGCTAGCATCTGCAAAGCATTTTCTTTATTTTGCAATTGGGAACGTTCCTGCTGGCATTTTACGACAATTCCTGTTGGTTTGTGTACAATTCTTACAGCCGTTTCTACCTTGTTTACATTCTGTCCGCCCGCACCGCCAGAACGCATTGTATCAACTTCTATATCTTCTGGCATGATATGAATTTTTTTATCAACATCAGGAATAATCGGAGAAACTTCACATGATGCGAAACTAGTTTGCCGTTTGTTATTTGCATTAAAGGGGGACAGTCTTACAAGCCGATGAACACCCTTTTCTGCTTTTAAATAACCGTATGCATATTTTCCTGTTATTTTTAAAGTTGCTGATTTAATACCTGCTTCTTCTCCATCAGATTTTTCAATAAGTTCTATTTTATAATCATGTTTCTCACCCCAGCGGATATACATTCTTAATAACATACTAGCCCAATCCTGAGCATCAGTCCCGCCAGCTCCAGCATTCACTGTTAAAAAAGCATCCGCATAATCATATTCTCCACTTAAGATTTTTTCAAAATCATACTTATCAAGCTGCTCTTTAACTTTCTTCAGGTTTTCTTCTGCTTCCTTGATAAACTCTACATCACCAAGTTCTAATGCTGTTTCGGCATCCGAAACCGTATCCTCCCAATATTGAATCTGCTTAAAAAGATCTCTTATTTCTCTTATTTGGCTCCCTATCTCAGAGGCTTCCCTTTGATTTGACCAAATTTCCGGATCTTCAAGTTTAGACTGAAGGCTCGTCAGTTTTTTTTCAAGAGATACAAGGTCAAAGACACTCCTTATTTTTATTTATACGTTTTTTTATTTCTGAAATGTTCATATAATGAATTTTAATATAAATTATTTATTAATACAAGTAAAAGCACCTCATTAAGAGGTGCTTTTCTATTAGTTGACATTCTAATTCTATTCTTCTTTTTCATCAAACTCGTTATTATCAATCATTTTTTGCAATTCCGAAGGTTCGTAGCTTTTATCTACAAATTCAACAGTAGCCGAATTTTTAAGGGCATCAAGAAGTCCGTTAATTAATTTCATTTGTTTACGAGTTTTTAATGTTTGTTCTATTTCTCCTTTAACTTTACTGAAAGGATAAGTTCCAGGCTCCATTCTGTCAGTTACAAGAATTATATGGTAGCCATATTTTGATTTAACAAGACCGCTTACTTGGTTTATAGGAAGAGAAAACGCTGCATCAGAAAATTCTTTTACCATTTCTTTTCTTGCAAAAAAGCCAAGTTCTCCACCTTGTTTAGCGCTTGTTCTGTCATCTGATTTAGCTTTTGCAATCTTAGCAAAATCTTTCGGGTTATTTTTTACTTCCTCAAGAACCTTTTCTGCTTTTGCTTTTCTTGACACCATTTCTTCGTCTACACGTTTTTTAAGTTCTTCTTCTGTTATTTCAGGATTTTTCTTTTTCAATTCCGCTGCGTATTCGTCAGCATCCGCAAGGATTAATATGTGCGATGCTCTGACTTTTTCAGGATAAGAGAAATTTGCTTTCCTCTTTTTGTAGTAATTGGAAACCTCTTCTTCTGTTACATCTGTCTTTGCTATTGAATCGGCAAGTTTTCTTACTTTTAGTTCATTTGTTGTCATTTTCTTAAACTGTGCAGGAGAAATACCTTTTGCTCTTAAAATGTTATTAAGTTCATTTTTAGAGCCAAATATGCTTATTAATCTTTCAACTTCTTTTTCGTAATCTTCATTTGTTACAATAATATTACGTTTTTTAATTTCTTGCTCTAGCAAGGTATTGTATATTAATTCATTGACAACTTTATCTTTAAATATGCCGTATAACATATTATCCTTATCTTTAAATGCATCTTTATTATTTGCAAAAATGGAACTGCCTACCCATTCTTCAAAAGTTTTATCAAATTCAGCCTGTGTGACCGGTTCATTATTTACTTTTATAATGACGTTTCCGCCTTTCAAAGAACATCCTGTAGCAAGAAATCCCACAAACATTAAAGACAGTAATAATTTTTTCATTTAACAACCCTCTTCCTTATATCTGTAACTAACATATTTTATATGATAAAACAAACCTGTTAAAATGTTAAATAATTCATCAAAATTTGAATATACATTTTTTAACAAAAGAATAGATTTTGCATCCGTAATATTGTTAGGTGCCTGTGTAAACCTTATATGTCTTAATATTTCAGGTTTAAGCTTATTCTTAATTAAATTCCACTCATAAGCAGTATACGGGGTATAAATTCTTATATACTCGTCTGTCTCACGTACAGCAGAAATACCGGCATCTGTTGCCAGTAATCTTATTCTTATAAGTTTCGTGAGATTTTCCACTTCTTCCGGCAATTTTTTTGAAAATCTATCTCGCCATTCTGATATTATATAATCAAGTTCTATTTCAGATTTCACATCACTCAAACGTTTATATTCAATCATTTTTTCCTCGGTGCCGCCAACCCATTCATCAGGGATAAATGCTGTTATATTAATATCAACAATTGCCTGACGAACATTTTTAACTTCTTCTCCTTTTAATTCATTTACTGTTTCTTCAAGCAGCTGACAATAAGTATCAAAACCTACATTTACCATATGTCCATGCTGTTTTGTTCCAAGAACATTACCAACCCCTCTAATTTCAATATCACGCATTGCAATTCTGTATCCGCTGCTTAATGTTGTAAATTCTTTAATGGCTTTTAGCCGTTCTTTTGCTTCAGATGTTAATTCTTTATTTTGTTTATAAAAGCAGTAGCAGTATGCCTGACGCTCACTCCGCCCTACACGTCCTCTTATTTGGTATAGTTGTGCTAAACCTAATTTCTCTGCACTATGAATAATAATCGTATTTGCATTTGGTATATCAATACCATTTTCAATTATAGTAGTGCAAAGAAGTATATCGTATTCATGATTTGCAAAGTCTACTATTATTTTTTCAAGTTCTTTTTCATCCATTTGACCATGCCCGATGGCAATTCTTGCATTTGGAACTAATTTTTGCAGTTTAATTTTATAATCCATAATTGTTTCTACACGATTATACAGATAGAAAATTTGTCCATCTCTATCTATCTCATGGAGAATCGCATTCCTTATTACCTGTTCATTATAACCACCTACAAAAGTTTTAATTGGCAGACGATTTGACGGAGGGGTATTAATGACAGAAATGTCTTTAATACCCGATAATGACATATACAGTGTTCTTGGAATAGGAGTTGCGGACATTGAAATAATATCTATATTCTCTCTCATTTCTTTTATTTTTTCTTTATGTCTTACCCCGAAACGATGTTCTTCATCAATAACAAGCAGCCCCAAATCTTTAAAAACAATATCTTTTTGCAAAAGTCTATGAGTACCTATCACAACATCACACTGTCCTGTTGCCATATTTTTTAATGTTTCGTGCTGTTCTTTTTTAGTACGAAAACGGCTTAAAAGTTCTATATTAACACCAAAAGGTTTAAATCGTTCCTGCATAGTGTTAAAGTGCTGAAATGCAAGTAGTGTTGTCGGAACTATTACGGCTGTTTGCTTTCCCGAAGCAGCAGCTTTAAAAATGGCACGCATTGCAACCTCTGTTTTGCCAAAACCAACATCCCCACATATCAACCTATCCATCGGAATAATACTCTCCATATCGGCTTTGACTTCGTTAATTGCCTTTAATTGATCCGGTGTTTCTATGTACTCAAAACTCTCTTCCAGCTCTACCTGCATAGGCGTGTCTGGAAGAAATTCAATGCCTTGCTTTATTTTTCGTCTTGCATAAAGCCTGAGCAGGTCATAAGCTATTGTTTCAACTTCCTTTTTCACTCTTGTCTTTGTTGTTTCCCAATCACTGCCGCCCATGCGTGAAAGTTTTGGTTTAATGTTTCCAGCTCCGCGATATCGTGAAAGCATATTAATTTGTTCTGCCGGAATATGAAGCTTGTCCTTACCTGCATATTCTATTGTTAAATAATCTTTTAGCTGCCCATCTATTTCTTGTTTTGAAAGCCCCGCATAAATTCCAATTCCATGTACCGAATGAACAACATAGTCTCCGGCTGAAATATCATTAAGACTTTCTATATACTCCATTTTCGTTTTATATGGACGTTTTTTGGACGATGTAATATTTTTTGCACTTTTATTAAATAGTTCTCTATCTGTGATAAATAAAATATTTAACTCTTCGATAATACAACCTGATGCCGAGGTATTTTCAATTATTTCAAAATCAAAAATTCCTAGTTCATTTAATTCTTCTTTAATTCTGTCAGGGTAGTCTGTTGCAATAATAAGCCTATAACTGCTATATCTTGATATAAAGTCATACAATTTTTCAAAATCAGCATCAAAAAGCGGGACAGAAATGGCATTCAAATCAATAACTTCCATTTCTGTATCATCCAGAAAATTATTCATATAAATTTTGAGATTACCTGCTATGCTGCCCATTACATCCTGCGGGGAAATGTGATTTTTACCTAAAAGCGGCTGTATAAAACCTGCTTTTAAATTTTCACAAAATTGATTTTCAAAATTTTCATTCAGACTTTCAAGCCTTGTTTTCACTTCACTATATTCATCAATTATAAAAGTATAATCTTTGAAATACTCTGTAACAGGTTTCAAGTTATTATTAAAGTAGTTTTGATAAACATTTATTCCTTCAAAATAACCTTCTTCTGCTACCTGTCCTCTAAGGAAATCAGGAAGTTTAGAACAATTCTCCGGCAGTAAGAATTTGAACAGCGGATAAATTATACACCTGTCAGTCTTGTTAATAGAGCGCTGGGTTTCATTGTTAAAAAATCTTATATCTACAATTTCATCCCCCCAAAACTCTATCCTGACAGGAGAATCAGTAAAAGAGTAAACATCCGCAATATCTCCCCTGATGCTGAATTCACCAGTATCAGATACCATTGTTACTTTTTTATATCCCAGATTAACAAGCTTTTTTGCCAACTCCTGCGGAGAGATTTCATCACCAATCTTATAATTTAAAGTATTCGCATTGTAAAATTCTGCAACAGGAAATGTTTCCATGAACACCCTTACCGGAGCTATAACAAGCGGAGGTAACGACATAAGCGTTTTTATCTGGTTTGAAAAATCGTAAAAATCCGGATAAAGTAATTCGTATGGTGAAATACTCTGGTAAGGCAGTATTACAGCATCCTGATTAAATATTTTTTTTATATCAGTTTGATATTTTTGTGCGTTAATTTCTGTTGATGTCAGCAGAACAACTTTTCTGCCCTGTTCAACAGCCTTACTTACTATATACAAACGCAAATAAGATGTTAAACCCGTAAGGATAAATGACGATTGGCTAAGTTTATTAAGAATATTCATTATTACTTTGTTGTTGGCTCGTAAGATATGCCCATTTCTTTTAATGCCTGAATAAATCTTTCAGCACAGGCAGATTGGACTTCGGGAGGTACAACACGCAGAATTTCAACAGTTTTTGATATAACTGGGTCTTTATCGTACCACCTGCTGCCATTAACAGGTTTTACCATATCATAAAAACGATTAATAGCATCAATAGAAACTTTTTGAGCTAGTTTATCCAAAAATAACTCGGCATGTGAATGTAATTCGTCAGGATAGTTCTTTAACAGTTCAATAACTTCCAATAGCTTAGGGTCATGATCGTACCATCTTTTATATGCGGGAGTCATTTTTTATAACCTCCTCCGATTTTATTATTGAAGCATCATTATCAGAAACCCTTATAATTTTGGCTCCTAACATGCGCAATTTTTCATCAAAATGCTCATACCCTCTGTCTATATGATAAAGATTTGTAACTTCTGAAATACCTTCTGCCATCAAGGCTGCTACAACAAGTCCGGCTCCTGCTCTTAAATCACATGCTTTTAAAGTTGTTCCTGTAAGTTTTTTTACACCTTTTACAATTGCATGATTTCTGTCCTGATGAACATCTGCCCCCATTCTTCTCAAATCGGGAACCTGCATAAAACGGTTTTCATAAAGACTTTCAGTAATAATACCAACACCGGAAGCCGTTGTTAAAAGCGTCATTGCCATTGATTGCAAATCTGTAGGGAAACCTGGATAAGGCTGAGTTACAAAATTAATTGAGCTTAACCTATTTTTGCAAGAAACTTCAATAGCAGTTGGCTCAAGAAGCTTTATGTGAGCACCCATTTTTATTAATTTATCATTAAAAAATGTAAGATGCGCAGGAAACACATTTTTGATAACAGCTTTTCCTCTGGTTGCAACTACTGCAGCCATATACGTACCGGCTTCAATTCTATCAGGAATTGTTGTATATTCAATCGGATGCAGTTCGGATTGTTTAACACCATTTATAACAATTTCTGATGTTCCTGCGCCTGAAACATCTGCTCCCATTGTATTCAAGAAATTAGCTAAATCAACAATTTCCGGTTCTTGTGCAGCATTTTGTATTCTTGTTGCCCCTTCTGCCGTAGTAGCAGCAAGCATGAGATTTTCTGTTGCTCCTACTGAAGGTATATCAAGATAAATATCAGTACCTATCAGCTTGGAAGCCTTTGCATGAACATACCCATTTTCTATTTTTATTTTTGCGCCGAGGGCTTCTAACCCCTTAATATGAAAATCTACTCTTCTTTCACCTATAGCACAACCACCCGGAAGAGCTACAATAGCTTCACCGCAACGTGCCATTAAAGCACCTAACACTATAAAAGATGCCCTCATTTTACTGACATATTCATATTTAGCAGTTACTGAATTTAAGGAATCAGCATCAATAATTACAGATTTTTCACTTTTGTCATAACTGGTACTTGCACCCAATCCCTCTATAACATCAAGCATTATATTAACATCTGTTAATTCCGGAACATTGTAAATCTTTGTCTGCCCTTTTGTTATAATTGAGGCAGCCAATAATTTAAGTACAGCGTTTTTTGCGCCACCTATTGAAACCTCTCCCCTCAGGGAATATCCGCCCTTTATGTTGTATGTTTCTGCCAATGTCACTCCAATTCTTATCATTATTATAATACAACTATATTAATAAAATGTAAAGGTTTGTTACATTTTATAAGCTATTTGGAGTACCCTAATTGAAACTTATATTCTAATCATCTACACAATTGACGATTTTATTACATCAATGACGAACTCTAAAGCTCCATGCTGGGCTTCAAAAACTTTTTGGCATGCTCCGGCGGTATCCTGGTAGAAAGTTTTGTCAGAAAAAAGTTTATTCGCAATTTGGAAAAATTCTTCCTGCGTTTTCACAACAAAGCCGGCTTTATATAAAGTAAGTAACTTATAAATATCTTTAAAATTATGCGTATCCGGACCTGAAATTACGGGCTTATCCCATATTGCTGCTTCAAGAGGATTGTGCCCGCCAGTTTTACAAAAACTTCCGCCAACAAAAGCAATATATGCAAAACTGTACATTTTCGCCAGTTCACCTATAGTATCTAGCAATATAATATCATAATCCTTAAAACTATCATTATTAGAACGCAATCCGTATTTTTGTCCTCTTGCATCAAGTAACTCTTTTATATCATCAAGCCTAGTTAAATGCCTTGATGCATGTAAAAGCTTTATATCAGGATGCTTTTCTTTTAATTTCATATAAACATTAAATACTATCTCGTCTTCTCCCGAATGGGTTGAACCTGCAAGCATGATTCTTCCATCAGGATTATCAAGTTGTATATCAACATTAGGCGGAGTTATATCAAATTTAAGATTTCCCATGACTTTTGTTTTATCGGGGGAAGCACCTAAATAGAGAAATTTTGAATTATCATCTTCTGATTGAGTGAAAATACCAGAATAATTATTAAGTACATTTTTAAAGAAAAACCTGAAGGGTTTATAGTACTTAAAAGATGAATCAGAAATTCTTCCATTAATAGTATAAATCTTAATTTTTCTACGCTTGCATACAGATGCAAAATATGGCCAAATTTCGGTTTCCGCAATAAACACAATATCCGGTTTTATTTTATTTAAGAATTTTTCAACGATGATAGGACAATCGGCAGGGAAATAAGTTATAAAATCAACTGTATCAGAAAGCTTTTTATGAGCTATTTCCTGACCTGTAACAGTACCTGTTGTTAAAACAATTCTTGCATCTGGAAAAACTTCTTTTGTTGTTTTAAGAAGTTTTTCCAATGCAATAACTTCACCAACAGAAACACCATGAAACATAATAACCGGGCTTTTATCATCAACCCATTTTTCAGGAACTTTAAAAAAACCTAACTGTGTTATATATCTCACTTTCCTGTTAAATTTCATAAACTAACCTGCAATGTACTTAACAAGTGTTCGAACTCCGGCACCTGCACCGCCTTCAATAAATTCCTTCTGTGGTTTTTCATAATAGGCTGTTCCTGCAATATCTATATGCGCCCATTTTACATCTTTTACAAATTTTTTGAGGAACACACCTGCCGTTGACGCACCACCCCATCTAGAGCCTGTATTTTTCATATCAGCGATATTGCTTTTAAGACTGTCACCATACTCATCCCAGAGCGGAAGCTCCCAGAAACGTTCACCAACCTGTCCTGCTGTTGCTATTAATGTCTTTACAAAGCTTTCATCATTTCCCATTATACCTGATGCATATGTTCCGAGGGCTACCATACAGGCACCTGTAAGAGTTGCAATATCTATTACTTCGTCCACTCCTAATTCACACGCATAACAAAGCGCATCAGCAAGCGTTAAACGCCCCTCAGCATCGGTATTGTCGACTTCAATGGTTTTACCATTTTTAGCCGTTAATATATCACCTGGTTTATATGCCCCACCGCTTATCATATTTTCACAGGCAGCAATAATACCGTGGACTTCTACATTTGGATTTAGTGCAGTAATGGCTTTCATTGTCGCTATTACACAGGCAGCACCAGACATATCATCCTTCATTGTAAGCATTGATGATGAAGGCTTCAAGTCCATACCGCCGCTGTCAAATGTAATACCTTTACCTATTATTGCAATTTTTTTAACAGGATTGTCGCAGGAATATCTCATATGAATAAATTTAGGCTGTTGCACACTTCCCTGTGCAACGGCAAGATAAGCCCCCATACCAAGTTTTTCTATCTCATCCGTTTCGTATACTCTAACATCTAAATCTAACGATTCAGCTGCATCTGCTAAAAATTGCGGGGTGATAATTTGAGCTGATTCATTAATTAAATTCCGTGCCAAATCCATTGCATCAGATACAACTATAGCTCTTGCTATCTTCTCTTGATTAGCTTGTACATAAACCGTTTCAATTTTATCAGTTTTTTCAGATTTATATTTATCAAAACTGTAATTTGCAATTCGTACACCATAAACAAATTGCTCTGAATAATCAAAGATAATACCATCAAGAGAAAATGCAACTGTCTTAGCCTTCATTTGTATTGATTTTTTTATAGCCTTAGCAACACCTTCACGGAGACGATCTTCTGAGAAGTCTTCTTTTTTACCTAACCCTAAAACTAATATTTTGCTGGCAGGCAATTTGTTGTAGGTTTGCAGTAAATAAGTTTGACCAAATTTACCTTCAAACCCATCTCCATCAATTGCATAATAATTCGCAATTTCATTGTTAGTTTTTTCACCTTCAAATTGGTTTACTACCAGTATATTACATTCAATATCATTTACATTTGGAACTACTTGTATATTCATATAACTCTCCTCTTTCTAGATACATTTTACCACTATTGAATAATATTGTAAATTTTTAAACTTTCATTCCTCCGGAATAATTATTATAAAGAGGTGGTTTATATTTTAGCTGAAGAATTTTTGAGTCTTTATTTTCAAGTTCTTCTTTTGTAAATACCTGATTTTTTCCTTCATTGGCACGTTTAACAATTGTGTTGTGAGAAATTGATGCTAACTCGTTACGAAGGATTGGAGTAACAATATTACAGGACAGAATAGTTGCACCTATTGTAGAGGATGTCGTGAAAATATTTTTAAACGCGGTATAAGATTTTTTGTATGGTTCAAATGATGCAAGCGATGTCAAATCTTTTTCTATATTAAAATTGCTCTTCCCGTAAGAAGTTTTAAATGGTGAATTTTCCATATAATTTTTTACTGATTTGGGTAAAATTTTACCTGTAGTGACTAGTTTTTTAGAAAAATTTTTAACCCCGGTCGTTAATCCGTAAAAACAGCCTATATTTACTGCTGCATCAAAAGTTTCTTGCGGAATAAGAAATGTTTTTTCTTTAGCGGATATTTTATCATTGAATAAAATTGCCGTAATTTGTGCAGCTGAAGACAGCGCCCAGCCTATTGTTCCGGTATGTACAAGAATTTTTGCAGGATCTTTTGTATATTTATTCCAGATATTTTCCAAATATTTATCAAAACTAAACATCAGCACCTTCTTTCATTGCTGATTTTGTTTTTGCATTAAATTTATTTGTTAAACGTACTGTCAGAGGAGCATCAATAGCAAAATTGGAAAAACACATAACTCCTAAAGCCATCAGTGTAGAAACAATTATACGATAAATTTTTAAAAAGAAACTACCTTCCTTTAGCCCCTTCAATTTAAAACTCGGAATTAACCATTTAGAATACTTTTTGGTTCCTTCTGGGCGTGTCATTGCCTCTACCAAATTATAGCTCGGCTGACGAACTGCAATACCTGTGAGAGTTCCAACAATAACCTTAGCCCTTGTTCTATCTGCCGAAATTTTACGGGTCTCAGGACTGACATTCCTGTTATGCAGGTCAATATACGGCTGTGTGGCATAAGCAGTTACACCCGTTATCGCACGGTTAGGAGCCGGTCTTGATGCCCAATCCGCAATTTTATTCCAAGTGTCAGGATTCCCATTAGGGAACGACATCTTAGGGATACTGTCAAAAATTTTATTAATACTTATAGACATACAACGACACACTCACTACCTGTTATCTTAAAACATGTGAAAATTAATAATTGACTTTTTTTGAGGTAATATTACAAAAAATTTACAATTACTCTTCGTTAAGACTCAGAACCGCCATAAAAGCTTCCTGCGGAACTTCAACTTTTCCGACCGCTTTCATACGTTTCTTTCCTCGTTTTTGCTTTTCAAGTAATTTTCTTTTTCTTGAAATATCACCGCCATAACACTTATCTAAAACACTTTTTCTTAGTGCTTTGATTGTTGTTCTTGCAATTACTCTTCCGCCAATTGCTGCTTGAATCGGAACTTCAAATAATTGCCTTGGAATAATATCTTTTAATTTAGCAGTAAGTTTTTGACCTATATAATATGCACTATCTGCATGACATATAACAGATAACGCATCAACCGTTTCACCAGCCAGTAAAACATCAAGTTTAACCAAATTTGAGCGTTTATAATCCTCAAACTCGTAATCCATGCTTGCATATCCCTTGGAACGGGATTTTAACTGGTCATAAAAATCAGTAATCACTTCACTAAGCGGTATATGATAGATTAATTCCGCCCTTACTTTGTCCAAGTAATTCATGTTAATAAATATACCGCGCTTTGTTTGTGCTAAATCCATCAATGTACCGACAAAATCATTTGGAGTAATTATTGATACTTTTACATAGGGTTCTTCAATATAATCTCTATATTGAGCCGGCGGAAGATTTGCAGGGTTATCAATTTCTACGACCTCACCATTTGTCTTATGGACTTTATAAATTACTGATGGGGCAGTTGTGACGATAGAAAGGTTATACTCTCTTTCCAATCTCTCCTGAGCTATTTCCATGTGGAGCATTCCCAAAAAACCGCATCTAAACCCAAAACCTAAAGCAGAAGATGTTTCTGGTTCAAAGGTTATACTACTATCATTTAATTTTAACTTTTCCAATGACTCCTTCAATTCGTGGTAATCTTCATTATCTACAGGATAAAGACCTGAAAATACCATTGGCAGAGCCTCTTTGTACCCCGGAAGCGGTTCTGACGCAGGAGTATCAACATGTGTAACAGTATCCCCTACAAATCTGGTCAATTCTTTAATAGATGCGGCAAAATAACCTACATCTCCACAAACAAGCTCTTCGACCTGAACTCTATTGGGAGTCAGGTATCCAAGCTCTACAACTTCATACTCCTTCTTTGATGCCATAAAACGGATTTTATCGCCATTTCTGAGCTTGCCGTCCATTATTTTAAAAAAACAAAGTGTTCCTAAATACTGATCATAAGTACTGTCAAATATAAGCGCTCTTAAGGGCTTTTCTGTAGTATCTTTCGGCGGGGGAATAAAATCCACAATTGCTTCTAAGACATCTTCTATTCCCAGACCTGTTTTTGCACTTACAGGAATAGCCATTGATGTATCTATTCCCAATATTTCTTCGATTTCAGCCTTAACTCTTTCAACATCTGCGGAGGGTAAATCAATTTTATTAATAATCGGAATTATTTCCAGATTTTGTTCTATAGCCATATAAACATTTGCAAGAGTTTGCGCCTCTACACCTTGAGTGGCATCTACTATTAAAAGAGCACCCTCACAAGCTGCAAGTGAGCGTGAAACTTCATAAGAAAAATCCACATGACCAGGGGTATCAATAAGATTTAAAATGTAATTTTTTCCGTCTTTAGCTTTGTAATTCATTCGAGCTGCATTTAATTTAATGGTAATTCCCCGCTCCCGTTCTATATCCATTGTATCAAGCAGCTGCTCTTGCATATCACGTTCTGCAACAGTTCCTGTCGCTTCTAATAATCTATCTGCCAGTGTTGATTTTCCATGGTCTATATGGGCTATTATACAAAAATTTCTTACATTGTCTCTATATTCCATAACACAATTATAACCAAAACAAAAAATATATATAGTTTTCCTTTTAATTTGTATTGTATTAATAATTTGAGTTATTAAAAATTAAGAGTAGCAATTTTTATTATTTACGCGTTTTAGTGTCATTATGAAATCTATAGGAATTGATGAAATAAAAAACTTAAAATTTGCAATACAGTATTTTCAAGACTGTTATCTTGTATCTTCTATTGGTACACTTTCAAAAAGTAAAAATGGAAGTAAAATTTTATCAGAAAATATTTTTCATACAAATAATGGGTTTTGTGTAAAATTTAGAAATATTAATGAAAAAGCAGAGGATTTTTTTGTCTCATCAAAGGAAATAGATGACTTAGTTTATATGGATAAATATTTAAACCCAATACCGCTTAAACCAGAATATCCACATAATCCTATTATCAAAGCACTTGAAGTCGCAATGAACAAACTCCTTAAGAAGTATCCTTCTAAAAAACCTTGGATTTGCCGTATCCCAAGCTGCAATGAAAAGTTTGAATTTAATAAGCCATCAAATTTTCTTGAAATGTTTACAGGTAAAAAAACAATAAATTTAAATGAGCATGGAATAAGAACAACCCTTAAAACAAAAGAAAAAGAAAGTATTGATATTTTTGATAAAATAAGTGATAATCCGGATAGCAGTTTTGTAGCAGGAACATCAATCGGTATTAAAAAGGGATTAACTAATAATCATTGTTACAGCATTAACAAAGCAGATAAAAAAAATAGAACAATTGATTTATTTGACCACAGATTTCAAAATACATTAACACTAACTTATGAAGATGCAATAAAAAAATTAAAATTCATAGTAGGTTACTTTAATAAGGATTTAGCTTAAATTTAGGACAATAAAACGAAAGAATTTAATAGCTAAATTACCTTCTTCTATATTATATATTCAATCAGTATTGATATTCAACCAGACCCAATAATATAAAATACCGGACTTTGTATAGTCCGGTATTTTTGTATAGTAAAGAATATTAACGTTTTGAAAATTGGAAACGTTTTCTTGCTCTTTTTCTACCGTATTTTTTACGTTCTTTAACACGCGGATCACGGGTTAAGAGACCTTCAGAGCGAAGAACACTTTTATACTCTTCATTAGATTTAAGTAGTGCTCTTGCAATTCCATGTCTGATTGCCCCTGATTGTGAAACAATACCGCCACCCAAAGTTTTAACTCTTACATCATATTTATCCTGATTTTCAGTTAAAACTAACGGTCTGTAAATCATCATTTCAACAGCAGGTCTGTTTCCTATATAAGCTTTTAATGTTTTACCGTTAACAAAAATCCTACCATTGCCCTTTACTAAAGTAACAACTGCAACAGAAGTCTTTCTACGTCCGGTTGCTTTAATTTCTTCTTTGTTAAGTGCCATTATTTAGCCTCCTTTTCTAGTAAGATAGGTTTTTGTGCAGCATGCGGATGTTCAGCACCGGCATATACTTTCAATTTAGTAAATTGAGTATCGCCTAAAGTATTATGCTGCAACATTCCTTTAACCGCTTTTTCAATAGCCAATCTCGGATCTTTTTCCATTAATGCTCTAAAACTGGCACTCTTTAGTCCTCCCGGATAACCGGTATGGTGATAGTAAATTTTAGAGTTTTCTTTGTCGCCGGATACTCTAACCTTGTCAGCGTTAATGATAATAACAAAATCACCTGTATCAACGTTAGGAGTATACTGCGGTTTATGTTTTCCTCTCAATATATTAGCAGCTCTTACTGCAAGACGACCGAGAATTTCGCCTTCTGCATCCAGAACGTACCATTTTCTTTCAACTTCAAGAGGTTTTGCTGAATATGTTTTCATGCGTATTCTCCAATATAATTATTTAGTAATCTACTTTCATAAGTGTCAATCCGTAAGGACTAACTGTTTGTCCGGCTTTTGACCGGTCTTTTGCCTCTAACACTTCTTTCATAAGAACTGGAGACAAATTATGCCCTTCTATTTTAAGAAGGGTTCCGACAATTGTTCTTACCATATTATAGAGAAACCTGTTTCCTGTAATATCAATAAAAACACTGTCATCGACACGGCTGCATTTTATATCATACAGCGTACAGACTTTGCTTGGGTTGAGCGTTCCGGAACTCTTAAATGCTGAAAAATCATGTTCACCTAACAAGTAATTTAAAGACTCTTGCATTCTCTCAGGATTTACTGGATATTTAACCCTTAATAAATCTCTGTCAAATGCCTGTTTGTACTTTCGATTTATAAACTCATACCTGTAATATCGTTTTTTTGCAGATTTTTGAGCATGAAAATCATCAGGTACAGTCCTTAAATTAGAAACAGAAATGTCCGGAGGTAATATTTCATTTAACTGGTAAACAAATTTTGAAGCAACAATATTATTGTCCCAGTCAAAATGAATAACCTGCCCTTTTGCATTTACACCTCTGTCTGTTCTTCCGGAGAAGACTGTTTTTACGGGTCTTATTCTATTAAAGGACTCATAGCGAATCCCGATTAATAATGTGCAAATTCCTCTTTCCAGTTCACCTTGTATTGTCGGTTTTATTTCTATGCCATTTTTGTCAAATTGTATTTGGCTTCCTGCATAGCTTTTACCGATATACTGAACATCAAGAGCGTATCTCACAACATAATCCTAAACTAATTGGATTAATGCCATTTCTGCAGCATCACCACGACGCGGCGGTAAACGATAAATTCTAGTATATCCACCTTGTCTTGATGCGTACTTTTTGCCAATAATTAAGAATAATTTTCTTAATACTGTTTGAGGAGCAAGTTTTTTATTTTCTTCAGCTTTGTCAAAAACTTCGCCTGTAGACAAATCCATAAACTTGCCGGTTTCTTTATCAAAAATATACTTGGTAGCAATTCTTCTTGAGTTCAAATCACCTTTTTTTGCGAGAGTGATAATCTGTTCAGCGTATGGTTTAAGTGCTTTAGCACGAGCCATCGTTGTTTTGATTTCACCGTGTACAAAAAGTTCAGTAGCAAGTGAACGCAAAAGAGCCTTTCTCTGGTCTTGAGCTTTTCCAAGCGTATGTTTTTTTGTTTGGTGTCTCATTGTCTTATTCCTTTAATCTATATATTACTAATCGTTTGCTATAACTACACCGTTTTCATCAGTTTCCGGATTTGGAGCTAAATCCAAACCAAAGTGGTGAAGTCTTTCAATTACTTCGTCAGAAGATTTTTTGCCGAAGTTTTTGATATTAAGAAGATCATGTTCAGACTTCTTGAGAAGTTCTGCCATAGAATTGATACTTGCTCTCTTCAAGCAATTATATGCTCTTACAGAAAGTTCAAGCTCATCAATTGTTATTGAAGGTTCTTCACTTGATGCTTCTTCTGCAGAGGTTGGTTCCGGTTCTGCAATAGAATCAACAACTGAAGAAGATTTTCCGGTTATATTAGAAATTTGTACAAAGTGTTCAATTAACAAATCAGCAGCTTGAGTAAGTGCTGTTGTTACATCAATACAACCATTAGACCAAATTTCAATTGTTAATTTGTCATAATCAATACTGTCACCTACACGGGTATTTTCTACTTCATAGCTAACACGTTTGATAGGCATAAATGTTGCATCTATAGGTAACATGTCAATTGCTTGACCAGATTTAACATTTCTCGGTACATCATGAGCAACATACCCTTTTCCTGTTTCTACAATAACATCAGCATGGAAACTGCCGCCGTCTGCAATTGTACAAATTAACCAATCAGGATTAACAACTTTAACACCTGCAGGTAATTGAATATCACTTGCAAGTACAGGTCCCGGTCTATCAACATCAATTCTTAAGTGCTGAGGTTCCTTAGAATCTGTTTTAATAGCTAATCCTTTAAGGTTAAGCATTACATCAATAACATCCTCCAATACACCCGGAATTGCTGTATATTCGTGAGTAATACCTTCAATTCTTGCAGAGGTAACAGCTGTACCTTCAAGACTTGATAACAAGACTCTTCTCAAAGAGTTTCCGATAGTAGTACCAAAACCTCTTTCAAGCGGCTCAATAACGAATTTACCATATTGTGACCCGTCAGAGCTTGTCATAGTATTAACTGTTTTAATTTTTAAATCCATAATTTAATATCTCCTATCAGAATTAGCTTACTTTGAGTAGTACTCAATTACGAGTTGTTCTTTAAAGTCAGGATCAAGTTCTTCACGTTCCGGAAT
Organism: uncultured Muribaculaceae bacterium; assembly: GCA_964452495.1. Lineage (GTDB taxonomy): Bacteria > Cyanobacteriota > Vampirovibrionia > Gastranaerophilales > Gastranaerophilaceae > CALUTH01. Next base: position 47,902 of record CAYVMC010000001.1, on the reverse strand, counting down.
TCTGTCGAACACTATTTTCAAGGCTTCTTTGTCGATAGTCATCCAAGCAGGAGCACAAGCCATATCAATCATGCCTGTAACACTCTTAATAAATTCTGAACTCTTTGATTTTATAGTAATAACATCGCCTGCTTTAATTAAGTATGATGGGATATCAACTTTCTTACCGTTAACTAAAACATGACCGTGGTTAACGATTTGTCTAGATTGCTTGCGTGTAATACCAAAACCTGCTCTGAAAAGAATGTTGTCCAATCTTGATTCTAAAATTTGAAGCAAGATAGTACCTGTTACACCTTTTCTCCTTGCCGCTTCGTGGTAGTATTTAGCAAATTGTTTTTCGCTTACAAGGTATGTAAGTCTGATTTTTTGTTTTTCATTTAAGTGAATTGCATACTCAGAAAGTTTCTTTCTGACTGCTCCGTGCTGTCCAGAAGCAGTTTGTCTCATTGAAACAGTAAGCTTTCTATTGGACAGGTCTTTTACTCCGTAGTTACGGAATAACTTATTAGTTGGCCCTGTGTATCTTGCCATTGTAATTTCTCCTTTAACTTGCCGGTGAGGCACCTATGACTTGCAGACTGCAAGCTCTCACCGCACTATACTCTACGTTTTTTAGGAGGACGGCATCCGTTATGCGGAATAGGTGTTACGTCCTTGATTAATGTAATTTCAAGACCTGCAGCCTGAATAGCTCTTATAGCTGTTTCTCTGCCTGATCCAGGTCCCTTGATGTATACTTCTACTTTTTTCATGCCTTGATCTATAGACTTTTTAGCAACCAGTTCCGCTGCGGATTGAGCTGCAAACGGAGTACCTTTTCTGGCACCTTTAAATCCTGTAGCTCCGGCAGATGCCCAGGCAATAGCATTTCCCTGTGTGTCTGTAGAAGTTACTATCGTATTATTGAAGGTGGATTGAATATGTACAACACCTTGCAATACGTTTTTCTTTTCTTTTTTCTTTGTTTTTTGTGGTCTTGCCATTTTATTTATCCTTTATCTTTTCTTTAATTAATTTCTAACTATGCTTTTTTCTTACCAGCAATAGGGCCGCCTTTTTTCCCGCGTCTGGTTCTTGCATTGGTTTTTGTTCTTTGTCCTCTGCAGGGAAGTCCTCTTTTATGGCGCATACCTCTATAAGAATTGATTTCCTGTAGACGTTTAATATGCATTGTTACTTCACGTCTAAGGTCACCTTCAATATGATAAGCTGATAAAGCTTCACGAAGTTGTTTAATATCATCATCTGTTAAATCATCTGTTCTTAAGTCCGGAGATATACCGGTTGTTTCAAGAACTTTTGCAGCTCTGGAAGGTCCTATTCCGTAGATATAGGTTAATGCAACTTCCAGTCTTTTGTTACGGGGTAAATCAACCCCTGCTAATCTTGCCATTTATTTTCTCCTTTGTTATTTTCTTTAAACATGTTAGTGTAATTACCCTTGTCTTTGCTTATGTTTAGGGTTTTCGCAAATGACAGCAATTCTGCCTTTTCTTTTAATAACTTTGCATTTGTCACACATTTTTTTGACTGATGCTCTAACTTTCATTTTTTTATTCCTTATTTTATACTACGTTACTTATTTTAACCTGAATGTAATTCTGCCTTTTGATAAATCGTACGGTGTCATTTCTACTTTAACTTTATCCCCGGGCAGGATTCTAATGAAGTTTTTTCTTATTTTTCCTGAAATATGAGCTAATATTTCGTGTCCATTTTCTAATTCAACACGAAACATTGCATTTGGCATTGCCTCAAGAATAGTACCTTCAATTTCTATGACGTCTTTAGACATGTTGTCCTCATTTTTTTCGGCTATCACATGCGTAAAATAAACGCATACTTTAATAATATTTGCTAAAATTCAAAATGCAAGCAATTTTGCGGACAATAACAAAAAAAATATAATTCAAATCCAATAATTGTTTTTATAATATATGCGCACAATACTTATATTACGCATTCCCCCTAAGTCAATATTTTTACTCTTTTCTGATTTTTATCTTAATAATTCTTAATAACACAATAAACAATTATTTATAAAAACAATCATTATATTACAGAACTTTTTAAACTAATTAAAATCGAACAATTATCAAAACTTTCAGTCAGTATGCATCATACAAATGAAAGAGAGGTACTTTATGAGAAGAAAAAACGGATTTACGCTCGTTGAAATTCTTATAGCTCTTGCTCTTGTCGGGGTATTAAGTGTTGTCGCAATTAATACCTTAAGAACAAGAGATATGAGTGAAGAATTTACTGCTAGACGAGACAAGGCCATTATGAACATCGAAGGTGTAGTACACCAGGTAATGTTCGACAATCAGCAGGATGCAATACTAGCATTTGATGATGAGTTTATCAGTGCAGTAAACGAAAAACTGCAAGCAACCACAAACGGTACTTATTCAGTAATGAGAGACGGAACAATGTACGCCCTGACCGCCTTGGATGAAAATAACTATATTGCTGAGTTAACAATAGATGTAAATGGAAATATCGGCCCAAATACAGAAAATCAGGATCAGTATAAGTATAAGATAACACAGGATGGTAAATTACTCCTAGCATCTCTGGCACCTGAGACAGCAGCAATAGGAGACGACACCAGCAGCGGAAGTACAGCAGGAAATACAGGGAATAACAACACCGGTAATGACAACAACAGTAACAACAATAACGATAACACAGGAGGCACCACCGGCGGTACTTCTGATGATAACACCGGCAACGAAAACAACAACAATAACGATAATACTGGAGGCACTACCGGCGATTATGATATAGATGATCCTGTAACTCCAGAACCAGAAGTTGGCGACGATGACGACGACGATGACGATGACGATTGTGAAAATGGAATGATGGTCGGTGGTACCTGTGTTCCGCAACTTGGCGATGATGACGACGATGACGATGATGATGACGATGACGACGATGATGATTGCGAGAATGGAATGAAACTCAATGGTACTTGTGTCCCTAATATCAAAGGGGAAGAAGTAGTAGTTACTGATAGCGGGAATTCCAGCAACTCATCTGATTCTGGAACTGGTAACGGGAAAAATATAGCTGTTGATGGTGAAAATGCTTGGTGGGGAACAAGTGAAGTTATGGATAACCAGGGAGGCAATTCTGGTGGTCATTTATATGAAGCTGGCAGCGGCGGACATACCTCAGGTAATGATAACGGACTCGGCTTTGAACGAGGCAGCGGTATGTAATAACATGTAAACACAGGTTTCGTTTAAAACGAAACCTGTTATTTTCTAAATATTACAGAAGTATAAATAACAAAATATTGAAGGCAGAGATCAAGTTGTTCCATACCTTTTATTTTACAAAAAGAAATTATTGATGATAAAACCAGTTGCAAAATTCTTCACTGCATAGACTTTTATTTAGCTGATTCATAACCTCAACATTTGTCATCTCAAATGTGATAGGTGTGACAGAAATTTTATTACTCCTGACTGCAGAAATATCTGTATTTGCATCCTCAGGTTCATTTATTAATTCGCCTGCCATCCAGTAATAAACCTTTCCTCTTGGGTCAATTCTTTTTTCGTATGCATCTGTAAACATTCTTTTTCCAAGTTCAGTAATTGCAATGCCTCCAATGTCTTCAAGGTCTAACCCCGGAACATTGATGTTCAAAATTGTTTTAGGGGGAACAATTTTAGGGTCAAGTCTATCAACAAATGCAGCAATACAAGCAGCCGAAACTTTAAAATCTTCATATTCGTTCCGCATACTTGCAAGAGATGTTGCAATACTCGGAAACCCCATCATTGCACCTTCCATTGCACAACTTACAGTTCCAGAATAAAGAATATCTGCACCCAGATTTGGTCCATGATTAATACCGGATATAACTAAATCCGGCATTTCTTCTTCTGATAAAATAGCATTAAGTGCAATCTTAACACAGTCTCCAGGTGTGCCGGTTGTCATCCAGCAGCGCTTCGTACCGTATTTTGCATCCACTTCCTCAACTCTTAAAGGAGTATGGAGTGTAAGTGAATGACCTGCTGCACTCCTTTCTCGGTCAGGGGCAACAATGTATACATCATGCTTAAGACTAAGAGCCTCAGCAAGAGCACGTATACCATTTGCTAATATACCATCATCGTTTGAAATCAAAATCTTCATGATTAACTCCCATATAAACTATCCACATGTTTATATAGTACCACAATTTTCAGATTTTGTACCGTAAGATAATTAAACCTTCATTTCTTTTTCAAATCCAAATAAAGAACTTACAGATTCTTCATCATGTATTCTTGAAATGGCCTGTCCTAAAAGAGGAGCGACAGAAAGCTGAATAACATTATCTGGCAATTTTTCTTTATCCCAAGGAATAGAATTTGTTACTATACACAGTTCAATTGGCGCATTTTTAAGTCTTTCAATAGCTGGCCCCGAGAAAATTGCGTGAGAAGCACAGACATAAACCTGCTTTGCGCCTTTTGCTTTAAGTAGTTTTGCCGCTTCGCAAATAGTACCTGCTGTATCAATCATGTCGTCAAACATTATACAGACTTTACCTTCAACATCACCTATAACATGTGATGCAATAGCTTCATTATGTTTATCCCGTCTCTTATCAATGATAGCAAGCGGACAATCAATCTTTTTTGCGAATTGTCTGGTTCTTTGTACTCCACCGGTATCAGGACTTACTGCAACCATATCATCTGCAGGGATATTAAGACTCTTTATGTAATCTACAAGAATTGGTGTTGCAAAAATATGGTCTACAAGAATATTGAAGAAACCTTGAATCTGACCAGTATGCAAGTCCATTGCAAGAACGCGATCTGTACCTGCAGTTGTTAAAAGGTCTGCAACTAATTTTGCAGTAATAGCTTCCCTGCCTGAAGTTTTTCTATCCTGTCTCGCATACCCGTAATAAGGAATAACTGCAGTAATACTTTTTGCACTAGCACGTTTAAATGCATCAATAATAATAAGAAGTTCCATTAAATTTTCATTAACCGGATTACATAGCGGCTGGATAATAAAAACATCATCACCTCTTACGCTCTCTTTAACCTGAACATAAATCTCTCCGTCTGCAAAATTTTTGACAACCATCGGTCCTACAGTTGTACCAAGGTAATCGGCAATTTCCTGTGCCAGTTTAGGATTTGAGCGCCCCGCAAAAAGCTTAATATCGTGAGTCGGGTTGACCGCTTTTTCAAGCTGCGGATAAGAAACTTCCAGAACCATTTTAAATCCTTTCATATGATTTGTGATGTTTTTATAATAATAGAAAATTATATATTTTAACAGTGTTTTTTAAGAAAAATTAAGAAGGACTGATAATTAATATCAGTCCCCTTTTTATCTTTTTTATAATTTATGCCTCGCTGGCACCTCCACCTTTGCTGCCACCTTTTTTAAAAAAGTTTGCAACTTTGTCATAGGTATGTGTTTTAATGTACTTTGCGGATTTATAAGCTCCATCAAGACATTTATTCACACCCTTTTGCATAAAGTTTAGATTCTCACCTTTAAATTTACCCAAAGTCTTACCAAACATGTTTAATCCCTTTCCCCTGCCCATAAGAGCCGCAAGGGTATACAAGCCCGCAGCTGCAACAACACCTGTACCAATTGCTATATTTCTACCTGTATGAGATTCTTTCTCAAAAGAATCAAAGTCACGCCGCCCTTCAAAGTTAGCAGTTCCTGCAGATGTTTCTTGCGCCCTTCTGTAAGCTTTTGTTTCAGCTTCAACTTCCGGAATTGTATTAACTCCATAAGCTCTATAGCCAACACTTTCAACCATAATGGTACCTCCTAAATATAAAATATTAACACTAACCTTTTTTATTATACTTATATAAAGATTTAAAAATATATTTTATTGCTCTTTTTAAAAATATTATTTACAAAAATTTACATTCTACAGTTTGTAACAAATTCCCCCATCCTTATTACTTACATCATTCACAAAATTTTTATGACGTCTTCTTGTAAAGTAATTTGTCATACCCGCAACAAAAAAGCCCATTACACCTATCCCAAATATATACGGAACACCAGATACAATAACTTTTTGTCCGGCAAGGCGCTTGAATTCCTTTGCAGTATTAGTATTTTTTAACTTTGCAATTTCGGCAGCTTTCTTCTCTAATTCTTTAAAATTAGGTGATGAAAAATCCTTATTTATAACATCTTTGCAATATCCAAATTTATTTAATAATTTCTTGAAACCCTTATCAAAAAGTTCACCGCCTGTTATCATATAAAATCCTACAATGGGGAATCTTGATGCAGTTTCTAAAAGGTTTTCTTTTCCTCTATCTGCGGATGCCCCAAAGTATCCCAATCCCCCTATCATAACACAAGAAGTTAACTGCCCATTACTCATAGCAAGTTTTCCGTTTTCAGAATTAAAATCCTGACTTAGGTATTTGTTAAGAAATGCTGATTTTTTCTTATTATTTTTAATTAATTTATCTCCAGGAGCAATAATAATTTCGCTCAGGTTTTGCAAGCATTTGGAATTTTTGCCCTTTGCAGCAATAAGCATACTTAACCCTAACAGACCGCCATAAATTGCAGACGCTATACCTATCTTTTGTTTAGCACTTTTTTCCACTCGCTCTTGTTGTTCTTCGTTTCCTTCATTCTTTTCTAAAGATGCGATATTCTGAAAGTCACTTTCCTTAAATACTTTTAAAGTAAACAGGTTTTTCAAGTAACTTAGAGAGAATTCTGCAAGAGGTATGAGCATTGTTGACACCGCTATTGCTGCTTTTATAGGTAAAATTTTTCCTTTTACATTCGGAGATAACACATTAAGTTCTTTAAAGGATTTTGCAACAAGTTCTTTCTCTTTTGAGTTTAATCCTCTTGAAAAAATTTTTCTGGCTGCTTTTTCCCCTAAAAACGCAGGACCTAAGTAAACAATTATTTTTTCTGACAACTCAAGGAACACGTTTTCCGCCAGATCCTCCTTACTTCTGGCAAATGTCACTTTAGGTGCAAGACAAGTACCCGTCTCTTGAATGAGCCTTGAGGCAGAGAACCCTGAAGCACTTTCTTGATACGATACAAATTTGGACGCTGTTTTTAGGGGATTGGGTAATGTATTTATTAAACTTATTGACATAATTTTTCTCCTTGATTAAAAAATAAACCTGACAATTTTTGTACAGGTTTATTTCTATCAAGAGATAATAGTGCAACCTGTACTAAACTACAGGCACCACCAAAGATTATTATTTCTATTTCTGCTTGTGTATTTCATAGTCATATACTCACACAAACAAGTATATTTGTCAATATATCAAGAGTGTATACTTACCCAATAACAGGTGCCGTAAAAGTTCTGGCTGCAAGTTCTTTATCCAGCATATATAATGCCTGTGTATCTTTTCCTATCAATTTAAGAGTTGCAAGAACTCCGCCAACAGTAGACTCTTCTTCCACCTGTTCTTTTAAGTACCAGTCAAGAAAAGATAGTGCCGCTCTGTCTTTTATTTCTTCTGCGACATCCATAAGGTCATTAATTCTTGATGTTACATATTGTTCATGTTCAAGTACGTGCTCAAATACTTCCAACGGAGATTCCCAGTCGTGTCTGGGTTTATCAATTTGCTCAAGTTCTACTCTGCCGCCTCTTTCTATAACATAATCAAACATTCCCATTGCATGTGCGTGTTCTTCCTGAACTTGAACATCCATCCAGTTCACAAAACCTTGCAGATTTTTATCTGCAAAATAAGCTTTCATAGATAAATACAAGTATTCCGAATACAATTCAGCGTTTATTTGAGCATTAAGCGCTTTAGCCATTTTTTCTGATAACATAATTAATAATTGCTCCTTTCTTTTTCCTTTTAATATTTTAGTCCTTAAAAAATATTTAATTATAAATATGTAAACTTTTGTTACAAAAATATTCCTTTTTGAAATTCAGAAATTTTCTTTGACTTTATATATATGTAAGATATGTTAAGAGGATATAAAAAATGGCATTAGGTACTTCAAGTTTTGGCACAATTCTTCAATCAACATCATCAGAAAATAACTATACAAATACTGTATCAAATGTAGATAATTATTCACCAATTATTGGTGCGGAATCATCCGCTGTTGAAACAGCCGGTTCTATAGCATGGGGCGGTTTTGACATCTGTGAATTTTCCAATCCAACAGAAGTAAATTATGCAGCATATACAACAGCCCCAGTTGAAACCGCAGGCTCAATTGCATCTGCTCCTTCTACAAGCTTTAGCACAGGCGGACTTAGTACAAGTGTTACATCTACTTCAACATCAACTTCATCAAGTGGCAGCTCTTGTTCCTATTCTTGTTAGTAATTGTGAAATATAAATAATATAAAAAAACTCCGATTTTTCTTAATCGGAGTTTTTTTATATTAATCATTTTTATAATAAAAATTTAAAATATCATATTTTGTATTATTATCATAGTATATTGTCATTCTGAACGGCATAAAGTCAATTAAAAGCAGGTATACTGCAATATTATTGCTGTCAAGAAATTCATAATATTTAGTATACGTATGATTATTAATATTTTCTGATGAAGAATATTTTACAATCCTATTTGTTAAATCATTACTGATAACACTTGTATCTCCGCTTGTATAATATTTAAGATTCTTTGAACCACAATCTATATATTTGCCATATTTTTTTCTATCTAGCTCAAAATTTTTGTCTGTATTAAATTCAAAGATTAGTCCATCTTTACCAAACAATTTGACTGAAAGACCTTCTTTCCCTGATATTATTTCATATATATTATCCTCAATCTGCACTACATCACGGTCTGTAACATTTACATTTATACCCCAGATGTTTTTATTATTGATTGATTTTTTTGTTATAAGACTATTTTTACAATTATCAATGGATTTCATTAAGTTTATGTCATAAATTTCCCTGATATCATTGATTTGTGGAAATTCTTCACGTTCAAAGTTAATTTTATGACCGTCAATAACCATTAATTCTTCTGTCTTTGTTTTCATTTCTACCTTCCTTATTATTTTACATTCCACATTTTATGGTTTTTATATCACTCATAAAATTATCAATTGTTTATTGTATTAGTTTTATATATTTGTTATAATCACTAGAAAAGGAGTGGGACATGTCATTTGCGGTGTTAAGAGAATACATTTCAGTAAAGAATATTGTCGTATTTGCAATTATTCTTATTATGCTAAAGTTTATAGCACAGGTAAGTAACGTTATAATGCTGTTTTTCGCTTCATACGTGGTTGCTTGTTCATTTAATCCCCTCGTAAACAAACTTGAAAAAAAAATGAAGCGTTCTCTTTCAGTCGCTCTTATTTTACTGACACTTGTTCTTATATTGATTGTATTTTTTGTTCCCGTTGTTATTTTATCGTATAAACAGGTTAGTTCATTAATCCAAAATCTACCATTATATATTACAAATTTCAAAGAGTATCTTCTAAATCTAGATATTATGGGGTATACTCTTACTTCTCTTGTTGATGCATCATCTGTTTTTCAACATGCTTCGGAGTTTGCTTCTGATTTCGTGAACCGTTCTATTAATGCAACAATTAGTTTTGCCTCTGCTCTTGTTAATTTCTTTGCATTTTGTTTAATCACATATTATTTTATGTTGGACGAGGAATACATAAAAAAATCAATCGTAAAATTATTTCCCAAAAAAGATGGTAAAAATGTCGGTGATATAGTTGAAACGATTTCAAAAAAAATCGGTGGTTATGTCATAGCACAAGTTGCAACCATGACATCCGTAGGTCTGATATTTACAATTGCTTTATTATTAATGAGAGTTGATTATGCAGTGATATTAGGTGTTATTACAGGAGTACTTGATATTGTTCCAGTTATCGGTCCGACAATAGCCTACATTATTGCAATTGCAGTTTGCTGGCAGATGGGGTTACCTATTCTTATCGGTATAACTTTAGCATTCTTATTTGCTCAGTGGGCTGAAAATAATCTTGTTCGACCTTACATATTTTCCAAATTTATGGACTTACATCCGTTAATGATTTTCTTTGCATTGCTTGTCACAGCAAAATTACTCGGAGTAATCGGAGTGATTTTCGCTCCGGCGCTTGCTGCCACAGTTTGTGTATTGATTGATGAGTTATATATAAAAAATATTAGCAGAAATGAAGTTTGATGAATCAGATAAATATTTATATAGTCCTGTTTCTGCAAGTAGGGATGAGTATAATCTAATAATGTGTTTTCCTGGACCGGAAAGTTTTGCACTCTCTTCTTTAGGCTACTTGTGGCTGTATAAGTTGATGGATGAACGTACTGATATAAATGTTTTTTCTGTTGATACTGACAATGTCTCAGTAAAAGTATTACCAGAAAATATTGATGCTGTAGCATTTTCTGTTTCCTTTGAAATGGATTTTATAGGGATATTTGAAATACTGGAAAAACTTAATATTCCTCTGTTTGCAAAAGAGCGGCAATCGTCCTTAATATTTGCAGGTGGCCCTGTTATAACTTCTAATCCGGCTCCTTTTGCTGATTTTTTTGACTTCTTTTTAATTGGTGATGGCGAGGAATTATTAGAAAATGTAATTAAGATACTTAAAGAGAACAAGCATGAAGCACGAGAAATCATTTTAAATAAATTATCTAAGATTAATGGCGTTCTGGTTCCATCTCTTGGTAATATCACGGAAAAAGTTACGCATAGAATAAGTAAATGTGTTTATACACCAATAATTAGCAAAAGAGCATTTTTCCCTGATACTTTTATTATTGAAGTGGAGCGGGGATGCTTTAACCGGTGCGGATTTTGTCTGGCATCATACCTGAATCTGCCTGTGAGATTTGTTTCTTGTGATGAGATTATTGAAAAAATTGACACAGGTTTAAAGTACACAAAAAATATTGCACTTCTAGGGGCCCAGATAAGTGCGCACCCGGATTTTGAAAATATTTGTAATTACGTAATTTCAAGAATTGAGAATGGTGAAGATATTAATCTTAATTTTTCATCTCTCAGGGTTGATGCAATCACACCTAATGTATTAAAACTCCTTAACCTATCAGGGCAGAAAACATTTACAATTGCGATTGAAGCAGCATCCGAACGTCTCAGAAAAGTTATAAATAAGAATTTAAAAGAAGAACAAATACTAAATGCTGTGCATCAAGCATCAGACTCAGGATTAAGAGGAATAAAATTTTATTGTATGATAGGACTTCCTACAGAAAATAAAGTCGATATAAGAGCCTTTGTAGAACTTGGCAAAAAAGTTAAACAGATTGATAAAAAGCTGGATTTAACATTTTCTTTTTCTACGTTTATTCCTAAGCCACATACACCTTTTCAATGGGAAGCAAGAGAAGATAATTCCATTTTAGAGAAAAAACAAAAATATCTTGCAAAAGAACTTGCCAAAATCGGTATTAAAACAAAATTTACAAGTATTAAGTGGGACTATTATCAAACTCTGATATCCAGAGGTGATGAAAGTCTCGGGAAATATCTATACGCAGTATACACGAATGGCGGTAAGCTTGGCGCATATAAAGCGGCAGCAAAAAATGCAGGTATAGATACCGATTATTTTGTAACAAAAAGTTTTTGTGTAAATGAAAAACTTCCATGGGATAATATTATTATTAAACAGCCGGGAAAAGATTTTCTTATAAAAGAATATAACCGGTTGATGAATAATTCTTATTTGGAGTAGAATATTACCGAGGAGAGTAAAATATGAGACAAAGACCCAAAGAACAGAATCCTGAAATAAGAAGAACAAATTTCGCTCCGGTTGAAGAAAATTTTACACCCGAACAGGCAAAACTGGAAGCGGAAAGATGTCTGCACTGTAAGAATCCGCAATGTGTAAAAGGCTGTCCGGTTAATATTAATATTCCTGATTTTATAAAAGCTATAAAAGAAAATAATTTACAATTGGCAGGAGATGTAATAAGGCAAACATCTATGCTTCCCTCGGTATGCGGCAGAATTTGCCCGCAGGAACGCCAATGTGAAGGTAAATGTATATTGGGGATAAAAAGTGAACCTATTGCCATCGGAGCCCTTGAACGTTATGCCGGAGATAATACTTCTGTCACTGCTCCCCACATTATTCCGACAGGTAAACGTGTTGCTATTGTTGGGTCTGGTTGTGCCGGTATTACAGCCGCAGCCGATATAAGAAAAGCAGGACATGATGTAACGGTATTTGAAGCATTACATGAATTTGGCGGTGTTTTAAGATACGGTATTCCGCCATTCAGACTTCCCCGTACAGTTCTGGACAGAGAAATTGAAACGCTTAAATCAATGGGCGTAAAATTTGAAAAGAATGTAATTGTAGGGAAATCTATAACTCTTGAACAGTTAAAAGATGATGGATTTGACGTTATATTTATATGCTCCGGTGCAGGTTTACCTAAAATGCTTGGTATTTCGGGAGAAAACCTGAATGGTGTTTTGTCTGCCAATGAGTTTTTAACAAGGGTAAATCTAATGCACGCAAATGAGCCAGAAACGGCAACACCTTTAAGAGTTGGGGAAAAAGCCGCGGTTATAGGCGGCGGTAATGTTGCAATGGATGCAGCAAGAACAGCTGTAAGAGTAGGATACAAAACAGTCTATATTGTATACCGGCGTACAGAAAAAGAATTACCTGCCCGCCTTGAAGAGATTAGGCATGCTAAAGAAGAAGGTGTTATTTTTAAATTTTTACTTGCACCGCATGAAATAACCGGTAAGGATGGTTATGTTAAATCAATGATATTTAAAATCTGTGAACTTGGTGAACCAGATGAGTCAGGCAGACGTTCTCCTGTTGGAACAAGTGAATATATTGATTTAGACGTAGATACAGTTATAGTTGCTCTTGGTACGGGGCCTAATCCTATTATTCAAAAATCTGCAAAATCCGAAGGTCTTGATTTTGCGGTAAATAATAAAGGGTATTTTGTAGTCAATCCGGATACAAGAGAAACATCAATAAAGCATATTTATGCGGGGGGTGATGTAGCCCCTGTTGGTGAATCAAATGCTATAAATGCTATGGGAGCAGGGAAAAAAGCCGCAAAGGCAATTAATGAATATCTTGCTACGCTGTAGCTGCTTCTTTAGTCGGTATAAATACCCTTACACCACTGCCGTATTTGATATTATTTTGTAAATGGTCAGATGCCGCACCGCCGTTTCCTGTTGCAATGAATACGTGTCCATGTTCACTGCTGTAGCCGCATGCTCCCTGTTCATAAACAACAACAGACCCGCCGGGAAGTTTCTTCAAGTCTTGCTCGTCCTTTACTGTTACTTCCGTAAAGTTTTCATCTGCTGCAAGAACATCGGCACGTGTATAAGCGTGTTCATCACGTTTTGCGTTTATATCATATTCTTCAAGAGCATTATTTACATAGTGTGCACATTTACCTGTTGTGCCTTTCGTGTGGTTTATTGTATACTTAGCAAGATTGTGTCCTAATTCTTCATTATACTCGACACCCTTTTCCTTTAATTGATCGGCAAAACTACTATCGTTCTTTTCAACATCTTTAAGCAGAGTTGCTTTTCTTGTACTGTATGAAGGTATACTTGATGTCACAACAGGTTCCCTTGATGAGTTATTTGTAGTTGTACATGTGCTTATCGTTGGTGCAGGCATTGTAAGTGTTCCAAATGCACTCGGTGAAATCATAGATGTATATAGAGAATTTGTTTCTGTACTAACCGGAGTTGGTAGTGAAAAATTAAAATTGTTTAAAAATTGAAGGGAGTTAGTTATCTGAAACAAAAATGGGTTTATGAAACTGCTGCTGTAATAATTTATTGGTGTAAAATTATATTCAAAACCTGAGGGTAAGTAAAAATTAAACAGTGCAGGCACTGATGAATATGTGTAATTTTGCTGCTGACATGTACAGGTACACGTAAAATTACTTGTACTCTGATACTTATTAAGAGTATAATTACTTACACTGTCAAAACTCATATTAATTATAATTCTCCTATTTACATATATAAAGTATATAAACAATAAATAATTGCTTTTTTTAAAGCTATTTGTAAACAATTGTAAATATTGATTTGAACGTGTATTTAAGCTAATTTATATGTATGTTATCAAGATTATTTATAAAGAACTTTATTTTAATTGATGAGCTGTCTTTAGAGTTCGATAACGGGCTAAATATTATTACAGGTGAAACTGGCGCAGGGAAAAGTATTATGATTAGTGCTATTGATATTGCCCTCGGAGCAAAAGCATCTAAAGAACTCATAAAAACAGGAGAGACAAAAGCTCTTATTGAACTTACTATTTCTAATGTTTCTGATAAGCTTACATCCTTCTATGAAAATTACGGCATTGACAATCTGGGTGATGAACTTGTTGTTACTAGAGAAATAACGGTATCAGGCAGTCGTATAAAAGTTAATGGCAGTATGGTGAATCAAGAGGCCGTTAAATTTTTAAGAGAAATTTTTGTAGATATACATTCCCAGCATGAAATGTATACTTTTATGAAACCAAGGTGCCATATTACTCTGCTTGATAATTATGCAAAATCAACTCTGCAGCCTTATCTTGATGAATATGGAATGGTGTGGCAAAACTATCTTAGTTTAAAAAACAGACTTGAAAATATTAAAAATTCAAACAAACTTACAGAGTCACAAATTGATTTTTTGAAATTTCAGATAAAAGAAATTGAAGATGCAGAAATTAAATCAGAAGTTGAAGATGAAGAACTGTCACAAGAAATAAATATTCTTGAAAATGCAGAGAAGTTGAAAGAGCTGTCAGGTTCTATATCATGGGCAATAAGTAATGATGATGAGTCTATACTTGAGGGACTCAGTAAAATAAAGAAAAATCTTTCTGCGATTACAGCACTTGAACCATCATTATCCGAAACAGAAACAGAGTTAATAAATGTTATGGAAAGTGTTAAAAACATAGCTTCTGTTCTTAGGGATTATTCACAAAATCTTGACAATGATACAGAACGTTTAAACATTCTTCAGGAAAGGTTATTTCTGCTTGATAAACTAAAAAGAAAATATGGCGGTACACTTACAGCTGTTTTAGATACATTGTTTGAATGCAGAAAAGAACTTTCATCAGTAGAAACAAACGAAGCGGATGAAGTACAGCTTGAAAAGGATTTGGAACAGACAGTTGATAAACTTAAAAAACTTGCTTTGGAAATCACAGAGAAACGCAAAACATATGCTGAAGTTTTATCGTGTATGATATCCGAAAAGCTGGCTGCACTGGAACTTCCCAAGGCAAAATTCCTAATAGATATTCGTCCGACAGAACTTAACTCATCAGGGGCTGATGATGTAGAGTTTTTAATATCAACGAATATTTCTGAAGTTCCCAAACCACTTGTTAAAGTCGCATCCGGCGGTGAAATTTCCCGTGTAATGCTTGCACTGAAAGTAATATTTGCACAAAGTGACAATATAGATACAGTTATTTTTGATGAGATAGATACGGGGATATCAGGTAAGGCGGCACAAAGCGTAGCAGATGAAGTAAAAGAATTAGCTAAATACAGACAGATTATTATGATTACTCATCAAGCAATAATAGCATCCCGCTCTGACCGACATTTTTACGTCGCAAAATCTCAGGATGATTCTACTAAAGTATTTGTAAAAGTTTTATCAGCAGAAGAAAAAATAAATGCAGTTGCTGAACTTGCCGGCGGTGTTCTTTCTGATGAATCTATTGAATTTGCAAAAACATTAATACATTAGACTAAGCACTATCGGTAATGATTTTTAAGATTATTAACTTAACCTTTTAATAGAAAATAAAAGGAGGTTAATAATGAAAAAGATATTTATTATAACTGTCGTAATTGCAGCAATAACCGGCATTTCAAATGCTACATGTTCTATTAATGATATTAACACTGTATGCACTGCCAATGATACTGCTCGTATACGAGAACCATATAAACCTATTTATAATGATTATGGACGTTCTGCTGATTTTGGCGGAGATCCTTTCGTTCGTCTTTCTCCTGCTAACAGAAATAATGGTGACAGAAATTTTAAAAACCAAAACCCGCAGCAGGAGCAGAAACAGTATAATGCTAATTGTCAGTTTGGAGTCTGTTTACCTTCTAATATGTCATCGACAGGTACTCAATAAAATCTACATTATTCCTAATGTCATCGGAAGGCCGGTTTTTATGGATAATTTTGATGCGACACCTAAACCTACACCTGCAAGAAGGTATGTAAGCCACGCAAAAAGGTAATTTTTTCTTAATGGTCCGAAATTAATCTTCTGTCCTTTGAGAGTTCGTTTTGCGGCATTAATCCCTCTGATGGAGGCAAGTCCTTCTTCTGCTATGGTTGGTGCATATGCTAGAAATCCTAAAACACCGGCATTTTTTTCTATAAATGTATCTTCTCTGTTATTATTGTTTTGTCTATTTTTTATTAAATAATTAAGAAGCAGCAGTGTGGTAGGAATTACTGTAACATATGACCTTGAATTTTGCAGTAATTTTAAGAACTTGTTTTTTGCATTTATCGCATGTCCTAATTCATGCTGAATCAGTGATGGTTTTGTAGACGGTGCAACAGCTACTTTTATAGAATCCGCATAAAAAGCATTCTTTCCTGATGCTACTTCTCTTAAACTCTCTACGGGAATTCTACTATAATGACTAACAGTATCAATGTTATTAGGATTAACAAAAAATACATCGACACCCAGATTATTGTTTTTTAGCATTGCATTTGCAACTTTGCTAACATTAGCAGCCGTTGTGTATTCTTTTCCTCGTATAAGAGTTTTAGATGCTTTATCAGAAAGCCAGCGAATACCTTGTGAGGCAAGCAGTAATCCGCCGATTGAGAGCAACGGATTTTCTGATTGTATATTCTGACGGCGTTGCTGCTGCAGAGAAGAATAATCATAATATGGATTATAATAATTTGAACCTACACTTTGAACCATAGTATTAATATAAAACATATAAACATAAAAAATTGCTTTTTTAATGGTAATTGTATATAAAAATTTACAAAAATATAAATAGACTTCATTTTTATTCTTAGATATAATTATGATATGAGAAAAGTACTAATATTAGGTAAAGGTGTTCAGGAGTATGCACTGGCAAAGTATCTTTCTTCACAATGTGAAGTGTATGTATGTCCGGGAAATCCAGCAATAGGTGAAATCGCTCAACTTGTTGATATTGATAATTATGATTCAGAAAAAATTATCGATTTTGTAGAAAAAGAAGGGATTTCCGTTACAATTCCTGTGGATAAGCTTTCAGTTTTAAAAGATTTAGCCGCAAAATTTGAAGAAAAAAAATTACCGTTTTTTGCGCCAGTATTTGATATTCCATCTTTATTCTGCGATAAAATTGCGGTAAAAAAATTATTCTATAAACTGCATTTTCCAATTCCAAGGTTTGCATCTTTTGACAAGGCAAATGCAGCTTATGATTACATAAAAAATGCAAGATTCCCGTTAATTATAAAATCCAGTATTAGTGAATATGCGACAATTTGTGTCAATGAAAAAATTGCAAAAACAGCTATAGATGATTTGCTCTTTAGAAATGAAACTATACTAATAGAAGAATATTTATACGGCAAAACTTTTTCTGTTTATTTTATCTCGGACGGATATAAAGCATTGCCTATCGGAACATCTTTAAATTATAATTTTTCCCTCGATGGAGACGGGGGGGTTTTAACAAACGGAGTAGGAGCCTGTTCTCCATTTTATAAACTTACGGATGCACATATTGATTATTTAACATCAAGTATAGCAAATTCTATTATTGAGTATTTTGAACAAACACAAAAACCGTATGTCGGAATATTTGGTATAGAATGTATTTTGACAGATGATGACATAATTGTAGTTACAAATCTTAAATATTTTTTGTCTGATGCTGATGCTCCGGCAATTCTTGAGCTTTTTGGAACAAATTTATTACAAGTTATTGATGATTGTCTGCAAGGATTGTTTGCAGATATCTATGAATATATTCCCCAAAAGGAGGGAAATGCGGTGTCTCTTGTAGTGTCAGCAAGGCAAGACGGCGAAACTATTGAAGGTTTAAGGAATTTGAGCGAAGACACTATTCTTACTATGTTTCCGTTAAAGAAAAATAAGTATTTGGAATATGAAACAATTAAGGGTAAAAACCTTATTTTAACTACTATTTCAGGTACTATTTCAAGAGCGAGAGAGAGTCTATATTCTGAGGTCACAGAAATTAATTTTAAAGGTATGACTTATAGAAAAGATATTGGTGCAATTTTGTCCGGTAACAGGGGTTTTGTATGAAAATAGAAGCGTTTAATCTGGTAAAAGTTTATGGCGATAGAAGTGTTGTAAATGATGTGTCTTTTTATATCAATAAAGGTGAGGTAGTATGTCTGCTCGGACCAAATGGGGCAGGCAAAACCACAACTTTTTATATGATTGTAGGATTGGTTAAGCCATATTCGGGTAAAGTTGTATTTAACGGGGAAGATATTTCAGCATGGCCAATGAATTTGCGAGCCAAAGCTGGTATTGGCTATCTGCCTCAAGAAACATCAATTTTCAGAAAGCTTTCAGTTGAAGACAACATTAAGCTTGTATTAGAGATGAATGATAAATTAGATAATGATGAGAAAAAACAAAAGCTGGAAGATTTACTAAATGAGTTTGGGGTTGCAAAATTAAGAAAATCAGCAGCAATATCTCTTTCCGGCGGTGAGCGCAGGAGGGTTGAACTAGCAAGAGCGCTTGCTGCAAGCCCTGATTTTATATTGCTTGATGAACCATTTACAGGCATTGACCCTATAGCCATCGGCGAAATTAAAGATAATATTCGTAAACTTTCAGAGGAAAAGGGATTAGGTGTTCTAATAACAGATCACAACCCGAAGGCAACTTTGTCTATTACTGATCGTGCTTATGTTATCTTTGACGGTAAAATTAAAATACAGGGAAGGAGTGAAGAAGTCGCGGTTGATCCTGTGGCAAAAGAGTTCTACTTAGGGAAGGATTTCAAATTATGATAAAAATATATGACAAATATATTTTTATGCAGGTGCTTATGGCAACCATTGCTGCAATAATACTGTTTTCTGTAATTTGGATTGCACCTGAGATGCTCTTAAAGACAATAAAAAATACAATAGAAGGTGTTTATACTCCACAGGTTGCAGCTATGGTCCTTATTTGTGAATTGCCTAAAATTCTAGGTAAAGCATTTCCCGTTGGTTTACTTTTAGGCACATTATTTACTTTTGATAAATTAAGCAAAGACTTTGAATTAACAATATTTCGTGCAGCAGGCATGCCTTTCTCGCGTATTATTGCTCCGGTTGTTGTACTATCATTGATAGTTACTTATTTATGTTTTGTTACTTACGATAAGTTAATCCCGTACTCTTGCCAGAAACTTAATGAAATAAAGGACGTAAACCCTGTTTCACAGTTTGCTTATATAAAAAAAGACATTGATAAACACCCGCTACTTGGAATTATTGTTTCAAGATATAACAAAGATTCAATGGAACATATTATAGTACTAGATTTTGCAGAAAAAGTTTACAGCGACCTTCATCCGCTTACTAATATACATATAGCGGAGACCGGTTATATAAAAGATGCTAAATGGACTTTAAATGATGTTACTTCTTATGAAATATCAAGTGATGGTATTTTTGAAGAAATCTCCAAAACACAATCCATGGATATTCTAAAAGGTCAGGATGCCGAAAATGCCAAAATTCTTATGGATTATTCCACAAAACGTGATAGAGAAATTGATAATGCTGATTTAAAAAAATACATTACGCTTTTAAAAAATGAACACCTTGATGAAGAATATAGACTTAATGCCAATAAGTACTATCAAAGATTTATTCATCCGTTAGTATGTATTCTTCTTGCCCTAATGGGTTGTATATTAGGTTTTTCAAGACCGAGAGAACGTTCGCTTATTGGATTTGTTATTGCAATAGGATGTGTATTTATCTATTATATTACACTTCCGTTTTTTGACTTGCTGGCGGAAAAAGGTGTATTGCCCCCGCTTCTTGCCGCATCATTCTCTCCGCTTTTATTTGCGATTGCAACATACAAATTTTATCAATCTAAAGAACTGTCATCAAATATTATTACAATAAGAAATAGAATTAAATCCGTCTTAAAACTTAATAAAGGGGATTAAACGATGAAGAAAATGTTGTTTTTATTAATGTTATTTGCAGTATCTCCTGTTTATGCAGAAACTGCTATCAATTTTGACAACGGTGTTTATCATATCATTATTAATGATAAAAAAGCAGCAAAGCGTATTGATTTTATAACAGTAGAAAATCTTGAAACTAATAAACAGGTACATAAAATGACAGGTGCGGTATTAACAATTAACGCAGGTTTTTTTGATCCTAACAATAAGAAAACAATTTCTTATATATCATCTAAAACAACCAGTGATTTAGATCCTCTATTTAATGAATCATTAATACAAAATCCGCAATTAAGGAATAATTTAAGTAAAATTTTAAATCGAACGGAATTCCGTATTCTTGATTGCGGAGCAAAAAAAACTTTTGATATAGCATCCCATAGTTCTCCATTACCTGATGGATGCATACTATTAGCATCTGCACAAGGCGGACCAATGATTTATCCTGATTTGAGGCTGGAGGAAGAAGCTTTTATCGTAAAAGATAAAGATGGCAATATAATAAGAGAATCTGCCTCTGTTTTGCATAAAACAGCAAGAACTATTATAGGACTGAAAGACGATACTGTACATATATTTATAATTACAAATGAAAATCCTATGACAATGTATGAAGTCAGAGAGCTTGTAGAAAATTACAAACTTGACAAAGCCATGGCATTTGACGGAGGAAGTTCCACATCTCTTAATTATTTAAATAAAATTAATGTTGTTTCTGTAGAAAGTGGTGGAAATGATACTGGCAGAAGACTGAAATCGTTTATGATTTACAAAGGCAGGTAAATTGGGTTAGATTAGGATTAGGTTATAACTACATAAAAAACCTCTCAAAATACATTGAGAGGTTTTTATATATTATATTTATAATATAATTTTTTATAATTGTTCTTCAATATTTACATCATCAATAAGTAAAAGGAATATACATTCACCTTCTTTGGCTTTGTAGTTAACACCCGGAGTAATAAGACCGGTAATCAAACCAACCGTACAACCTACAGGGATACCGATACCAAGAGCAGTTCCTACTCTTGAAGGATTAGGAATAAATGCCATACTTAATCCGACACCTGAGCCGACAGCACCACCGGTAATCGTGTAAAGAAGCACCTTACCAAAAGTTACCCAAGCTCCTTCTGCAAGTCTGCCATCTTTTGTAAATGGTTTACCTGTAATATCAATAACACTGCCATCCGGCAATAAAATATGTTTAAAGATTAAATTAACTCTTGCTTTCTTGTTAAAGATTTTTGGAGGCTGAATATCCATAATTTCAGCGACAAATCTTGTCCCTTCAGGTAATACTTTAGTTCCTTCTACCGTATATAAGTCTTTAGGAAGATAAAAATTAACTATTTCTCCACCTTTATGCTTTTTAGAAAGGAATTTTTCAGAAAATGCAATTTGAACAACATTACCTTGATTGACAACCTTCTTAAAGTTTGTCAGAGTAACTGTATTATTTGGAGCTTGTCTATGTACACAAAGATGCTCAATACCGAGAACTATTTCCTGTGGTTCTTCTATAACAGGCTCTTCTTCTACATTACCAAGATATTCATCTTTTACTACATTAAGCATATCAGAAAGCTTAGCAAGTAACACAGCTGCCTCTGCCCTTGTCAATTCTCTGTTTGGTTCAAGCATTGACTCATCAGGATGGTTTATATACAAACCATATCTTACAGCTTTTTGATAAGAATAGGCAGCCCACCCCGGAATATCTCTTGTATCTCTAAAAGCATCAAGAACAGAATAATCAGTTATCTGTTCTTTTGTTATATGACTCATTAATGAAGTGACTTCTGATCTTAGAAGATTTTTTTCTGCCTTAAAGGTTCCGTCAGGATAGCCGTAAACAACCCCTAACTGCTGCCCTCTTAAAACATCATCATAGTATGGGTCATAAACGGAAATATCAGACATTGTATTAGTAATTGATACATCAAGATTATCATTAGATAATACTTTTAATAACCCCTGAACAAATTGAATTCTTGTAATTGAATTTTCTGGATTAAAATTACCATAATCATCTACCGGCAAAATCCCATCTTTAACGACCTGGTGAATCTCCTTGCTTGCCCAATAGGAATCATCAATATCATATTGTGCCAATACTGGCAAAGTGTTAAGCCCAAACATTACGACTACCAACATAGATGCTAACAATTTCTTCATATAATCATACCTCTTAAAATAAAATTCCATGATAATTATAGTATGCTGATTTTTTTTATTCAAGAAAAGTAAGTAATTCTTTACAATTTTTCGTTATTTTGCTATATTTGGTGGGGTTATGTTAGCAATTAATCAACCTAAAATTTACAGAACAGGTGCGACATTAGTTGTAGAAGCCTTAAAAAATTCTTCTGTCACACACATTTTTGGTTATCCAGGAGCAAGCATATTATCACTTTACAATGAATTGGCAGCAGCAGACGGGATAACACATTGCCTCTGCCGTCACGAGCAGGCTTGTGTACATTCAGCGGAAGGATATGCAAGGACCTCAGGAAAACCCGGAGTTGTTCTTGTTACTTCCGGACCTGGAGCAACAAATACATTGACCGGAATTGCTAACGCATACGCTGATTCTACCCCTCTTGTTATTATCGCTGGAGCCGCAAACGAGATAGGTGGTAAAGTATTTCAAAATGTTGACTTTCCTGAAATTGTAAAGACCACTGTAAAAGCTGTACTGGTACCTAAAGAATCAGATAATTTATACGATGTAATAACCTTTGCTCTAAAGACAGCAAATACTGGCCGAAAGGGACCTGTAGTTGTACAATTAACACGTACAGTTCTGGAGTCAAAACATGAAACTTCAAGCCAAATTGAAACATCCGACAATGAACTGAACCTGTGCGATGTTGACATTAAAGAAATCGTTTCTATTATAAATACTGCCCGAAATCCTGTACTTATAGTCGGTGGCGGGGTCAGCGAATACTTCAATAAAATATCTGAACTTGCAATAAAAACAAACATTCCTGTTGTTACTACTCTAATGGGAAGTGGAAATATATCTACAGCCTGCCCTTCTTACTGTGGAATGATAGGCATTAATGGTTCAGTGTATGCAAATTCTGTGTTGAATGATGCCGACTTAATTATCGCTTTTGGTGTTGCCTTTAGCGATAGAACCACCTGTAAATCGTCCAAATTTGCAAACGGCATTCCTGTTATAAATATAAATATTACCCCATACTTATACACTAATGTAAACATTGTTAAAGAAATCAACTATGACTGTGGTTTTATAATTGACAAGCTTCTTAAGTCCACAATTACACCGAAGAATTTTATTGTAAACAAGGATATACTTATTGATAAAAGAAATTTCTCCTCAGAAAAAATGGAAACACAGGAGGTTCTTGAAGCTATTAATAACTATACGAAAAGATTAAATCCTGTGATTATAACTGATGTTGGCCAGCATCAAATCCTTGCAGCAAAATGTTTTGATTTTTATGCACCAAAAAGATTTTTAACCCCGGGCGGAATGGGTACAATGGGGTATGGACTTCCTGCATCCTGCGGAGTACATTTTGCAATGCCTGATGCATATATTATTAACATAACAGGCGACGGTTCTTTCCAAATGAATATACAGGAACTAGCAACAGTAAGTGAGTATAAAATTCCTGTAAAAATTTTTGTTATGAATAATGGTTACCTTGGTATGATTAGACAAATGCAAGAAAAATTTCTTAATAATCAATATTACCAATCAAAATTATATAATCCAGAATTTATAAAATTGGCTGCAGCTTATGGCATAAAGGGATATAGAATTACTTCAATAAATGAATTAAAAGCAGTGCTGCCCGATGTATTTAAGACACAGGAACCTATAGTTGTTGACTGTATTACAAATGCATTTGAAATAGTATAGAATGCCTAAAACCTAATCATTCATTATTCTATACAAACAGTGGGGCTTTTATATATCCTTCATAAGTAAAAGCTCCCCAAAACAATATACAATAAGAATTATAGTTTAATTTTCAATAAAATTGTGCTTTGAAAAAAATTTTACAATTCCAAATAATAAGCCCTTCTTAAATATTTATAATAATTAGTAGTATAAGTGATTTTTATACCAGTAACACAACTTTACAGCATGCCTGATACATCGTACCTTTAATATTACCGCTATATGAAATACCGCCCACCGTAACTTTTTTCAAAAACACAAACAAATACAATTCTTAATCTTCAAACTTCCCAAAATTATTATTACTATCAAATACGTCATACTGTTTAAAATTATTTAATTGATATATTATACAATTTGTGCAATAATCACCGTATGAGAGAAATTGAATTAAAAAATGGAATTTTAACAGGATTTAAAAATAATCCGGATACACCGAGGATTGCTCTGGCTTTTAACATTGCAATCAACAAAGAAGAACACATTCCAGGAACTTATTCACTTATGTGTCGTCTGCTGCAACAAGGCACAAGCAAATACAGCGCTGAAGAGCTTGCTAATATTCTTGATGAAAATGCAATCGAATTTTCTGTTGAAATGAAACAGGATTATTTAAGTTTTAGGTTTGTGTGTCTAAATGAGGATTTTCTGTTAGCACTGGAAATTCTTAATGAGGTTGCTAAAAATTCTACATTCGAGGAATTTAACAAAGAACTTATTAAACTCAAAGGTGAATATGCTGCAGAACTTGATTCAAATAAAGCAAAAGTTTCTGATGAATTTATAAAAACAATATACTCCGGTCACATGTACGGTAATACATATACACGTATCCTTGAAAATATTGACAGAGTTACAAAAAATGACATAATCCAGGCATATAATGATATACTAAATCATGGTAAAAAAATAATTTCTGTAGTTGGGGATATTGATGAAACTGAACTTATCAACATACTTAACTCAACCCTTGCAGATATTCCAAACTCTGATATTCAACAGAATGAAATTCCTGTCTATTCACTGGATGAACAAAAAATTACAGAAATAAATAAATCAGACGCACAGCAGGCACAAATATTTCAGGGGTGGCTTGTTCCAACAGTAAACTCTCCCGAATACCCTGCGATTGCAGTTATGAACACAATACTTGGAGCCAGCGGATTATCATCAAGGTTATTCCTTGAACTCAGAGATAAAAAAGGATTAGCTTACACAGTAAGGAGTGCCTACCGCTCTTTTGCAAAAAGTGCGCTCTTTCATATTTATATTGGAACAGAACCCAAAAATGTTGAAGTCTCATTAAACGGATTTATTGAAGAGATTAATAGAATAAAAACTATTCCGGTATCATCATCTGAGTTGGAATGCGCAAAAAATAACATTTTTGGACGCCAACAATTTATAACAGAAACAAACTCCCAACAGGCAAACCTATTTGCACATTATGCAATACTAGGGCTCGGATTTGATTTTCAACAAAAACTGATTGAACGAATAAAAGTTGTTACGCCACAAATGATTATGCGAGTTGCTGATGAGTATTTAAACAATAAGTATGTTATTGCGATAATAAGACCTTAGAGGTACTTCCTGCCCACAAGTTCATCAGGCATAAATTGTTGTTCAATATTGGGTGCTGCGTGGGTATAAATATATCCTTTTCCGAAGCCGTATTTTGCAGCATCTTTATAATGTGAATCTCTTAAATGCATTGGAGGAGGGTAATCTTTACCCGATTGGACATCATTTAGTGCAGAATCAATTGCCATAATTGACTGATTAGATTTAGGGGCTTTCGCAACATAAATTACCGCCTGCGCAAGAGGGATTCTCGCTTCTGGGAACCCCAGAATTTCCGCAGCCTTATGAGCATTCAGTGCTATATTCAATGCCATAGGGTCAGCATTACCAACATCCTCTGCTGCACACACTATCAGTCGCCTTGCAATAAACCTCGGGTCTTCACCGGCCTCAATCATCTTTGCTAGATAATATATAGCCGCATCCGGATCCGAACCTCTCAAACTCTTTTGAAAAGCACTTGCACAATCATAATGTTCCTGCCTTGAATATCTTGTGTTGTGTTTCTGCGTTATATTCTCAAGGATTTCCACCGTTAAAATTCTAGTACCATTCGAATATCCGCTTGCAAAATAAGCATTCTCAATCATATTAAGAGCACAGCGTGCATCTCCTCTTGCATGCATTATAATAAACTTTTTTACGTCCTCATCGTACTGGAGTGTTTGATAATTTTTTTCCAGATATGCAAAACCTTTGTCTATTATTTTTTCCATAGATTCATCGTTAATAGGATTGAGCCGAACCACTTGCACTCTTGACAAAAGAGCCGGAACAACCTGAAAGGATGGATTTTCTGTTGTTGAGCCAATCAAGAATAAAGTACCATCCTCAAGATAGGGCAGAAGAACATCCTGCTGGGTTTTTGAGTACCTATGTATTTCATCAATGAATAGTATAGTTTTTTGTCCGGCTCTTAAGCCTTGTTTTGCAGAGTCAACAGTTTCTTTTATATCTTTTATCCCTGATGAAACTGCAGATAATTCTATAAACTGTGCCTGTACATTACTGGCAATCAGCCGCGCAAGTGTCGTTTTGCCGCAACCCGGAGTTCCCCACAATATAAGAGAGAACAACCTTTGTGATTTTATAAGGTTTAATAATGGAGAGTTTGGAGCAACAACATTAGATTGACCTAAAAACTCATCCAAATTCTTAGGACGCATAATCTCTGCAAGAGGTGTTTGCTTGTTACTATTTTCCAACTGTGTAAATAAGTCCATAACTGAATTTTAGCACAATTAAAAAAAACTGTCACTGGATATATCCATCCCTGATAAATAAAGTCTCCGGTAATCTTACGGAACTATAGTGTTATTGTTATCTCCGATTGCAAGTTTGGTACTTTTTAAAAACTCTTTTACTACATTAACCGGAATTGCAAACCCAATACCAATATTTGAAATATTATTATCAGGGTTATAAATTGACTGGTTTATACCTATAACCTCACCATTAGTATTCAACAGCGGCCCTCCTGAAGAACCGGGGTTAATTGCGGCATCAGTTTGAATTTTATTTTTAGAGTAATCAATCCTTGATATAATTCCCTGTGTAAGAGTTCCGTTAAATCCAAACGGATTACCAATTGCCAGAACTTTTTGTCCTACCTTAAGCTGTTCGGAATCTCCTAGAGTGACTGTTTGCATTGGGGTATCGGTTTTTATTTTCAATAATGCTAAGTCATTATTACGACCAACTTTCTTTATAACATCTGCCTTATAGGTTTTCCCGTTGTAAATTGTAACCGTTATATCTTTGCCATCTTCTATAACATGAGAGCTTGTTAGAATTACACCGTCGTTTGATACTACGCATCCGGTTCCGCAGGATAATCCATATTTTATCTGGGTATCAATTGATACTATTGCTGGGTTTATTCTTTCATATACATTTATATTAATCAATTCTTCACGGTCGTATGAGAATACCGGAAGAGTTAAAAATAATAATGCAAAACAGGTTAGTACTTTTTTCTTCATTTCAATCACCGTCATAATAATCACACCATCCGCCGCTTTAGGCTATACACAATTGTTTTTTATCCGTGGTGTGTCTTGCAAGGATTAAAGTTCTAATATATAATAGAAAAGAATTCATAGTACATATTTACATTGAGATAGGAGAGTACATTATGACAAGAATTGAAAACTTTAAAAGAGCATTAATGGAAAAGAGAGCAGTAAAAGTTATTGCCGGTATAAATAACTTTGATAAAGACTCTGTAAAAAGAGTTGTAGCATCTGCTTCTCAGGCAGGTGCAACTGCTGTTGATATTTGTGCAGACGCTGATATCATAAAAATGACACGTGAAATGACAGATTTACCGATTTTTGTTTCTTCTGTTAACCCCGAAGAACTCGCAAATGCAATAAATCTTGGTGCTGATGCTATTGAACTAGGTAACTTTGATGCACTTTATGCAAAAGGTCAATCTTTCTCTGCTCAAGAAGTTCTTAGCTTGACAAAACAAACTTTAAGCCTCATCAACAAAGAAGATGTATTCTTCTGTGTAACAATTCCGGGCAGCATTGATATTAACGAACAAATCTCTCTTGCAAGAGAACTGGAATCTTTAGGTATCGACCTTATCCAAACAGAAGGACATTTCTCCAATGAAGAACCCTCAAACGGTGTAAGAGGTCTTATCGAAAGAGCTGAACTTACTCTTGCTAACACTATGGAACTTGTAAGAAATGTTGATATCCCTGTTATGACAGCAACCGGTATCAACCCGACAACTGCTCCTTTAGCATTTGCATCAGGAGCATCTGCTATAGGCTGCGGTTCCTGCATTAACAAGCTTTCTTCCGAAATCGGAATGATTGCAGTTATCAAGAGTCTTATGGAAATTGCTGATAGAAATACATCTAAAGTTGTTGAATTAGTATAACTTTTTAACTCAAACAAAAGAGACATCGGCTTAGTAGTTGATGTCTCTTTTACATTTATTTACATATTCTATTTTCAATATCCCTATATTCGTGTTACAATTAAGTTAAGGGGGGACAAATGAAGAAGGTAATTTCTGCAAAGGAAGCAGTTAAAGGAATTAAAGACGGCTCTAGTATCATGGTCGGCGGATTTCTAAGCTGTGGTGTACCTGATAAGCTTATTGATGCACTCGTGGAACAAAATACAAAAAATCTTACAATGATTTGTAATGATACATCATATCCGAATGCAGATAAAGGAAAACTTATTGTAAATAAACAAATAAAAAAACTTGTTACAACACACATTGGTACAAATCCCGAAACCGGACGCCAGATGAATCAAGGAGAAATAGATGTTGAACTCACCCCTATGGGAACTCTGGTTGAACGTATCAGGGCAAAAGGCGCAGGTCTTGGTGGGGTTCTTGCTCCTACGGGGGTCGGAACAATTGTTGAAAATGGTAAAAAAACTATGGAAGTTGATGGCAAAAAATATATATTTGAAAAACCGCTCGGAGCTGATTATGCTTTAATCTACGGCACAAAAGTAGACCGTTTTGGAAACGTATCATATTATGGTACAACAAGGAATATGAACACGGTTATGGCTACAGCCGCAGATACTGTTATTGTTCAAGCAGATGAAATTGTCGATGAAATAGACCCTAATGAAGTTGTTATCCCCGGTATATTTATTGACTGTATAGTTGAGCGGGAAAAAGATAATGCTGATTTAGCAGCAGTATAAAGGAGTACAAATGGAATTGACTCTTCTTTCAAAGGAAAAAACAAGAGAAATTATTGCCAGAAGAGCGGCAAAGGAATTTAAAAGCGGTGACGTAGTTACACTAGGAATAGGTTTACCTACAGAAGTTGCAAACTATATCCCTGAAGAGCAGCATGTAATATTTCAATCAGAAAACGGATTGCTAGGAGTTGGGAAAAATACCACAGGCGAAAATATGGATAGGCGTGTTACAAATGCCGGAGGTATTTGTGTAGAAGCGAAAAAAGGTGCATGTTTTTATGATGCAGCAACTGCACTTTCAATGATGCGTGGCGGGCATATTGATGCAACGGTCCTGGGTGCTTTGCAGGTTGATGAAGAAGGAAGTATTGCAAGTTGGCTTATTCCAAACAAATTTGTACCGGGAATGGGTGGAGCCATGGATTTGGTAATAGGTTCAAAACGTGTAATTGTTGCTATGGAGCATACGAACAAAGGTGAGGTTAAAATCGTTAAGAAGTGTACTCTGCCGCTTACCGCGTACAGAGAGGTCGATTTAATCATTACAGAAAGGTGTGTTTTTGATGTAACTCCGGAAGGTTTAATTCTAACAGAAATTAATCCGATGTTTAATATAGATGATATTAAGTCATCTGTTACGGCTGATTTTGTTGTTTCGAATGACTTAAAATACATGGATATCGATTAAAGAAAGTATACTAAATGCGGGGGCAGCTGATAAATCAGCTGCCCCCGCTTAATATTTAAAAAGATTATTCTTTAACAAGGAATTCAGGGTTCTCAACTCTTACAGCAAAATAAGGTTTATCTTTGCCCTGTTCTTTAATGAATAATACAAATTCTTTATCAAAATGATACTTGCGGCCAATATCCGGATTTAGAGACATTCTCATAACAGCTAATGCCGCTTCGCTCTTTAAAGTTCCGCCTTTGTTATCCATATTAAACTTTATAGTTTGAAGCGCCTGTGTAATCACCTTATTATTCGTACCTTTTATTATCTTGCCGCATAATTCGTCATAAGATATTGTTTTATCAATTTTAAAGTTTGGAACCATCAGACTATCTTCTTTGGCAAACCTTTCTGAAACGTCCTGCTGCGTTACATACAGATAAAGATTTTCAAAACTGTCGTTTTTGTCTGTACGGAAAAGAATAACATCTTCTTTTTCTTTTGTAACAAGTTTTACGGCATACTCATCAGGAGAGTTGTAAAAAAGTACATGTACATTTTTTCTTAATTTTCTATCGCTGTCTTTGTTGACACCAAAATATTTAACACTTTCAGTACTTTCGCCAAAAGGTGCAGCTGCAAGTTTGTCAAATGGGACTTCAAAATTAAAATCTTTCTTTAACATTGCATAAAACAGATAAGAATTTCTAACATCCCAGTTAATTGTATCCAGTATGTCACTTGTTTCGTTGAATTTCTTTTCAATCGCCCGTTCTATTTGTTTTTTTAAGGACTTATTAATTTTCCCATAAGTTATATAGTAAGAATTGTCATTTAGCAAATTAGCAGTATAAAGTTTTTTATTTAATTCATTTGCAATTGGAGGGTTTCCGCCGGCTAATAGAACCGGTCCATGAGTAACTTTATCCATAAATGTATTCCAAACAAGCTGGAATGTTATACACCATAATTTATTTTTTATAGCTTCGTATCCACTTTCTGTCTTTTTGACTTCTTCGACAGGTTGAGCTTCTTCCTGTTGTATACTTGGATTTTCAGTAGTTTCTATAACAGACTGCCCAGATTCTTCTGTAGTTGCATCATTTCCTGTGGTTTTTTCCTCGGTTGCCTGAGCTTCATCAGATGCTTTCGCTGTTCCTTCCTCAATTTGGTTATTGCTAACAGGTAATACATTATTTTCTTCTGTGGCTGCTGATTCTTCATTTTCCGCAAGCTCTGCCTTTGGGGCAGTTTCTGAATCTTCTTTCTTTTCAATAACCGTACTATCCGCTGTACTTTCATTTTCCATTACAATAGTATTAACATTCTGCGTATTAGAAGAATCTAACTTTATTTCCTCCAGCTTCTTTGTATTTTCCTTATCCTGACTATCATACGGCGGAACTACATGACGAACATCAGAAATAGGCTGATACTTTGCTTTACCCGAAGATTGTATAACTTCTACTGTATTTGCCGGTACTTCTTCTGTCTCCGGCGAAGTCATTTGCTCTGCAGCTCTAACAGAGATAAGACCGGCAGATAATACAAGCAATACACCCAATAAAGATGTAACCTTCTTAATTCTCATAAAATAAAACTCCTCTATTAAATAGCCAAAGTTATTATAACACAAATTAAGAGGTTATCAAATCTACGCTGTAATCTCATGCTCTTTAGTTTTTTGTAGTTTATGAGCATTGTATTTTGTCCATTCGGCATTTATTACCGGAAGAGCAATACCAAGTGCCAGAGCAGAGTATGTAATACCGGCGGCGTGTGCAAGGTTTAGTTTCCATATATTTTTCTTAGCAAAAGCTGTTCCCTTTGCGGCAAGCTCATTATGTGTTTTAAGTGTCAAGTCATTAAGCCAGTGTTTAACACCTTTACCATCTTTTTTAACATTAAAAAGATTTTCGCGCTTCTTATCAAGCAAGTTTGCCATTCCCTTTGCTGCAAAACCGCCAAACACTAACCAGTTTAAGAACCCGTTATAATCCCTGAACACGGATTCTCTTAGCTCCGTACTATTATCTGATGCCATAAAACGCCCGACAATATTTGCCGCATAGACGGTTTTTATAGCATTCCCGCTGGTTACAGGACCTGTAAATTCAAGTTTTTTTACAAAATCTTTCCAGTTTTTTACCCTCATAACAGCAAGTACCATACCAATCATACCTACACTTGCAAGAATTTTCTTAAACATTAAGGATTTATCTTTTGGCGGCTCAACACCACAATCACGGGTTTCATAATCAACATCCCCCACAAAACCCTTTTTCCCGGTGCGTTTTTCAGTAATTTTTCTGTTGATATACTGGTTTGTAAGCCCCAGAGCGCAAGATGCACTCAATGCACCAAAAATTTTCAGCCGGTTTATTCTGGCAAGCTTATTGAGGGCTGCAGCCGGTTTGACCCGATTATTTGTATAAACATCATTTCCTAAGTTATATGCATCACGAAGAATATTTTCCAGTTTATCGGAAATCTTATTATTCCCTATTGTCAATGTTGTATCACGTCCTGCCCCGAGAGCATTTGTGAGGCGGACTTCCATTATTCTTAAAACATTTCCTTTATCTTCACGGGTAATATTTTTATCATTTATAATTTTAACAAGTGTATCTGCAAAACCATCAGCACTCTTAAGGTTATTTTCAATACCTTTATATTCAGGATTTTTCCATTTAATCTTTGTCCAGCGCTCTTTATCAATCCATTCAACCTTATCCCAGTTGATATTTTTGAATTCATTTACTTTATTCCCATCAATTCCTGACAAGTTATTAAAAACATTTTTAGCATAATCATTAAGATTTTTTCCGCCGTCCTCCCACGCTTGTTTAAGAGTGGCAAGAGAATCTTTGGAATACCAACTGTTAGAATTAACTTCTACATCGGGTTTTACCCATTTTGACGCAAAATAAGAAATCATACTTGCAAAAACTCCTGCAGACAAACAGTTAATAAATGTTCCTTCAAGTTCTCTTGATAAAGTTTCTATTCCAGCATACTTGTTTCTGCGTGTTGCATCAATATAGGCTCTTGGAAGAGACATCGGCCCTACATCAAGTACTACCGCATTTATCATTTCATTTGTATCAAGTACACGCATCATATTGGTAAATGTACCATCCAGAACACCTTTAAATGCCGGCTGTCTTTGTTCTGTTTGAATTTTGTTGATTGTAACCACTGTGTTTTTCTCCATTTGTCTGCTCACTAAAAAAGCCCCGCTTTATTGCGAGGCTTTTTGAATTTTATATGCTTAATAAACTTACACATCAAAACTCAACCTACCCCGCAAATAACTTGAGGAGCATGAGGATGATGAATTTGAATTAACTATGTGTAAGTTCATTTGAATTATAATCTAACCTTTCAAAACAAGTATACGCTCGTTTATAAAAGATTGTCAATAGTTATATTAACTAATATTAAAAACCTTGAATTTCTAACCCTTATCTAAATGGTTGTAGTAACTTCCATAGTAACTGTATCATATTCAAGTTCATACTTATTATTTACGGTTATGTTTTTTGGTTAACGGATGTTACCCTTGAATTAAGCCAAACCTCTACATTAAACAAATTTTTGAACAGGGCTGGAGGAACTACGATTATTTATCCTCTGTAGCTTATTCCTCCGTGCAATAGTGTGGTAATCCGTAGTTTGCCACAGATATTTCATCCGTGCTTCAATAATAAATTTCAATATTTTCATCCAACCTTTTTAGTCTTGCAGCAAAGCTTGCACCGCAAACATTTCCGCTACAATTACAGTTCGCATACTTCTTCGCCTAATATTTTAATAATCTCTCTTACTTTATTATTCTCCAGCCTGTAATAAACTCTGTTCATCCTGCGATAGCCCGCAATTATTCCTGCATTCTTCAGGACATTTAAGTGCTGTGATGCAACCGGCTGGCTTATATTTAATTTTTCTGCCATTATATTAACACTGCACTCATCCTTATTCATTAATCCGCATACAATCTTCAAACGAACAGGATGCCCGAGAGCCTTTAAAATTTCCGCATATTCATTTATATCCATACACTCTTAACCCCGTATATTAGTATATTAGCATATACTTATAAATAAGATTTGTCAAGAGATTTAAAGCATTATTTATACAGATTGTTAAATTTTAGTTAAAAATACGGGTTTTGTGAATAACAGAGTAATAATATAAGTGTAAAAAGAAAATGTATTGAATAAGAAAGGAGTACATTATGAAATTCTTAATCAAAAAATCACCGGACGGGTTCATTAAATCAGTAAATGATGAAATTAGTTCCATACTAAACAGAAACTTTGACAGCTTTTTCCCCGAATATATCCTTAATGATGAAACTGACAAATATGCAATGCCTGTAGAGTTACACGAAAAAGAAAATGAATACAGTATTAAGGCTGAATTACCCGGAGTAAAAAAAGAGGACTTAGATATCGATATTGATAAAAATTACATTACAATCAATGCTAAACGGCATGAAGAACACAAAGAAGATACTAAAGGATACAGAAAATCAGAATTCCGTTATGGAGAATACTCAAGAACTGTATATTTTCCGCAAGAAATTGATGTTGAAAAAACAAAAGCTAAACTTGAACATGGTATTCTTGATATTCAAGCTCCTAAGCTTTCTGCAGAGAAAGGAAATACTAAAAAACTTACAGTTGAATAATCTGACAATCACTCTCTTATCAAAAATCCGGTTGATTAATATCTGCCGGATTTTTTAGTTTTTATTTCCAGTCTGAATTCCAATTTATAAGTCTTAAGGACTATAAATAACGTACTATAACACGCTTAAAATATTTATCCTCTAATATTTTTGCCATTTTTTTTATGATATTTTTTCTGATTTCAATTTCTATTGGCAGATTTGGATCATAATGTGCCTGATTAAGTTTTGCTCCAACCATAAATTCTATGTAATCACTATGCAATAAAAAATCCATCAATTCATAAGCTGCATCTGATTCTTTCCCCTTAAACCCATTTTCAAGATATTCAACCGTACGGGTCAAGGTTAAAATACCTTCCGTAACCAAATCAATACCTTCCATGTGTGACACGGCCGGCAATTTCCCGAAACTACCTGTCAAATCAGTTTTTACAGGAATATTTAATTCCCTTGATATAAGGTTTGCAGTAGTGCCGCCGCAAATTGCTTTTTTGCAGTCAGAATTGTAAAATTCATACGCATATTCTCTGTCTTTTTCCATGTGATAAGGCGGTCCGGTAAAAATAAGAGCCTTTCTGGGTGTTCTGTAATGAATTACGCAGCAGGAAGTATCATCTTTTGCATGCCTGTCAACTTCCGTATTAATTGCAAGCCGCACTATTGCCCTTGAAAGTTCACGGCTTGTAATATCAGGATTTTCATTAATTCTATCTAATAAACACTTAATAAGTCCGCTGCGCCTTAATCCTAGTTTAAGATTAGAATTGCCAAGTCCGGCCTGTGTTACTCCGTCTGAGCAAAATATCAGTCTGTCACCCAGTTTTAATTTAAGGTGATAAATATGCATGTGTCTATTTTTAAAAGTTTCTGAATCAATAACTGTAAACTCAGGTTCTACAACTTTTCCATCACTTATATAGACAAAAGGAGGATTCCCCTCTTCTACTATTTTAACTTCTCCATCCTCACTGCAAACTGCAACAGAAAATGTAGAATAACTGATTTTTCTTACTTTGCATACGGGAAGTGCATTCATAACGACTTCACAGGTTCGCTTTATATCTTTTCCAGCCTCAACAAACTTTAAAAGCATAGTTGCAGTCATTGATGCCAGTATATCAGCTTTAATGCCGCTTCCTAATCCGTCAGACAGAACAGCAATCAATTCCCCGCGTTCCGGATACCTTTTTGACATAAAACAGTCACCAAAAGCGTTTTGTCCATATTTTTTTTCTTGTGAGCAGTCGATATCTATAAACATTACTGCTCCTTATCATTCTTTACTGAATCATAGCCTTCTGCAATTGTACTCAGTAAGAGTTCCGTTTCAACCATGTGTTCCCCGAGTAATGAGGCTATTTCCTGAACAATTGCAATATTTTTGGTAATAACTTCCTGCGCCCTGTGTGCAATCTGTTCTCTTCCTAGTTCAGACTGTGTTACATCGGTTATAACAGCTCCTACAAGTTCGTTCTTTTCTATTGAAAATGCAGTTATATCATACAGTTTGTCTTTTACAGGATATCTCTCTTTATGTATATCACTTGAAGTTTTTAATGTTTGCTTAAATATATCCGCAAAATCTACAATCCTGTCAATACAAGCTCCGTTTACTCCTTCTGGACGTTCTGCAAAAACCTCATACATATCACCGCAAAACATTTTCATAAACGACTGATTTGATTCAACTATTTTTAAATCACTATCAACCATAACAATAGCAGACGGCATACACCTGAGCATGGCAGCAGCTTTACGCATGGCAATTTTACGCATATAAGACACACACATTGAAGGTTCTGCATCACCAGCAAGCATAGCCGATGCCAATTCCCTACAGGTATTATATCCGCAACCGCCGCAGTTTAACTCATCTTCTTCTGTATGTTTGCCAATTTTCCTTAATGTATCAACAATTTTTTCATTACTGAATGTCAGCTGCTCAACCTCTTTGGTCTTATACTCTTCTTCAGCAACTGTTTTAGGTTCTTTGGGAATTTCATTGCGTTCTTTTACTTTTGACAAAATATCAGACACTCGCAAAATTTCAGGTTTTTTAGAGGAACTGCAAGGACCTGCCAGGCATCCACCGTTACAAGCCAGAGCTTCAATAAATATCTTTTTATTAAGCGTATCAGGGTTTAGTCCTGCAAGTGCTTTCTCTAAATTTTCTATTGAACTTATGTTTAATAGCTGAACACCTTTATCACCGCCGCCTTTTTTAATCGTTTCATTCATACCGCCCTCAACGGCATAAAGCGATCCCTCATAAGCAGACTCTGGAACAAAAAATTCACTGTTATTAAACTCTATTGAATGGGTTGAACCAAATTCTTCCGTCACCCAGAATTTAAGTTCTTCAAATGTTAATGCAGCACTAATTAAATCAGGATGTCTGTCAGCTTCATTTTTCTTTGCAATGCAAGGCCCGACAAATACTACTGCTATTTGTTTCCCGTAAATTTCTTTGAGCATTTTTGCATGGGTTAATGCCGGAGAAGCAATTGGCACAATATTTTTAATAAATTTAGGATTATAAAGTCTTATATAATCAACAACAACAGGACAAGCAGACGATATAAACAACCCGCTTTCTTGCTGTGCCATTATCTTACTTGTTTCTATAGAAACTTCTTGTGCGCCGAGAGCTGTTTCACTAACATGAGAAAAACCCAATTTTTTGAGTATTGAAATCATTTTTTCCGGACTGTGTTCAAAAATCCCTGCCCAGCTTGGTGCAAGAGATACATAAACCTCCTTTTGCGCTCTGAATAAATTTTTAACTTTTTCAATATCATTTCTTACTCTTTTAGCACTGCTGGGGCAAGTTTTAACGCAATGCCCGCAGGCTATACACTTATCCGGCATAACTGATGCATGGCCGTCTTGAATTTTAATTGCCTTAACATGGCACTCTCTAACGCATTTATAACAGTCATGGCACTCGTTATTTAGCGTATATACCGGATATAGTTTATCCATACCAACCCCTTTACATTTTAAATACTAAAAACCTCTAACAGAACAAAGCATTAAGTATTAGGAACAGCTTGTTCATCTTTTATTTTATCCATTATCTCTTTCAATTTAACGGCGTTCATATTGTTATAAAGTATACCGTTAATAATAATATTGGGTCCATCCGCACATTTACCTTCACAACGTGAACCGGATATCTCAACCTTTGCATCAAGAT
This sequence comes from uncultured Muribaculaceae bacterium, assembly GCA_964452495.1. GTDB lineage: Bacteria > Cyanobacteriota > Vampirovibrionia > Gastranaerophilales > Gastranaerophilaceae > CALUTH01. Next base: position 9,889 of record CAYVMC010000001.1, on the reverse strand, counting down.
TGTTTAATCTTATGTAATCTTCTATGTAATTTAAGTGATCCTCGTTGCCTCTTGCGTAACACGCACTTCCCAGACAAACAACTATATTTATTTCTTTACTCATTTAATTCCAGTACCATATTTTAAGAACAGTATAAAGCATATACAAACTAAAAGCAATAAGCCCGAAAATTTTAGTATAAATAAATGAAATCTTCCAGCCAGTACTAAATTTTATTTGATTTTGCCTTAACATTGTGACATAATTTAATTAAATTTGGTGTTATTGATAAAGGAGAATTTATGCCCACACTAACTAGAGACCATTCGGATTGGGTTAAGGTAGACAGCATAATTGAATGTTATGAAGCTAAAAAATCAAACCTTATTGCTATTTTACAAAAGGTCCAAGAAGAATTTCGCTACCTGCCCGAGGACATCCTTACGTACATTGGTACAAAAATAGAAGGATTGTCTCCTGCTACAGTATATGGTGTAGCAACTTTTTATGCACAATTTTCACTTGAACCCAAGGGAAAATACATTATTAAATGCTGTGATGGTACGGCTTGCCACGTTCGCGGTTCTATGCCGGTTTATACTTCTCTTAAGCAAAGGTTTGGACTGGAAGACGGTACTTTCACATCACAGGACGGTTTATTTACACTAGAAACTGTAAGCTGTCTTGGTGCTTGCGGACTGGCACCGGTTGTCGTAATTAATGATAAGGTTTATCCGCAAATGACTACTGACGCAATGAAAATTATCATTGATTCTATTCTTGATGAAGAACACAACGCATAATTTTTTCACACTAAGTATATAAGGACAAAAAGATGGGAACAAATACAATAAATATAAATATTCATGAAGAACAACAACGTGCAGAAGATAGTATAAAAGCTCAAGGTCTGCGCGTTCTTGTATGTAACGGAACCGGATGTATAGCAAACGGGTCAAATGATGTTATTGCTAAATTCAAAGAACTGGGAGCAGATGTTTCAATCCTTACTCAGCATGATAAAATAACCATCGTACCAACCGGATGCCACGGTTTCTGTGAACAGGGAGTTTTGGTTATTATCCCTGACTTAAATATAACTTATGTAAAAGTAAAGCCCGAAGATGTTGAAGAAATCGTAGATAGTCACATAAAACAGGGCAGACCTGTTGAAAGGCTTTTGTACACCTCACCTAAAACTGGTGAAAAAGTTTTCAAAAATGAAGACATTGAGTTTTATGCAAAACAGTCAAGAACAACATTGAAAAATTGTGGTGAAATAAATGCTGAATGTATTGATGAAGCAATATCAAAACATGCATACGAAGCCCTTGCAAAGGTATTACAGGAAAATAATCCCGATGCCGTTATTCAGGAAATTGAAAAGTCAGGTTTAAGAGGCAGAGGCGGCGGCGGTTTCCCTACCGGCAGAAAGTGGAGATTTACGGCTGCAAATCGGGGTGGAAAATCATACGTTGTATGTAATGGTGACGAAGGTGATCCGGGTGCGTTTATGGACAGAAGCGTCATGGAAGGAGATCCGCATAAACTCCTTGAAGGAATGGCTATTGCAGGCTTTGCCATAGGTTCAGATGAAGCTTATATTTATGTAAGAGCTGAATACCCGCTTGCAATTAAACGTCTAAGAATTGCAATCAAGCAGGCTGAAGAACGCGGCTTCTTAGGTAAAAATATTATGGGAACAGATTTTAACTTTGAAATCCACATAAAAGAAGGTGCCGGAGCATTTGTATGTGGCGAAGAAACAGCACTAATGGCATCAATTGAAGGTGAACGCGGTATGCCAAGACCTAAACCGCCATTTCCAGCAAACAAAGGTTTATTTGGCAGACCAACACTTATTAATAACGTTGAAACTCTCGCCAATGTTCCGGATATTATTAGAAACGGTGCTAACTGGTTCAGCTCATTCGGAACCGAAACATCAAAGGGGACAAAAACTTTTGCTCTTACAGGAGAAGTTAATAATACCGGCCTAATTGAAGTTCCAATGGGGACAACTCTCAGGGAAATCATATTTGATATCGGCGGAGGAATAAGAAACGGTAAGAAATTCAAAGCCGCACAAATCGGCGGTCCATCCGGCGGATGTCTTACAGAAGAACATCTGGATTTACCAATGGATTATGACAGCCTTATTAAAGCCGGTGCAATGGTTGGCTCCGGTGGGCTTGTTGTTATGAATGAAGATACCTGCATTGTAGAAGTTGCTCGTTTCTTTATGCACTTTACACAGAGCGAAAGCTGCGGGAAATGTGTTCCTTGCCGTGAAGGAACAAAAAATATGCTTAAAATCCTTGAAAAAATTGTTCGCGGACAGGGAGAAATGAAAGACCTTGAAACATTGGAAGAACTAGCTTATGCGGTTAAAGAAGGTTCGCTGTGCGGACTCGGCAAAACAGCACCTAACCCCGTTTTGTCTACCCTTAAGTACTTTAGAGACGAATATATTGCACACATAAAAGAAAAACGCTGTCCGGCAGGAGTTTGCACGGCTCTTAAAGTTATTAAAATTGATGAAGAACTCTGTAAAGGGTGTACAAAATGTGCAAGGACATGCCCTGTCGGTGCAATCAGCGGAACAGTTAAGAATCCGCATAAAATTGACCCGTCAAAATGTATTAAGTGCGGTGCTTGTGTTTCAGCTTGCCCGTTTAAGGCTATTAAACAGGCTTAGAAAGGATTATAGTTATGGCAAATACCTTATTTATAAATGGAAAAGAATGTGAATATACAGATGAACCCAATTTACTTGAAGTAATAAGAAATAACGGTTTTAATGTTCCTACGTTTTGTTATAGACCAGACTTAACACAGTTCGGGGCTTGCAGAATGTGTGTTGTAGAAATTGAAGGAAGAGGGCTTCAATCCTCATGTACAATGCCTCCGGAGCCTGGTTTAAGGATTTCAACAAATACGGAAAAGACAAGAAGAGTAAGAAAAGTTGTTCTTGAACTGCTCCTCGCTAATCACGATAGAGAGTGTACAACCTGTGATAAGTCCGGAAAATGTGAACTCCAGCAATACGCAGAAGAATATGGAATTAAAAATATAAGATTTGCAAAGAAAAAAGAAGGAGATTATCTACCTCTTGATGATTATAACCCTTCTCTTGTACGAGATCCTAATAAATGTATCCTATGCGGTGCATGTGTAAGAGCGTGCAGCGAGTTTCAGGGACACAGCGTTTTAGGTTTTGCAAACAGAGGTTCAAAAACAGTTGTTCAACCGATTGCAGGCAAACATCTTTCAGAAGTTGATTGTGTATATTGCGGTCAATGTCAAGCAGTATGTCCTACCGGTGCATTAACAATTAAGTCTGATGTAGAAACCGTCTGGAGTATAGTTACTGATAAAGAAAAGAAAACAGCAGTACAAATTGCACCATCTGTAAGGGTTGCTCTTGGTGAAGAATTTAATTTGCAGCCCGGAGACAACGTTATTGGTAAATTAAATACAGCACTAAGAAAAATAGGATTTGACCTTATATTTGATACAAATTTTGCTGCTGACCTTACAATTATGGAGGAAGCAACTGAATTTATTGGAAGATTAAACAGCGGTCAAAATCTCCCGTTATTTACTTCCTGCTGTCCTGCTTGGGTACGATACTTGGAAACGCAGCACCCTGAATTATTACATCATCTTTCATCCTGTAAATCTCCTGAAGGAATGTTGTCTCCGCTGTTGAAAGAACTAGTTCCAAAATATTTCAATGGATTTACAAAAGATAATCTTTACGTAATTTCTATTATGCCTTGTACGGCAAAAAAATCAGAAATTAGACGTCCGCAATTATTAAGAGACGGTCGTCCGGAAACTGATTATGTGCTTACTACGCAGGAAATTGCAAGAATGATTAAAAGTGCCGGCTTAAACCTTGCAGAATTGGAACCGGAAGGAAGTGACTCTCCATTTGGTTTATATTCAGGAGCCGGAACAATTTTCGGTGCATCCGGCGGTGTTGCGGAAGCGGCTGTCAGAACAGCATACGAATTTGTAACAGGTGAAAAATTGGAAAATCTTGATTTCCAACCGTTAAGAGGGGTTGATAAAAATTCAAGATCAAAAGATGCAACTATTGATATTAAAGGCACACCTGTAAAAGTTCGTGTTGTATCAACTCTTAAAGAAGCCGAAAAATCTTTAAGAGAAATTATTGAAGGAAAAGCTGAATTTCAAATGTTAGAAGTTATGGCTTGCCCTGGTGGTTGTATAAACGGCGGCGGACAACCGAGAAGCTGCAATAATTCCAAAATAAAAGAAGAACGTGCGGCCGGGCTTTACAAAGAAGATACAGAACTTCAAATTAGAAAGTCACATGAAAATCCCGATATTCAAAAACTCTATAATGAGTACCTTGAAAAACCGGGTTCTCATATAGCACATGACCTTCTTCATACACACTACAAAAATCTTTTTGAAAATTCTTACAAGGATTTAAAAAGATAACTAGTAGAACAACACACAAAAATAAAAAAAAAGGGAGTTTTAAACTCCCTTTTTTATAGAATATTATATGATACCGGCTCATATCCCTCATTTTTAAGAGCAGCCATTAATAATTCAGGATTAAGACCTTCGTCAATAGTAACAGTTGCTGTTTTACTTTCAATATTAACAACAACTTTTTTAACTCCGTCAATACTTTCCAGAGTTTTTTGTACTTTTGCTTGGCAATGCGTACACATAATACCATTAACATTTAATTCTACCAGTTGTATTTTATTCTCTTTCATTTCTATGCTTTTAAGCCGTTTTATTTTTTGCTTTCGGTAATATTTTATTCTTAAAGAAACGCAGCCGCAAGGCATTTAGAACAACTGATACAGAACTGATACTCATTGCCGCTGCGGCAATCATAGGTGTCAATGTAATCTCTGCTAACGGAAACAGTACACCTGCCGCTATTGGAATACCAAGTATATTATAAAAAAATGCCCAGAAAAGGTTTTGTTTAATAATTCTAATTGTAGAAAGGCTTAAATTTATTACATAAACAGCATCTCTTACATGTTTTTCACAAGCAGTGCAAGACATCCCCGTTACTATGAATTTGCTGATTTTCATACAACAATTATTGCAGGATTTGTCAGTTCAATCAAGATTTTAAAAGCCAGACAGAAATTTTTATCATATACTATAGTTATGATAAAAGCAGACTTACACATACACAGCAGTTATTCGGACGGCAGTAATCGTTTAGAAGAACTTGTATCCGAGATAAAAAAATCAGGACTTGAAATTGTATCACTTACCGACCATGATACGGTTGATGGAGTTTTGGAGTTTAAAAAACTTTTGCCGGCAAATATCAAATTCATTTACGGAACAGAATTAACATGTATAGCACGGGGAATAAAATGTCATATCCTAGGCTACAACTACAATCCTAAGTCTGAAGAAATGCATTCTTTAATAGAGAGAGGGAAAATTTTACGTCGTAAAAAACTTGAAACAAGAATAAATTATCTTAGGGAAGTCTTTAATATAGAACTCACTCAGAAAGAATTAGATTGGCTGTATTCAAGAAGGAGTGTAGTAAAAACACATCTTGCAAATATTCTTGTAAACAGGGGGCTTGCAAAAGACAATGTAAGTGCAATGAAAAAATATTTAGATGGCTGTAAAACAGGCAACACACGGTTTGACGGGGAAGAAGGTATTTCCGTTATAAAATCTTCCGGCGGAATTCCAGTTTGGGCGCACCCGCTTGGCGGGGAAGGAGAAACACATTTGCAGCCCGAAGAATTTTTCCCAAAATTAAAAATACTTATTGATTGTGGAATTAAAGGTTTGGAATGTTATTATTCAAGATATAATTTTGAAGAAATAGAATTTCTTGTAAAATGTGCAAACGAAAATAACCTTTTTATCACAGGCGGAAGTGATTATCACGGCAGCAATAAAGATATTCCGATAGGGAAACTAAATACCGGTAACACTCCGATTAATGCCGAAAAATTAACCCTGCTTAGTCATCTTAATCTTTTATAAGCAAAACAACAGCATTTGACTCAATTGCAAGACCTTCGCCCACAGAATCAAGTTTTTCTTTTGTCTTTGCTTTAATTGAGACCTGTGCAGGTTCTATATTCATAACCTTAGCAAGAACTATTTTCATCTTAGGTATATACGGCATCATTTTAGGAGCCTGTGCAATAATATTACTGTCAATATTTACAATTTTATACCCGAGATTTGCAACTTCATTAACAACCTGCTCAAGCATTTTTGTACTGTCAGCATTTTTATACTTCGGATCAGTATCAGGGAATATAGTACCAATATCATCAAGTCCTGCGGCACCAAGAAGGGCATCTATAACGGCATGAACAAGAACATCTGCATCTGAATGACCGAGAAGCCCTTTTTCACTGGTAATCTTAACTCCTCCAATTATTAAATCACGGCCTTCCGCCAAACGATGAATATCATATCCTATTCCCACTCTAAACATTTTCCCTATCTCCATCATTAATCAAAGTTCATTTTTCCGGCTGTATTTAATTTTTCTCCGCAAAGTACAAATATTTCCATTGCTTTTACAAAACCGTCATTATCAACCGTATCCGTAATATAATCGGCAATAGCCTTAACACCGTACGTACCGTTTCCCATTGCGACCTTTGTTCCGCCTGCTTCTAGGAGTTTTATATCATTATCCTGATCGCCTATAGTAAGAATTTCATCATCTCTCAAGCCCCAGTATTCCTGTAAAAATTTTACTGCACAATATTTTGAAGCTTCAAGATTTGAGAACTCGCAAAAATATGGCGTTGATTTTACAATATATAATTCAGGATACCTTTCAGCCATTTCTTTCTGCCATTTTGTTACTCTATCCGGATTTTCAAAATCAATTGCCAACAGCTTATGTATACCATTTAACGGTACTTCATCAAACGGCTTTACTTCGTAAGTCGTATACCGTTCCCCTGCATACCGTTTTGCAATGTAATCATCATTTTCAACGTACAATTTATCATTAGAGTACAGGTTTAAGTGAACACTGTTTTCTCTTGCCCAGCAAATAATTTCGTGTGCAAATTCCGGAGCTAAACAGCGTTCATACAGTACATCATTGCCGTCAATTATTAAACCGCCCTGATAAGATACAATCGGAGTATTTAGCCCCAGATCCTCTGCAATATACTTTGCTGCAGAGTGCATTCTGCCGGTTACAAGAACTACTTTAACACCTTCATCCGTCAACCTTTTCATACAAGCAGCAACTCCGGCTGAAAATGTAAAATCTTCCTTCAAAATCGTTCCGTCAATATCGGTACAAACGAGTTTTATCATACAATTCCTGCTCCTTGAAGTAATTCTTTTGTTTTAATTCTTACTTCATTATCCAACTCAAAAATTTCATCAATCCCTGCTAATTTAGCGGGAGTATAGGTGTTATAAACTTTTTCAACAACATTATAAATATCGTTATACCCTATCAATCCTTCAAGAAATGCAAATACAGTTTCTTCATTTGCAGCATTCATAACAACAGGAGCGCTGCCGCCAATCCTGCCGGCACTTAATGCCAGTTTAAGGCAGGGGAATTTATTAAAATCAGGTTTTGAAAAATCAAGTCTTGCAATATCAGAAAAACTAAAACTTTTTGATTTTATCCCCTCAAGCCGTTCCGGATATGTTATTGCATACTGTATCGGAATATGCATACTCGGGAGTCCCAGTTGTGCAATTACACTCCCATCTTTATACTCAATTGCGGAATGGACTATACTTTGCGGGTGAATTACAACTTTTATATCATCATAATCTATTCCAAATAAGTAATGAGCCTCAATAACCTCCAATCCCTTATTCATGAGCGTTGCACTGTCTACGGTTATTTTTTTACCCATCTTCCATCTCGGATGATTTAGAACCTGTTGCATATCGGAATGCTCCATATCATAAGATGATTTATTCAAAAACGGTCCGCCGGATGCGGTAATAATAAGCTTTGAAACATCCGCAATATTTTTTATACACTGATGAATAGCACTGTGTTCACTATCAACCGGCAAAATATTAACATTATACTTTTTAGCCTCTTGCATAACAATATCCCCTGCCATAACAAGGGTTTCCTTATTTGCAAGAGCAATATCTATACCGTTTCTTATTGCAGCCAATGTCGGCTTTAATCCAAAACGTCCGGATACAGCCATTAATACAATATCGTTTTCTTTATCGGAAACTAAGTCAATTAATCCGTCATCACCGGTTAAGACATTTTTAAAATCAATTTCATTAGTATTTCCTGATACATAAACTTTTTTAGGCTTGAATTTTTTAATCTGCTTATTCAAAAGCTCCGTATTTTGTCCGGCTGCAAGTCCGTAAACCTCAAACTTATCCTGCAGGTGTTCTATTACTTCAAGAGCCTGTGTACCTATTGAGCCTGTTGAACCTATGATACTAATTTTTCTCTTCATAAAATTATTATATCCTGCCAATAATCTTAATACAATTACAAAACCTCTGTTTTAACCAGATCTTCACTATTCAGAACCCTCAATAATGCAGTCCAGCATTTACAATAATCAACCAGTGCGCGTGTGTAACCAATCATTATTTCTTTATAACATTTTTCCATTACTATAAGTGATATTAAATCAGACTCATCTTTTTTGTAAGTTTCTTTAGCATACCCCATAAGAATAAACGAATCGCCGATAATTTTTGAATTGTAATAATTTAAGTTTGTCTTTGCTGTATTAAAACTCTCATAGGCACCCGCAATATCTTTGATAAGCTCATCAACGATAGAATTGTATTTTAAATTTGCCTGTTCAAGTGCAATTTTTGCATTCCTTATTTCCGGAGAAAAAGTATAAAATATTGGTACGTTAACTAAATTAACACCAATATAAGCACCGCCGTAGAAGTTTCCGGAGGGGTTTCTGTGTGCTTCGCAGTATGACCAGCCGGCATTTACCTCCAGATCCGGCACCCGCTGTCGGATTACACTTGTAAGATTTTTTTCTGCGACATCTATTTCCTGCTTTGCTATCATCACAGAATAACAATTATGCAAATACTTTTCCAGCAGAGTTTCCATTGATGGCAGCTCTGTAGAAGGTTCAGGAACAAGGAGGGCAGCATAATTATCGGAGTAAACCCCTGTAACGGAGTCAAAATCACGTTCTTTACAGTAAATAATGCTGTTTAATTCGTTTATTGCGTTATTAACATTAACTCTGGCGGAATTTTTTTGAATTTCTAACTGATTGATAGCAAGCTCTGTTTGAAAAACATCCATTTGATTGGCAAGCCCTGTGTTATACTTATCTTTTGCTAAATCACACAAATCTGTCAGCAGTTCATATTGATTTTCCACCTGTTTTAAAATAGTTTTCGCTCCAACTAATTCTACATAGGCATCACGCACATCCATACCTAATTCATATTTTGCCTGTTTAAAATTTTCTTGCGAGAGCTTGTATTCGCTCTCCGCAAACTTTTTTCTCGGATGACGCTTAGCAAGTTCAATCAGTTGAGTAACGCCGAGATACTGAGGGTCATTTTCGCCGGCTTTTCCAATATTTACAAAAGCTCCTATTGTCGGATTTTTAAGCTGATTAGCCTGTTCTATTCTGTTCTTTGCTGCCGAAACATCCATTTCTTTAACTTTTAGACGGGGACTGTATGTTTGTGCATATTCAATTGCTGCCGGCAGCGTAATTTCAGTATACTCAGCAGCCTGCACAAAAGGAATAAAAAGCAGTATTAACAATAAAGCCGGTCGTTTCAAATTCTTAAAGTCTCCCCCACTCAATATAGCATAAAAAAGCGGATTAGAAAATTTGTGAGTAGTATCTTAAAATGGTTTGTAAATTTTTGTAAAACTTTCCATCAAAACATTAAAGTTTTTCTTCAAAG